>NZ_JAPFBW010000008.1 GCF_026153205.1 Aquabacterium sp. A7-Y | reverse complement strand
CATCGCGTGACTTCGGAGTAGGGGTGCCGCCCGGCCCCCTGCTCCCAGCCTCGAAACACCGCCGCCCCCCCGCGGCACCGCTCTTTAGGACCCAGTCATGCAAAAGCAAAAGATCCGCATCCGCCTCAAGGCGTTCGACTACAAGCTGATCGACCAGTCGGCACTCGAGATCGTCGACACTGCCAAGCGCACCGGCGCCATCGTCAAGGGCCCCGTGCCCCTGCCGACCCGCCAGCAGCGTTTCGACATCCTGCGTTCGCCGCACGTCAACAAGACCTCGCGCGACCAGTTCGAGATCCGCACCCACCAGCGCCTGATGGACATCGTCGATCCGACCGACAAGACCGTCGACGCGCTGATGAAGCTGGACCTGCCGGCCGGCGTGGACGTCGAGATCAAGCTGCAATAAGCGGCAATACTAGACGCCTGTGGGGTCATGGTGATTGCGGCGACGGCCGCCGTTGCTATAATCCCCGGCTTTTCCGCAGGTGCCCACTTCGGTGGGCCTTTGTGGTTTCTACGGTGGCGCCCCCGGGCGCCGCAAATCAGTCAGT
Organism: Aquabacterium sp. A7-Y; assembly: GCF_026153205.1. Taxonomy (GTDB): domain Bacteria; phylum Pseudomonadota; class Gammaproteobacteria; order Burkholderiales; family Burkholderiaceae_C; genus Caldimonas. The sequence continues at coordinate 216,517 of NZ_JAPFBW010000008.1, read as the reverse complement.
CCGGCCAATCGCTGTCGGACATTGGAGAAAACAATGAGTCTTAGCAATCGCCTCGGATTGCTGGGCCGCAAGGTGGGCATGATGCGCATCTTCACGGACGACGGCGACGCCGTGCCCGTGACGGTGCTGGACGTGTCCAACAACCGCGTGACCCAGGTGAAAACCGTTGAGACCGACGGCTACAGCGCCATCCAGGTGGCGTTCGGTGCGCGCAAAGCCTCGCGCGTGACCAAGCCGGAAGCTGGCCACCTCGCGAAAGCGGGCGTCGAAGCCGGCGAACTGCTCAAAGAATTCCGCGTGTCTGCCGACGTCGCCGCCGAGTACAAGGCCGGCGCGCAGCTGCCGCTGTCGATGTTCGCCGTGGGCCAGATGGTCGACGTGCAGGGCACTTCGATCGGCAAGGGTTTCGCGGGCACCATCAAGCGCCACAACTTCGGTTCGCAGCGCGCCTCCCACGGTAACAGCCGTTCGCACAACGTGCCCGGCTCGATCTCGATGGCGCAGGATCCCGGCCGCGTGTTCCCGGGCAAGAAGATGACCGGCCACCTCGGCGACGAGACCACCACCACGCAGAACCTCGACATCGTCCGCATCGACGAAGCCCGCCAGCTGCTGTTGGTCAAGGGCGCCGTTCCGGGCGCCAAGGGCGGCCACGTCGTCGTGCGCCCCGCAGTCAAGGTCAAGGTCAAGAAAGGAGCCCAGTAATGCAGCTCGAGCTCCTGAACGAACAAGGTCAGGCCGCCTCGAAGGTGGACGCTCCTGACACCGTGTTCGGTCGCGACTACAACGAAGCGCTGGTGCACCAGATCGTTGTCGCTTACCAGGCCAATGCGCGCCAGGGCACCCGTGCCCAGAAGGACCGCGCGATGGTCAAGCACTCCACCAAGAAGCCCTGGCGCCAGAAGGGCACCGGCCGCGCTCGCGCCGGTATGACCTCGTCGCCGCTGTGGCGTGGAGGCGGTCGGATCTTCCCGAACAGCCCCGACGAAAACTTCACCCAGAAGGTCAACAAGAAGATGTTCCGTGCCGGCATGGCCGCCATCTTCTCGCAGCTGGCCCGTGACGGCCGCCTGGCCGTGGTCGACTCCCTGACGGTCGAGTCGCCCAAGACCAAGGCGCTGGCACAGAAGTTCAAGGCCATGGGCCTCGAGTCTGTCATGGTGATTGCCGACCAGGTCGACGAAAACCTCTACCTCGCCTCGCGCAACCTGGCCAACGTGCTCGTCGTCGAGCCGCGCTACGCCGATCCGCTGTCGCTGGTCTTCTACAAGAAGGTCCTGGTGACGAAGGCCGCGATGGAGAAGCTCAAGGAGATGTTCGCATGAGCACTCTGAAATTCGATGAAGGTCGCCTGATGCAGGTGCTCGTCGCTCCCATCGTGTCCGAGAAGGCCACGTCGGTTGCCGAGAAGCACAACCAGGTGCTGTTCAAGGTCCTGCGCGACGCCACCAAGCCCGAGATCAAGGCTGCCGTTGAACTGATGTTCAAGGTCGAGGTGGATGCCGTTCAGGTGGTGAACCAGAAGGGCAAGGTCAAGCGCTTTGGCCGCACGATCGGGCGTCGTGACAATGTCAAGAAAGCCTACGTGTCGCTGAAGGAAGGCCAAGAGCTCAACTTCTCCGGGGAGGCTGCGTAATGGCCGTCGTCAAACTGAAGCCCACCTCGCCCGGCCGTCGCGCCGTGGTGAAAGTGGTGCATTCGCATCTGCACAAGGGCGCGCCTGAAAAGTCGCTGCTCGAGCCGCAGAAGCAGAATGCGGGCCGCAACAACAACGGCCACATCACCACCCGTCACAAGGGCGGGGGTCACAAGCATCACTACCGTGTCGTCGATTTCCGTCGCAACAAGGACGGCATCCCGGCAAAGGTGGAGCGCGTCGAGTACGACCCCAACCGCACGGCCCACATCGCGCTGGTGTGCTATGCCGACGGCGAGCGTCGCTACATCATCGCCCCGCGCGGCCTGGAAGTGGGTTCGACCGTGCTGAGCGGCGCCGAGGCGCCGATCAAGGCCGGCAACACGCTGCCGATCCGCAACATTCCGGTGGGCTCGACCATCCACTGCATCGAGATGCTGCCCGGCAAAGGTGCCCAGATCGCGCGTTCGGCTGGCGCCTCCGCCGTGCTGATGGCCCGCGAAGGCACCTACGCTCAAGTGCGCCTGCGCTCGGGCGAAGTGCGCCGCATCCACATCGACTGCCGTGCGACCATCGGTGAAGTTTCGAACGAAGAGCATAGCCTGCGCCAGTACGGCAAGGCCGGCGCGATCCGCTGGAAGGGCATCCGCCCGACCGTTCGTGGCGTTGCCATGAACCCGGTGGATCACCCGCACGGTGGTGGCGAAGGCCGCACCGGCGAGGCGCGTGCCCCGGTCTCTCCGTGGAACACGCTCACCAAGGGCTACCGCACCCGCAACAACAAGCGCACGCAGAACATGATCGTGTCGCGTCGCAAGAAGTAAGAGGTAGGCTATGGCTCGTTCACTCAAGAAGGGTCCGTTCGTCGACCACCACCTGCAAAGCAAGGTGGAGAAGGCGGTCGAGACCAAGGACAAGAAGCCGATCAAGACCTGGTCGCGCCGTTCCACCATCCTGCCCGAGTTCATCGGTCTGACCATTGCCGTGCACAACGGCAAGCAGCACGTGCCGGTGTACGTGACCGACCAGATGGTCGGCCACAAGCTCGGCGAGTTCGCGCTGACCCGCACGTTCAAGGGTCACCCCGCGGACAAGAAAGCGAAACGGTAAGGAGAGGCCATGGAAACCCGTGCAAGTGTTCGCGGCGTCCGCCTGTCGGTCGACAAGGGTCGACTGGTGGCTGACCTGATCCGCGGCAAGAAGGTGGACCAGGCGCTCAACATCCTGACGTTCACGCAGAAGAAGGCTGCCGTGATCATCAAGAAGGCGCTCGAATCCGCCATCGCCAATGCCGAGCACAACGATGGTGCCGACATCGACGAACTGAAGGTCAAGACGATCTATGTGGAGCAAGGCGCCACGCTGAAGCGTTTCACCGCGCGCGCCAAGGGCCGCGGCAACCGCATCAGCAAGCCCACCTGCCACATCTTCGTCACCGTCGGCAACTGATAGGCAGACAGGAAGACTATGGGACAGAAAATCCATCCGACCGGCTTCCGGCTGCCCGTCACCCGTGCCTGGGCGTCGCGCTGGTATGCATCGAACCGCAACTTCAGCACCATGCTGGCTGAAGACTTGCAGGTGCGCGAGTACCTGAAGCAGCGTCTGAAGAACGCTGCAGTGTCGCGCATCCTGATCGAGCGTCCGGCCAAGAACGCCCGCATCACGATCTTCTCGGCGCGTCCGGGTGTCGTGATCGGCAAGAAGGGCGAGGACATCGAGAACCTGAAGGCCGAACTGACGCGCCGCCTGGGTGTGCCGGTGGCAGTGAACATCGAGGAAGTGCGCAAGCCCGAAATCGATGCCCAGCTGATCGCCGACTCGATCACCCAGCAGCTCGAGAAGCGCATCATGTTCCGCCGCGCCATGAAGCGCGCGATGCAGAACGCGATGCGTCTGGGCGCCCAGGGTATCAAGATCATGTCCGCCGGCCGTCTGAACGGCATCGAAATCGCACGTACCGAGTGGTATCGCGAAGGCCGTGTGCCCCTGCACACCCTGCGCGCCGACATCGACTACGGCTTCTCGGAAGCGAAGACCACCTACGGCGTCATCGGCGTCAAGGTGTGGGTCTACAAGGGCGACCGTCTGGGCCGCGGCGAAGCGCCGGCGGCCAAGACCGACGAGCGTCCGGAAGACGACCGTCGCAACCGCCGTGGCCCGCGTGGCGATCGCCCGTCCGGCGACCGCCGCCCGCCGCGCGGTGGCCCCGGTGCTCGTGCCGGCGCTGGCCGTAACGAAGCTCCGGCCGATGGCAGCGACAAGCCTGCCGAAGCCGCAGACGCCAAGACCGCTGCGGTCAAGCGCGTGCGCAAAGCCGCCACCCCGGGCTCCGGCACGGGCGAGGCGTAAGGAGAATAAAGAATGTTGCAACCCGCTCGTCGCAAGTACCGCAAAGAGCAGAAGGGCCGTAACACCGGTATCGCCACGCGCGGCACGAACGTGTCGTTCGGCGACTTCGGCCTGAAGGCCACCGAGCGCGGCCGTCTGACGGCGCGCCAGATCGAGGCGGCACGTCGTGCGATCTCCCGTCACGTGAAGCGTGGCGGCCGCATCTGGATCCGCATCTTCCCGGACAAGCCGATCTCGCAGAAGCCTGCCGAAGTCCGTATGGGTAACGGCAAGGGCAACCCGGAGTACTACGTGGCTGAGATCCAGCCGGGCAAGGTGCTCTACGAGATCAACGGTGTGCCGGAAGAACTCGCCCGCGAGGCCTTCCAACTGGCGTCCGCCAAGCTGCCGCTGCGCACGATCTTCGTCGCACGCCAGATGGGCACCTGATCGACGCATTCGGAGAACTGTATGAAAGCATCTGAACTGCGCAACAAGGACGTCGACGGCCTGCAGAAGGAAGTCAAGGACCTGCTGAAGGCCCACTTCGGCCTGCGCATGCAAAAGGCGACCCAGCAGCTGAGCGACCACAGCCAGCTGAAGAAGACCCGCCGCGACATCGCTCGCGCCAAGACCATCCTGGCCGAGAAGAAGAAAGAAGGAGCCGCCAAATGACGGAAGCTCAAGCCGCTCAGAAGAACACCCGCACCTTCGTCGGTCGTGTGGTGAGCGACAAGCGCGCCAAGACCGTCACGGTCCTGGTCGAGAACCGCGTGAAGCACGAGCTCTACGGCAAGATCGTGGCCCGGTCCCGCAAGTACCACGCCCATGACGAAAACGGCGAGTACAAGATGGGCGACGTGGTCGAGATCGCCGAAGGCCGTCCGATCTCCAAGCAGAAGTCTTGGGTCGTGACGCGCCTGATCGAGAAGGCTCGCGTCGTCTGAGGACGAAACCGCCGCACCGGGGTCAAGGCCCCGCGCGGCGCCAGGAAACGGTCGTGCGCCACAATGGCGCCCGGCCGTTTTTTTATGGCCGCGTGTTTTGGTCCATTCTTTAGGAGGAGACGCACACCATGCTGAAAGTTGGCGACAAGCTGCCCGCGGGCAAGCTGCAGGAGTTCATCGAGGTCGAGGGCAACGGCTGCTCGCTCGGTCCGAACGTGTTCGACATCCAGGAGGCCACGGCCGGCAAGACCGTCGCCATCTTCGCGCTGCCCGGTGCCTACACGCCGACCTGCTCGGCCCAGCACGTGCCGGGCTATGTCGAGAACTTCGATGCCTTCAAGGCAGCGGGCGTCGATGAGATCTGGTGTGTGTCGGTCAACGACGCCTTCGTGATGGGCGCCTGGGGCCGTGACCAGAAGACCGCGGGCAAGGTCCGCATGATGGCCGACGGCAGCGGTGACTTCGCGCGCGCCACCGGTCTGACGCTGGACCTGACGGCCAAGGGTATGGGCGTGCGCTCGCAGCGCTACTCGATGCTGGTGGTCGACGGGGTGGTCAAGACGCTGAACGTCGAGGCACCCGGCAAGTTCGAGGTCAGCAACGCACAGACCCTGCTGGCGCAGGCCAAGCAACTGCGCGGCTGAGTGTTTTGAGCCCCCGGGGCGTGCGCCGGGGGAGGGGCGCGGCGGGAGGCCCAAACAATCTGTTGGTCTCCCAAGCAGATTGTTGACATCCCTGGCGCTCTCTCGCATAATTCGCAGCTTCGCCGGAATTCGGGTGGGCGTCGCCATACATTTTTGGCAGGCGCCCAAGACGAGCCGGCTTCGCCCAGTGGCCGGGCTCGCTCGGTCTGAACGGGCCCAAGACTGACCGCACATGTTTCCTGCGATGGGCGCAGGGGGCGCAGCGGGAAAAGTTGGGGACATACATGATTCAAATGCAATCGCGACTGGACGTCGCCGACAACACTGGCGCGAAGTCCGTCATGTGTATCAAGGTGCTCGGTGGCTCCAAGCGTCGTTACGCCGGTATCGGCGACATCATCAAGGTGAGCATCAAGGAAGCCGCACCGCGTGGCCGCGTCAAGAAGGGCGAGGTCTACAGCGCTGTGGTCGTGCGTACCGCCAAGGGCGTGCGCCGTCAGGATGGCTCGCTGATCAAGTTCGACGGCAACGCTGCGGTGCTGCTGAACGCCAAGTTGGAGCCCATCGGCACCCGCATCTTCGGCCCGGTCACGCGTGAACTGCGTACCGAGCGCTTCATGAAGATCGTGTCGCTGGCCCCGGAAGTTCTCTGAGCTGCGAGCGAGGGCAGGCCATGAACAAAATTCGTAAAGGCGACCAGGTCATCGTGTTGACCGGCCGCGACAAGGGCAAGCGCGGCACCGTGTCCGCGCGCATCGACGCCGACCATGTCACCGTGGAAGGCATCAACGTCGTCAAGAAGCACGTGCGCCCGAACCCGATGAAGGGCACGACCGGCGGCATCGTCGACAAGACCATGCCGATCCACCAGTCGAACGTTGCCATCTTCAATCCCGCTTCCGGCAAGGCCGACCGCGTTGGCATCAAGCTCCTGGCTGATGGCAAGAAGGTTCGCGTCTTCAAGTCGAGCGGCGAAGAGATCAAGGCTTAAAGAGGTTCGAGATGGCTCGTTTGCAAGAGTTTTACCGCGAAAAAGTGGTGCCGAACCTGGTGCAGAAGTTCGGCTACAAGTCGGTGATGGAAGTCCCGCGCATCACCAAGATCACGCTCAACATGGGCGTGAGCGAGGCGGTCGCCGACAAGAAGGTGATGGATCACGCCGTGGGCGACCTCACCAAGATCGCCGGCCAGAAGCCCGTGGTCACCAAGAGCCGCAAGGCCATCGCGGGCTTCAAGATCCGCGACGGTGTGCCTATCGGCTGCATGGTGACGCTGCGTGGTGTCCAGATGTATGAGTTCCTGGACCGTTTCGTCACCGTGGCACTGCCCCGCGTGCGCGACTTCCGCGGTATCTCGGGTCGTTCCTTCGACGGTCGCGGCAACTACAACGTCGGCGTCAAAGAACAGATCATCTTCCCCGAGATCGAGTACGACAAGGTCGACGCGCTGCGCGGCCTGAATATCAGCATCACCACGACGGCGAAGTCTGACGAAGAGTGCAAGGCGCTCCTCGCTGAGTTCCGTTTCCCGTTCAAGAACTGAGGTGGCTCGTGGCTAAAGTTTCGATGAAGCAACGCGAACAGAAGCGCGCCGACCTGGCCGCCAAGTACGCGAAGAAATATGCCGAGCTGAAGGCTGTCGCCAACGACGCCAAGAAGTCCGACGAAGAGCGTTACCTGGCCCGCCTGGAGCTGCAGAAGCTCCCGCGCAATGCCAACCCGACGCGCCAGCGCAACCGTTGCGAACTGACCGGCCGCCCCCGTGGCACCTTCCGCAAGTTCGGCCTGGCCCGCAACAAGATTCGTGAACTGGCCTTCTCGGGTGACATCCCGGGCGTGGTCAAAGCCAGCTGGTAATCGGCAGGGAGACTTCCAATGAGCATGAGTGATCCTATCGCCGATATGCTGACCCGCATCCGCAACGCGCAGATCGTCCAGAAGGCGAGCGTTGCGATGCCTGCGTCCAAGCTGAAGGTGGCGATTGCCCAGGTCCTGAAGGACGAAGGCTATATCGACGGTTTCGCGGTGCGTGGCGAAGAAGCCAAGCCGCAGCTCGAGATTTCGCTGAAGTACTACGCCGGTCGTCCGGTGATCGAGCGCCTGGAGCGCGTGAGCCGTCCCGGCCTGCGCATCTACAAGGGCCGCCACGAGATTCCCCAGGTCATGAACGGTCTGGGTGTGGCGATCGTGACGACGCCCAAGGGCGTGATGACCGACCGCAAGGCACGTCAAGCCGGTATCGGCGGCGAAGTGCTCTGCTACGTCGCATAACGAGGGAGGCTGAGAAATGTCCCGCGTTGGAAAAATGCCGATTGCCGTCCCGCAAGGCGTGGATGTGGCGATCACGGCCGAACAGATCAGCGTTAAAGGTTCGCTGGGCACCCTGGTGCGCCAAGTCAACTCGCTGGTCACGGTCAAGAACGATGGCGGCAAGCTGACCTTCACCCCGGTGAACGAGTCGGCGGAAGCCAATGCGATGTCCGGCACCATGCGCGCACTCGTCGCGAACATGGTCAACGGTGTCAGCAAGGGTTTCGAGAAGAAGCTCAACCTGGTCGGCGTGGGTTATCGCGCCCAGGCCCAGGGCCAGAAGCTGAACCTGCAGATCGGTTTCTCGCACCCGGTGGTGAAGGAAATGCCCGCTGGCATCAAGGTGGAAACGCCGACCCAGACGGAAATCCTGATCAAGGGTGCCGATCGCCAGGTCGTCGGCCAGCTGGCTGCCGAAGTGCGCGCCTTCCGTCCGCCCGAGCCCTACAAGGGCAAGGGCATCCGTTATTCGGACGAGAAGGTCTCCCTCAAAGAGACCAAGAAGAAGTAAGGAGCCGCGAGATGTTGACCAAGAAAGAACAGCGCCTGCGCCGCTCCCGCCAGACCCGTGCTCGTATCGCCGAGCTGCGCGTCGCGCGACTGACGGTGTTCCGCTCGAACACGCACATCTATGCGAGCGTGATCTCGGAAGACGGTCAGAAGGTCCTGGCGACCGCTTCGACCGCCGAGAAGGAAGTGCGCGAACAACTGGGTGGCGCCGGCAAGGGCGGCAATGTGAACGCTGCGGCCCTCGTCGGCAAGCGCATCGCCGAGAAGGCCAAGGCTGCCGGCGTCGAGAAGGTGGCGTTCGACCGCGCTGGCTTCGCCTTCCATGGCCGCGTCAAGGCGCTGGCCGAGGCGGCCCGCGAAGGCGGCCTGCAGTTCTAAGCGCAAGACCTCAAGGAATCTGAAATGGCAAAGTTTCAACCGAAGGTGGCCGACGAAGGCCGCGACGATGGTCTGCGCGAGAAGATGATCGCCGTGAACCGCGTCACCAAGGTGGTGAAGGGTGGCCGTATTCTCGGCTTCGCCGCACTGACCGTGGTCGGCGACGGCGATGGCCGCATCGGCATGGGCAAGGGCAAGGCGCGTGAAGTGCCGGTCGCTGTCCAGAAGGCGATGGAGCAGGCCCGCCGCAACATGATCAAGGTGAGCCTGAAGAACGGCACGCTGCACCACAAGGTGAACGGCGAGCACGGCGCGGCCCGCGTGCTGATGGCGCCGGCCCCCGCCGGTGCCGGCATCATCGCCGGCGGCCCGATGCGTGCCGTCTTCGAAGTGATGGGCGTGACCGACATCGTGGCCAAGAGCCATGGCTCGACCAACCCCTACAACATGGTGCGCGCGACGCTGGATGCGCTGACCAACTCGACGACCCCTGCCGAGATCGCTGCAAAGCGCGGCAAGACGGTCGAAGAGATCCTCGGCTGAGCGCAGGAGCCAAATCATGGTTGATTTGAAGAAAACCCTGAAGGTCAAGCTGGTCCGCAGCCCGATCGGCACCCGTGCCGACCACCGCGCCACCGTGCGTGGCCTGGGCCTGCGCCGCCTGAACAGCGAGTCCGTGCTGGAAGACACCCCCGCGGTGCGCGGCATGATCAACAAGGTGAGCTACCTGGTTCAGGTGCTCTGAAGCGGCTGAGGACAAGATGCAACTCAATACCATCAAGCCGGCAGCTGGCGCCAAGCACGCCAAGCGCCGCGTGGGCCGGGGTATCGGTTCTGGTCTGGGCAAGACCGCTGGTCGCGGTCACAAGGGTCAGAAGTCGCGTGCCGGTGGCTATCACAAGGTCGGTTTCGAAGGCGGCCAGATGCCGCTGCAGCGCCGCCTGCCCAAGCGTGGCTTCAAGTCGCAGTCGCTGAAGTTCAACGCCGAGATCCGCCTGTCGGACCTCGAACGCCTGGATGCTGCGGAAGTCGACCTGCTGGCGCTGAAGCAAGCGGGCCTGGTCCCTGAGCTGGCCAAGAACGTCAAGGTGATCGCCGCTGGTCAGCTGACGAAGAAGGTCGCCCTCAAGGGTATCGGTGCGACGGCAGGTGCCAAGGCAGCCATCGAGGCGGCCGGCGGTTCCCTGGCCGAGTGACGGCAGGCAACAGGCTCTAGGACAAGCAAGCAGTGGCAACCAACGCAACCCAGCTGGCCAAGACCGGGAAGTTCGGCGACCTGCGTCGCCGTCTCGTGTTCCTGGTCATGGCGCTCGTGGTCTACCGCATCGGCGCCCACATCCCGGTGCCGGGCATCGACCCCGGGCAGCTGCAGCAGCTCTTCAAGGGGCAGCAAGGCGGCATCCTGAGCCTGTTCAACATGTTCTCCGGCGGTGCGCTTTCGCGCTTCACGGTGTTCGCGCTCGGCATCATGCCCTACATCTCTGCATCGATCATCATGCAGCTGATGGGCTATGTGGTGCCTTCGCTCGAGCAGCTGAAGAAGGAAGGCGAGGCGGGGCGTCGCAAGATCACCCAGTACACGCGTTACGGCACTCTGGGTCTGGCGCTGTTCCAGTCGCTGTCGATCGCGGTGGCCCTGGAAAGCTCGCAGGGGCTGGTGCTGAATCCCGGGTTTGGTTTCCGCATGACCGCGGTGATCAGCCTGACGGCCGGCACGATGTTCCTGATGTGGCTGGGTGAGCAGATCACCGAGCGTGGCCTGGGCAACGGCATCTCGATCCTCATCTTCGGTGGGATCGCGGCCGGTCTGCCGGGCGCCATCGGCGGCTTCTTCGAGCTGGTTCGTACCGGCGCGATGAGTGCCTTCGCTGCGCTGGTGATCATTGCGCTGGTGGGCCTGGTGACCTACTTCGTGGTGTTCGTGGAGCGGGGTCAGCGCAAGATCCTGGTCAATTACGCGAAGCGCCAAGTGGGCAACAAGGTCTACGGGGGCCAGTCCTCGCACCTTCCGCTGAAGCTGAACATGGCCGGCGTGATCCCGCCGATCTTCGCGTCCTCGATCATCCTGCTGCCGGCGACGGTGGTGAGCTGGTTCAGCACGGGCGACAGCCTGCGCTGGCTCAAGAACATCGCCGACGCGCTGCACCCGGGCCAGCCCGTGTACGTGCTGCTGTACGCCGCTGCGATCGTCTTCTTCTGCTTCTTCTATACCGCGCTGGTGTTCAACAGCCGCGAGACGGCAGACAACCTGAAGAAGAGCGGCGCGTTCATTCCGGGCATCCGGCCGGGCGAACAGACGGCACGCTACATCGACCGCATCCTGGCGCGGCTGACGCTGGCCGGTGCGATCTATATCACCGCAGTCTGTCTGCTGCCGGAGTTCCTGATCCTGAAGTACAACGTGCCGTTCTACTTCGGTGGGACCTCGCTGCTGATCATTGTGGTGGTGACGATGGACTTCTGGGCGCAGGTGCAGTCGTACGTGATGTCCCAGCAGTACGAGTCGCTGCTGAAGAAGGCAAATTTCAAGGCTGGCTGAGACGCAGGCCTAAACGCGAAACGGACGAAGGGCGCAATGGCGAAAGACGACGTCATTCAGATGCAGGGCGAGATCCTCGAGAACTTGCCCAACGCAACGTTTCGCGTGAAGTTGGAAAACGGGCACGTCGTGCTCGGTCACATCTCCGGCAAGATGCGCATGCACTACATCCGCATCCTCCCCGGCGACAAGGTGACCGTCGAACTGACGCCCTACGATTTGAGTCGAGCTCGCATCGTGTTCCGGGCGAAGTGAGCAAGCCTTACCACCCGGAATTTCTAGAGCGTTCATCAGGCCGGCAGGTCGGTGTAGCGAGCAACACAACAGGTCAAGGAGAAGACCATGAAAGTTTCGGCATCCGTTAAAAAGATCTGCCGCAATTGCAAGATCATCCGTCGCAATGGCGTGGTTCGCGTGATTTGCACCGACCCCCGTCACAAGCAACGCCAGGGCTGATCGGCTGACCCGATCGCCTTGATGAACGCGAATTAGAGGACCCCATGGCACGTATTGCTGGTATCAACATTCCGCCCCAGAAGCACGCGGAAATCGGTCTGACCTCGATCTACGGGATCGGTCGCACCACGGCGCAGAAGATCTGCGATGCCTGCGGCATTGAACGCAGCAAGAAGATCAAGGACCTGACCGACACCGATCTGGAAAAGATCCGTGAAGAAGTCGGCCGCCTGACCATCGAAGGCGATCTGCGTCGTGAAACCACGATGAACATCAAGCGTCTGATGGACCTGGGTTGCTACCGTGGTTTCCGTCACCGCCGCGGCCTGCCGATGCGCGGCCAGCGCACCCGCACGAACGCCCGCACCCGCAAGGGTCCGCGCAAGTCCGGCGTGGCGCAAAAGAAATAAGCCGACGCACTAGCTGATTGAAAGAAGGTCACCATGGCTAAAGCACCTGCGAACAACGCGGCTCGCCGCGTGAGCAAGAAGGTCCGCAAGAACATTGCGGACGGCATCGCCCACGTCCACGCGTCGTTCAACAACACCATCATCACCATCACCGACCGCCAGGGCAACGCGCTGTCCTGGGCTTCGAGCGGTGGCCAAGGCTTCAAGGGCTCGCGCAAGTCCACCCCGTTCGCCGCCCAGGTGGCTGCGGAAGTGGCGGGCCGTGCGGCTCAGGAGCAGGGCATCAAGAACCTGGACGTCGAGATCAAGGGCCCCGGCCCCGGTCGCGAGTCCTCGGTGCGCGCGCTGGCCGCGCTGGGCATCCGGATCAACATGATCTCGGACGTCACGCCGATCCCGCACAACGGCTGCCGCCCCCAGAAGCGCCGCCGTATCTAAGCTACAATTCGAAGCTTTTGGTTCGCCGGCCGGTGTGTAAACCCCGGGCCGGCGGTTTCGTTGAAGCCCACCGTCTGCGCTCGAAGAACTCTTTCACCAGCGTCAGACTCGCGTGACCAGCGGCCCCGGCCCCGGACACGTCAGATTGCAGAGGACACACTCAAGTGGCACGCTACCTCGGCCCGAAGGCCAAACTCTCCCGCCGTGAAGGCACCGACCTCTACCTGAAGAGCGCCCGCCGCGCCATCGGGGACAAGGCCAAGTTCGAATCCAAACCGGGCCAGCACGGCCGCACCTCCGGCTCCCGCACCTCCGACTTCGGTCTGCAGCTGCGCGAGAAGCAGAAGGTCAAGCGCATGTACGGCGTGCTGGAGCGCCAGTTCCGCCGCTATTTCGCCGAGGCCGAGCGTCGCCGCGGCAACACCGGCGCGAACCTCCTGCTCATTCTCGAGTCGCGCCTGGACAACGTGGTCTACCGCATGGGCTTCGGCTCGACCCGCGCTGAAGCGCGTCAGCTGGTCAGCCACAAGGGCATCACGGTCAACGGCGAAGTCGTCAACATCCCGTCCTACCTGGTGAAGGCCGGTGACGTGGTGGCGGTGCGCGAGAAGGCCAAGAAGCAGCTGCGCATCCAGGACGCGTTCAAGCTGGCCGACTCCATCGGCCTGCCGGGCTGGGTGCAGGTCGACGGTGCCAAGCTGGAAGGTGTCTTCAAGAAGGCCCCGGACCGCGACGAATTCGGCGCCGAGATCAACGAATCGCTGATCGTCGAGTTGTACTCGCGTTGATTCGCTTCTGCCGAAACCCGCAAACGCCCGGCACGCTGCCGTGCGTGGGCGGGTTTTGCCATGTTCCGGCCCTGGAGGGGCAGCCGTGCCCCCCGGGTGGTCCATCAGCCTTATCGGTGTAACGAGCCGAGGGTATTGACAGGAAGACCTCATGCAAACCAATTTGCTCAAACCCAAAGCCATCAACGTGGAGCCCCTGGGCGGGCACCGCGCGAAGGTCACGCTCGAGCCCTTCGAGCGCGGCTATGGCCACACGCTGGGCAACGCACTGCGCCGCGTGCTGCTGTCGTCCATGGTCGGCTACGCGCCCACCGAAGTGACGATCGCCGGCGTGCTGCACGAGTACTCGACGATCGACGGCGTGCAGGAAGACGTCGTTCACATCATGCTGAACCTCAAGGGTGTGGTGTTCCGCCTCCACAACCGCGAGGAAGTCACGCTGGTGCTGCGCAAGGAAGGCGAAGGCCCGGTCACGGCCGGCGACATCCAGACACCGCACGACGTGGAGATCATCAACCCTGATCACGTGATCGCTCACCTGTCGCAAGGCGGCAAGCTCGACATGCAGATCAAGGTCGAGAAGGGCCGCGGCTACGTGCCGGGCAACCTGCGCCGCTTCGGCGACGAACCGACCAAGTCCATCGGCCGCATCGTGCTGGACGCCTCGTTCTCGCCGGTCAAGCGCGTCAGCTACACCGTCGAGAGCGCTCGCGTCGAGCAGCGCACCGATCTGGACAAGCTGGTGATGGAGATCGAGACCAACGGCGCCATCTCGCCCGAGGAAGCAATTCGCGCCTCGGCCAAGATCCTGGTGGAACAGCTGGCCGTGTTCGCCCAGCTGGAAGGCAGCGAGATCGCCGCCTTCGACCAGCCGGCGCAGCGCAGCCAGCAGTTCGACCCGATCCTGCTGCGCCCGGTCGACGAGCTGGAGCTGACGGTGCGCTCGGCCAACTGCCTGAAGGCTGAGAACATCTACTACATCGGCGACCTGATCCAGCGCACCGAGACCGAGCTGCTGAAGACGCCGAACCTGGGCCGCAAGTCGCTCAACGAGATCAAGGAAGTTCTCGCTTCCCGTGGCCTGACGCTGGGCGTGCGCCTGGAGAACTGGCCGCCGTCCGGCCTGGACAAGCGTTAAGCCCTGAAAGAAAAAATCGGGGCAGGGCGCCGCAGGCGCCCGCCCCGTCGCTCCGGCCTCGGACGGAGCGTTGTGCAACCCCCGGTACCTGACACGGCCGGGGTTCAATAAAGAAAGGAAAGCACCATGCGCCACCGTAACGGCCTTCGCAAACTGAACCGCACCTCCGAGCACCGCCTGGCGATGCTCCGCAACATGGCCAACTCGCTCATCGAGCACGAGGCCATCAAGACCACGCTGCCCAAGGCCAAGGAACTGCGTCGCGTCGTCGAGCCGCTGATCACCCTGGGCAAAGAGCCGACCGTCGCCAACAAGCGTCTGGCTTTCTCCCGCCTGCGCAACCGCGAGAACGTCGTGAAGCTGTTCGACGTGCTGGGCCCGCGTTACAACGCCCGTCCGGGCGGCTACACCCGCATCCTGAAGATGGGCTTCCGCGTTGGCGACAACGCGCCGATGGCCTTCGTCGAGCTGGTGGACCGCCCCGAGCTGAGCGAAGCCGCTCCCGCGGAAGCCGCCGCCGAGTAAGGCGGCGCTCCACCTGTCCGCCGCCTGCCGGCGGGCATGTCCCCCACAAGGCCAGCCTCGCGCTGGCCTTTGTGTTTCGGGTGTGCATCGCCCCCCTGGGTGGACACGACAAGTACGCGGTCGTTTGGCACACTGGCTCTCATGGCTTCTTCACCCTCTGTGCTGCTTCGTGTCGACCGGCTGACCAAGCGCTTCGGCGCCAACACCGTCGTCGACGATCTCTCCTTCGAGATCCGCACGGGCGAATGCCTGGGCGTGATCGGCCCCAACGGCGCCGGCAAGACCACCACCATCCGCACCTGCCTGGGCCTGACCGCGCCCGACAGCGGGCAGCTCAGCGCCTTCGGCCTGAGCCTCCCCGCACAGGTGCGCGAGGCCAAGGCACGCCTCGGCGTGGTGACGCAGTTCGACAGCCTGGACCCGGACTTCACCTGCGCCGAAAACCTGCGGGTTTTCAGCAGCTACTTCGGGCTGCCGAAGCGGGTGGTCGACGAACGGGTGCCCAAGCTGCTGGATTTCGCCTCGCTGCAGTCCAAGGCCAACGCCCGGCCGGGCGAGCTGTCCGGCGGCATGCGCCGGCGCCTGAGTCTGGCGCGCGCACTGGTCAACGACCCGGACCTGCTGCTGCTCGACGAGCCCACCACGGGGCTGGACCCGCAGGCTCGCCACCTGATGTGGGAGCGACTGAAGCTGCTGCTGCAGCAGGGCAAGTCCATCCTGCTGACCACCCACTTCATGGACGAGGCCGAGCGCCTGTGCGACCGCTTGCTGGTGCTGGACCACGGACGCAAGATCGCCGAGGGCAGGCCGCGCGGCCTGATCGCCGAGCACCTGGAGAGCGACGTCATCGAGCTCTACGGCGATGGTGCCAAGGCCTTGGCCGACCGCCACGCAGCGATGGCCCAGCGCGTCGAGACGAGCGGCGAGACGGTGTTCTTCTATCTCAGCGAGCCCAAACCCCTGCTGGCGCTGCTGTCGGAGGAGCACACGGTGCGTTATCTGCACCGCCCTGCCAACCTCGAGGACCTCTTCCTCAAGCTCACGGGTCGGCAGATCCGCGACGACGCCTGACCCCACCCCAGGAGCCCACCATGCTCACTTCGCTGTATGCCGCCCCGCGCCTGTCACCCCGTGTCTGGCCGGTGGTCCAGCGCAATCTGCTGGTCTGGCGCAAACTCGCGATCCCCAGCCTGATCGGCAACATCGCCGAGCCGCTGATCATCCTGGTGGCCTTCGGCTACGGCCTGGGTGCGCTGGTCGGCGAGGTGCAGGGCTTGCCCTACATTCTTTTCCTGGCCTCCGGCAGCATCTGCATGAGTGCGATGAACGCCGCGTCCTTCGAGGCGCTGTACTCGGCCTTTTCACGCATGCACGTGCAGAAGACCTGGGACGGCATCATGAACGCCCCGGTGGCGCTGGACGACATCGTGCTGGCCGAAATGCTGTGGGCCGCGATGAAGGCGCTGTTCTCGGCGACCGCCATCGCAATCGTGCTGGCCGCACTGAACATCAGCCGCGCACCGACCCTGCTGCTGGCCCTGCCGGTGTTGTTCCTGGTGGGCATCACTTTCTCGTCCATCGCGCTGGTCTTCAACGCGCTGGCCAAGGGCTACGACTTCTTCACCTACTACTTCACCCTGGTGCTGACGCCGATGACTTTCCTGTCCGGCATCTACTTTCCGCTGGAGCAGCTGCCCGACTGGCTGCAGGCGATCGCGCAGGCACTGCCGCTGGCCTCGGCCGTCGAGGTGGTGCGTCCGCTCGTGATCGGCCAGATGCCGCCCGAACTGCTGCGGCCGCTGGCGGTGCTGGTGGGCTATGCGGTGGTCGGCTACTACCTGGCGCTGGTGTTGACGCGGCGCCGCTTTTTCAAGTGAAGCCGAGGCGATGACCCCAACCCTGCCTTCTGCGAACACCGGCGCGGCCGAGGTGCGTATCGCCCTGACGACCGTGGACGACGAAACCCGCGCTCGCGACCTCGCGCGCCGGCTGCTGGAGGCGCGCCTGGTCGCCTGTGTCAACATCGTGCCCGGCGTGAGCTCGATGTACTGGTGGCAAGGCCGCATCGAAGAAGCACGTGAGTGGCTGCTCGTGCTCAAGACCAGTGCTGCGCGCTGGCCCGCGCTGAAGCAGGCGCTGCCGGATCTGCATCCCTACGAGGTGCCCGAGCTGCTGGCGCTCGGCCCGCAGGACGGCCTGGAACCGTATCTGCAATGGCTGGTCAGAGAGACAGACAAGGAGTGAGTTCGATGACGGGTCGTTGGAGCTGGGCCGCCATGCTGATGGCGGCCTTGGTGTTGTTGCTCGGCAGCAGGGGAGCGGGCGCCGAAGAGGATTTTCTGGAGCCGGAGCAGGCCTTCCGGTTCTCCGCGCGTGCCGCCGACGACCGCAGCGTCGAGCTGAGCTTCGACATCGCCGAGGGCTACTACCTCTATCGTGAGCAGTTCAAGTTCGAAGGGGCCCCCGCGGCGACCCTGGGCGCGCCGCAAATTCCTCCCGGCAAGATCAAGTACGACGAGACCTTCAAGAAAAACGTCGAGAGCCACCGCGGGCGCCTGGTGATCCGCCTGCCGGTGGAGCAGGCCCAAGGGCCCTTCCTGCTGAGCGTGACCAGCCAGGGATGTGCCGACCGCGGCCTGTGTTATCCCCCGATGCAGCACCATGCCGAGGTGCGCCTGGTCGCCTTCGCCGGCGGCAGCAATTCGGTCACCTTGGTCGAAGACAGCAGCGCCTCTCGGCCGGCCTCGTCCTCGGGTGTTGCCGGCTTGCTGGGGGGAGTCCTGGGACGTAGCGACCCGCCCTCCAGCACGACCGCTGGCGGGCCGGCGAGCCCTGAGGCCGTTGCGGCATCGCCCGCGACGCCCGGTGCGGCACCGGCCGCTTCCGCTGCGGCCCTGGTCAACACAGCTTCGCGCACCGACGTCGGCGGCATCGAGAGCGCGTTGCAGTCCGGCCGTCTGCCGACCGTCGCGGTGGTGTTTTTCGTCGCTGGCGTGCTGTTGTCGCTGACCCCGTGTGTGCTGCCCATGCTGCCCATCCTGTCGTCGATCATCGTCGGACAGGTCGGCAGCAAGCGAAGCACACGGCGCGGCCGTGGCCTGGTGCTGGCTGGCAGCTACTCCCTGGGCATGGCGCTGGTCTACACCGCCTTCGGCATTGCGGCCGGGCTGGCGGGGGAGGGCTTGGCGGCCTGGCTGCAGACGCCCTGGGTGCTCGGTGCCTTTGCGCTGCTGTTGGTGGTCCTGTCGCTGTCGATGTTCGGCTTCTACGAGCTGCAATTGCCGGCGCGCCTGCGGGAGCGGGTCGCCGCGACGTCCGGCCGCCTGCCGGGCGGACGGCTGCTGGGCGTGTTCCTGATGGGCGGCTTGTCGGCGCTGATCGTCAGTCCCTGCGTCGCTGCGCCGCTGGCCGGTGCGCTGGTCTACATCAGCCAGACCCGCGACCTGGTGCTCGGCGGCGTGGCCCTCTTCATGCTGGCTGCCGGCATGAGCGTGCCGCTGCTGCTGATCGGTGCCTCGGCCGGCCGCTGGCTGCCGCGCAGCGGCGCCTGGATGGAACACGTCAAGCACTTCTTCGGCGCACTGCTTCTTGCCGTGGCGCTGTGGATGCTGCAGCCGGTGCTGCCCGGCTGGGCCGCGATGCTGCTGTGGGGCAGCCTGCTGCTGGTGGGCGCGGTTTACCTGCGTGTGTTCGACCCGCTGCACGGCGGCGCGCGCGGCTCGGCGAAGCTGCTGAAGGGGGTGGGTGTCGTCCTGGCGGTGCTGGGTGTGCTGCAGCTGGTGGGCGCCGCCTCAGGGGGGCGCGACCCCTGGCAGCCGCTGAAGCACCTGACCGCCGGGCGGACCGAGGCCGGGGCTGCCGCCACGCCTCTGCCGGCACTGGCCTTCACCAAGGTCAGCAGCGTCGCCGAACTCGACCGGCTGGTGGCAAGTGCCGGCCGGCCGGTGATGCTGGACTTCTATGCGGACTGGTGCGTCTCGTGCAAGGAGATGGAAAACTTCACCTTCACCGACCCACGGGTGCGCGCCAAGCTCTCGCAGGCGCTGCTGCTCAAGGCCGACGTGACGGCGAACAATGCCGAGGACCGGGCGCTGCTGAAACGTTTCGGGCTCTTTGGCCCGCCGGGTACGCTGTTCTTCGATGCTGCCGGGCGCGAGCTGACGGCCGTGCGGGTCATCGGCTTCCAGTCGGCCGATCGTTTTGTCGAAACTTTGGGCGCTGCAGGCCTCTGATTGACTCCCTCTCGGGCACTTTCCAAAATTTGAGACGAGGGGCTAGCGCGAGAACGAGAACATATGCTATAGTCTCACTTCTGTCGCGGGGTGGAGCAGTCTGGTAGCTCGTTGGGCTCATAACCCAAAGGTCGTAGGTTCAAATCCTGCCCCCGCAACCAAATACCGGAAACCCGCTCGTCGCTGTGTCAGCAGCAACTAGCGGGTTTTTTCATTGGGGCCGCGTCGGGCCTCCTGTCGTTGCCAGCAAGCGACCGGAGGAAGGCCGCCGAATGCGCGCCGACGTAGGGGCCGTCGGCCCGCAGCGCTTCGGCCGAGGCGAAGGACGGCTTCGCGCTCGCACGGATTCTGTTGGAGGTTCACTCCGATGCCGTCGTTCGAGCCGGCAGGGTGCAGGTGCTCCGTACCGGCCAGCTGCCTGCCACTGCGGCCAGTCAGTGAAGCTCGTTCTGCCGAACAGGCCGGTTCTCAGGAGGCGCCGCTTGGCCCAGTTGGCAGCCAGCCGTTCCGAATGCAGGGCCCTCGCAGGCGAACCTTGAACCAGATGGACCTATCACCTCTCATTGCGTGGGCCCTTGCTCTGCTCGGCGCCGCTGCCGCGGCGTTCTATGGGGCAGACCGAGCTGTGAACCATGTGCCAACTGGGTGGGGAAAGGCGTTTGTGATCGCTGTCGCGCTTGGGCTTGTCCTCACGTTCGTCACAGTCCTCCTTCATGGCGTCTGCATTGACACTTTCAAGCTGTGCACACAGCGTGGGGATGCGAACGTGTCGTACTGGTTTCACTCATTCTTCGCCATACCCGTCTATTGGCTCGTGGCAGGTGTCCTCTCGAGGCGTTGAAAGCCGTCCGAACGCGGGTCGCCGGCCACGGAGTGCGGAGAGCGAGGCATTCGCGTCACAAGGGCGCAGAAGCTTCACAGGACCGTTGGCTCTAGAGTTCCTGGTGCAGCCAGACCACAACTTCGACCCGCATGTCCTCGACGTCCCTGAGCTTGAACAGGCCCGGCCGGTGCCGCTGCTGGCGCGGGCCGAGGAATGAAAGCAGCCGTCGCTGCGGATGACGCCAGGGCGGGCGAAAGCTGCGCGAGCAAGACGTCGGCGCGGCTGCCAGGTCACGCAGGTGCTAGGGCTGCAGCGTCGATCCACTGATCTGCGGCGCGCCGTTGCCGAGATAGAAGATCCCCGGCAGGCCCTCCGTCTCGAAGCCGCTGCTCGTGTTGGCCGACAGGGACGAGTTGGTGATGCCCAGGGTGCCGCTGCGGTCGTTGCTCACGAAGAAGATGGCGCCACCTCCTTCGTTGGCCGTGTTGTTCGTCATCCGGCTGCCCTGGATGCGCAGGTGGAAGGTGTTGCCGTCGTTATAGATGGCGCCGCCGCTGCCGCCGCCGGGCGTGCCGCTGCGGGCCGGGTTGGCCCCAACGCCGATCGCTCTGTTGTGCGTGAACAGGCTGTTGATCACGGTGAAGCTGACGCCGATGGAGGACAGGGCAGCGCCGTTGCTGCAGAAGTTCCCCAGGTCGCTGCGGCCGCCGAAGGTGGAATTCACTACGTACAGCGGCAGGTTCTCGTATTGGCTCAGGGCACGGACGGCGCCACCACCGACGTCCGGACCCGTGGCATCGCACTGGTTGCGAAAGAAGCGACTGTTGACGATCTTGAGCCGGCCGCCCCGCGCGAACACCGCGCCGCCGCCGTTCGCGCCCGCGGCATTGGTCCCGCTCGTCGCGCCGTCGACAAAGGTCAGGTTCTGCAGCGTGAGCTGCGGGTGGTCCTGGTTCTGGCAGTGCGAGGTGGTCCACCCTTGCGCCGGGTCGCAGGTGTTCATGTAGAGGATACGGCGCTGGCCAGCGCCCGAGAGCGTGACCTTGCCGCCGCCGTCGATCACGATCTTCGGGCCGGTGTTGTTGACGATCTTCGCGGTCTCGAGCAGGGTGATCGTGACCGGCTCGCTGCCGCAATTGAAGGTGATCACACCGCCTTTGGCCACCGCAGCGACGAACGCAGCGCTGGTGCAACTCGCCGCGGTGCCGGTGCCGATGATGGTGCGGGGGCTGGAGACGTCCTCTGCCTGGGCCTCGGAAGGAACCGCGGCACCGCCAGGGTAGCCGGCCGCAGGCAAGCCAGCGGTGGGCGGGTTCGGCGTCGGATTGGGTGACGGGTTCGGCGTGGGGTTCGGAGCCGGATTGGGCGTAGGCGTGTTCGACGAGGTGCCATCCGACCCCGAGGAGCCCCCTCCGCAGGCCGACAACACGGCCGTGAGGATGAGCGACAGCGCCATGCCATGCCACGCTGTACGCATGGCGTTGCCTGTTTCCTTGTGCATATCAGAACCTCTTGTTCTATGAATGATCAGCGCGAGGCTCCGCCCGTGATGTCGTGATCGACGGGTGCTTTGTAGGGCGTCTTGTGCGTCCCGGCCTCCCTCGCTCTCAGGCATTTTCTGAACGCCGTATGGAACGTGGCCCAATGCTAGAGGCGCTCTCGCATCGGCTCTACAGGCATTGCGCCTTTTGGTAACGTCCGCGGACGATCAAGCAAGCTCTCACTGTCTTGCATCGCCAATGAAGGGCAGCTTCGAGAGCGAAGGCTTTTATCCGCAGCAAGACACGTTCAGTGTTTTAACTCCGATATTGATACATCGTATGCGGCCGCGAGCCCGTCCTGACTTCAGCAGAGAGCGCAGTTGCCTATCCTGGATGCAAAGCGCTCAGCACCGTGGGCCGGCCCGAGCCAATCGTCCCCGAATCCAGGCCAGAGCCAACTGCGGCAAGGTCCCTGGACGGCGGGGGGTGGTAGGTCGCGGGGTGCGTTAGGGTGCGCGGGTCTCATCCACGCTAGGCCTCATGAGATTCCTGAGCTCTGCCCTTCTGAGCGTTGTCACCGCCGCGCTCCTTCCGTCTTTGACATTCGCCCAGTCCGCGACAGTCGTCGGCGACCCGCTGGAACTGTCCATGGGTTTCCAAGGCGCCGCACCGCCGGCTCCAAGCGCTTTCCAACTGAAGTTTGTCGGCTATCACGATACTCGCTGCCCTTCCGATGTTCAGTGCGGTGTTGCGGGCGAAGCAAGAGCCTTCTTCTGGCTCACCGGAGAGAACATCCAATCTCAAGTGGTGGTCCTGCCATGGAGCGGCGGCGAGCAGGACTGGAAGCACGCGGTCAAAGCCGGCAACTACGAGATCCGTTTGGTGTCGCTGGAGCCACGGCCGATGCACAGCAAGTCGGTCGCACCCACCGAATACAAGGCTGTCGTCGCGATGAGGCCACGTCGAACGACCAAGGTGTCCACGACGCGGTGAGGCTGGGTCTTCATGAGAAGCGCATCGTCTCCATGACGCAAGAGAGCCCGTGTGTCGGGTCAAGAGGTCTGGTGTGCCGGCCGCGCGCCCGTCTTGGAATAAAGCAACTTCGCCAATTGAACGCCTTTGTTGCCACCGGCGCCGACGCGGGCAGCCAGCCCGCTGCCGTCAGCCCCGTGTCTGCCGGCAAGTAAGTCGGATGCGTCGACCGGCCGGGTTGGACCTGGCCTCCATCCAGAAACCCGCCGCTGGCGCGTTTTTGCTTCTTCAGCGCAACCCGAGGTGCGAGACCGGTTGCCACCCGGTGCGTTTGCGTACCGCATCGAGACTGACACAAAACTCCGCTGCAAAAGGTCGGCAGGGAACCGGTGTGGCCCCGTGTATTAGGGGGGCTGCCGTGTCGGGGTAGGGATGGAGTGCGGTGGCCTAAAGCTTCAAGAATGGTCGACGCCGGCATCGTGAGGCGTTGAGGTAGTGCCGGCGTTGATGGGTAAACACGATCCGAACCGGAGCAAAAACATGCCCCTTTCCGAAAGTTGCGACGCTATTCTGACGATCAATGCGGTCGAATACGAAGGAGAAACTGGCCACGGACACGGCCATGCTGAAATGGACGCTTTGCACAACTTCATCGAGGCCCAGGAGTCGGAGGTCAATACCACGACCAAACTGTGCATTCTGGCTGCGAAACAAATACTTGAGACGACCCCTATCAAGGTCGTTCTCTGCCCTTCAAGGCCCGTTTGCTTGAAGTGTTCCAGCATACTGAGGCAGCTTGGATTCGCGCTGGGTCCGAAAACCGACTGGGGCACCAAAACGGCGGGTAAAACGGAATGGGGCGTCAGTCAAAACGTCGCTGCATTGCTCAAGGAGTGCGGCATCAACCTGCAGAAAACAAAGGACCTCGCTTGACCGGACATCGACGGCCTCGCTAGCGGTGGCTGATACGATGCCGACCAAGGGCTGCCATGGCAGCCCTTGGTCTTCCGGGGGCCAGTGAGGGCACCAGGGCCGAACACGGCCTCGGAGCCGTAAGAACAGTTCGGGAACTGGCAAATTTCGCGGGGGTCATTTTCCAGCCGACACGCGGAATCGGCCGCAAGAATTTGCTTCCAGTGATTCCAGCTACCATTTGATCGCCGCGACGGTGATTCGCAAACACCGCTTCGGCGGGAATCTGTCCTGTTCTCGGACATGTTTCTCGGTACTTCCACAGGCGCCATCCCAATACCTCCTGCGGGGAGAAAGCTCACTGCCACATCTGCCAGCGCACAAGGCGGGTCGCTTCGCCTAATCTCACTTAACGTTTGTCACGAAAAGGAATTTGTTCCCCAAAAGGGTATGGCAAGTGACATCGAATGCCCCCGACGCCGACCCGGCAGCGGGGTCGATGATTTTTCTTCGATGGGAGCAGGCAATGCGAATCCGCTTTTGGGCCCTTGCGGCCACTTTGGTTTTAGCGAACAGCGCGGCTATTGCGGAAATCAGTGCAGCCCGTACCGGCAGCGGAACGTTTATTCGGTTCGACGGCGCGAAGAGCGAACACCTGGCGGTGTTTTGCGGCGGCGACGGTTACGAGGAGGCTTCCGCCGAATACAGCGAGTGGGTGGTCAGATCCCTGAGCCAAGCCAACTTTATAGGGTTTGGAACCGGCGATGCGCTCGCATCCTTGGAACTGTTCCACTGCCTGCCGTCGAAGTGGGCGGACATGAGCGCGACCGAGAAATCGCAGTTCTGCAGCGACTCGGAAATTTCGGCGTCGTACGCGGTCCGGCTGAACCGGGCCCTGACAGAAGCGAAAGCGGTGGGAATGGAACCGCGAGAGGCCCTGGCTGTCATTCGATCGGCCCACTGCGATGCTTCGCTTTGACGAGGTGCGCGATGAGACGTCGAAACGTCATCAACTTCGCCGCGTGCTCGCTCGCGGCACACCTGGCCGTCGCGGCGCCGATACGGGCTGCAGTACGGCCGAAGATCGCATTGACGCTGCCGATCGAAAGCATCCAGAGCGAGGTAGCGCGGGATTTGCTATCCGGCTACCAACTTGCGTTCGAGCGTGCAGAGGACGTGCTCGACTTCCGTATCCGGTTGATCGTCGAGGAGGATCGATCCAATCCGGCGCTGACGGCGCTCAATACCGCGGCCTTCGCCAGGGATCGTTCGATCCTGGCAGCCACGGGCATCGTCGGGACGCCTCACGCTGAAGCGGCGCTTCCAATCGCGGAAAGAGAAGGCCTGCCTGTCATTGGCATTCGGTCGGGTGCTGAATACCTGCGGACCGGGTCCAAGTTGATCTTTCACCTTCGCGCCTCCTACGAAGCCGAAATCACGCGCATGCTGGGCATGGTCCGCGGGGCGGCCTTGTCCAAGGTCGCTGTCCTGTTCTCCGAGGACAGCTTCGGCCGCGGCGCGTTCGAGCATTTGACGAGGGAGACGGCGCGCCTCGGCGTCAAGATTCATCAGGCCGTGAGTGCAGAACGAAATGGAGCGGATGTCGAGGACAAGACCGCCCAGATCATCGGTGCTCCTGGAGCGCACGGGCTGATATTGCTGATGATCACGTTTCCAATGCTCGCCGCCTTGGAATGCGCGAGGACCAGCCACCACTTTGTCAGCCCGGTGTTCGCGATGAGTTTCGTTGCAAACCGTCAGATCAGCTCGACACCGATGGAGGTCGCCTCCGGTCTGGGCATGGTGTCGGCGTTTCCCTTGCCCCGCTCGGCGAAAGAAGCGCTGGCGCAAGACTTTCGACGACGGGCGAGTGGGCGAGAAGGCTTGGCCGACAGTCTCACTGCATTCGAGGGCTTCTTCTACGGGTCGACCATCGCTTACGCCCTGTTCCTGAGCAAGGCACAAACGCGACAGGACCTGATTGCCTGGCTGGGCGACAACCCGCTCGACGTGGGCGGGCTGGGGGTGTTGTTTGACGAGCGACGGGTCGGGTTCCGGCACCTGCAAGTCGTTTACAAGAGCGGGCAGGGGCCGCTCCGGGTGTGACGGTTCCCGGGCCTGAGGAGGCACTGAACGGTTCGCCGCCTTGAACGCAGAGAAGAACCGGCTGGTGGTCGCGCCGCCAGCCGCCGTCAGCCGGTTTTTTAAAGGAAGCTCGAAGGTCCTGCGATCACCGCGCCAGCAACTGCCCCCTGACCTCGCCCGCCGCGAAAGCGGCTGAGTGCGCGTTGACGTAGAGGCCGTCCGCCAGCAGTGCTTCGGCTTGGCTCGGGGAAAGCGTCACGCCCGGCGCGAGCGTCCAAACCTCGGCGTCGGCCGGGTTCTGTTCGAGGTTGACGGCGATCGGCCCGTTGACGCCGGCCGGCGCCTGGTGGAGATGGGCGGCCGTCGCGTTCATGCCGCTCAGCGTCAGCCGACCTTGCAGCGATCGGTCGGCGAGGCCGTAGGCGAAAAATGCCCGCCCGCTGGCGGTCGAGCCATTCGCCGGCACCTCCTGGCGGCCCGAGGCCACGGCGACGCGTACCCGGCGGCCGACTTGGCCGCGGATCTCCCCGCCGGGATGTGTGGCCGAATGCACGTTGAGGTAGAGGCCGCCGCCACGCAAGGTTTTCACTTGTGCCTCGTTCAGCACGGTGTTCTCGGGCACCGTGAAGTGGCCATGCCCGCCGTGGTCCTCCAGGTTGATCACGATGGGGCCGTTCTGCCCCACCGGCGCGCTGTGGATGTGGGCGGCGGTGGCCTCGATGCCGCTGAGCTCCAGCTCGCCAGAGAGCGCGCGCGTGACCGGGTTCAGCACCAGGCGGCCGACGCCGGACGCCGAGCTGACGACCTGGGTGGGAGCGACTTCCTGCGCGGCGCCCAGCTCGGCGACGAACACCTCGCGTCCGAGCTGCCCGCGGATCTCGCCGCTCGGGTGCGTGGTGCTGTGGACGTTGATGTACAGGGCGCCTTCGTCGAGCTGGGCAAGTTGTTCTGTGCTCAGCACGGTCGGTGCCAGACGGGCCCCGCCCGGGTGGACCGACAGCGGCAGCGCGATCGGCCCCGCGACACCGGGAGCACCTGCATGGATATGAGCGACCGAGGGCGTGACGCCGTCCACCGTGACGGTGCCGCTCAAGGTGCGCGTGGAGCGCTCGAGCGAGAAGGTGGCGCTGCCGTTGGCGACGCTGGCGATCCGCTGCGGCGCTTCCTGGTCGCCGTCGAGCACGGCCGAAATGGTTTCGACAGCCGGGCCTTGCGTGCTGCCGGGGGGGCCGTCATCGTCGCCCGATCCGCCGCAGGCGACCAGGAACAGCGTCGCGGCGGTGATGGCCGACCAGGTCGAGACGGTTCTCAACGTGAATGTCATGAGAGGCTCCTTGAGTGATGTTGGTGTGGGTCCAGAGGCTGTGGACTGCTCAGGAGCTTATGGAGCGAGGGCACCGCGATGAAGTTGATCCTCCTTATGTCTGGCATTGCGGAATGCGATCGCTTCTGCTTGAACCTTGTCGGCGCTGATGTGACGTGACGCGGTGGCGTCCGCTGCGCACCCGAAGACGTTGGCGCGCCGGTCCCGCCTGTCCTCCTGTCCGGGTCAGCTGGGCGAAGGCCTGTTACGAGAGGACCTGCGGCTGCGCCACAATTTGTTCATGCACGTCGCCGGCCGGCGGGTCGCATTGCTGCGGCTCGACTTCAGCGCCTTCGTGCCTGGCCTGGCAGCTGCTCTTGAAGGGAATGCGTACGTTCAGGGAAGGCCTGCTGGCTGCCTCCGGGGACTGCAGGCCAGGGAAGGAACAGACGATGCGACGTTTCATCACTTCCGGTCCGGGGCTGCCGTCCTGGTCGTCCCCCATCAGCCATGCGGTGGTCGTCAACGACACCTGCTATCTGAGCGGCCAGCTCTCGCTCGATGCCGAGGGGCGTTATGTGCCCGGCACGCCGGCCCAGGAGGCCCAACTGGCCTTCCGCAACCTGTTCAGCGCGCTGGCTGCCGCCGGCTTCGAGCCAGCCGACCTGGTGTTCATCGATATCGCCTTCGTGGACCTGCGGGGCGTGCCCGAGGTCAACGGCGTCTATGAGTCGCTGTTCCCGCCGGGGCAGCGGCCGGCCCGCACCATCTACCAGGCCGCGGCGCTGCCCTTCGGCGGCAAGGTGAAGGTGACGGCGGTGGCGGTCCGCGACCGCGCCGCACCCCTGGCCGGCTGAGAGCTTGTCAGTTCGGAATGGACCTGTGCCGCCTCGGGCGCGTGCGCGCAGTGGCGCATCGCCTCCTCCACGCTGCGGTGGCGAGCCGGGCCCCTTCCTCGGCACGCCAGCGGCCGGCTTTCGGGTTGGCGCACTCGTCGCGCGTCTGCAGCGCCTGTGCGGCCGCAGCGCCGAGCAAGACCAGCGCGATGATCAGAGCGCAACGCGCCCACAGCGCCAGGCGCGGGCGCCGTGCCCGGGGCGCCGGGGCCGTGTGGCTGGCCGGCAGCCTCATGGGCCTTCCAGTCCGAGCAGGTGCTGCGCGTCGTGGCACATCGGCCCCTCGCACCGATGCGCTGAGATTCCCTGCAGCGGCGCGATGGGGCCGAGGAAGATCTGCATCACGGCTCCTCGCTCACCAAACCGCGGGCCTCAGGCGGCCCCGCCCGACGCCTCCAACAGGGCCATCAGTGAAATTAACGAAACCGAATCGAACATCAAATCCCCCATCAGGGTGGTTTTGCGCGTGAGGGTCCTGGGTTCAATATTCAACGCGACGCTTTGAGAAATCAGAGCAAGCCGCTCATCCCAGGGGTTGGCCCTGGTGTTTCACGGTGAATGGCTCCGATGCGCGGCCGGTGCTTCGGGCCGTGACCCGCACGCCGTGTGGCGGGCGCAGGCTGCGGGCGCATTTCCTTGCCGAAATGAATCGACGGCATGCCTGTCGAGCAGCAAACCTCGGAGCGGTGAAGAGTTATACCGAGTGCAACGGCAGGCGCTGAACTGCCCGCAAGAACAGGCGAAACGCGCGGTCCAGAAGGACAGGTTGATCACCGCGGCGCGCTACGTACAGTGATCCACGCGACGCAGATCCATACCTCCGCCGGCCTCGGCGGCGTTTTTCTCCTCGGCCGGCCCACCAGCATTGCACGTTGGCGGCGCGCGCCGGGTCGGCGGCTTTTTGAGTCGCCCCCTTATCCGTGCTCGCGGCGATGACGAATGGAGATTCAAATGACAAGCCTCGTCGAGGCCGTCACGATGGACTGCGATGCGTTTCCAGGCAAATTGCGGGAGGTATTGCCGGAGCGGCCCTCCTGGTGTATCCGCGGCCCGCTGGCGGTTCACAAGCGTCGGCTGCTTTTCGAAAACCAGGAGCCATGTCAAGTTGATGAAAGATTTCATTCGCCGTCCGGATATTTGCGATGCAAAGCGCGATGTCTCCATGCCCTCGCCTGAAACTCGCGAGCTGGCGCTCTGCCGGCGGCGGCCCTTGCCTTCGTCAGCGCAGCTGCTCCGAAAACTGCTGCGCTGAAGCCCCGGCCTCCAGGGACCGAAGATGAACGACCCCCTCTTTTCCGTGCTCACGCCCGTCAGGCAGGCCCTGCTCAAGATCGCGGCCTTGCGCGATGAACTGCAGGGGCTGCGCGCCTCGCTGACCCAACCCATCGCCATCGTCGGCATCGGCTTCGACGCCGTGGAGCGTTTCAACCCCGGGTTTTTCGGCATCCCGGCCCGCGAGGCGCGCCCCATCGACCCGCCGCACCGCCAACTGCTCGACTGCAGCCGGCGCGCCGTCGAGGACGCGCAGTTCAGCCGTGATGCCTTGCAAGCCAGTCGCACCAGGGTGTTCGTCGGTTTCTGCCTCGACGACGGTGCCCGCATCGGCGAAGCGCTGCCGCTCGAGCCGCTCCGCCATGCGCAGACCTCGCTGCGCACCGCACGCGCGATCGCAGCCGGTCGCATCGCCTACCTCTTCCGCCTGCACCGGCCGACCCTGCCGCTCGACACCGCGGGCGCCTCCTCGCTGGCCGCCACCCACCTGGCTTGCCAGAGCCTGCGCAGCGGCGAGTGCGACCTGGCGCTGGCCGGCGCCGTCCATCTCATCCTTTCGCCCGAGATGACCCTGGGCCTGTGCGAGCAGGAGGCCTTGTCGCACGAGGGCCGCTGCAAGAGCGTCGATGCCGGGCCCGACGGCTCTGTGCGCAGCGCAGGCTGCGGCATGCTGGCCTTGATGCGGCTGAGCGACGCGCGCACCCAGCGACGGCCCATCCGCGCGCTGATCCGCGGCTCCGCGGTCCAGCACGAAGAGCGCCGCCAGGGCCTCACCACCCCCAGCGGGCGGGCCCAGCGCGAGGTGATCCGCGAGGCCCTGGCAGGGGCCGGCGTGAACGCCGCCGAGGTTGACTACGTCGAGGCCCAGGGCACCGGCACCTTGCTGGGCGACCCCATCGAGCTGCGTGCGCTGCACGAGGTGTACGTCAAGGACACGGGGCGCCATCAGCCGCTGCACATCGGCAGCCTCAAGACCGCCATCGGCCCCCTCGAAGGCTCGGCCTCGGGCTGCTCGCTGATCAAGGTGGTGGGCGCGCTGCAGCACGGCGAGCTGCCAGCCCATCTGCACTTCCATGCGTCGACGCCGTCGGTGGACTGGCGGACCCTCAGCCTCAAGGTGGTGGACCAGCACATGCCCTGGCCCTCGGGCCGGCCCGGGCGGCGGGTTGCCGCGATCTCCTCGTTCGGCCTGGATGGCACCAACGCGCACGCGGTGCTCGAAGCCTGGACCGGGGAGGAGGAAACCGCCGCGGTGGTACCGCCCCTCGAGGGCCTGGGTTTCGGCGCCGAAGAGGAGGTGTCGGCGGCGCCGGAGATCCTCCCGGTCTCGGCCCGCATGCCGGGCGGCCAGGCGGCGCGGGTGCACTAGTTCAGCCGTACTGCCGGTCGTAATAGGCGAAGTAGGGTTCGGACAGGTAGGGGTCGTTGCCGACGCCGTCGATGCCCTGGTCGCCGAGCAGCCGGTTGCCCACGAAGTCGTAGCGGGGCTGGTGGGTGTTCGGGTCTTCGAAGCCGTTGCGGTAGGCGCCGAAGAGGATCGCCATGTCGCGCGGGGTGTCCACGGTGCCGCCGGCAGCCAGCTTGCGGTGCTGCAGTTCGGCCAGCACGATGGCGGCAGCCTCGATCGAGTTGTGGCCCAGGTTCTCGGCGTCGGTGCCGAACTGCCGCGCCTGCTCGGCGCCTGGCACACCGTGCTCGGCGAGGTACTTGGCCGAGCGCTTCACGGTGTCGGCATGCACTTCGGCGATGCCGGGGCCGCCGGGGTCCAGCTTGTAGGCCGGGCCATGGAGTTCGCCGAGCGTGTTGACGGCCGCATCCCAGGGGTTGTGGTCGAAGTCGACCTCGGACGCCACCACGCCGGCCAGCAGGGCCGGGTCGATGCCGTAGCGCGCCGCCATCTCCTCGATCGTCTCGCGGTTCGCCTCGACAACGTCAAGCGCCGTCACATGGCCGTTGACCGGCATGTCCTTTTCGATCAGCGTCTTCAGCGAGGTGTTGGCGGCGACGCCTCGCTTGCGTTCGTCCAGGTCCCACGCGAGCAGCAGGTCCTCGACGCTGTCGCGGCCGATGAAACCGTCGGCGCCGTCGCCGGCGCCGTGCGCCGAATGGTCGTGCGGCACGTCCGCGCGGTAGAACGCGTCGGGGTGGTCCAGCAGGTACTGCGCCGCCGCCTTCTGCTCGGCGCTGTACTGGCTGCCCTGCACCACGGCCCTCAGGTCGTTGCGGCTGACGACGCCGTCGGCCTGGCCAGGGTCCTGCTGTCGGGCGGTGTCGAACAGCGCGAAGTCGTCGCGCAGGGTGCGCAGGGCGCGGGCTTCCTCTTCGCTGATGGGGTCGGTATGGCTGCCCGGGGTCGGATAGGGGGTCACCGGCGCCTGCGGTGCCGCGTTGGCACCGGGCTGCGGGCCGGGCTCCGTGCCGGGCACCGTGGGCTGCTGCCCTGGCGACGGTTCGGGATGCGGCTCGTACTGCACGGGTTGGTAGGCGGGGTAGCTGGGCCCGGTCACGGGTGTCAGCATGGTGGCTCCTTGGAAACGAAGGGTGGGGCAGGCGGGACGGGCCTCAGGGGTACACCGCGACCTCCCCTGGGCGCGAGCTCGTAGACCGCCACCATAAGGAGCTGGGCCCGTGGGAAATACCAGGTGGGCTGCAAGCACTGTGTCAAGGAGTGAGTGTCGCTTCGCCCCTGACCTGCCTTGCCCGCCAGGCGGTTCGGCATGCGCCGCCGTGCCGGGCGCGTGGCGATCTGTCGAGAAGGGCTGGAGCAAGTCGGCCCGTGAGGCGTCGGACCTTGAGGTGAGGTGAGGTGAGACCGGGCCGTCCCGCGACGCCCCGGCCTTGGTCTTTTTCACTCCATCAATGCACCGACAGCTCGGTGATGTCGATCGAGCGGTTCTGCGTGTTGCCCAGGCCGGTGATGCGCACGTGCCGGGCCGTTGTGTCCGGGATGTCGTAGTACTCCTTCTCCAGGGTCTGGCCGCTGGAGACGCCACGGAAGTGGGTGGTCCAGGTCTCGCCGTCCACCGAGGTTGCGATCTCGAAGCGGGTCGCCCGCTCGTCACCCTTGTAGAAAGCCAGGCCGATCTTGCGCACGGTGCGCGCGCCGGTGAGCTCGACACTCAGCCACTGCCCGCCGCCCGAGGCGTTCCAGCGCGACGACGGCCGGCCGTCGACCGCAAAAGCCGCCAGGCGTCCGCCGTCCTCGCTGCTCGCGCTCGCGATCAGGGGCCGCAGCGCGGGCCAGGCCGGGGCGAGGCGACGATAACGCAGCAAGGCCTCGACCAGGTAGTAGTCGCCCCAGGCCGAGCCGTGGTTGAAGTAGGGGGCGTTGCCGTGGTGGTTGAGGGTGCTGTGCAGCAGGATGGCCTGGCTGTTGGACGGCGAGCCGGCGCTGGCCCGGGTTGCCAGGTAGGGCGGCGACAGCAAGGCCTCCAGCAGTTTCAGCCCCGCCGCGCGCCAGACCCCGGCGCGGGCCGGCTCGGGGTCCAGCCAGGACAGCTCCAGCAGGCCGGAGGCGGCGATCGCGGCACTTGAACTGTCCTTGGGCGCGCGGGTCCCGGCCGGGTCGTCGAAGTCCCAGGCCGGCACGATGTCTGGCGGCAGGCGGCTCACATAACGATGGGCAACGCGGCGCGCGGTGTCGAGCAGGGTGTCGTCGCGCGTGTAGCGGTAGGCCGTCGTGAAGCCGTGCAGCGCCCAGGCCTGGCCGCGCGTCCAGGTCGAGGTGTCGCTGTAGCCGCGCACGGTGCCCCGGGTCTTCAGCGCCCCGGTCGCGGGGTTGTACTCGGCCAGGTGAAAGGTGCTGCCGTCGGGGCGCACCAGGTGCTCGCGCGTCTTCTGCGCGTGCTGCCGTGCGTAGCCGTTCAGGCTCGCGTCGCCTCCGTGGCGCGCGGCCCAAAAGGGCAGTTCCAGGTTGCCCATGTGCTCGATCACCACTTCGAAGCTGGCCGGGTCATCGATCACGCCCCAGGACCGGAAGGCGCCCACCTTGGGGTTGTAGCGCTGACCGGCCGACAGGGCCGCCTTCAGCGCCACGTCGCGGTAGCCCACCTTGCCGGTGAGCCGGTAGGCATGGCTGAAAGGCAGGCCGACCATGAATCCGAGGTCATGGGTCGAGGTGTTGGTGCTCTGCGCTTCCAGCGCGTCCTGCCAGGCCGCCGCCTCGCGGTCCCAGCCCTGCCCCGCGAACTGCTGGTGCAACAGCCACAGCTGGGCCGGGAAAAAGCCGCTGGTCCACTCCCACGATTCCTCGTAGAGCCAGGCTTGCGCGCTGTCGCTGGTGGTATGGCGGGGATAAAAGCTGCGGCTCGGACGTGAAGCGATCGCGCGCGCCTGCTGGGCAGCGATCGCCCAGCCATTGCGCACTTTCAGGTCCATCGCGTCTTCGGCACACGTGGCGCTCGCGGCGGCGGTGGTCAGCAGGGCGGCCCACAGCCGCTGCATAGGGATGCGCATAGGCGTCCTCCTCCTTGAGACAACAGGGCTGCCGGCGCCGCTTGGCCTGCGGCGCGGGCAAGGCAGGACGGCGCGGGCGGGTGCCTGGCCGCGGTGCTCGGGGGAGTCCACGGCAAGGCCGCCTCAAGGTAGCGTGCAGCCCGCGGCCGGGCAAGCACAAGGCCCTGGCAAGGTTGCCGGCTGCCTGGCCGGCGGCTCAGTCCGCGAGCTCGCGCAGGTCGGCCACCGGTGAGCGGCCGAAGTGCTCGCCCAGCAGGTGGGTCAGCAGCCGCTCGGCACAGGCCGACGGCGACAACAGTCCGCCCTCGCGCTTCAAGGCCTCGAACCTGCTGCGCATCGGAAAGTCCTCGATGCGGCTGGCGCGGATCTCGGCCTGCATGTCGGTGTCGACCACACCGGGGGCGAGGCTGCAGATGCGCAGGCCGGGTGTCGCGTCAAGCGCGGCGGCGCGCGCATGGTGGTCCAGTGCGGCCTTGGTGGCGCCGTAGAGAGACCAGCCGGGATAGGCATTGCGGCCGGCACCGCTGGAGATGTGAACGATGCGCAGGTCGAGCCCGGGCCGGCCGGTCGCCCATGCCGCCAGCGCCGCGGACAGCATCAGCGGCGCAGCGATGTTGAGGCTGACCGCGCGAGCGATCGCCGCCGGGTCCTGCGCGGGCAGGGGGCCGACCGGCTGCAGCGTGCCGGCGTTGTTGATCAGCAGCACGGTCTGCGCATCGGCGAGATAGGTCGGCAAGTCGCTGTTCACCAGCCAGGCCGCGAGGGCGGCGGGATCGGCGAGGTCCAGCTCGACCTGCCGGAGCGTTTCCGGAAAGCGCAAGGCCAGCGCCGCATCGCGTCCGCGGGCAAGGCCCAGCACGGCGATGCCGCGCTCCAGCAGGCGGCCGGCCAGGGCGGCCCCCAGGCCGCGCGACTGGCCGGTGAGAACGGCTTTGATGATCATGGCAACTCCTATCTTGCGGTCCGACGATACAAAAAACCGCGGCCGCCCGAAAGGGACGGTCGCGGTGTCGGGGCGGGAGCCCGCGCCGCAGCCCGGTGGCCGGGGCGGCCACCGGGCGCGTCAAGCGCTCAACGCAGCACCGGCAGGTGCTTCGGACGCATGTCAGCCGGCGGCTTGTAGCTGCTGGGCTTGACGCGCTGGGCGGTCAGCGTCTCGGCGCTCATCGCGTAGTTGAGCGTGGCGTAGGCGACGGCGTCGGCATTCAGGTCGAGGGCCGCGGTATCGATGTTGTCGATGTCGTCGCAGTCGGCGTGGTAGCACTTGTCGTAGGCCTCGCCGGCGGTGCCGCCCCACAACGCCACTTCGGCTTCGGTCTTCTTGTCCTCGGCACCGGTGAACAGCCCGCCCGCCGGGATGTCCGCCGCGATGAAGGGACCGTAGTCCGAGCGGCCGTCGAAGTCGGTGCCCTTGAAGGCCTTGCCTCGCGCGGTGTAGAAGGCCTCGAACAGCTCTTCGATCTTGTCCGAGCCCGCCGGGCCCGGGCCTTCGTCGTTCGGGTTGGTCGGGTCCTTGTCGGAGTCGTCACCGTCGTAGATGAAGTAGCCGGCGTTCGGCGAGCCGATCATGTCGAAGTTCAGGTACAGCGAGATCTTCGCGCGATCGGGCTCGGACAACTGCTCGACGTAGTGCGTCGAGCCCAGCAGGCCGGACTCTTCGCCCCCCCACAACGCAAACCGCAGCTTGTTGCGCGGCGTGACCTTGGCCATCTGCACTGCGGTCTCGAGGATGGCCGCAGAGCCGGTGCCGTTGTCGTTGATGCCGGCGCCGTCATGCACCGAGTCCAGGTGGGCGCCGACCATCACCACCTTCTCCGGGTCGCCGCCGCTGGATTCCGCGATCAGGTTGTAGGTGGTGCGGGTTTCACGCGTGGTCTGGGTGACGATCTTCAGGCTCAGGCCCGCGGTAGCGGCCAGGGTGTCGCCGATCTCCTGGCTGACAGCCACGACCGGGATGTCGGCCGTGAACGTATCGCCCAGGGTGCCGGCGAGGTCGCCTGCCTTGTCGTTGTAGATCACCACGCCGGCCGCGCCCGCGTTGGCCGCATTCGTTGCCTTGTCGCCGAAGGGGCAGGTGCCGCGCTTGATCAGCGCGATCCTGCCGGCCGGGAAGCCGTTGAAGTCGGTCGCGTTGCAGCCGAGGTTGGGCACCACTGTAACGGCAGCGGACACGTTGCCTGTCCCAGAATAAGACATGATCGAATGCGCGAGCACACCCGCCGTCGGGGCCACGCGCTCCAGCACGCTGGGGGCGGCGGGTTCGAAGAAGACGAAGTTGAAGGCCTGCTTCGTCACGGTGTAGCCGGCGTCGGTGAAGATCTTCTGGGCATAGTCGATCGAAGCGTCGAAGCCGGGTTCGCCGGAGGCGCGGTTGCCATGGGTGTCGGCGATCTTCTGGAACTCCACCAGGTGCTTGCGCACCCCGTCCAGCGTCACACACTCGAGCAGTTCTTCCTGGGTGTCATTGACGCGTTCGGCACACGACTCGTCATCATCGTCACCACCGCCGCAGCCGGCCAGGGTCAGTACAAGGGCCGAAACAGAAGCGGCCACCCAGGTCTTCAACAGCCGGGGCGGGTAAGCATGGTTCTGCAGCAATCTCGTCTCCATCGGGTATCGGTACTGAAGCCGTCTCCGACCTTGTGGGTCGAAAGACGGGGCTGGGAAAAGGCAGTACCGCCCGTAGGGCCCGCGAATTTGTCGAACCGTAACTACCGCTCGACGAGGTGGACGCGGCCGGGCGGCTGCCTCGAACCGTGACGCGGCCTGGCCTTGTTCGAGGATGGGGCACACGTCGACGGGCGCGGTGCTGCAAGCAATCGATGGGCCAGGGGTCTTTCCCTTCGGAACAGCATTTGCTGCGGCTGCCTGTGTTCCAGGAGACCGATCCATGTGCTTGTTGATGTCCCGCTTTGCGCTCGTACCTTGGGTGGTCACGCTGGTGCTCGGCCCCGCGGCTGCGGGCTGTAGCTCCACGTCGCGTGGAGGTGTGGTGTTGATCGACCAGCGCCTGGCGGCAGCCGGCGGCTTGCCGGGCGGGCCGAACGGCTGCCGCGATACGCCGGGCTTCCCGGTGACGATCTGCTGGCCGGGCAGCTACCGCCTGGTGGAGAACCTCATCGTGCCGCCCGACACCGATGCGATCGAGGTGCTGGCCGACGACGTCACGCTGAACCTCGACGGGCTCATCATCTCGGGGCCCAACCTGTGCGAGCCCGAAGGCAACACGCTCGTCTGTACGCACCGCTCCGGCACGGGCATCACCACCGGCCTGGTGCGCGGGCTCGCGGTGCGCAACGGCTCGATCCACGGCATGGGGGGCGAAGGCATCAACTGCAAGGGATGCACGATCGACGGCGTGCGCGCGCGCCACAACCGTGCCGGCCTTGTGGTCACCAGCGGGACGGTGAGGGACAGCATGGCGAGCTCCAACCTCATCGGCGTGGGCCTCAACCGTTCCTCGCTGGTGCACTCCACGGTGCAGACCAACCACACCGGCATCACGGCCGCCAACGGCGGCGTGGTGATCGGCAACGTCATCACGACCAATACCGAGGTGGGCCTGCGTATCGTGGGCGACGGCGGCTACGCGCAGAACTCCTTCCGCTCCAATGGCGCGGCCGATGTGAACGGCGGCGTCAACATGGGCGGCAACGTCTGCGGCGGTGAGTTG
The DNA here is from genome assembly GCF_026153205.1 of Aquabacterium sp. A7-Y. Taxonomy (GTDB): domain Bacteria; phylum Pseudomonadota; class Gammaproteobacteria; order Burkholderiales; family Burkholderiaceae_C; genus Caldimonas. The sequence goes on along the minus strand of NZ_JAPFBW010000008.1, from coordinate 179,364 downwards.
TGTCCGGCCGAGCCGGACCCGCGATGACGACCGTGGGCGGCGGTCTCAGTCGGCCGGGCAGACCTCGATCAGCCCGGCCTCCAGCAAGGCCTCGACATGAGGCTGCATGTCCTGGCCGCCGAAGCCGAGGGCCAGCAGCACGTGCAGCGGGGTGTGGCCGTTGATGACGGCCAGGAAGCGTCGCGCCTGCGGCGCCAGCGGCAGGGTCTCCACCAGGACCTCGCGCTGGCCGGCGGGGGTGCGGCGGAAAACGGCTTGTTCGGCGAACAGGGCGGACAGTGCAATCGCGTCGGCGTGCATGGGTGCGTGAATTTGTTCACAGGTTGCAGGACCCGCTAGGTTAACAAATTCTTTCTGTCGTAAAAAAGGCCGCCCGGCTGGAGGGCGGACAGGGCCAGCCCGAGGGGTGTGCTTCAGGGGGCGCATGAGGGGTCCTGTGATCCGGGTGCTGAGGTGTCGCAGATTGCCGGGCGTGTGCGTCAACCGGATGACGGAAACGCGCGTCCTTGCGGTCCCGGTGCGTCGCACCGACGCCGTCCGACCGATAATGGACGCTGTCCACATGGAGGGCCGATGACAGCAGCGAAACCTGCCGTGCCGCAGCGCACGACTTACCGCCATGGCGACCTGCGGCGCGCGCTGACCGAGGCCGGCGTGGAGCTGGCCCGCCAGGGTGGGCCGGAGGCGGTGGTGCTGCGCGAGGCCACGCGTCGCGCCGGGGTGGTGCCGAACGCCGCCTACCGACACTTCGCGAACCGCGACGAGCTGCTGCAGGCGGTGCGCGCGGCCTCGCTCGCGGCGCTGGCGCGCGCGATGGAAGCCGAGCTGGCCGCGCTGCCCGCAGCGGGCTCGGCGAAGAGCCGGGCGCATGCGCAGCTGCGCGCCGTGGGCGCGGCCTACCTGCGTTTCGCGCGTGCCGAGCCGGGGCTGTTCCGAACCGCTTTTTCGGTGTCCGACGAGACGCCGGGCGCCGCGCATCCGGCCAAGGCCGGTGCCGGCGGCCTCAATCCCTTCCAGCTGCTTGGCGCCGCGCTCGACGCGCTGGTCGAGGCCGGAGCGCTACCGGCCGAGCGGCGACCCGGCGCCGAGTACCTGGCCTGGTCGGCGGTGCACGGGTTGTCGCTGCTGGTCATCGACGGGCCCCTGGGCCGGCTCGACGAGGCGCAGGTGGAAGCGACGACGGCGCGCCTGCTCGACATGGTGGAGAAGGGGCTGTAATTCGGCCCCGCCGCAGGACCCCCGCAGCGCGGACGGCCTCGCGATCGTGGCACAGTACGCCGGGTGAACATCACCCTCACCCTCGGCAGCCTGGGTGGCCTGCGCCTCGGCGCGGCCGACAACCTGCAGCCCAACGGCCTGGAGGTCTCCGGGCTGTCGCTGGAGCCCGCTGCCGACGGTCGGCTGCAGCTCCGGCTGGAGCGCCTGGCGGTGCGCAACCTGCGACTGAAGGCCGGGCCCTGGTGCCTGGACTTCTCGCAGGCCACGCTCACCGGTGTCGCGGCCACCGTCTCGCTTCCCGGCGAGGGCCGGGCCCTGGAACTGCTCGGGCTGGCCGTCGACGAGGTGCAGCTGCTGGGCGTCAGGACCGCACGGGCCGATGTGCTGCCGGGCGAGGCGGCTGCGCCGGGGCCCTGGCGCCTGGAGGCGCTGAGCGGGACCGAAGGCTCGCTACGCGCTTTCATCACCGACGCGGCGTGGATCGTCGATGCCGACGTCCAGGTGCCGGTGCGGCAGGGGCGCTTGGACTTCAACCGCGTCGTCGTCGAGCACATCGGCCCCAACTCGTCGATGGGCATCAGCCGGGGCGGCCTGTATGTCGACGCGCCCAACATGGGCCGCAACTACCTGTTCCTCTTCACCGCCGCCAATGTGCCGGGCGCCGCCTGGGAGCAGCGCGGCGGCCTGCGGGGACTGCGTGTCACCGATCGCGGCAGCCTGGACCTGCGCGCCTTCGCCGAGGGCGTGCTGGCCGGCAGCAACCAACAACAGCCGCTCGGCAAGCCCGCCGGCCGCCATGTCGAGGACACGCTCGACCGCACCCGGCTCAGCGGCGAGCTGCAGCTGGGGGACGGCGTGCTGGGGCTGGGGCCGCAGCAGCTGCGGCTGGACGGTCAGGCCGCCGGTCGCAACCGCGTCAAGCTGTCGGCCGCGGTGCTGAGCCACCAGCTGGTGCTGCGCATCGCCGAATTCTCGGCCCGCGAGACCGCCTTCGAGCTGTTCGGCCAGTCCGGCGGCAGCGCCGCGGTGGAGGCGGACCTGACGCTGCACGCCAACGGACTGGGCCAGACCCCGAAAGAAAAGGGCCCGGCGCCGGCGCTCGCCGTCAGCATCGGCGCGATGCGGCTGAAGCAGCTGCGCTGGGGCCACCCGATGCCGCAGGCGCCCGCCGGGCCGGGGTCCGGCTCCGGGCGCTGAGCCCCGGCGGCCGGCTCAAGCCCGCGCGCCGGCGTCCGGCAGGGCGGCCGGCGCCGGCAGCGGAAACAGGCTGGCAAAACGCCGTGCCGCCGCCTTGTCGCCCTCCACCCTGACTTCCCCGAGGCGCAGCGCCTCGGGGAGCTTGCGGCCGCCATAAACCACCGCCGCGAGGCGGTTCGGGTCGGCCTCGAACACCGCGTCGGCGCGGGCCGGGCTGCCGCGGCCCAGTGCCATCCTGCCCTCCTCGACCAGCACATGGAAGCGGTCCTCGCCCAGCCGCAGCTCGTAGCTCGCCTTCAGCCCGGCTGCCGCCTTCGCGTCGAACATCGCGCGAAAGGAGAGCACCAGCGCGTCGATGCTCAGCGGCGCGCCTTGCGGCAGCGCCGGCGAGCGCGCCCCCCAGCGGCCCAGGTCGATCAGGATGGGGCCGAGGCCTTGGCCCCAGTCGCTCAGCTCATACACCCAGGCGGCGGCCGGCGGCGGCAGCTTGCGGCGGCGCAGCACGCCGGCCTGTTCCAGCTCGTTCAGGCGCTGCGTCAGCACGTTGGGGCTGATGCCGGGCAGGCCGGCGCGCAGATCGGTGAAACGCTTCGGGCCGAGCACCAGCTCGCGCACCACCAGCAGCGCCCAGCGCTCGCCCACCAGGTCCAGCGCGTGGGCAGCAGCGCAGCCGTCGGCATAACTGCGTTTCGTGGAACTGTGGGGTCCGGTACTGCTTCGTGGGGCCATGGCCGCAGTTTACCCTGTCGGTTCCACGCTTGTTCTTCTTGGTTGTACTTTAGGACTAGATGGTGTTCGTCTGAAACTTCCAATTGCCCCAAGGAGACACCCATGGCCCAACTCGATCCCTATCTGATGTTCGACGGCAGCTGTGCCGACGCGATGCGTTTTTACGAACGCACGCTGGGTGGCACGCTGGACGCCATGGTGACCTTCGGCTCGGCGCCCCCTTGCGGCGACGGCCAGCTGCCGGCCGGCCTCGAGCACCGCATCATGCACGCACACATGCTGCTGCAGGGGCGCTCACTGATGGCCTCCGATTCGATGCCGGGGCGGCCTTACGAGGGCATGAAAGGCTTCGCGCTGGCCTTGAGCTATCCTGAGGTCGACGAGGCGCGCCGCATCTTCGATGCCCTCGCCGAAGGGGGCCAGGTGACGATGCCGATGCAGAAGACCTTCTGGGCCGAGGCCTTCGGCATGCTGACCGATCGCTTTGGCACGCCATGGATGGTCAACGGGGGCTTGACCCCGACCTGAGCCCGCCGCGCACCGGCGCGCTCAGGACGCGACGCCGGCGAACTTCAGGAAGTCGCCCATGCGGAAGCCCGGGCCGGTCATTGGCCGCCAGTGTTTGTTGTTGCCGTGCAGCAGGCCGGTCTTGTCCTTCCTGAGCAGGCCGGCGACCACGTCGGCGACGATGGCGCCGCCCACAGGGCCCAGCTGGGCGCCGTTCTCCAGCACCTGCGCTTCGGCCAGCACGTAGTACCACAACGGCGCCTGTCCGCCCAGCCGGGGGTCGGTGAGGCCGATACGGGCGTTGTCCAGGGGCGTGATGCCGAGCTCGGTCGCCACGGCCTGCCCGCTGGGCAGGCCGTAGCTCTTGCCGCGGATCAGGTTGCGCTGGGCCAGCACCACCGGGCCGCCGGCCGGAATCGCGATGGGTGGCAGGACGAACATGCCCGAGGACAGCAAGGTGTCGATCTTGCGCGAGACATTGACCGGCGGCTGGGGCAGGCTGGTGCCCGGGATCTGGAAGAAGTTGGACCACTGGATCCGCTTGGCCGCGGGGATGGGCCGGCCGCCGCGCAGGTCGTCGCCGTCGGGATTGAAGACCTGCACCCGCACGCCCTGGTCAGCGCCGAGCACATAGGCACGCCGCACCATGGAGTGGCCGAAGCGGTAGGCCGCGACACCGAACTCGACCGGCATCACCTTGCGGTGCGGGTTTCGCACATCGTAGATGCCCAGCTCGCCGCGCAGCGCGGCGTCCACCCTGGACCGGCCCGCGACCCGCGGCAGGAAGTCGTGCACGACCACCCACTGGTAGTGCAGGATGGTCTCGGCGCGCGCCTGCTCGAAGTTCTTGCCGCTGTCGATGAGCGCGTTGTGGAAGCGCGCGATCGCGACGTGGATCTGCGCGACGATCATGTTCTCGTCGTTGCGGGGCTCGAACAGCACCGCCGTGCCGTCGGCGCGTCGCTGCAGGTCGCGGCCGCCGCTGCTCAGCAGGATGCGCCCGCGGGAGTCGTAGAGTTCCGGGTTGAAGCGCGGGCCTCCACCGTAGACGGAGTCGAGGTTGAGGTTGGGTTCGCGGCTGTTCTCGAGTTCGCTCAGCGGGACCGGCGCGTCCTGCAGCGGCTTGCGGTCCAGCGTCATGTCGTGGTCGAGGAACTGGCCGAAGAAGGTGAAGCCGGCCGGCTCGCGGCGCGGGTTGTCGTTGGCCGGGGCGTTGTCGTCGAGCATGGGGCCGGCCGGCGAGCCCAGGTCGTTCAGCGCGGCGCTGGGCGGGGCATAGGGTGGCAGGTTGAAGAGGTGCCCGAAGGTTCCGGGCCGCGGCCGTGCGGCATGGGGAGACGCGGTCGGCAGCTCGGTCGCTCGGTCGCCACGGTGCTTGGCCGCCTGTTCCGAGGAGCCGGCTCCGCCGGAGCCGCCTCCGCAGGCGGCGAGCAGCGCGGTGGCGAGGCTGCAGAGCCAGGCAGCGGGCAGGGACAGTGAACGCGGGGTGGGTTGGGCCATGGTCTCCTCCTGGTGGTATCCATCGTGGGGTGGGATCCCACTGGTATTGGCCAAGCGAGGAGGGCGCGCAAGCTGTGCATCTCGTCAGGGCTGTGCGTTTTATCAGGTGTGTATGGCTACAGGAAGGCGTGGCAAACGGCAGCGGTCGTCCGGTCTGTATCCCCTCAAGCCCTGATCGCTGGCGCGCCGGGATCGCGGTATGGTGAGGCCCTGCTGTCAGCACCACGGAGTCAGGATTTGAAGTACCAAGTGATCAAGCACGGCCCGCGGCTGGAGGCCATCGGGGCCCACAGCGGTTATCGCATCCGGATGTCGACCCTGCCCGCGCCGGGGCTCGACAGCTACCCCGTCACCGTGCACGTGCGCGGTTCCGAGAGCGAGGACGAGGTGCTGGTGGAGGTGCCGAAGCGGATCTTGCGCGACACCACCGAGGCCTTCGACTTCGGTTACCAGTGCGCGACGCTCTGGATCGACGCGCTCGACCACCGCAAGAGCTGAGCCGCCCCGGCAACACCGCGCAGTTTCAGCGCCGCGCCGGCCGCTGCAGACTGCCGGGGGACACGCCGATGCAGCGCTTGAAGGCGCGGCTGAAGGCCGCCTCCGACTGGTAGCCCAGGCGCAGTGCGAGCGCGCCGATGCTGTCGTCGTGCTCCTGCAGATGCGACAGCGCCAGGTGCATCCTCCAGCGCGCCACGTACTGCATCGCCGGTACGCCGACCAGGGCGGTGAAGCGCGCCGCGAAGGCCGAGCGCGACATCGCCGCCTCGGCCGCGAGCGTCTCCAGGTTCCACGGCCGCGCGGGGTCACGGTGGACCTGGGCCAGCGCGCGGCCGATCTGGCGGTCGCGCAAGGCGCCCAGCCAGCCGCCGCGGGCGGCCTGGTCCTGCTCGATCCAGCTGCGCAGGGCCTGGATCACCAGCACATCGGCCAGCCGGGTCAGCACGGCCTCGCCGCCCGGGCGCATCTGGCGCGCCTCGGCGGCCATGAAATGCAGGGTGCCGTGCATCCACTCGGGGTAGGCCGAGTCGGTGGCGCGGATGCACAGCAGCGGCGGCAGCATCGTGACCAGCAGCCGGGCGGCGGGGTGGTCGAAACGCACCGCACCGCAGACCATGGACGTCGGCGTGCCGCCGCCGCCGTGCCGCAGCACCTCGTAGCGTTCGCTGAGGGACTCGCGCGGCAGGTCGAACAAGGCGGCGGGCTCCGCCTCGCGCTCTTGCCGGGTCGGCGCGTCTTGCCCGTCCGTCGCCAAGACGACGCTCCTCAGCCGGTGACCCCTGCCATGGGGCACCAGGGCCAGGTCCCCCGGCTCCAGCAGCCGTGGCGCCTCGTCGCCCACCTCCAGCCGGCAGCGCCCGGCCGTGGCGACATGGAACATCAGGCAGTCCTGCATCGGCGGCAACGCCAGGGCCCAGGGTGCGCTGAACTCCGAGCGGCAGTAGAAGACGCCGCTCATGCGCAGCAGGTGCAGCGCTTCGCCGAGCGGATCGACGCCGTCGGCCCATTCTCTGTTCGTGTCTTGCATGCGGCGACTATGCGCCGGCCGGTGTGGCTTCGTCCAGCGAGCCAGGACGAACGAGCAAGAAGCAGCGACTCCTGGTCATGGTCAGTACGGCCACAGCCCGGGACACTGGATGAACCGGTGTCGAGCGGCACCGGGCCAAGCCACAAGGATCCACATGATGAACTCGTCGTTCTGGGCGCGACCGGCGGATCGGGCCGCGCCGCGATCACCGCCCTCCTGGCCGCCGGCCACCGGGTCACGGCCTTCTCCCGCAGTGCCGGGCAGCTGCGCGGCATGGGCGAGGGGCTGCGGCCGTGGTGCGGCGATGCGGCGCGGCCGGACGACGTGGAGCAGGCCGTGCGCGGGCAGGACGCCGTGATCGTGACCCTGGGCATCAGCGAAAGCGCCCTGCATGTGCGGCTCGCCGGCAGCCGCCACACGCCGCTGGATGTGCGCTCGCGCGGCACCCGCCATGTCATCGCCGCGATGCGCCGGCAGGGCGTGTCCCGACTGGTGGTGCAAACCAGCTTCGGTGTCGGCGCAACGCGCCACCGCCTGCCACTGGCTTACCGGCTGATGTTCGGCCTGCTGCTGAAGCCGCAGGTGGCCGACACCGAACTGCAGGAGCAGGCGGTGCGTGCCAGCGGCCTCGACTGGGTGATTGCCCAGCCGGTCAACCTGGTCGACAGCGCCGACCGCGGCGAGCTGCTCGCCTCCGCGGAGGGTGAGGTGCGCAGCATGAAGGTGGCGCGCCGGCAGGTTGGCCGTTTCCTGGCCGAGGCTGTCGAGGGACCGCAGTGGCTGGGCCGCTCGGTGGCCTTGTCGGCCGGATGAGGGCCGGGCGGAACGGTCAGGGCTCGCGGGTCACGAAGGTGTCGCACCGCTGCAGCGAGCCGTTTTCCATGCCGCGACGGAACCAGGCGACACGCTGTTCGCTGCTGCCATGGGTGAAGGACTCGGGCACCACGGTGCCCTGGGAGCGCCGCTGCAAGGTGTCGTCGCCGATCTGCGAGGCCGCGTTGAGGGCCTCCTCGACGTCGCCGGTTTCGAGCCAGCCGCGCGCCTGCTGCGAGTGATGGGCCCAGACGCCCGCGAAGCAGTCGGCCTGCAGTTCCAGCCGCACCGAGGCCGCGTTGGCCTCGGCCTCCGAGCCGGCGCGACGCATCTGGTCGACCCGCTCGGTCAGGCCCAGCAGGTGCTGCACATGGTGGCCGACCTCGTGCGCGATGACATAGGCCTGCGCGAAGTCGCCGGGCGCGCCGAGGCGCCGCTCCAGCGTGTCGAAAAAGCCGAGGTCGATGTAGACGTGCCGGTCCGCCGGGCAGTAGAAGGGCCCCATGGCGGACTGCCCGCGGCCGCAGGCAGTCGGGGTGGCGCCGCGGAACAGCGTGAGCCGGGCCGGCGTGTAGCTCATGCCGTGCTGCTGCAGCACGCCGGCCCAGACGTCCTCGGTGCTCGCCAACACGGTCGAGACGAAGGCCGCGGCGCGGTCATTGGCCGGCGGGGGCCCGGCAGGCGCGGCCTGTCCGCTCACCGGTGCGCCGTCGCCGCTCAGCATGCCGAGCAGGGTCAGCGGGTTCACGCCGAGCACCCAGCCGCCGATCAGTGCGATCACGACGCTGCCGATGCCGATCGATCGGCCCCCGAGGCCGAATCCGCCGCCGGCGCCGCGCCGGTCCTCGACGTTGCTGCTTTGCCGCTGGCCTTCCCACTTCATCGTGTGCTCCTGGGCTGGACCTTGTGCGGGCACGGCCTGTCCCTTCACAGCGTCCTGTTTGGTTCTGATGTGAAGCGTTTGGCAAGCACCGTTCCGCCGGCGTTACGAGGCGTTTGCGAGGCGGTGTTGCTGGACGTCACCGAGCCCTTGCAGCAGCGGCGCCAGCGCGTCGAGCAGGGGATCGGTCGCCGCGGCAAGGTCGCTGCCGGGCCAGTTGGCTTCGAACTCGGCGATCTCCAGCCCGATCAGCTCCTGCGCGGCGAGCACCTTGCTCGCCGCTGCCAGCTGTTCGAGCGAGAGCCCGCCGGGCACCTGATATTCGGTGGGGACGATGCCCGGCTCCAGCACGTCGCAGTCGAGGTGGACATACACGGGATGGGCCCCGACCGCGGCCCGCAGCCGCTCGACGAGGTCCTCGCCGGGCGGCACGAACTGCAGCGAGCCGGCATCGATCAAGGCCTGCTCGGCCGGATCGATGTCGCGCGCGCCGACCAGCACCACCTGCGACAGGCGCAGGCCGGCGCCGAGCCCGCTGTCCCAGAGGCCGGCCGCACCGGTGAGCACCAGGCCGCCGAGGTAGCCGCTGCTGCTGGTCTCCGGGGTGTTCGAGTCGGCATGGGCGTCGAACCACACGATGCGGGCGTCCGGCCAATGCCGGGCCACGGCCGGCAGGGTTGCAAGCGCGCAGGCGCAGCGGTTGAGCACCGTCAGCAGCCGGTGGCCGCGGGCCAGCGCGGTGTCGCAGTGGGTGGCAAGCTGGCGCAGCGACCCGTGGGCCGCGTCCAGCTCGGCGCGCCAGCCGAGGCCCAGCGGCTCCTGAGGCTCGCCGACGGTCCTTGTTTCGAGCCCCAGTCGCCGCGTCAGTGCTTCGCCCAGCCGGCGAGCGCCTGCCATGGCACGCGGGTTGCGGTCCCCGGCCCGGCCCTGGTGAACGGTCAGAGCCAGCGGTGCGGTATCGAAGGCAAGGTCGGGCATGTGAAAAGCAGGAGCAAGCAATGGGGGGCCGCCGGGCGGGTGCACGACTATGATGTCAGGCAACCCCAAGGCATGGAAAGACGCCGTGAAACATTCACTTTCTGTTGCGATGGTTCTGTTCACATCAACGCTGCCGGTGGCACCGGTCCAGGCCGGGCCGGCCGAGACTGCGAAGTCGGTGGCGGCCGGTGCCTCGGCGGTCGCGGCGAAGACCGAAGCGGCGGTGGTGCACGGCGCGAAAAAGACAGCGGCGGCCATCGAGCGTGGCGCCCAGAAGACCGGCGAGGCGGTGCAGCACACCGCGAAAAAGCTCGGTCTGCCGACCCAGCCGGCCTCGGCCTCGGCGGCGTCGCAGTAAGGCCGGCCGGAGGGCGACCGCCCTGGGGCGGTCGAGGTGCGGGGACAACCAACTGGGCGCGGCCGCGTCGCGCTCCACCAGGAGGCCCGATGGACACCGATCTCGACACCCGAAGTCGCGAGGAACTGATCGCCGAAGTCCAGCGCCTGCGAGACGGCATCCGCCGCCACCGGGACTGCAGCAGCCACGAGTTGTGCTGGCATCATCCCGAGCTGTGGGCGCTGTTGCCGGAAGCCTCGGACCCGCTGCCGGTGGTGCCCGACTGGCCGCAGTTCCTGAGCGGCTGCATCCGCTACCGCGAGTCGCTGGACCGGCAGTTGCCCGGTGCGCCGAGAAGCTCACGCCCCTACGAGGAATGAGCCGCGGCGCGAGGCCGGCCTTCCGCAGGAGGTAAAGCGCCGCGCAAGAAACGGCCTCAGGACGTCGCCGGCCAGTGGCGGGCGAACACCGGTGCCAGCGCCGGATGCTGATCGATGCGCTCCAGCACGCCGGCCCAGCCGGGCCGGGCCGCCCGCAGGTGGGCCCTGGCGCCCGACCACCGGGACACCACGGCCGCCAGCAGGTCCAGCGCGCCGGGCTGCTCGCCGCCCAGGAAGGGGTCGGCCGGGAAGCTGTCGGCGAAACGCTCCCACAGGTGTCTCAGGCGCGCCTGCGTGCCTTGCTTCAGGCGTTGCCGCTCGGCGTCGCCTTCGGCCAGGGTCCAGCGCTCGGGATAGTCCATGATGCCGACGGCCGCATAGCAGTTGGTCGCGATATACAGCAGCCCTCGGATGTTCTGTGCCCGGGCAGCCGGCTCGGCGGGCAGGAGCCCGCTGTCGGGGTGACGCAGCCCCAACTCGATCAGGATGGCGGCACTTTCGGTCATCGTGCTGCCGTCGGGCCAGCGCAGGGCCGGTATTTGCAGCAGCGGGCTCACCTCCCTCAACGCCTCGAGGTCGGACTCGGCCGCCCAGGACGCGGCATCGACGTTGCGGAAAGGCAGCCGTGCCAGCGTCAAGGCCGCCTCGATCGCCGCGCTGCCGCTGTTTTGCGTGCCATAAAGCAGGTGTTCGTCGGTGTTCAGGACCATGGTCGTCTCCTAAAGCGAATTCCGTGAAGGTGCAGTTGCGATGGCGGGGCAGCCGGTGCAAGGCGCAGCGCCGGCGCGCAGGCTTTTTGCTAAGTCGACGGGGATCATCTTCCATCCGACACCCCGTCCCATGACCGCCCCGCCGAAAACCCCTCATCCCCTGCTTTTTGCGCCGGCGGCCAGCCAGGGTTCCGTGCCGGACACCGAGATCGGCCGGCTGTTCCACGAGATGGATTGGTCGGCGACGCCGCTCGGTCCCGTCGAGGTCTGGCCGCAGAGCCTGCGCATCGCCGTCAGCATCGCGCTCAACTCGCGTTTCCCGATGTTCGTCTGGTGGGGCAGCGAGCTGGTGAACATTTACAACGACGCCTACATCCCGGTGCTGGGCAAGCGCCATCCGCAAGCCTTCGGCGGCCGAGCGCGCGAGATCTGGAACGAGATCTGGCCGGTTCTCGGGCCCCAGGTCGACGAGGTGATGCAACACGGCCGGGCCACCTGGAACGAGCGGGTGCTGCTGGTCATGGAGCGCAACGACTTCACCGAGGAGACCTACTTCACCTGGTCCTACAGCCCGGTCTACGACGACCAGGGCGGCATCGGCGGGCTGTTCTGCGCCTGCAGCGAAGAAACCCCCCGCGTGCGCGTCGAGCGCGAGCGGGATGCCTTGCTCCAGCGGGCGCAGGGCACCGTCACGACGCTGCAGGGCTGGTTCGACAACGCACCCGGCTTTGTGGCGGTGCTGCGCGGGCCGGACTTCGTGTTCGAGATGGTCAACCGCGCCTACTACCAGCTGGTGGGGCACCGGCCGATCGAAGGCCGCCCGGCTTTCGAGGCCTTGCCCGAGGTGCGCAGCCAGGGTTTCATTGAAATCCTGGAGCGGGTCTACCGCGAGGGGGAGCCATTCATCGGCCGCGGCCTGCGCCTGATATTGCAGAAAGAGCCCGGCGGCCCCTTGTCGGAGGCCTTCGTGGACCTGGTCTACCAGCCGGTGTTCGATGTCCACGGCCGGGTCAGCGGCATCTTCGCGCAGGGCCACGACGTGACCGAGCAGGTACGCGCCGTCGAGGCCCTCAAGGAAGGCGACCGTCGCAAGGACGAGTTCCTCGCCACGCTGGCGCACGAGCTGCGCAACCCGCTCGCCCCCATCCGGCAGTCGGCCAAACTGGTCAAGACGCCGGGACTCACGGCGGCCCAGCACCACTGGGCCATCGACGTGATCGACCGGCAAGCCACCCACATGGCCCTGCTGCTCGACGACCTGCTCGACGTGGCCCGCATCTCGCGGGGGCGCCTGGAGTTGCGCATGGAGCCGGTGGCCCTGTCCTCGGTGGTCGCATCGGCCGTCGAGACCGCTCAGCCGCTGATCGAGGCCAAGCGACACCGCCTCAGCGTCACCCTGCCTGCCGAGCCGGTGGTCCTGACGGCCGACCCGCTGCGGCTGGCCCAGGTGCTGTCCAATCTTCTGTCCAATGCCGCGAAATACATGGACGACGGTGGCGCCATCGAGGTGCAGGCGCAAGCCCGGCCGGGTGCCGTCGCGATCCGTGTGCGCGACAACGGCATCGGCGTGGCGCAGGAGTCGCTGCAGACCCTCTTCCAGATGTTCTCGCAGGTCTCCTCGGCGCTGCAGCGTGCCGAGGGCGGTCTGGGCATCGGCCTGGCGCTGAGCAAGGGTCTGGTGGAGATGCACGGCGGCAGCATCGAGGCGCACAGCGACGGGCTGGGCCGCGGTGCCGAATTTGTCGTGCACCTGCCATGGATGCAGACCGAATCGCTGGAGGGCGGGCAGCCCGAGGCGCCCCAGGGCCAAGCCGCGCTGCGGCGCAAGGTCCTGATCGCCGACGACAACCACGATGCCAGCACGACCCTGGCCGCGCTGCTCGAACTGGACGGTCACGAGGTGCATACCGCCAGCACCGGCAACGAGGCGCTCGCCCTGGCCGAGCAGTTGCGTCCCGACATCGCCATCCTCGACATCGGCATGCCGGGGCGCAACGGCTACCAGGTGGCCAGCGAGATCCGCCGCGCCGACTGGGGCCGAGGCATGACCTTGATTGCGCTGACCGGCTGGGGCCAGGCGGAGGATCGGCGGCAGGCCGTGGCCGCCGGCTTCGACGAGCACTGGACCAAGCCGGTGGACACCGACACGCTGCAGGCTCTGTTCGCGACGCCGGGCCGCGCCGGATCGTCTCAGGCCGGGCCGGCCAGGTAACGCCCCTGCAGGTGGGCCCGGAAAAACGCCGGGTTGAGCGCCTCGCCGCTCGCGCGTTGCGCCAGCTCGTCGGTGGTCCAGCGGCTGCCCTGCTGCCAGATGTGCTCACGCAGCCAGTCGAAGACACCCTGCAGTTCGCCGCGGGCGATGCGGTCGTCGAGGTCGGGCATCTGGCGGCGCATCGTCGCGAACCACTGCGCGGCGTACATCGCGCCCAGCGTGTAGCAGGGGAAGTAGCCGAACAGGCCCTCCGCCCAATGCACGTCCTGCATGCAGCCGTCGCGGAAATTGCCGCGCGTGTCCAGGCCCAGGTAGGCCGCCATCTTCTCGTCCCACAGTCCCGGGATGTCCTCGGCCTCGGCGTCGCCCTCGATCAGCGCGCGCTCGATCTCGAAGCGCAGGATCACGTGGGCGGGATAGCTGACTTCATCGGCGTTGACGCGGATGAAACCGGGCGACACGCGGGTCAGCAGGCGGTGCAGGTTGCCGGCCTCGAAGGCAGCCTGGGCACCGAAGTGGCGCATCAGCAGCGGCGACAGCTGCTCGGCGAAGGGCCGGCTGCGCGCCAGCTGCATCTCGAAGGTCAGGCTCTGGCTTTCGTGGATCGCCATCGAGCGCGCCTGGGCCACCGGCTGGCCGAGCCCTGCGCGTGGCAGGTTCTGCTCGTAGCGCGCGTGGCCGGTCTCGTGGATGGTTGCCATCAGGCTCTGCACGAAATTGTCCTCGCGGTAGCGGGTCGTGAGGCGCACGTCCTCCGGCACGCCGCCCGAGAAGGGGTGGGTGCTCTCGTCCAGTCGGCCGGCCTCGAAGTCGAAGCCGAGCAGGCTCATCACCTCCTCGCTCAGGGCCCGTTGAGCCTCGCGCGGGAAGGGCCCCTGGGGTGCGATGACGGGCTGGCCGGCCTGCGCCGAGGCGACGCGGGCGATCAGGGCCGGCAGCCAGCTCTTGAGATCGGCGAACCAGGCTTCGACGCTGCTGGCTCGCATGCCGGGCTCGTAGGTGTCCAGCAGCGTGTCGTACGGCGACAGCCCGGATTGCGCCGAGAGCAGCTGCGCTTCCTGGCGGGCCAGCCGCAGCACCGGGCGGAAGTTCTCCAGGAAGCCGGTCCAGTCGTTGGCCGGGCGTTGCCGACGCCATTCGTGTTCACAACGCGAGGCCGCCAGCGAGCGGGCCTGCACCAGCTCGTCGGGGAGGGCGGTGGCGCGCTGCCAGGCGCGCTCGATCTCACGCAGGTTGGCTCGCTGCAGTTCGTCCAGCGGCTCCTGGGCGGCCCGCGCCATGTCGTCCTTCAGGCGGGGCTCGGTGCCGAGCCCGTGCAGCAAGCTTGCGATCTCCGCCAGGGCCGCGCCCCGCGCTTCGCTGCCCTTGGGCGGCATGTTGCAAGCCTGGTCCCAGTGCGCGATGGACTGCAGGTGCCGAAGGCGGTGCAGCCGCTGCTGCAGCCGTTCCAGGGTGTTGTAGGCCGGGGTGGAGGGCGAGGGCATCGGCGGGCTCCTGGTGTTTAGGGTGCGCGCGCCATGATGGACCAGCGGCGGCTGCCTGCCTAGCCCGCTTGCGAGCCTTCGCCGGGCCCGACCCCGGCTGTGTCTCTCGCCGGGATCGGGCTGGCTTGGGTGCCGCAGCGAATACCGGGCGGTTCACCCATCGCGCAGCTCTCAGACCGAGGTCCCGATGACCCTCAGGATGGCCGCGATCAGCTCATGCGGCCGCAGGGGCTTCGCGCAATGCGCGTCGAAGCCTGCGGCCAAGGCCGTCTGGCGGTCCTGTGGGCGCGAGAAGGCGGTCAGCGCAATCGCGGGCAGGCGCGGGCCGCCCGGCTGTTCGCGGCGTCTGACCTCGCGGATGAGCGCATAGCCATCCTGGCCCGGCATGCCGATGTCGCTGACGAGCACGTCGGCCATCAGGGTCTGCAGGCGGTGCAGTGCATCGGCGTAGCCCGTCGCCGCGACCACGCGCGCGCCCCGGTCGCCCAGGATGACGCCCAGCATCTCGCGCGCGTCGGGGTCGTCTTCCACGGCCAGCACGGTCAGGCCGCTCAGGTCCTCGCTCATCAGCGCGCTGTCGGGGGCGTCGGCGGGCGCTTGCGCGGGCCATGGTCGGACACCCCGGCCCGAGGTCACGGACGCCGCCGACGGCAGCCGGACGGTGAAGGTCGCCCCGCGTCCCTCGCCCTCGCTGGTCGCGCTCACGCTGCCGGCATGCAGCTCCACCAGGTGCTTGACGATGGACAGACCGAGGCCCAGACCGCCGTGGTAGCGGTTGCTGGCCGAATCGCTCTGCGTGAAGCGGTCGAACAGATAGGGCAGGAACTCGGGCCGTATGCCCTGGCCCTCGTCGCGCACCGACAGGATCAGACAGGCGCCGTCCTGCGCCAGCGTGACGTGGATGGGGCCGCCGGCGCGCGAGAACTTGATCGCGTTGGTCATCAGGTTCCACACCACCTGCTGCAGCCGCGCCGGGTCGGCGAGCACCGGCGCCAGAGTGCCGGACGACGTGATGCACACCTCCAGGGATTTGTCCCGCATCGACGCCGCGAGCGCACCGACGGCCGAGCGGACCAGTTCCTCGACGTCCACCGTTTCCAGCTCCAGGCGCAGCTTGCCCAGGTCCATGCGCGACATGTCGAGGATGTCGGAGATCAGCCGCGTCTGCGTCTTGGCGTTGCGCTCGATCGCCTCCAGCCCGCGCGGCAGGTCCGCGGCGGCGCCGGCACGCTTGAGCACATGCACCCAGCCGAGGATCGCGTTCAGTGGCGTGCGCAGCTCGTGCGAGAGCACCGCGATGAATTCGTCCTTGGACCGGCTCACCCGTTCGGCCGCTGCGCGCGCGGCCTGCTCGCGCTCCAGCAGCTGCTCGCGCTGCTGGGCCAGCGCCACGCGCTCGGAGATGTTGCTGGCGATCGCCATGCTGACGCCGCGCTCCACGTGGGCCGACAGGCTCCACTCCAGGTGCACCAGCCGGCCCTCGGCATCCAGCAGCGGGAAGTCGCCCCGCCACACACCCTCCCGGCTCTTGTCGAGATAGCCGGCGATGCGCGCCTGCCACTCGGGCGGCGCGAAGTCGGGCACGCGGCGTCCCACCACCTCGTCGTGCCGGCGGTGCAGCATTGCCAGCATCGCCGGGTTCACGTCGACGAAACACCCCGTGGTGTCGATCAGGCAGATGCCGCTGAGCGCCTGGTCGTAGATGGCCCGGAAACGCGCCTCGCTGCGGCGCATGCCGTCCTCGGCGCGGCGCGCCCGCACCAGTGCCTGCACGGTCGCGACCAGCAGGGCGGGCTCGGCCGGATGGGTCATGTAGGCGTCGGCCCCCGAATCCAGGCCGCGCACCTTGTCGTGGTCACGCACATAGGCCGCCGACAGGTAGATCACCGGCACGCGCGCCGTCTCGGGACGGTTGCGCAGGGTCCGGCAGACCTCGAAGCCGTCGGTGTCGGGCAGGTGCACGTCCAGCACCACGGCGGCGGTGCCGGCGTCCGCAAGCGTGAGCGCCTCGCCCCCGGTGGCGGCCTCGCGGGGGCGGAAGCCGGCCGCCTGCAGCACGCGCGACGTGGCATAGCGGGTCGCCGGGTTGTCGTCGACCACCAGCACCTCGGAGACGGTCCCGGCCTCAACCGCTCCGAGCATGATCACGCTGCCGCTCCCGGCGCGCCGGCGTCTTGCGCGGTTGGCAGTCGCAACGGCACCGTGACCGAGAAGACCGAGCCGCTGCCCAGCTCGCTTTTCAGCGCCACGCTGCCGCCCAGCAGCTCCGCCAGGCGCTTGCTGAGCGACAGGCCGAGGCCGGTGCCGCGCAGGCGCTTCTGGATCGGCGAATCGACCTGGGTGAAGTCCTGGAAGATCGCGTGGTGGAACTCCGGCGCGATGCCGATGCCCGTGTCCGAGACGGCGAAGGTGACGCTGTCGTCCGCGTTGCGGACCGCGGAGACGCGCACCTCACCCCGCTGCGTGAACTTGAGCGCGTTGGAGACGAAGTTGCGCAGGATCTGCGCCAGCTTGCGGTCGTCGTTGAACAAGGGCGGCACGTCCTGCGGCTCCTCGAACACCATCACCACCTCCGGGTTCGTCAGCACCGGCTTGAACATGCCGCGCAAGGCCGAGAACAGGTCGACCATCTCGAACCAGGCCGGGGAGATCTCGACCCGCCCGGCCTCGACCTTGGCCAGGTCCAGCAGGTCATCGACCATCTCGGAGAACTCGGCCGAGGTCTCCTGGATGAAGCGCACCTGGGTTTCCTGCTGTGGTGTCAGCGGCCCGTCGATGCGGTCCATCAGCAGTCGCGCGATGCTGCGGATGGAGCCGATCGGGGTGCGGAACTCGTGGCTCATGTAGGCCAGGAAGCGGCTCTTCAGCTCGGTGGCATGGCGTAGCTCCTGCGCCTGCGAATCCAGCTCGGCATACAGGGCCAGCACGCCGCGGTTGGTTTCCTCGAGTTCGGCGCGCAGGGCCTCGAGCTCGGCGCTTCTGGCGTCGAGCAGGGCTTGCAGCGAGCCCGGCGCCGGCTCGGCTTGGGGAGGATCGGCGGCGTCCAGGCTCATCGGGGGCTCCCGCGTTTGAGGACCACCACGGTGGCGTCGTCGCGGCCGCGGCGCTGGTCGCGCATCAGCCAGGCGGCGACCAGCGCCGGGTGGCGCTGCAGCAGCCCCTTCGAGTTGTCCAGGTTCCAGCGGGTCGTGATCCCGTCCGAGTGCAGCACGATCAGGGTGTGCTCCGGCCAGTCGTAGCGCAGATCCTGCAGGCGGCGGATCTGGAGGCCGGCGGTGCCGTGCTGGGAGACCAGCGAGCGGTCTTCGACCCCCGAGATCAGGCGGCCGGCGATATTGCCCGCGCCGCAGTGGATCAACGACTTCTGCCCGGCGTCGACGTGAACCAGGGCGACGGCCGCGCCGCGGGTCGACCGCAGGGCCTGGTGCACCCGCTCCAGCACCCGGCTGGGAGCCTCGAAGGGCCCGCTCCCGAATGCCGCAACCGCGGCTTCGGCCGCAGTCCCCGCCTCGGGGCCGTGGCCCAGTCCGTCGGCCACCAGCAAGGCCGCCTGCTCGCCGTCCTGCACCAGGCCCCAGGCATCGCCGCTCACCGTCTCGCCGGGCGCCGCGAGCGCCACGGCGCCGACCGAAAAGGCGGGCGCGGGCCGCGCCGCACCGGCGTGCCGGGCCACGCGGGCCAGGATGACGGTGCCGGCCGGCACCTCGGAGTACATGTCGAACTCGTCGGCGAGGCGGCGCACCGCCCCCAGGCCGTTGCCCGGCGTCCCGCCCGTGGAATAGCCGTCCCTCATGCAGGCCGGCAGGTCGGCGATGCCCGGCCCGTGGTCGAGCGACAGCAACTCCACCCACGCGTCGCCGTCGTCGGCCGTCACCGGCGCCAGCAGCAGCTGCCCTCGCTCGGCATGGCGGACGAGGTTGGTGCCGAGCTCGGTTGCGACCAGAGCGACGCGCCCGGCTGCCACCTCGTCGAAGCCCAGGCTTTCGGCCAGGCGCACGGCCGCGCGCCTGGCTTCGCCGACCTGGCTGGCTTCGTGAACGTCGAAAGCGAGATGGCAGGGCAGCGACATCACTTCCACCGCGTGATGGTGACGCAGGTGCCGGCGCCGACGGCGGTGCGGATCTCGAATTCGTTGACCAGCCGCTTGCTGCCCGACAGGCCCATGCCCAGCCCGTTGCCCGAGGTCCAGCCGTCGGTCAGGGCCAGTTCGAGATCGGCAATGCCGGGCCCCTGGTCCTCGAAGTGCAGACGCAGGCCCGGGCGCAGGTCGCTGCCGACCACTTCCCAGCGCATCTCGCCGCCGCCGCCGTAGACCACGGTGTTGCGCGAAAGCTCGCTGGCGGCCGTGACCATCTTGGTCTGGTCGACGAGCGAGAACTTCAGCTCCTGGGTCAGCTTGCGCACCGTCTGCCGGCTCATCACGATGTCCTGCTCGCTGCGCAAGGGCATCGATCCTTCACGCGTGGGCGTCAAGTGCCTGCTCCCTCGGGGCCGAGTTCAGCATCTGCATGCCCCGCTCGACATTCAGTGCGGTGCGCACGCCTTCCAGCGACAGCCCCAGCTCGACCAGCGTGATCGCGACGGCGGGCTGCATGCCGACCACGACGGTGGTCGCGTCCAGGACCCGGGCAATGCCGGAGATGCCGGCCAGCATGCGGCCGATGAAGGAGTCGACGATCTCCAGCGCGGAAATGTCGATCAGCACGCCGTGGGCGCCGGTGGCCTCGATCTTCGCGGCCAGCTCGTCCTGCAGCGCCAGGGCGGTCCGGTCCTGCAGGTCCACCTGGATGGTGACCAGCAGGCACTTGCCCATCTGGAGTATGGGGATGCGATCCATCGCGCTGCGCCTCAGGCCCGGGTGCGGGTGACGGTGTGGCCGGTGCGCTTGAGGGCCAGTGCCAGCGCGTCGGCCAGCGTGGCCTTGGTGTTGATGCCCTGCAGGTCGATGCCCAGGTGCACGATGGTCTGCGCGATCTGCGGGCGGATGCCGCTGACGATGCAGTCGGCGCCCATCAGCCGGATCGCCGTGACCGTCTTCAACAGGTGCTGAGCCACCAGCGTGTCGACGGTCGGCACGCCGGTGATGTCGATGATGGCCAGTTCAGAGCCCGACTCGACGATGCGCTGCAGCAGGGTTTCCATGACCAGCTGGGTGCGGGCGCTGTCCAGCGTGCCGATCATCGGCACGGCGAGCACGCCGTCCCACAGCTTGATCACCGGGGTGGACAGCTCCAGCAGCTCCTGCTGCTGCCGGCGGATGATGTCTTCCCGCGTGCGCTGGTAGGTGGACACGGTGAACTGCGCCATCTTGTCCACCAGCATCGAGATCCACCAGGTCAGCTCCATCAGGGTCTGGGTATCGCCGCCTGAGCGCTGCACGCGCTCGAACAGCGGCTTCTTGAGCGCCAACACGAACACGCTGGTGTCGCCGGCCGAAGCACCCTGCGCTGCGCGCGAGCCCGACAGGCGTTCCAGCTCGCTGCGCAAGGCGTCCCAGGCGGCCGACTGGAACTGCGCCGGGTCGCCGTCGGCGCGCACCGCCTCGTGAAAGGTCTTGAGCAGTGAGGCGGCCTCGGCCTCCATGCTGCCGTTTCCGGTCTTCCGGGCAATGCCGGCGGTAAAACATTCTGCAAGCCATTCCTTCAGGATGTCTTCGCGGCTGGATTGCAGCAGTGCCTGGATCGCAGTGTTTTGAGTTCTCATTCTTGATGGCGCAGTGTGAAGAAAAGTCCGGGAGGCGCTCCCGCTCCGGGAAGTCGGGCTGGTGGCGGGGGACCATTATGGATTCCCCCTCGGCCAGCAGGTCGGGATCGGAAAGCAAACGGTATGCCGGCAAGAGCGCCGGAGATCCTGCCCGGCCGCGGCATCCCTAACTCCTGAGACGGGCCTGGGCTTTCGCAAGGAGCATTCGATCCAGATGCCGGTGCCCGGCCGGGACCAGCTGCTGCAGCCTTTCAAAGGCCAGCCCAACAGGGTCTGCTTCAGCGGGCACTATGACGACCTGCAGCTGTGGGGCAACAAGAAGGCTTGCGTCTGGTTCGAGAAGGACGGCGTCGAGCTGATGTCGGGCGGCGCATCCGAATGGCTGGATGGCGCCGTCTTGCTGTTGGGCGGCTTCTCCCGGGCGTGGTGCCCGCCGCCGACCCGGCCTCGCCTTGATGCGCCTCGGACCTGGGGCTAGATTCAATTTTCTGCCCGTGCCCCATGCGGCTGCAGGTTCCAAGGCTGCTTGGAGCACGATCCCTGTCCAGCCTTGCCATGGGGAGCCGCCGTGAAAAGGATTTTGTTTCCTCTCGTACTGTTTGCTTGCGCGGAAGTCCTTGCGCAGGTTCATTCCGCCCGGCCTGGCCTCGTCGATGCTTTTCTCGCGCCGGACGATCTTCCTTCCAGCCTGCCGGTCATCCATCCCTCCGCCCTGAACCGGCCCAGCCCCGGGGCGGCGGTGCGTGCCGACTCGGCCTTGATCCGCTTCTTCCAGAACGGCGGACCGGGCGGGCTTTGCCTTGACGGCGATCTCAACACCATCGGCCGGGACGGTGGCAAGGTCCAGCTCTGGGCCTGCAACGGACAACCCCAGCAAGGCTGGATCTTCACGCCGCTGGGCGACAACATGTGGACGATACAGAACCACCTCAGCGGGCAGTGCCTCGACGGCGACCTCAACGGCATTCCCAACGACGGCGCCATCGTGCAGCTCTGGCGTTGCAACGGCTGGCTCAACCAGACTTGGCACTTCGACGGCCTGCACTTCCGCAATGCCAACGGCTGGCAATGCCTGGACGGCGACCTCAACACCTTGCCGGCCAACGGCACCCGGGTTCAGCTGTGGGCCTGCAACGGGTGGCGCAACCAGGCCTGGGTGCTGTCGCAGTGAACCCACCGGCGCCGTCCGGTGCCCCGGGAGCAAGACGCCGGCGGCTTCGCCCTGCATGCCGGCTATCGGTGGTAACCGAGCCTGGTCAGCGGACCGACAAACGGCTAAGGTGCTGGCACAAACTTCGGGAGAAGCCCATGCTCACTATCGCCCGTCGCCCCTGCCTCCCCCTGCTCGCCGCCCTCGGCGCCTTGACCCTGGCCTGCGCCACGGCTGCGCAGGCCGTACCGCTCAGTCCGGGCGACTTCGTGTCGCCCTTGCCGGGAACGACCGTGGCCGCCGAACCCCAGCTGGCGGGGACAGTGGTCGAAGACGTGATGCGCAGCGTCTCCGGGACCTTTGCCCAAAGTGGGCAAAGCTTCTCCTTGGAGATTCAGGACCGGGTGGTCCTCGCGGACGACGGCACCTATGACTTCTACTATCGCGTCACGGTGCTCGACAAGCCGACCGGCTATCCGGTCACGCTGCGGCGCGACGGCTTGGCCGGCTTCGCAACGAATGCCGGCTGGCGCATCGATGGCCTGGGTGACGAAGGCGTGCAGTCCGCCACGCGCAGCGTCGACGGCAACGCGGTGCAGTTCGACTTCGGCTTCGAGCTCAACGAGGGCGAAAGTTCGCGCTTCTTTTTCGTCGATACCGACGCGACCGCCTATGCCGAAAGCGGCACCGGCACGGTCGACCTCACGCCTTCGCACCTGGAGACCGGGGTCGACAGCTTCACCACCTTCGCCCCGGTGCCCGAGCCTTCGACCGCCGCGCTGGGCCTGCTGGGCCTGGCGGCGCTCGGTCTGGCGGGATGCCGACGGCAGCGCTAGCGCTTGAGAGCGCCGGGCTCACGTCCTGCACGGCGGCGGCCTCTTGCCGCCAGTGCCGCCAATCCGGTCAATGCGAGTGCCCAGCTGGACGGCTCGGGCACTGCGGCCGTCACGCCGAAGGCGGACGCCGTCGAGCGCGCCGAAAGATAGCCATACAAGGGGGCCGCGCCGAGGTTCTGGAAGCTCACCGACAGGGCGCCGGAGGCATCCTCGACATCGGCCAGTGCGTCCACCGTGGTGACTGCACTGCGCTGGCTCAGGCTGTCCTGCGGGCCGCTGCCGTCGCCGGGGTCGGCCGCGCGGATGCGCAGGAAACTTTCCGCCTGTGCGAACTCGAAGGCGAAACCTTCAGCGCCCGCTTCGCCGGTGTCGAGCGCGGTGACCGTCGCGTCGGCCGTGATGGTGATGGCGCTCATCGGTGACAGCTGCAGTCCGAAGTCACCCGAAAAGAAGACATTGCTTTCGCTCGACGCGAAAGCGCTGGCGCTGCCGCGCTCCAGGCTGGTGGCCTCGGCGTGCAGCGAATCGGCGGTCGACCGGGCGATGGCGCTGTTGTTCGCCACGGAACGGGCCAGATCCAGCGGGGCGATGAAGGAGAAGTCGGCCTGGATGGCCGAATCGCTGGTGCCCAGCACGCTGTTCTGTACATCGACCGTCAGCTCGGTGCGCTGGCGGTTGGGCGCGTCCGGGTCCGCCACGAAAGAAAAGGACGGCGCAATGCCGTCGTCGGGGGCCAGGTCCACCAGCGTGAACTGCAGGTGGTCGAGGCGAGCCACGGCGACGGCACCGGACCAGGCGCTGCCGGGCAGGGCGAGGGCGGCGGCGAGGCCGCAGGCGCCCCAGCGCGAATGCAGACGGATAGGCATGGAGCTGCTCCTTGAACACGGGTCCGAGGGGCTGGCGGCAGCCGCAGCTGGCACCAGGCTACGGCTTCTGTCCCGGCGACGGGGACGAATGGTGGCCGGCAGATGGTGCCGTCAAGCGCTGGCGAAAGCAAGGCAAAGTCGCTTGGAAAGGGGGCGGTTACATACGGCAGTTGCATTCTGAAAGGTCAGTGCGGGGTGGCTGTGGAACACTGCCGCGCTTCGACTATCAAAGGCCGAGCTCGCATGTCCCACCCATTGCCGACCGTCTTTCGCCTGCTGCTGGCAGCCTTTTGCGCGATGGCGGCGTGGCCGGCGTTCAGTGTCGATGGGATCACGGCATCACAGATCACGCTCGGCATGTCCACGCCTTTGTCCGGACCCACCGGTGCCTATGGACAGCAGATGCGGGAAGGCGTCGAGGTCTATTTCGCCAAGACCAATGCCGCTGGCGGCGTGCAGGGCCGCAAGCTGCAATTGGTGGCGCTGGACGACGGCTATGAGGTCGATCGCGCCGTGTCCAACACGAAGCGGCTGATCGAGCAGGAGCGCGTGTTCGCGCTGCTCGGCTTCTACGGCACCGCCTCGACCACGGCGGTCCTGCCGGTGCTCGACCAGACCGGCGTGCCGCTGGTCGGCACGGTCAGCGGCGCGGAGGTGCTCAGGTCCCCGGTCAACCGCCACATGTTCCATCTGCGCGCGAGCTATGGCGACGAAACAGCCGCCGTGGTCAAGAACCTGGTGACCGTGGGCGTGCGGCGCATCGCCGTGGTCTACCAGGACGACGGCTTCGGTCAAGCCGGTCTGCTGGGTGTGAAGGCGGCGCTCCAGGAGTACCAGCTGCAACCGGTGGCGGTCGCTTCGCTGCCGCGCAACTCGGTGGAGGTGGCTCCCGCCGTGGCGGCCATTGCCGGCTCCGAGGCCCAGGCGGTCGTGATGGCGACGCTCTACCGCCCGACGGCCGCTTTCATACGGCAGATGCGCCACCAGGGCGAAAAGCCTTATTTCGTGGCGCTCTCGCCGGTGGGCACCGACCAGCTGGTGGCCGAGCTGGGCGCCGAGGACTCGCGCGGCATCCAAGTGGCTCAGGTGATTCCCTACCCATGGGCCGACAAGCTCGATGTGGTGCGCGAGTACAAGCGCGCGATGGCGGCGCACGCAAAGGGATCGCCGCTGTCCTACTACGGTCTGGAGGGCTACCTGAACGCGAAGCTGATGGTGTCGGCGCTCGAACGCGCCGGCCCCCTGCCCACCCGCGAGAAGCTCATTGCGGCCCTGCGCAGCGGCCCCTTCGACCTCGGCGGCTACCGTATTGCCTACCTGCCGGGCAGCAATTCGGGTTCGGCTTATGTCGAAATCAGCGTGATCGGGGCGGGCGGGCGCATCCTCAATTGAAGGCTGCGACCGCCGCCGTCTCGATCGGGGGACCGGTTGAGACAGCCTTCCCGGCACGACTGGCACGCGGTGTCCCATAAAATGGACGCAAGGACGTTGACTGCGGGCATACCGCGTGTGGCGGCGTCCCGGGGAGGAAAGCATGAATCTCGTCTATCTCATCAACGGTGCGCCGTTCACGCGGAGCGACGCCGGCGGCATCGAGATACCGGTCCACGAGAACACCCTGGCCGGTGCCCAGAGCGCGATCTGTGCTGCGTACAAGACCGAGGGGTATGAGGTCAGGCGCATCGAGGTGCTCGACTGGAGCGGTCCCATGAAGCTCCTGGCGGTGTATGCGTACGCCGAGCCCGCCTACGACAATCCGCCGGCCCTTCTGCTGTTCACGGTCAGGGAGGGTGCCGAGGTGGCCGGGCAGAGCGCGGGCGATGCAATGCCGCAGCGCCGAGAAGGGGTATAGGCTTACTTCACTGGGCCGATTGTGGACAAACGACTACATTAGCGGCTCAGACATACACAAGACCGTTTCTTCAAGGTCTTATCCCGTTCCGTTCCGCGACCTTGTCGCGGAGCCGGCCTAGGTTGAAATCCCGGTTTGACGTTTCTTGAGTGTTTCTGGTTCGCGCGATTGTCTTGCGCGAATTTCTTTTTCTTTTCCTAACCACTGAAGGAATTTCATCCATGACAACCGAAACTGGCACCGTGAAATGGTTCGACGACGGCAAGGGCTTTGGCTTCATCACGCCTGACACCGGCGGCAAGGACCTGTTTGCCCACTTCAAGGAAATCGCCGGCTCCGGCGGCTTCCGCAGCCTGCAGGAAAACCAGCGCGTCGAATTCGAAGTGAAGCAGGGCCTGAAGGGCCCTCAAGCGTCGAACATTCGCGCGCTGTAAAAAGACGGGGCGCCTGTGCCCTGCACGGGCGGCAGGCCCCAGCGAAAAACGCGGCTTCGTGCCGCGTTTTTTCATGGGCGTATCGTCTCCACCCTGAGCCCGTCTCCCCTTCATGCGCCCGAAGCAGCGACCCCCTTGCCACCAGGCCCTGCCATTTGACGAGCCCAGGCTGCCGGGGTCAGGCCGACGGCGCCCTTGAAGCGCCGCGTGAAGTGGCTCTGGTCCGCGAAGCCCGCCGCCAGGGCAGCGGCCGCCGCAGGCTGTCCCTGGCGCAGCGCCCATTGCGCGTGCCGGAGCCGGACGCTGTTGAGGTAGACATGCGGCGGCACGCCGAAGGTCGAGGTGTAGGCCCGCGTCAGGTGTGCCCGGGAGAGCCCGGCCACCTGCGCCAGGTGTGCAACCGTCAAGTCTTCGCTGAAGTGCGCATCGATGTAGTCGCGCACCGCCTCCATGCGGCGGTGCCCCGGACTCGGTGGCGCGGGAAGCGGCCTCGTGTCCGCGTGGCGGCTCAGCAGTGTGGTCACGAGCCGTGCGAGCAGGATCTCGGCGCGCAGCGATTCCTGGCTTTGGCCGGCGGCTTTCACGGCACGCAGGACCTCCTGGCCCGCGGGCAGGTCCTCGACCACTGTCGATCTGAAGTAGCGGCCGGCGCTCCCCTTCACGCGCTCGTCGGCAAGCCGGTTCAGGGTGTCCGGGGACAGGTAGAGGATGGCGTATTCGAAACCGCGCTCGGAGCCGCTTTGACCGTCGTGAGGCTCGTCGGGGTTGAAGAGAATCACATTGCCGGGGCAGCTGTCATGCCGCCGCCCCCTGCAGTTGAAGCTTTGGACGCCGCCGGTCGTGACGCCGATGGAATAGGTGTCGTGGCTGTGGCGCTCGAAGGCATGGCGCATGAAGCGGGCCTTCAGCAGCGTGACGCCGGGAAGCGACGCGGGGGAAAAGTGGGCCCAGTCGCGGGGAGAAGGCAGGACACCGTCATGCATGCAACAAGCGTACAAGACGGCCGGGGGACGTGACAAGACACTGAGCAGTCCGCCAACTCCAGGAGTTCTCATGCCTCATGCCGCTGTCGATCTCGGCGACAAACTGACCCGCTTCCACGACCACTGGGCGCCGCGCACCGTTGCGGAATTCAACGGCCACGACGTCATGGTCGTGAAAGTCCAGGGCGAGTACCGCTGGCACGTTCACACCGACACGGACGACTTTTTCCTCGTCTTGAAAGGCCGCTTGTGCATCGACCTCCCCGACGGCACGGTGGAACTCGGCGCGGGCCAGGTGTTTGTCGTGCCTCGCGGCGTCGAACACCGCCCCCGGGCCGAGGAGGAAGTGCATCTCCTCCTGATCGAGCCGACCGGAACGCCGAACAGCGGTGACGTGCGCACCGCAGCCCCCAGGCGGGTGGTCTGACGGAAGAAGCGAGCTGCCTGCGGCCGCCATGCCGCAGGGCCGGCCGCTCCTCGTGCTGATCGGCATGTAAGGTCGAGGCATGGCCCCGCGATACCAGCACCCCGTGCCGGCGATGCGTTGAGGCGCGCCGTACGTCATGCGCCCCGGTTCGGCCCGTTCCCTGCTGGCTAGGATGGGACCTGGTCCCCACTGTCGGTCATTTTTCAATGTCTCGCTCTGGTCTGCGTCTCAAGGCAATCCCGTTCCGTGCCGCCCGCGGCGTCCACCCCATCTCGGACGTCACGACCTTGCGTTTCTCCGAAGGGCGTCTCGAGCTCACGCTCGCCTGCGAACTGCGGGGGAGTGGCAAGGTCGTGGGGCTGGAAGTGGTGTTCAGCGAAGCCTCCGGCTTCCGTTACCTGGACGAACTCGACCTTTGCAGGTATTGGAGTTCGGACGCCTTCCCCGGCGACTCCTATGTGCTCGAAGTCCAGCAAGGCGGGTGGGCCGACGAAGAATCCGGCCTGCAGGGCTTCGAGCATCCCCGCAGGGAGTGGCTGGTCGTCACCGGCAACGGCTGTGTCAGCGTCTTCTCGAAAGACGAGCCCGAGGTGCGGAATGTCAGCTGGCTCGCGGAAGCCAAGTCCTACACGTCAGTACACGTCGAGCACGCGCAATAGGTCGAGAACGAAAGGCCGGCGGCGCTTTTCACCGCGCCGCTGCCGCGACCTCGGCGATGACGCGCAGCACCAGCTCCGGCTGGCTCATTTGCGGAAAGTGCCCGCTCGACGTCGCGATGACCTGTTGACCTTTTGAGGACAGCGAGGCCAGTCCTTGCTGGTGCTGCTGCCGCAGGCGTGCGGCTTCCGGGGGGAACAGAAAGGACGGTGGCCGCTTGGCGCCCGAGACGACGCAGACCGGCACCTGCGGAAAGGCCGGTGCCGTCGCCAGTTCCTGGACCGTGGTCACCTCATGGGCGACTTCGTCGAACGGATGCCGACGGGCGAACCGCCCGAGCACGGCATGGAGCACGCGCAGCCCGGCCCCCTGGTGCTGCTTGATGCTGCCGACGTCCTGCGGAGCGGTCGCCTCGAGGAACACCACGCCGGCCACCTCGTCGGGATGGAGGCGGGCGAACAGCTGGGCGTGCAGCCCGCCGAAGGAATGCGCCACGAGCACGTAAGGCGGTGTCGCGCCGATGCGCTCCAGCAGGCCGCGCAGGAGGCCCACGACCGCCCGCCCGGTCTGCGGCACCCGGGGCGGGCCGCTCGCGCCGACACCCGGGCGGTCATACGCGAGGACCGTGCCGAGTTGCTCGATGGCGGGATAGAGCCTGAACCATCCTTCGATGGGCCCGCCGGCGCCGTTGATGAGCACGAGGGTGGGGCGGCCGCTGCCGGACATCGTGTAGCTCAGTGCATGGCCCTCGACCTGCGCCTGCTGTCTTTTCGGGAGGGACTTCATGTCGCGAAATCCCTTCGGGTGGCGAGCAGCGGATCTCCGTGATCGCGGGAGATTCCGGCGGTTGGGTCGTCGAGGGTCAAGGGCATGCCGGGGAGCGAGCGAAAAGCCACCATTATCGGTGGGCCTTGGTGGGCACACGGGTGTGAGTTTCGGGAGGACTTTCATCACTGAACGGCTTTCGCCCTGCAGCCGGATGTCGTGCCCACCCTTGATCAAACGGCCGACTCGTGAGCACAATTCCTTGCACAAGACAAGGCAAGGGTGAGGGAAGCGGAGATGGAGATCGCGCAATTCGAGCGCATGGTCGCGCGCCTGGAGGCCGAAAGCCAGCGGTCGCTCGGGGTCTATCAACTCAAGGTCGGTCTGCTCGCGTTGCTGGGCTTTGCCATCCTGGCGCTGATCCTCGGTTTTGCCGGCCTGGCCTTGCTGCTGATCGGCGGGCTGCTGGTGGCCGCGGTGCTCACCGGCGGCAAGGCCATCATCGTGCTGTTCAAGCTCGGCAAGCTGCTGGTGCTGCTCGCCATCCCGCTGTGGCTGCTGCTGAAATCGTCGCTGTCGGCCCTGTTCACGCGCTTTCCCCCGCCCCAGGGCCGCGAGCTGAGCGCCGCCCAGGCACCCGCCTTGTATGCGGCCCTGGCCGACATGCGCCAACGCATGCGCGGGCCGCGTTTCCACCACGTGCTGATCACCGACGACCTCAACGCCGCGGTGGTCCAGCGTCCGCTGTTCGGCCTGTTCGGCTGGCCGCGCAACTACCTGCTGCTGGGCTTGCCCCTGCTGGAGAGCCTGTCGCCGCAGGAGGCCCTGGCGGTCGTGGCGCACGAATACGGCCACCTCGCGGGCTCGCACGGCAGCTTCGGCGCCTTCATCTACCGGCTGCGCAACACCTGGGGCAGCATCCAGGCCCTGTCCGAGCAATGGCAGGGCTTTGGCGGCCGCTGGCTGGGGCGCCTGGTCGGGTGGTATGCGCCGTATTTCAATGCCTACACCTTCGTGTTGGCGCGCGCCCAGGAGTACCAGGCCGACGCGGCCTCGGCCGAGCTGGTCGGTGCGGCGACGGCGGTGAGCGCGCTGAAG
The DNA here is from genome assembly GCF_026153205.1 of Aquabacterium sp. A7-Y. GTDB lineage: Bacteria > Pseudomonadota > Gammaproteobacteria > Burkholderiales > Burkholderiaceae_C > Caldimonas. The sequence goes on along the minus strand of NZ_JAPFBW010000008.1, from coordinate 150,123 downwards.
CGCGTCAATGTGAGCGCGGCCGCCTACGACCGCTTCCTCGAGGACACCTTCGCTGCCGCGCGCCGTGAGCCCACCCCTCCGGCCGACCTGGCCGAGCAATGGGCCCACCGGGCCGTCATGCCGCCGCCGGCCGAGCATGCGCAGCAGTGGCTGCAGCGTGCACTGGACCGCGAGGGCCGGGCCATGGACACCCACCCCGTGCTGCGCAAGCGTATCGTCGCGCTGGGCGATCGTGACAGCCAGGCCGCACCGGCTCTGCCCGCGCCGCTCGCCGGCGCCTCTGCCGCCCAGGTCTGGCTGGGCAGCGAGGCGGGCCGGCTGCGCCAGGCCTTCCAGAGGCAATGGCATGCCGAGGTGGTGGAACGCTGGCGCCAGCACCATGACCAGTGGCAGGCCAAGCGTGCCCGCCTCGACGAACTGCAGGCGCTGGCCGAGCCCGGCGTCGACGAGCGGATCGAGACCCTGCAGTTGCGGCTGCAGCTGGAGCCGCAGGACGATCATCTGCCCGCCCTGGTCGCCTTCAACGCGCAGCATGCCGACCACGCCCTCGGGCTTTACCTCGAGGGCTGCGTGCGCCTGGACCAGGGTGATGCCGAAGGCCTGGCCCTGCTCGAACGCACCATGGCGCTCGATGCGGACGCGACCAAGCCGGCCTGCGAAAAAGCCTTCGCCTTCCTGCGCGAGCGGCGTGACGAGCGCGCGGGCAGCTTCGAGCAGCGCTGGAACGAGCGCCACCGCTGGGAGATCGAGCGGCATGCCCAGTTGGAGCAGCTGTCACCGCATCACGAACTGCGCGCGCCCGGGCTGCCCGAGGACGCGCAGGCGACGGCGTTGGCCTTGGTGCGGCAGCACGGCAAAGGGGTGTCTCGGGCCTGGCTGGTACGCCGGGTTCTGCCGGCCGATGACAGCGTGATGACCTATGTGCTGTGCCTGGAGCTGACGGGCTGGGCACGCTGGCGCAACCACCAGGCCGACATCGTTGATCGACTCGCGCGCGAAACCTGGCCCATGCACGTGATCCTCTGCACCCTCGATGGCCAGCCTGAGGACTTCCAGGCCAGAGTCCAGGCCGTGCCCGGCGCGGAATTGCAGCTCGCTTGAAAACCCCCGCCTACCGGCAGCGGGCGTACATGAAGCAGGGGCGGGGCTCGCTGCTGAGGTTCGGGTGGACCAAGTAGCGCTCCAGCCGCGCTTCCCGAATGAAGCCGGCCTTTTCGAGGGTGCGTGCCGAGGCCTGGTTGTCGACATCGCATGTCGCTTGAACCCGATAGAAACGGGTGTTTTCCAATGCGGTCCGGGTGAGGTGCGCGACCGCCTCCGGCATCAGGCCCTGGCCCCAGTGCGCGCGTGCCAGGACATAGCCGATGTCCACGGTGTGCTGGAGGATGCGGGCTTCCAGCATGCCGATCGCCTCGAGCTCGCGGTCCGGCTTGGCCAGGATGTAGGGATGGCCCAGCCCGCTCTCCCAGGAGCGCAGGCACTGCTGGACGAAGGCCTCGGTCTCGGCCAGTCGCGAATGGGGGCGCCATACCATGTAGCGGGCGACGTCGGCGTCCTGCGTGTACGCATCGAACAAGGTGCGCGTGTCGGCGGCCCGCGGCGCCCGGAGTACGAGTCGATCGGTTTGGAGCCGTTCCGGGAGGTGATGGGTCACGTGGCTCCTTGGCGGGTTCATACGACAGGCAAAAGCTGCTTGGCGGGGCAATCGTCATGCGGGGGCAGCACCGGCGATGGCGGCGCTGCGCTCCCCGCAGCTGTGACAGCGGCTTCAGGCCGGCATGGACGACGACCTGGCCGCCGTCCTCAAACGCTCGTGCGCGACCGGCGCGCGCGCAGCCCCAGCCCGGCCAGGCCGAGCAGCAGCAGGGCATAGGTCTCGGGCTCCGGCACCGCGGTGACGCTCACTTGGTCGAACAGCGCGACGTGTGTCAGGACCTGTGCAGCATACTGGCCGGCGCCGCCGAAGCGTTCCACCTCGCCGCGGTCCAGCCCGGTGAAGCGCAGGGTGTAGGAGCCCGGCGCCAGCTGGGCGGTGAAGCTGTGCGAGGTGAAGTCTTGTCCCAGCGTGGTGGCGAACTGGCCCAGCACGCTGTCGCCCAGGCTCACCTGGTAGCGGAGGCCGGCGGCATCGGGATACGCGCCAAAGTAACGGCGCGGAAAGGCGTCGCTGTGCTCGACACCGGCGTCGAGCCAGCTGATCTGGTATTCGCCGGCGGTGCTGACGGTGAAGGTCTGCCACATCGATGCATGGTTGTACATGACCGCCGATCGAGGACCGGAGCCGCCGCTGACATCGCCGTAACCCGCCGTGGTGTCGGACAGCACGGCATTCTGGAATTGGTCGCCGCCCGCCACTGGGCCGTCAAAGGTCAGGCCGTCGGTCTCCCATTGCGATGGAACCCAGACTTGCAGCGGGGTGTTGCCGTCGTGGTAGTCGTCGAATTCGCCGTCGCGCAGAAGGTTCGTGGGTGCCGCCTGTGCGGCAAGAGGCAAAACGACAAGCGCCGCGGCGGCGAGATGGCGGGAACACAGCATGGCGGACTCCTGGATGTGCTTGTTGCTGATGGCGCCGCGCCCCGGACGATAGCCTTTCTGCAGCAGGTGCAGAATGGACGGGGAGGGCGGCCTCAGTCTAAGTGCGGTGCGCGGTGTCATGTGTTAAAGGGTGCAGCTGCTGACGAGAGCCTTTTGAGAAAGGCACGCATGATCGATGCTGGCGCGAGGGCCTGGCCGAGTTTCAGTGTGGTAGCTTTGGTCTTCGACTTGGAGGAGAACGCATGAAACGACTGCAGCACGCTTCCTGCCGAGCTTCACGGCGCACCCTGGCGGCGTTCGCATTCCTCGTGGCCTGTTCCGGCGTTCTGCCGGCGCAGGCGGCCTGCCGTCCCGGCGAGGCCAGCTTCTTTCGTGACGAAGCGCTGACGATGAAGGTCACCACCAAGCTGCAGTTCACCAAGGCCCTGATGCGCGAGAAGATCCGCGTCAAGGTCACCGGCGGCGTGGCGATGCTGTCGGGCGGCGTTTCCAGCGCCGAACAAATCGCGACGGCGGTGCGCATCGCCAGGCAGGTGGAAGGCGTGCGCTGCGTCGACAACTTCATGAAGGTGGGACCGCCGGAGGCGGACAACCCGCGCGAGCCCTAGGACATATCGCATGCCTCAACACATCGGAATCGTCGGTTGCTCCGCCGAAGGCGCGGCACTGTGCTATCGGACCATCTGCCAGGAAGGGGCGCAGCTGCTCGGGTCGCACGCGCACCCGGAAATCTCCATGCACACCCATTCCTTGGCCGACTATGTGCACTGCCTGGAGCGCGGCGACTGGGAGGGTGTCGGAGAACTGATGCTCTCGTCCGCGCAGAAACTCGCGAGGCTGGGTTGCGATTTCCTGATCTGTCCCGACAACACGATCCATCAGGCGCTGCCCGGGATCCAGGCGCGTTCACCCTTGCCCTGGCTGCACATTGCCGAGGTGGTGGCGGAGCAGGCGGCCGAGCGGGGGTACCGGCGTGTCGGACTCACGGGAACTCGCTGGCTGGTCGAGAGCGAGACCTATCCTGAAAAGCTGGCGGCGCGGGACATTGGCTACCTTCGCCCGGGCCCGGACGAGCGCGAGGAGATCAACCGCATCATCATGGCCGAGCTGGTCTGCGGCCGTTTCCTGCCGGAGTCGGTTGCCTACTTTCAGCAGGTGGTCGAAGGCATGAAAGGCCAAGGCTGCGACGCCGTCGTGCTGGGCTGTACCGAAATCCCCTTGATCCTGAACGACGCCAACTCGGCGCTGCCGACACTCGACTCCACGCGCTTGCTGGCGCGCGCCGGGCTACGGCGGGCCGTGCAGGGCGGCGGTGCCGCCGGCCGAGACCGGCAGCCTCAACCCCGCGCACTGTCCATGTAAGCCATCAGCGCCGCCGGATACCGCTGCCCGGCCGCGGCGCCCGCCGGCACGGCCGTTTCGATGCGAGCCAGGTCCTCAGCCGTCAGCCGCACTTGCAAGGACCCCAGCGACTCGGCCAGCCGCTCGCGGGTGCGCGCGCCCACCAGCGGCACGATGTCGTCGCCGCGAGAACGCACCCACGCAATGGCGAGTTGCGCGACGCTGTGGCCTTGTTCGCGCGCGATGTCGCGCAGCGCATCGGCCAAAGCCAGGTTGTGGCCCAGGTTCTCCGCCTGGAAGCGCGGGCTGGCGCCGCGGAAGTCGCCGGCAGCGAGGGTCCGCGCGGACGTCCAGTGCCCGCTGATCAGCCCGCGCGACAGCACGCCATAGGCCGTGATGCCGATGCCCAGCTCGCGGCAGGTGGGCAGGATCTCGGCCTCGATGTCGCGCGAGAGCAGCGAATATTCGATCTGAAGGTCCGCGATCGGGTGTACCGCACTCGCCCGACGCAGCGTCGCCGCGCTGACCTCGGAGAGGCCGATGTGCCGCACCCAGCCGGCCTTCACCAGGTCGGCGAGGGCGCCGACCGTGTCCTCGATGGGAACCTGAGGGTCCAGGCGTGAGGGCCGGTAGATGTCGACATGGTCGGTGCCCAGGCGTTTCAGCGTATAGGCCAGGAAGTTCTTCACGGCCACCGGGCGGGCATCGTAGCCGTTCCAGCTGCCGGCCGGGTCGCGCAGCGCGCCGAACTTCACGCTGATCACCGCCTGCGCTCGGCGGCCGCCCTTGATGGCCTCACGGATCAACAGCTCGTTGTGACCCATGCCATAGAAGTCGCCGGTGTCCAGCAAGCTGATGCCGGCGTCCAGCGCTGCCTGCACCGTGGCAATGCTTTCGGCCTCGTCAGCCGGTCCGTAGAAATCGGACATGCCCATGCAGCCGAGGCCGAGGATCGAGGTGCGCGGGCCTTGGGCACCGAGTCGGGTGGTTTCCATCGAGGGCTCCTTCAACAGGTTGGCGATGGGCGAATGGTGGCTGCGCGGGAGATGTGGATAAAGTGCCGCGCCCCGGCTTTACTATTCAGCCGATTCGAACAATCGGGGACTCCCCGTCAGCTCATGGACCGACTCGATGCAATGCAGGTTTTTTGCCGTGTGGCGGAGCAAGGCAGCTTTTCCAAGGCCGCGGAGCAGCTGGACCTGCCGCGCGCCTCGGTGACAGGGGCTGTGCAGCAACTGGAGCGCCAGCTCGGCGTGCGCCTGCTGCACCGAACCACACGCAGGGTGTCGCTGACGCAGGAGGGCGGCTTTTTCCTGGAGCGCTGCCAGCGCTTGCTGGAAGAGTGGGCCGAGACGGAAAACGTCTTCTCGGGGCAGCTGCAGCCTCAAGGTGTGGTGCGCGTGGACCTGCCGGAGCGGCTGGCGCGGCTGACCGTGATTCCAGCGCTGCCGGCGTTTGTCGAGCGCTTTCCGGGCCTGCAGCTGCGGCTCAGCACCACCGACCGGCTGGTCGATCCGGTGGCCGAAGCGATCGACTGCCTGGTGCGCGTCGGGCCGCTGCGCGACTCCACGCTGGTGGCCCGGCGTGTCGGCGAGATGGAGCAGATCAATTGCGCGACCCCCGGCTACCTCGACCGCCACGGCCGGCCGCAGCAGCCGGCCGACCTGGCGCAGCATGTGGCCGTCAACTACTTCTCCAGCCGGACGGGGCGCGACCTCGACTGGGAGTATGTCGAGGACAACGGCCAGGTCCGGACCCTGAAGCTGCCAAGCCGGGTGTCGGTGAGCAGTTCGGAGGCCTATCTCTCCTGCTGCCTGGCCGGCCTGGGGCTGATGCAGGCGCCGCGCCAGGGCCTGGAGCCTCTGCTGGAGGCCGGCGTGCTGGAAGAGGTGTTGCCGCGCTGGAAGCCGCCGCCCCTGCCGGTGTCCATTGTCTATGCGCACAACCGCCAGCTGTCGCCGCGGGTGAGGGTGTTCGTGGACTGGCTGGCGGAGGTGTTGAAGGTGTCGTGAGGGCGGGGCGGCTCCTGCTCAGCGCCCTGCAGCCTCTACACGGCGAGCGCGAGGGCCATGAAGAGGTACTTGAGCATGCTTCGCCACCAGCGCCTTGAGGCAAAAGCAGTCCTCGCCGGTCACCCGGCAGGTCTCGAGCGCATGCTCCATGCGGGCCAAGGCCGCGAGGCAGTTGCGGAGCTGGGCGTGCGTGGTGCGCAGGCGAATGAGTGCCATGAGTTCCAGCCCGAGGGCGTGCACATTCACCGTGGCTCCATAACCCTCGCCTCGCCGGTGCTTGCCACGTGGAGGAGGGGCAGGTTCAGTTGCCCGCGAAGTAGACGATATAGGTGAGCACGGTGTCGCCCAGGGCGATGGCGACGGCGGCCTGGTGCTTTTTCCGGCAAAGGGCCGAAATGTCGGCGGGTTTCGTCGGGGATGTTCCCTCGAGTGCGGACCGCAGTTCCCCCACCTCACGCTCGCTGAGCCACGCGGGGTAGAAGCGGGTGCCGGGATGCGGTGTCGGCCCATGGAGGCCCGCAGGAAGGAAGGCGAGCGCATCAAGCGCCCTATCCGGGGTGGACATCTGCAGCTTGGCAATCAACGCGACGAAGAAGGTCGGCCCCGGAAGCGACAGGAATTCATTGACGGGCAGCGTGCAGATCCGCCACCGTGCTGAAACCGTGCCCGCGGGAAGGCGCAGATGCGCCGACAAGGTGTCCAGGTCCTTCTCTGCATCGTGGAAGCAGGATGCCGAAGCCAGAGCCGTGAAGGCGGCGGCGCTGACGATGGCTCGACGCCTGGTGAATGGTTTTCGGTGCAGATGTGCCATGGCTAATCGGCTTCAGTGCTGCCAGGCACCTGCACGCTTGCGCCTTGCTGCTCGCGCATGTACTCGAAGCTGCCTTTCAAGGCGACAAAAAAGTCCCAGTCGGCGAGCTCGGCTGTCGGAAAGCTGAAATCCATCATGTACAGCCCGTAGTACTTCGCCGCGGGATAGGTGTGCCTGAAGAGCAGTTGTCCTTGATCGGTATGGATGCTGAATTCGCCGAGATCGGGTAGGGGTCGCCCTGCAAGATCCAGCGCAGGCCTCACCTCGGCGTATTTGGACGCTTCGATCTCGATGACGGGACCGTTCTCGACACGGAAGAAGAAACGGCTCCTGTCGTCCGTCCAATAACGGAAGAAGCGGGACCCGTCTTCCTCCTCGAGGTAGCTGCCGAGGATGCCGGGAACGTGGATCAACGGGACCCCGGGCGGTACTTCCGCGTCGGTCGCGGGGCGCCAGGCGCCGGTGTCGGGGTCGAGCCAGATGACGGGGACGGCGTGCAGGTAGTTCTGAAGCAGCATGCTGTGTGGTTTCGCGGGTCATCGCGCGGGGCGACAGTCAATCGCCCCAGTCATAGGTCGGCTCGACCGGAAGGCCCAGCACATCGGCAAACCATTTGCAGTGGGCTTCCAAGTCCTCGATCGGAATGCTTCCGCCCAGCCACATGCTCTTCGCCGGTCCCTTGTTTCCCGGGCAGACGACATTGAAGTGGCCCCACCGCGGCGGCGTGGACAAGATTTCTGCCCGGACAGACGTGATCGCCGTGAACGGAATCCGGATGCACCGGGCCCTCCCGAAGGCGCCTTGCTCCGTGACCAGAAGTTCCTGGAGCGTTCGATCGAAGTTGAAGGCAGTGAACACAGGATGCGTTTCCAGATAGGCCACGTATCCCGCAAACACGACCGGGCAAGTCATGAACAGGCCGATGAACACAAGGTCCTGTTGCCAGGAGAATTCATTCGCCACCAAGAGGGTGCAATGCACCGGCAGCATCACGATCAAAAGTAGGAGGCTGCACGAGAGAAGCGTGAGGCCGAAGACCTTGAACACGGCGCGAGGGTTCGGCATGTCGCGTACACGGCGCCAACTCGACTGTTCTGGCGAGAGTGTTCCCACCCAGGTAGGTCCGACCTGACTATTCATGCTCGGCCGAGGGGCAGGGCTGCCCTGCTTGGCAGCGCATGTGCGTCGACGTGGTGAGAATCGTGGTGTCTCACGCTTCTTCCTCGTCGTCGAACTCGCCGGGGATCATTTCGACGAAGAACCATTTGCAGGGGCGATCAATGAACGCATGGCGAGCGACGTCGCATGCGGCTGTCGTCGCGTCTGAGGGAGAGAGCTTCATGAAGGGATCGGCTTTCAGCGCTTCCTGGTTGTCCTTCAAGAGGACAAATTCCAGCATCGCCTGCCTGTCGACCCAAAGGCGGTGACGTCCAAGCTGTTGAACGGCCTTCACTCCGAAAGGGCCAAGAGTGCTGCATTCGTTCAGTTCGCCGACCGTCGTGCTGCCCGCCCAGGCAAACTGCAAAGCTCCGTAGGGGTCGTCCTGCGGGACGTATACGCCGGTGCGAGGCGGCCGTTCGTCGGTCTCGCCCGGGATATCAGTGCGTACCCGGAACCTCGGCAGGCGCGGAAACAGTTCTTGCATCTCCTGCCATGCCAGCGCTAACGAAAAATCGGTCCAGCTTGGAGGACGGTCCAGCGTGCTGTCGATGGCTGAAGCGTAGCGATACACCGCTTCAAACCGGGCCGTGAACTGCTTTTCCTCCTCGGGGCTCATCCACATGGATGAGTGATCGCCAATCATGCGTGAGCATTGATTTAAGCCGGTGAACCCGTAGTCCCCCCCTGCACGTCGGTCAATGGCGCGCAACGTGGACTGTCGGAAATGTTCAAGTACTTGAAAGGCGAAGATCGGCCGACTGGCAGCGGTGTCACCCACGCCGCAAGGGTTGTCGACCAGAAGAGCCTCTCGCCCTTGAAGCTTGGCCAACGCCAGGGTGACGTCTGCGCCTTCGATCAAGCGGTCAATGAGGGTCTTCAATCCAGCAAGGTAGTCAATCGAGGAGAAGTGATAGAGCAGGGTTGCCTGTCGCTTCTGCCACTTGCTCAAACTGAATTCGAGTGTTTTGCCTGAAGGATTACGGGACAGGGAGGGCATCATCGGTTCTAGATCTGCAGCGCCCCTCTACCCTTATCGCGTCGTGGCTGCCCGCATCGTATCGGTTGTGGCTGCACGCCAAGCCCCCGTCTATTCCTACACCCCAGACCACACCCATTGCACGTCCTGGCCCTTGTGCTGGGGCAACACCTCGCCGGCGCGTAAGGTCGCACGGCCCTGCAGATCGTCGATCACCGCCCAGTGGCCTGCCTGGGGCGCGGCTTGGCCCGACCAGGCGGTCACAAGCGGAACTGAAGGGGCAGGACTCTTGTCTGCTGGCTGGACAGGCGCGGCTTGGGGTTGCATGAAGACATAGTCGCGCTCCTCTTCGGGGACGGTTCCGTCTTCATAACGGTCGTCGCGCCAGATCAAGCGCCAGGTGGTGGGACGGCCCTTGTCGTTCGGGTCGCCCTCGAAACCGATGGTCGGAGCCGGGGAGCCGGCATGCAGGTAGTTCATGCAGCCATCCAGCGGAAACTGGCCGTCCGACGGCGCGAGCGGCTTCTTGAACAGACCGAGGAACCCGTCGCTGAACGGAACTCGCACTGGTTCCCAAATGCCGCTGTGGGGACAGGAGGCGCCAGTCTTGATCAGCACCTCTTTGTCCGGTACGGGGACGTCGGGGAGATCGCGGCGGGTTTTGACGAGGGCAAAACCTTCGTTGTCGATCATGAGCATGTCCGCCATCGACACAATATCGGCGGGCATGTCGGTGAACCGACTCTCCATCACGTAGTGGCCGATCTCGCTCCAAGCCGAAGTGCACAACTCGTACTTTTGGTTGAGCGGCTCCCAGTACGGAGAGCTCATCAGCGGCCAGATCAAGCCGTGAGATTCGGCGGCGAACGTCTTGCTGCTCCAGCCCCCAAGTGCCCTCACACCCTCGCAAAAGTACCCTGCGCCTACGCCATATCCGATGAACTTGAATACTGACTTGTCACCAGATTTCAGCTTCGAGAGAGCTTCCTCGAACGCCGCGTAGCATTTGAGCGTCAGCGCCATGTCGGAGGCGTGAATCAGCGGTCCGTCGTTCGTCGGCGCTGGCGTGTCCTGCGTGGCCGTGAAAACCTGCTGAACGTCCTCCACGAAGGCCCGATAGTAGGTTCCCATGCGAGCCCACGCCGTATAGGAACTGCATTGCTTGAGCCAGTAGAAAAGCGCCTTGCGCTCTTCTGTCGTTGGAACTGTATAAGCCATCAGCATTGCGACGCAGTTGGAGAAAGTTCACTTTTTGTCGGTCGCTCATCTGCACGGAGACGCGCCGTCTGCTCCACGGCATTGCCCGTCGCTTTCAGTCCTCTTCGAAGTATGCGATGTAAGCAAACAGTGCACTGTCTATTGTTACTCCTGCGGCTTCTATGTTCTTGTGGCTCTCTGCCGCTAGTCATTTCTCGCTTCAGGTCGATCTCCATGCCGCTTCTTGCCGGGCCGTGCGGCGATTTTCAACCCTGATTCTTGTCCCAAGACCAAATGGTGGCCCCCCAATCACTTTCGACATCCGGCATGGTGTCACCTTTCATGAAGTACCGCCGGCTGTTTGGCATGGCTGGGGTGAACCACCATCCCTCCTACACGCAGGCTTGTCCCGCCGGACAGCGCAGACGTCGGCGCTCTTGCTCCACGGCTTCAGCGATGCTCCGGCGCGGTTGGGATCGAGCGAACGCACTCAGATCTTTCGGATACACCATGTGCTCAACGGAGGTGTCATCGAGGTCATAAAGATACGCGACCGCCGCGGCCTCGAAGGCCCAGTAGCCGAAGTGTCCCCCCCTCCTTTTCGCGTCTGGTTTTTATGGCTGTCATACCAGCCGGTAGGGGCCATGCCCTTGTACCAAGCTTTCAAATATTTCTTCAGATCTTCCAACTTTTCGTTGGCAGGGGTCTGGGCGGTCACATCGAGCAAGTGACGGTAAGGCATGTCGTGGTACCACACATCCAGGATCGGCCTCCCCGGTACATACTTTCCTAGCAAGTCCTCCTCCAAGGCATCTTCCTCGTCGGGCTCTCCTCCCTTGAAAAGAGAATGCACGGCTGGTATCAAGTCTTCGCGGTGAAGAAGTATGGCGAGAGAGAGCAGAGACAAAAGGCGCTGGTAGTCGTCCAAATGCTTGAAGTCGAACCACGGCAAGGCAGGTTCGTTCTCAATCTCGCGTTCGTGTTGCGCAGCGAGCAAGTAGCCATCCACGACGATGCCAAACTCCTCGCGGAGATCTGGAATCTTTCCGCCCGCTGTAAATCGGACACACCATATTTCGAAGCGCGTGTCGGCCACCATATGCATGAGGCGCACACGGTTCTCCGGTGTTTGTTCTTCAGAGAAGAATGACGCCTCCAGTTCCTGTACCTCCTCCGAGTAGTAGGAGAGATATGCGCGGGCGTAGCGTTCGTCCAAGAGCTGCTGCCGGCGTCGAAGATGGAAAGGCTGCTGAGCTTTGGCGAGCGGCCCCCCGTGAAGACGCGTATTCATAAAAGACCTGGCTGTCTCGATCCTGATCGCGACGTCTTGCGGTGATGGCGTTCAGTCCTGCTTGAGGTCCCATCCCCAAATCGTCCGGCCCCAATCCGATTCGATTGCCGGCATGGTTTCGCCTGCCCTGAAGCGACGACGGCTATCGAGTTTGGCCGGCGTGGACCACCACCCTTCCCGAGGGCAAGCATGTCCTGCCTCACAGCGCAACCGCAGGCGCTCCTGGGATGTTGCTTCGGCAACGGATCGACGCGGCATGGAACGCGCAAAGGCCAACAGATCTTTTGGAAAGACGAGATGATCGAGCTCCGCATCGTCCATCTCATACAAATAAGCCGTCGCTGCTGCCTCGAAAGCCCAATAGCCTGTGTATGCGCCGACGCCCTTCGGCGACTGCTCCTTGTGACTGTCATGCCAGGCAGTGCTTGCCATGCCTCTGTACCAGGCTTTCAGGTACTTTTTCATGTCTGCCAGCTTCTCGTCTGGTGGTGTGTTTGCGGTCACGTCGAGCAGGTGACGGAATGGCATGTCGTGAAACCACACATCCAGGAAGGGGCGGTCGTCGAGGTACTTGCCTAGAAGATCCTCCACGAGCGCGTCCGCCTTGTCTGGTGCTCCGTCCTTGAACAGAGAATGAACGGCGGGAATCAAGTCTTCCCGGTGCAAGAGGATGGACAGGGACAGGAGCGCCAGAACCCGCACGTAGTCATCGAGGTGCTTGAAGTCGAAGAAGGGGAGGGCGCCCTCCTCCTCATACTTTCGTTCTGCCTGCGCTGCTTCAACATAGGCGCTAACGACCACTTCGAGATCGTCTCTCAGCGAGTCGAGCGACGCACCGGCGGTGTAGTCGAGTGCGAACAAGCGGTAGTACTCACGCGCTTTCCGGGTCAGTTCGGCGACACGCAATTCTTCCGAGAGGTCGGGGTCGGCAAGTGCTACTTGAATGTCGTGCAACGTATGCGTGGGGACCCACTCCGAGGTGAAGCGCCACGCTGCCTCGTCAAGAAACTGTTGTCTTCGACGCTGGTGGAACGGGACTTGGCTGTTTTCGCTCATGGCTGGCTTGGCGCGCGTTTCGTACGTTTTTGATTCAATTCCCGCACAACTGCTTCAATGTCTTTGTCTTGATATTCTCGAGTGATCGCGTGTTGTGTGTGGGAAGCTGCGTCATTGGGGGCATCGCTCTCCTCGTCAGGCAGCAATGCCGCAAAATGGTCGGCGACATGTAGAGAAGATATGTGAAAAACATGACGCGAGTAGTTGCGAAGTGTCTTGTACTTGCGCTCAACATCGGATCTCAGGTCTTCAGGGAACCGCTCAATTCGCTGCTCGATCCATGTATGACTCATTGGTACAACGTCTTTCTCGGGCTTCTGCGGAGGTGTGCCTGTTTGGGTAGGTCCTTGGTTTGCGGGGGCGCCATTGACGCCACGCTTACTTCCGCTTGCACTGCCCGAATGACCCGCCGCTACCTGCTTGGTCGCTGCTTTGTGGGCGGCCAGCTTGTGCTTGTCATACACCTCGTCGTAAAGCATAGATTTAAGGCTCTTGGAGGGGTCGAGGTAGCACTTCGCGTCGATCACGGCATATTTCTGGGTCCCGGTGCTTTTCTTTCGCCAAAGGCCGTCTAGGCCAGCTCCACGCGCTCCGTTGACGCTCAGCTTCACCAACTTGCAGTTGTCGTTGAGCTTGCCTGGCGTATACAGATCTCGTAGCGGATCTTTCCGATGCTCGATGTAGTCTTGCGTTTTACGTGCATCTTTGCGTCCGCGGACATCTTCCAACTGCTTCCGAAGCGCTTCCCTTCTCTTGTTCGTTTTCGCCGAGGCAATGGCTACTTCGAGTTCTCGCTCCCGCTCTGCCTTTTCCGCATGGTGTGGATCGTCGGCCAAGCTCCAATAGCCACGCGGGCCTTCGTCATGCGATGACCATCCGCTGCCCCAGCCCTTCACCTGGAGGCAGTGATAATCTGAGATGTGTTCGCCGGCAATGCCCTGCATCGTATCGTTGATGTCGGGCCAGTCCATACGGGTACGACGTTGCGTGGTGCTCGTCGTGTTGGCATGCCCTGTATCGGTCTGGCCCCGTGCCTGTGCTCCAGTCGGCTCGTGTCTCTCCGGCGCATCTGCGCTGGCAGGTGTTGCGTCCTTGCCCTTGCCCCGTCCCCGCCTCTTTTTCGACGCAGCCGACTTCGCGCCTTCGGAATCCGAAGGGACGCCGAGCATCACCGATGCAGCGATCGTGCCTGCGTCTTCCCCAAGCAGTTCCTCAAGAAACTCCTTGATGCTCTGGATGGCCATCGTAATGGGACCGCTGAACTGACCTCGCATCGCTTCAATGCCGGGCAGGGCGTCCGCGGCAACGTGCTCCAGCGAGTCGGGGACCCACCAACGGTCGTCGGTGGATAGCCAAGTCAGCAGGCTGATGATCGATGCGAGGGCAGCCTCGGCCTGCTCGATGGCCGCTTGGGTGAGCGCAGCCCATTGCAAGCCCCGCACCCACTTGATGGCTCCGCCTTTGCCCATGCCCAGCAGGCGTTCAATCATCTCTACGCCACCGCGCAGAGCCTTGCCGACCGCCTGCCGCTCTTTCCAAAGTGGCTTGAATACGCCCTTGAAGGGGCTGCCCACAATCGGCACGGAGCCCAGGGCGGCAAAGCCGAGCATGATGCAGTCGTCTTTCGTCGCGTACTTGAAGCCGCCCTTGCGGTTGATCTTGAAGAGACAGGCCGCGACGTCGCGAGCGTCCATGACTTGGTCGAGGACCGGGATCATGCCGATCGCTCCACCGACCAACTGCGCGGAAACAGGCTGGGCGTCGTCGAAGTCGCCGAGGATCAGTGCCTTCAGGAAATCTGCTACATCGTCGATGAAATCTCGTGCGCCCATCAAGCAACTCCCTCGCGCATGTTCATACGTCGGCGTGCTTTGGCCGATTCCAGCAGTCGCTCAGCCTCCTGCTTGACCTGCGGATCCTTCCACTCCGGCGTCGATTCCTGCGACTCCGGTTTCCATTCGCGGGGATCCTCACCGTACTCGACACGGTAGGCCCCAGGAGGAACGCCTTCTATGCGGGCGAATCCCTTGCCGTCGAGTACGCCGTTGAACACGGCGCCGCTCTCGAAGACGACCTTGTACGGTGCGCCGGCAATCGGCTCCAAGTCGTCATAGTGGTAGTTCAGCTCCACAAAACGTGGGCTCTCTCCAAGCTTTGCGTCGGGAAGGAAGGGGAGCTGCGCCTCACCTTGCCCCGGCCCCTCCCACTGATGCCCCGAACTCTTCACCGTGAACGCCCCCGGACACGCAAACGTGATGTCCCCACCCTCCAGCGTGATCCGGCTCTGCCCCGCCACCATCTCGATCTTGCTTTTCGCCTGGATACGGATCTCGTCATTGACCGAGACCACCGTGATCTCCCCGTCCGCCAGGATCTCCATCGCATCGGTATGCGCCCGCAGCGAGACCGGCCCATTGGCCGCCACCACCTGGATGCCGCCGTCGTGCGTGAAAAGGCTGGTGGTCTCTCCGCTCACGCTGCTGTAGGTGTGCCCCGCCGTCTGGTGCAGGTCGCCCTGCGTCACGAGGCTCAGGTCCTCGCCGGTGAACTGCACATGGGTGGCTGGTGTGACGAAGGCCGCCGTGCTTGGCGTCTCCATCAGGATCACCGGCTCGGAAAACTTCTCGACCGGGTCGGCCAGCTCGCGCGAGCCGGGCTGTGCCTTCAAGGCTTCCTGCCCGTTGACGGGCCCCGGGTACTTGCCGTCCTGCTCCACATCCAGCACGCGGATCAGCCGTTCGACAGCCTCTTCGGCATCGTGGCTCGCCAGCTTCAAGGCCTGTTGCTGCTCGGCGGCGTCGCTGAGCCGCTTGCCCAGGTCGTGGGCGGCTTTCAGCTGGCTCACGGCCTCGGCCACGTCCATCTGCGTGCTTGCGACGCTGGCGCCCTGCTGGGGCCGCGCCGTGGTGCTGATCAGCAGGCCCTCGGTCGCCCGCACCATCGCCCAGCCCTCGGTCGCCAGCTCGAAACCCGAGCCGCGCCAGGCGCCGCGCTGCGCGCTGTGCACACTCTGCTCGATCAGGTGGCCCAGGCCCAGCTCGCTCATCGCATGGCTGCACAGGAAACGCATGCGCAGCTGGCCCGTGGCGTCGTCCACCACCCAGCTGTTGCTGCCTTGGCCGTCCAGTGCGTGCGTGTAGAGGCCCGAGATGACGCCCGGGTGGTTCACGCTGGAATCGACGCCGGCAGAGTAGGGCGGCAGGTCCTGCCCATTGAACACCTGCCCGACGATCACTGGCCGGTCGATGTCTCCGTCGAGAAACTCGACGACCACTTCGGTCCCCTGGCGCGGGACAAACACCGCGCCATGGTTCGCGCCGGCGCTCGGCATCGCCACGCGCACCCAGGTGCCAGCCTGTTCGTTGCCGGGGGCGTTGCCTTCCTTGTCGCCGGCTGATTCGTGGGCCAGGCCGCCGGGGTTGGGCCGCTGGCCACGCTGCCAGTGGAACTGCACCTTCACGCGCAGGTCGCGCTCGGTGGTGATTGTCTCGCCCGAGGCGCCCACCACCAGGGCCGTCTGGGCGCCCGGCGCGGTGGCCTTGCGCACGAAACGGGGCACCACCGGCGCCGCCGCCGGCGCGGCTGTGAAGCGGTTGCGATACCCGCCGCGCTCCAGCTCCGGCTGGTTCAGCCAGCGCGCCAGGTCGGCGCCGAGGTTGTTGGCGGCTTCGTGCTCGACCGACAGGAGCGTGAACTCGTTGTCGGGCCGCTGGCGGCTCGCCGTCAGCTGGCCGCTGTAGTTGAAGGCCGAGGTGTTGGCGCCGTAAAGCGGGTGGTCGACCAGGAAAAAGCGCCGCCCCGCCTCCAGCGCGCGCATCGCGCCTTGTCCTTCGAACTGCTTCAGGTTGAGTTCATGCCACGCCAGCCGCAAGGCCGCCGCCCGCTCTGCGTGTTCGGCGTTTTCATAACGATAGGTGCCTGAGCCGTCGTACTGCTCCAGTTCGCCGACGTCTCCCTGCGGCAAGCTCGAAGCATCCGCCGCGGTCGTGCCGACCAGCTGCTTGTAGTTCCAGCTGCCCAGCGTGACGGCATTCGGTTGGACCCGGCGATGTGAGCCGAAAGTGCTGATCGCGTCACTCACCGTGTTCACATCCGGGCGGGTGTAGCGGATGTCGCCGAGCTGCGGCCGCTCGCTGCCCCGGTCGGTGATGACCAGCACATGCTTGGCATGCCCTTGCTCCGCCGCCTGCGCGGCCCCCTCCGCTGCCAGGTGCTCGAAGTGATAGCTCAGGCCCTCTTCGGCGAGCAGCCGGGTGACAAAGTCGAGGTCGGATTCCCGGTACTGGATGCACAGGCTGCGCCGGCGCAGGGCCTCCGTCGCCTCGATCCGGTAGTGCGCTTGGGGATAGTCCTTGAAAACCTCTTCGACGATGTCCAGCGCGGTCTTGTCCTGGAAGACAAAGCTGTCGCGCCGCAGCCCGAGAAAGCTGAGCCAGGGCGCGGTGACAAAGCGGTAGCGCGCCGCGCCGCCGTCCGAGTCCAGCCGCGCGGCCTGCAGTACGTAGCCGTGCCACGGCCGATAGCTGCCGTCGCCGCGCTGCAGCTGCAGGCTGATCTGCTCGCCGACCAGCGTGGCCGGGTCCAGATAGGCCGACGTCGAGAGCGCGTCGATGACGATCTCGAAGGGCTGGTTCACGGCTTCGCGGATGCTGGCGCGCTCGGGCACCAGCACGCAGCTTTCCAGCGCGGTCTCCAGACGGAGCAAGCGGTTGGTCTGCTGGAAAAATTTGAGCGCATCGAACGCGCCGGCCAGAACGGCCGCGCCTTGCGCAACAGCGCCTGAAAACATGAAACCTCCCTCGAGGCTGGAGCCCCTTGTTCGAATGATGGTTCGCTGCCGGCGGTACGGGAGAGCCGGGCGAGGCGACCGCCGGACCGACACATCCGGTCCTCCGCCTCGGGCGTACATCCAAGGCGCATGGACGGCCGGGCGAAGATGGGAAGACATCCTAGCAAGCCTGGACGGATTCCGACCCTCCCAAAACGGGGGGGCTCGGGCCCGGCCGGGGGCGTTCCGGCTGTACGGCAAGGCATACTTCGCTGCCTCCGGCCTGCTTGCCAAGGCCGTCCTGACTCCTTCGGGCCTGAAAAGCCGTACCCAGCCCCCTGCCATGACCACCGTGCGGCCCCTCGCTCCTCGGCTCACCTGGGTCGCCCGTCTGGCGGGCGATGCCGGGCCCCATGGCCTGTTCGCCTGGGTTTTCTGGAGTGCCGCGCCCCACGGCCCTCCCGAGAAACAGGGGGTTGCCTACACACTGGCAATTGCCTTCACATTGCTCGCCGCCTATCTCGCACTTCGTGCCGTCTATCGGAGTCTCCCCATCCTCCTCTTGGACGGGCGCGTCAAGCTGATGGGCACGCTGCCACTGAGCCGCCACCCGCCCACCCGGGTGCTGATCCGGCATGACCACGGTCACTGGTGCGTCACCGAACTCCTCTGCGGCCGACGGGCCATCCATCTGTTCAAGCACCACGACCATCCGGAGGACCGACGCATCGCGAAGGAGACGGCGGATCGCCTCGGTGTGCTGTCTTTCCGGGAGATGGGCGGCCGGCGACCGAAACGACTGTAGGTGGGTGTCCGGCCGTAGACGACCTGGACTGGTTCACAGGAGCGGTCATCGATCACCAGGCGCTGGGCCAGATTCTCCGGTCTTCATCGAGCCGACACATCGGCCGCCTACTCTGGCGCCCTTCGCACCGAGGAGACCTCCATGTCTCGAACGATGGCAGCCCTTGTCCTGTGCGCCAGTCTCCTTGCCGCAGCCGAGGGCGCGCAGGCCGTCAGCCCGGCCGAACTGGCGTTTTTCCACGCGCCTGTCCACTACCAGGACACCGACTCCAGCGACTACCCGTCGGACTACATCACCGCCTTCGACTACGACGCCGACCGCATCACCACCAACAACTGGGACAACCGTGGCAACGGCCTCTGGCCGGCCACGGCGTACTACTCGGTGGTGGAAAGCTGCAGCCACTACTTCATCACCTACGCCTTCTACCACCCGCGCGACTGGTCCGACACCCTCTTCGACCAGGAGCACGAGAACGACCTCGAAGGGGCCATCCTGTCCGTACGCAAGGACGGCTCGGCCTTCGGTCGTCTCGAAGGCATGATCACGGTCTTTCATACCCACTTTTTCTCGTACACACCGCCCGGCAGCCCCTACACCAACGGCCACGAGAACATCGACGGCACGCTGTCCTTCGAGATGCACGACGGCATTTCCCGCGTCAAGACGGTGCAGGAAGCCAAAGGCCATGGATTGAAGGCGTGGCCCTATACCTCGAACTTCGACGGCGGCCCCGACCAGGATGGGGTGGTCTACTACCCGACCCGGGGCGCCGGCACCTATCCCCTCTCTGGCAACGACCGCCACGTGGCGTATCGCCTGGTCGACATCACCGAGCCCCATGGCCTGTGGGCCGCTGCGCTGAGCGATGCGGTGCAGCCGGGCGCCCACGCACACACCTTCAGCAGCTGGGGCTGCTTCAAAGGAGACGCCAGCGGCGGGTGCGGATCGGGCGCCAAGAGCTGCAGCACCAACGCCGCGAATGCACCGTGGGGCTGGGACGACGGCGACGACGGTCCCAGCTACCGGGGGGAATTCGCGCTCGATCCAGCGCATCTGTTCTCCCACTATTTTGGTGGCGTCGGCCCTTTCAGCCAGCAGTACGTCCAGCATCCTTTCCTGGCCGGCCTGCGCAACGCTGGCTTCTACTCCGGGCACGTCCCGGCGGGATTCCCGTCGGCGCTCGACTTGAACAGTTTGTACGGCAAGGTCGTCGGGTCTTGCCGCTGACTGTGGGCGCCGTCAATGCGATATCCGCGGAGCGGAGCCCGCTGTCTCACTTCCGGGTGCCGAGCAGGCCGAGGATGCCAACAGGAATGAGCAGTACCCATTGCGGCAGCGTGAGCAGTCCGGACGGCCCCGAGAAGATCAGTGCCACGGCGACGAACACCAGGCCGAAGAACAGCCACAGCCACGCCACAAAGCGTGCGGCCCCTGCCGATGCCGGTGTGCGGGTCGGCAGGGCGCTCCGGATGAGGGCCACCGCCGACAGCACGAGCGTCACGGTCACGAGATGCCAGCATGCGTACAGCAGCAGGCGCAGGGGCGAGGACAGGGCCGAGTGCAGCAAGGGTCCTTGTATCTCTGCCGTCCCGGCAAAGGTATGGACGGCGGCGGTCAACGCGGCGAGAAGGCCCGAGCTCATCAGCAGGCGATGGATTTTCATGAAAGGCCGTTTTACCCGAACTCGTCGTGTTGCGGCCGGTCGTCTGTGATGTCGAACCAGACAGGCTTGGAGCCGACGTAACGAGCAGCAATCGACCTATCTGCTAGACTGAAAAAATGGCTCGCACGCACATCACCCACAACGCCGCATTGGTGGCGTGTGCCTGCGCGAAGAAAAAGGAAAAAACCCGGCTCATCTGACCGGAGCTGCGGTTCCGTCGTCGGATGAGCGACGGAACCGGATGCCGCCCTCGCGTGCCCGCGACCCTCACATGTCCTTCGACGGTTGAACCCTCGGTCAACCTATAAAGGACTTGTCATGGCAACGATCACGCCACCCCCTTTCCGCGGCCTTTGGGTGCCGCTCGTCACCCCCTTTCGCAAGGGTGCCGTGGACCACCAATCACTCGGTGCGCTGACGCGCTCCCTGGCGCAGACCGGCATTGCCGGCTTCGTGATCTGTGGTTCCACCGGCGAGCCTGCCGCGCTCGATGAGGACGAACAGCTCGCCTGCCTGAACACCGTCGCCCGACATGCGGGCGACCGGCCATTGGTCATGGGGGTGAGCGGCTACCACCTGGACGCCGTGAGCGAGCGGGTTCGCCGGCTGACGGCGCTGGCGGCTTCCGATGTTCCGAGCCTGTGCGGCCTGCTGGTGCCGGCGCCCCACTATGTCCGTCCTTCACAGGACGGGTTGCGCCTGTGGTTCGAAACGCTGGCTGATGCGAGCGGGCTGCCGCTGATCGTCTACGACATCCCCTATCGCACCGGCGCCGTCATCGCACGCGAGACCTTGCTGGCCCTGGCGGCGCATGCAAACATCCACGCGGTCAAGGACTGTGGCGGCGATGCCGGCAAGACGCTGGCACTCATCAGGGACGGACGCCTGGCCGTGCTGTCCGGCGAAGACCTGCAGATGTTCAATACCTTGGCGCAAGGCGGAGCCGGTGCCATCGCGGCCAGTGCGCACCTGCACACGGATCGTTTCGTGGCGCTGGTGAACGCCCTGGAGCAGGGCGACCTGGCTTCCGCGCGGGCGGTCTGGCGGGCAGTGGTGCCGCTGATCGAGGGGCTGTTCGCGGAGCCCAATCCTGCGCCCATCAAAGCCCTGCTCGCGCGGCGGGGATGGATGACGCCGGAACTTCGCATGCCTTTGACTGGCATTTCGCCCACGCTGCAAGAACGGCTGAGCGCGATGGATTCGGCGCTCTGAAGGGCACTCGTCCACCTCGCGGAAGCCGGCCGGCGAGGTCGGGGAGGGCCTTGAAACCTGCCGCATGCACAGAGCCCGGCGACCCCGATGGTCGCCGGCTCACGCCCCGGCAAAGGTGTCAGTCCAGAAGCCGCGCGCCGTGGGGCGTCTGGATGTTGGCGATGCAGCGCGGGGCAGGGCTTTCCTGGAACACCACACGTTCCTCATGAAGGTGGGGTGCGAGTTCCTCCGCGATCCGGCCGGCCTCCGGATGCAACACGGTGAAGCGCGTGAGCGAACAGCCGAGCTCCGCCATGCGGTCGGCAGGGTGCGGCCCTTCGGGCCATTGAATCAGTGTCGGATAGGCACCGTCGAACGGCATGCCGCCGTCCTCGGGCACCGTGATCCTCCAGGACATCTGGTCGCGCGTGACTTCCACGGCCGGGCCGCGGCTGCCCGGCAAGCAGGCCAAGGCCCGGTCGATCGAGGCGGTGCGAACGACCCAGGTCACCAGCCTCGGCGATTGCGCCAGGCTGCGGCGCATCGCAGGATCATCGAGGCAGAACCACCGCTTGCGGGGCAGCGGCCCGGCCTCGGGATCAGGCGCGATGACCTCCAGGAAAAGCCCCTCACCGAGGCGCAGCAAATGGTTGTGGGTGCCCATCCCCAGGTGGCGTCCCCCCTTGGGAATGGCTATGCCCAGCCGGCTCTCGACGTGAGCAAGTCCTTCTGCGAGCGTGAGGGCAGCGACCGTGATGTGATCGAGTTGGAGCATGGGGAATCAGTGTCGGTCCTCCTGGCGCAGAAAACAACGGTATGGAAGTTGTCCTCCGGCACAAGGCGAATCACGCCCGCCGACGCGTGTCGCGAAGCGATCCTCACCCGCCGGCCGCCGAGTAGGCCAGAGCCACATAGTGCTCGACGTGTTTCGACTCAAGATCGTTCAGGCTCTGCAGCTTGAGGTGACGGCGTTGCTTGCCCTTTCCCTCCAGCAGGCCCTGCTCATCCGGAAGCGCCGCTCCGTGACTGAACTCGAGCGACACATGCGAGGTGTAGCAGAACAGTCCGCAGAACGGCACACCTCTTGAGAAAAGGATGCCGCCATACTTCACCTCTTCAGTGACCCCGTCGCCGACGGCCAGAACTTGGCGCCTTGCCCGCTCCATCACTTGATGGCCCATCTCGTTCACGAGGCGAATGTCCTGAAGCAGGGTGGTGATCGACTTGGCTGGCATCGGGGCGCGGCTCCGGTGTGGCGGGGGTGGGGTGGGTGGCGGGCCGCATCGGGTGGTCCACCGGGGTTTCCTATTCTCCGGTCGACATCACCCCGCCTGCCGCTTCGAAGAGCGGTGCAGCCGTATTCACCGTCGCGCTCCGACCCGGCAATAGTTCACGCTTCAGAACGACGTGCGTCGGCAGCCCGCCACAGACCCCTTGAAAGGGGGGCAAGGTAGATGTTGCATTTGGTTTCTCTTTGGTAACCTTCGCGCTTCGGCCCGCCGCCTTCTCGGGGCCTCTGCCTGGAACTTGTCCTTCGGCTCACGGCCCGCGATCGATGCTTTCCGAACGTAATGAGACTTTCCCCGGCCTGTGGGGAGCGCTGTGGCTGGTGCTGGCCTGGTTCATG
This sequence comes from Aquabacterium sp. A7-Y, assembly GCF_026153205.1. Lineage (GTDB taxonomy): Bacteria > Pseudomonadota > Gammaproteobacteria > Burkholderiales > Burkholderiaceae_C > Caldimonas. The sequence continues at coordinate 127,686 of NZ_JAPFBW010000008.1, read as the reverse complement.
TGCGAGTACCTGACGTGGGCGCTGTTGACCGACCTGCTGCCCGGCCAGGACCGCATGGAGGCCGGGGCCTTGGCCAGGCTGCTCTCGAACGCCTTGCTCTTTGCCGGGCTCATGTCGTTCAAAGGCCTGAGCTACCGCCAGCTCTTTCATGACAGCGCCAGCAGTGTGAAAGCCACCTTGGCACTGACCCTGGTGCCGGTGCTCGCCTTGGTGCCCACACTGTTGCAGGTGGGTGGCTGGGTCGACGAACTGCTTCAGCGGGTGTTGCCGATGTCTGCCGCGGAGGCGCAGGCCTTCGCCGATATGGGGCGCCCCTCCCCAGGTGCCTTCGTGCTGGTCTGCGTGTTGGCGCCCGTGCTCGAGGAGATGCTGTTTCGCGGTGTCATCCTGCGCAGCTTTCTGAAGCGCTATACGCCCGGGGTGGCGATCGTGCACTCCGCGGCCATCTTCGGGCTGGCGCATCTGAACGTCTACCAATTCGCGGCCGGCTTGATCGGCGGCGTGGCGCTGGGCTGGATCTATGAGCGGACACGGTCGCTATGGCCCTGCATCGCACTGCATGCGGCCTACAACGTCAGCGTGACCCTGCTCGCGCAATCAGGCATCGGCAGCGAGGCCGATGCGCCCGCGTCGACCTCTTTCGCGTGGGTCGCTTTACTGTCGGGTGGCTTCGGCGTGGCCTGGCTGGTGAAGTGCCTCGGCTGGCCGGGTGGCACGCCCGCCTGGGGCCGCACCAAGCAGTGACGCCTGCTGGGAGTCGCTGGCCATCTACGGCGGCGGCGACAACACGGGCGAGCAGGCCCAGGAGATCAACGGCATTGCGGCGGGCGTGGAACTGGGCACCTGGTCGGGCGCCGCTCCGACCCACCGAATGAGCGGGGGAGCTCCATCCATTTCGGTAAGCCGATGGCGGCATGGAGGCGCAGCCGCCCGAATTGGATGGAGGGGGATAGCGCAGCGGGCACAAGCCGGCTCAGTCCTCAGGTCGGTCCTGCTGTTGGATGTACTGCCGGATCACCTTCAGCGGGGCGCTGCCGCAGCTCAGCACGCAGTAGCTGCGAGACCAAAGCACCGGCCGAGAGTAGAAGCTTTGCAAGTGCTGGCTGAACTCGTTTCGCGAGCGCCGGCTGGTTCCTGTCTTGAGTGCGTTGACGAACTCCGCCAGTGCGACCGTCGGCGGCAATTCGATCAGCAATCGCCGGTTCGTGATGGGCCGCCAGATGCCGCAGTAAACCGCTGAACCGCCAGCCCGCCCGCGGCCCCGAAAGGGGCCTGGGCGGGCTTTCTTTTTTCTCGGTCCATGCATCGCAACGATGGTCGACCCGCGGAGGCGGGTCGGCCCGTCGCGACGCTTTGCCCTCAACGACCCAGCCTGGACAGGAAGCGGTTGGTGAACCCCCAGGTCCCGGCCTGACCGAAGGTGTTGCAGATCGGGGAGGCCGCACCGGGCGGGCAGTCGACATCCCGGTCCACGGACCAGAAGTGCACGCCTGCCAGGCGGTTCTGCCGGGCGAATGCCAACACGGTATCGACGTCGGCCAGCGTGAAGGTCTCGGTCACGACGTCGTTGCCGCCGATCATCGGCGTCAGCTCGATCTGGCTGTACGGCACGCCATGGTGCTCGTGCAGGTTTTTCGCCGCCTGCAATGCCGACCTGCCCATGTCGCAGCGCCCGTCGCCGCCGACCGTGCACACGCTGGGGGTCGGGCTGCCGTAGTCCATCACCATCAGGTTGATGATGAAATTGCGCATGCCGAACGCCTTCAAGGCTTCCATCGTGCGCACGCCGGCCGCACCCAGGCTTTGCGGCGAGTTGCCGCCAAGCGTCGCGAGCGTGAAGCTGAAGCGCAGCCTCGGATGGTTGCGCTGCGCTGCGATGGCGCGCTGCACCAGGTCGTTGATGACGTCCTGGCCCTGTCCGCCTTCGATGTCGAAGTCGACACCGACCAGATGGGGCGAGTCGTAGTTCTGGAGGAAGGCTTCGAACCCGGCGTCGCTGCTGCAGGTGAACGCACCCGCCGCACCACCCGTCGAGATGATGTAGTTCTTCCCCGCACTCACGAAACGCTGGACATTGGCCTGGGCCAGGGCTGCGGGTTGGAGGCCGCCCCAGGTTTCCTGGCCGCATTCCCCCGTGGCGAACGACCAGGTGACGGTTCTGACGCCGCTCGGCAAGGCGTCCAGGAGCGGCTGGCGGCTGCCGGGCACCGCAGTGGAGATGACGTTGGTGTTCCAGTCCATGTTGATCGTCACGTCCTTGTACGGACCGAACAGGAAACCTTGCGGGCTCGGTGGAGGCGGACCGGGGGGCGGCGGAGGCGGAGGTGGCGGCGGCGGTGTCGGCCCGGGGGGCGGAGGTGGCGGTGGCGTGGGCCCGGGGGGCGGAGGTGGCGGTGGCGGTGGCGGAGGTGTGGGCCCCGGCGGCGGCGGGTTGCTACCACAGCTGTCCACCCGGGTCCACGGCTGGCCGCTGCCGGCGGAGCCGTTGTGGCTGGTCGGTTCCTGGCCTTGGGTCCACCAGTTGGCCCGGTAGGTGGCGCCTTGAGCGCTGACCAGGGCGCCGCCGCTGTAGGCGGTGCCGCTGTTCCACGGTGTACCGCAGCCGGGCGAGGGCGACGGCGACGGGCTGGGGGACGGCCCCGGCGCGGGCGGCGGGGTGTTGTCGGCTCCGACTGGCGCCCACAGGCTCGGCACCGTCGGGTTCCAGCCTGACTGGCTGTGATCGACCTGGTCGACCACAGCGCGGTAGTCGCGTCCCTCGTACGAGACGATGGTGCCGGCCGGGTAGAAGGTGTCGGCTTTCCACTCCGGGGCGGCGTGGAGCGAGGCGGCCGCCAGTGCGGCAACGGCGACGGTGAGCAGGCGCAGGCGCGCTCTCCGCAGTGAGAGGTGATGAGGCATGGCTCGGTTCTCCTTTGCGGTCTGGGGCTCGCGCATCAGAGATGCCGTGACGGCGATGCGCGAGGGAGGGCCGGAGAGCCACTGGAGCAGACCTGTTGCTGCCTCCGGGTGCCGAGATGCCGACCGCGATGGGCCGGCACGCTCGTCCCTGTTTGCCGCACCGCCTAGGCGAAGGGCGGTGGGCGTCTGCCCCGCAGCGCCGCGGGCACAGCGCCCGGCGACCTGCCTAATATAGGCAGTCAAGTACCAGTTTCGTACCAGTTACGACAAGTCAAAGCCGCCACACGATGTTGTCGGCGCTGGCGTCCGACGAGCACGGTGGACAAGCGCTGCCTTAACGCCGTCCCGCCTTGATGTCCTCGATGGTGTCTGCGATCAAGCGCCGGTTATGCCGGAATGCGGCCAAGGTGTCCCGCATCGTGGTCAGCAGATTTTCCGTCTCCCCGAGGTCGGCACCGGTCGCCGCGAGCTTGTCGGCGGTCGCTTCGACCGTGGCGAGCTGCGCTTCCGCAGCCGCGATCTGCCGGTCCGCCTCGGCAAGGTGCTCCAGTTCCTTTGCAAGGTCTGCCATCACCGCTCCTTCGTGCTTCCACCTTGCCGATGATGGTCCAGCCGGCGCGGGTGAAGCAGCGGGTTTATCCCGTTTGCGCTTTGAGGCCTGCGCAAAACGGCGACCGACGTTGAAGCCGGAGCGGGGTGGAGCCGGGGCCGAGCACCATCACGCCTGAGACACCGAGAATGGCGCGTATCGCTCACCTCATCTTTTGGAAGATCACATGATTCTTGAAGTCGCACCGCTGCGGATTCGCCCGGGCCAGGAAGCAGAGTTTGAAGGCGCGTTTCTGGTGGCGCAGAAGTTCATCTCTTCAATGCCCGGCTACCTCTCGCATGAGCTGCAGCGCTGCATCGAGCGTCCCAACGAGTACATCCTGCTCGTCCGATGGTCCTCGCTGGAGGCGCACGAAGTGGGGTTCCGCCAGTCGGCCCAGTACCAGGAGTGGAAGCGCCTGCTGCACCACTTCTACGACCCGTTCCCGGTCGTTTCCCACTATCGAGAGGTCCACTCGGCGGCGGCTCTTTAACCGCCCGCAGCCGCACCCGCGCAGCACCGTGGTCGGCTGGCCGGGCTTTGGGCTGATTGGCGGAAGCGAGGGATACAAACCGGATGCGGCAGCACTCATGGGCATCAAGCCTCGGGAAACGCCCATGCCAGTCAACCTCAACACCCCTCCGAAAGTTCCCCCTGGCGGCCCTATGGCCGGTAGCGCCGGGGCCGCACAGTCCACCTCGACGCAGCACGGCGGCCTGCAGACAGCGTCCGAGGGACCGCCCCACAACACGGTCAGCACATCGCCGTCGCAGGGGACGCCGCCGATGAGCGCCGCCGAAGCGCGCCTGCGCTCGGCGGCCATCACCCAGCCATCCGCTGAAAGAGCCAAAGAAGCACAGCGCACCCTGCTTCGCGGCATCAACAAGCTGAGCGAGAAGATCGTCGACAAGTTCCCGCCGAATCGGTTCAGCTATGTCGGCCTGGGCCGCAGCCCGACAGCCGTGATCGCCTCGCTGCAGAACGCCCGCTTGCGCGGGCAGATCGTGCCGCTCTCGAGCTTCCGGCCGGCCCACAGCGTGCCTTCGATCACCGACGAGGTGTTGATGTCGAAGGACGCGGAACGCCTCACGCCGCAGCAGCGCGAGCGGCTGTTCGCACACTTCGAGTCCAACTTCCCGAAACGGCCGGAGCGCAACGAGGTGCTGTTGATCGACTACACCCAGTCTGCCAAATCGCTGGTGGCGGGTCAGGAGCAGCTGCAGGCCTTCTTCCAGCACAAGGGCTGGGACGACATCAAGGTCCACGCCTTGGCGCTGGCCCGCCCCGGCCAGGCCGGCTATGCGGAGCTGGTGGGCGAGCAGATCGGCACCAGCAAGGTGTCGGACTGGTTTGTCAGCCGGGTCGGTGACCGGGCCCAGTTCAAGGCGCAGTGGCACGCGATGTCGTTGACCGAGGGGCCGTATGCGAGGACCAGCGAGGAGGCGGCGCTGGAAAGCCTGTTCAGCAGGCAAGGCACCGATGCGTTCGGCCAGTCCTACAAAGTGCTGGAGGAGGGGGCGGAACGGCCCGAGCCCATCCGCGACGCGCCGGGGGCGACCTCCGCCTACACCGTGCTGCGCGAGGCGCTGGACGAAGGCTACCAGCTCGACAAAGAGGACAAGCGCCAAGCGACGGCGTGAACGCACTGAACCCCGGCAGGGCGCCGGACCCGGCGCTCCAAGTGCTCATTTCATCGCGAGGAAGGCGCCGGGGTACTCCTTGCGATACCAATCCTTCACCTCTTCGTGTCCCAGAGACAGGAACTCTCGCGCACGCGGAAGCAGGCCGAACAACAGCGCGGCGGCCGCCGCGGTGAGGCCGAAGCACAGGTAGACCGCATCGATGCCGTACCGGGCGACGCCTGAAGCCGCAAGGGCCGGGCCTATCATGCCGGCGATCTGTGTGAAGCACAGATTGACCGAGGCCATGCGAACTCGAAAGGCCTGCAGAATGGTCAGCGTGCGATGCGTCTGCCCCACCAGCGTGTAGACCGAGTTGGCGCAGCCCACAAAAAACAGAGCCAGCACCATCATTCCCGCTGAACCGCACAGGCCCACGCTCGCCAGGAAAAGCCCTTCGGCGGCTGCAGCGCCGCAGCGGGACGTGTAGCGCCCGACTCGCTGCACCAGATGCCGCTGTCCTGCCAGGGCCCCGACCAGCATGCCAACCGACAACGCGGCTTCGGCCCAGCCCAGCCAACTGCCCGGCAGTCCGAGCGACTGGATCTTGAGCGGAATGAGCATCGTGACAGCCGGACCGAGAAAGATCCAGGCCAGGAAGTTGGTCAAGGTCCAGCCGCGCTCCAGCGGAATCGCCCACTTTGCGATCAAGCCGCGCCGCAGCTCCGACCACCACGAGGCTGCGGCCGGAGGCGAAACCCCTTGTGTGGGGGGAGCGGGGATGAAGCAGGCGGCCGCAGCCGCAGCCAGGTACAGCAGTGGCATCGCGACCAGGGCGCCTTGCACGCCGCCTGCGGCAATCAGTACCCCGGCCAACAAAGGCCCCAGGATGCGCCCCAGCGCCGCACCCGCCTTCTGCAGGCTGAGCACCTCGGCCAACTGCGTCGGTGGCACCAGTTCAGCGGCCAGGTGGGCCAGGGCCGGTCCCACGAGCGCATGGGCGACCGCTGCCGCCATCTCGGCGGCCAGCAGCAGCGGGAAGCGGTAGTGATCAGAGAGCGCGAGCGCCGCGATCGCCGTGGCGACGAGCACCTGGGCCGTGAGCCCGAGGACGATCTGCAGCCGCTTGGGCCACCGGTCGCCGAAGGGGGACAGCAGCAAGCGGCACAGCAAGGTGACGACGGCCAAGACCACCCCATAGGTCGCCAGCTCGCTCACACCGCCCTGCGTGGTGATCCACCATGGCACTGCCACGTAGCCGATCATCTGCGACAGCTCGACCAGACAGTCGCTCACGAGCAGTCGGCGGCATGCAGGCGGGGTATGCCGCAAGCGTTGAAGCAGTGGATCCATGAAGGTGCGCGCCGCTGGCAGCGGTGCCTGGCGGCCCCGGCGCAATCCGGCAAAGCCGTTCAGTCTATAGAGGCGCCACCCATCAGACGATGAAGAATGGTAAGTGCGCGGCTCGATCGACGCGGCGCCTCCGGAGTCTGGACGATCCCTAGAACGTGTGATTGAAGGGGGAGGTGAAGACAACGTCCAATGGTCCTGCCGAACGTCTCACCCCCACCGAATGCGCGGGGGGCTCCATCCATTTCGGTAAGCCGATGCGTGCTGCGCTGGGCATTGGAGGCGACGCATCACGGTCAGGAACTGGCCAATACGGGCAACCCTCACGCTGCCCGTGAAACTCCATCCTTTGCATTGCATAGGATGGAGTAGTTCATTTGCGCGACCTGCGGGCAGCGGATGTCAGGCATCCGACCTCCTCTCGTGAGGACGAGCGGCAAGACACAGTACGTGCCGCAACGCCTTCGTGAAATGAGCGACGCGGACTGGACGCGCTATCAAGCACGAGTCACAGCGAACTGGAACATCCATCAGGCGAGACCGAAGGCGGACTTGTCACCCGGAGACTATCTGTACCACGCGACCCAGTCCACGCTCCGCTCCACCATCGCGCGATCCGGTCTGCAGCCGAGAAATCCGGCATGGGGCGCCGTGCCGAGGAGGTCGACCGAGCATCGATGGGATGCCTCGAAGGACGGCTATCTGAGCATGTCCACCACACGAGCGGGTGCCGGGGCGATGGGAGGCAGCTCGATCTTGCTGCGAATGTGCATCAGGGACGACAACGACAAGAGGAACTGGGACTTCCGGCAGAACAGCGCGCGCGGCGCCACCGAGGTCAGAACCACCGTTCCCGTGCCCCCGGGAAGGCTCGAATGGTCTAGCGACGCGGGCAGAACGTGGAGCCCCTTGGTCGATTGACCATTGATCGGGGCTGATGGCCGTGACCGCGGCCTCACCCCCGGGCTTACGGCGTCGCCGCGCCGGTCAGTTCGCCCAGCAGCTGCTGGACGTGCTCGAGATGGTCGAGCACGGTCGGCAGGGTCGCCGACGCGAAGCGCTGCAGCGCGGGCTGCTGGCCCGAGCCCATCTCCCAAAGCAGCACCTGGGTGGTCTTCTGGTGCTCGATCAGTTGGTCGCGCACGTAGGCTTCGTCGAAGGCGGCGCCGTCCAGCCGGGCCAGCCTGTCGTACGTCGCCCGGTGCTCGTCGGACGGACGATCCGGCGGCACCAGGCCGGCTTGCCGAGCCGCCGCAGCGAGTTGCTGGTTGGCCTGTGAATGCTCGTCGAGCATGCGGCGCGCGAAGCGCTTCACCGCGTCGCTGCGGGCCTTGTCCAGCGCCAGGCGGGCCAGCTGGACTTCGGCCAGCCCGCCCTGCCCGGCGAGCGTCACGAACAGCCGGTCCTGCGGGTTGGGCACGTCCGCCGGGGCCCGCATCTGGCTGGACGGGGTGGTGCCGGCGGGGTTGCCCTGCTGCGCCGGCGAGGAGCTCGCGGTCAGGGCCGCGGCCACCGCCGCGAGCGCGGCGATGAAGTGTCGGGTCGAAGTCATCTCACGCGCTCCGTTCAAAAAGGCTCTTACAGCGCCAGCATGTAGGTGGTGAGTGCCTCTTTTTCAGACTGGGTCAGCTTCAGTCCCAGCACGAGGTTGAAGAACTCGACGGTGTCGGCCAGGGTCATCAGGCGCCCATCGTGGAGATAGGGCGGCGAGTCCTTGATGCCGCGCAGCGTGAAGGTCTTGATGGGTCCGTCCGGCAGGGGCATGAAGTCGTTGACGCTGACGCTGCGATAGAAACGTTCGAGCTTCAAGTCGTGCATCTGGTGATCCAGGAAGGACTGCTTTGCGATATGGCACTCGGCGCAGCGTGCCTTGCCGTGGAACAGGCGCTCGCCGGCCAGCTCCTGCGGGGTGGCCCGGGTCGGATCGAGCCGGCCGAAGGGATCGAGCTTGGCCGCCGGCGGAAAGTCGATGATGTTCTGCATCTGCGCCATCATCGCGACCTGGTTGGTGCGGTCCGGCAGGTGCGGGCCCTTGCGCGTCGCGCTGACGTGGTCGCCGTTGAAGTACGCAGTGCGCTGCTCGAACTCGGTGAAGTCCTCGATCGAGCGCAGCGAGCGCTTGGAGCCGTGGATCTGCTGGTTGAACATGCCGCGCAGGCTGGTGCTGTCGAGCCGGAAGCGCGACGCCTGCGGCCGGAGATCCGGCGTCAGGTGGAAGGCCGCATTGGTGTGGAAGTTCGCGTGGCAGTCCATGCAGGCCACCCCGCGGCTCGGCAATGCGACCTTGCGGTCCTCGGTCTGGTTGAACTCTTCCTGAGGGAAGGGTGTCAGCAGCAGTCGCATGCCTTCCATCTGCACCGGCGTCACGATGCCGTTGAGGATCTCGTAGAAATTGGTCAGCGTCAGCACCTGCCCACGCGAAACGTCGCCCAGGTGCGGATGTGTGGTGAGGAAGATGGGCGGCGGGAACTCTGGCGTCAGATGGTCCGGCAGGTCGAAGTCGACGTCGAAGCGTCGCAGGTCGCGCTGCTCTTGCCGGGCGATCTCGTCGATCTGCCGGTTCGGGAACACCTGTCCGCCGGCCGCCTGCTTCACGTGCGGAAGCGGCTTGAAGCCTTCCGGCAACAGGCCTTTCGCCTTGATCTCCGCCGGGCTCATCTGCGCCAGCGTCTCCCAGGTGACGCCGGGCGGCAGCTTCACTCGCACGCCGCCTTGTACCGGCTTGCGCCCGCCGGACATCATCACGCCCGGGATGGGTCGCATCGACAGGTCGTAGCGTTGGTTCAGCAGCTGCTGCTGGCGCTGCATCACGGCGGGTTTCTGCGCTTCGTCGGCAGCTTTTACAGCAGAAAACGGCAGCGTCGGCAAGGGCCGGTAGGTGGCGTCCGCCGGCAGCGGGTCAGCGAAGCTGTGCACTGCGATGGCGGCCACGCCCGTGGTCAAAGCGATACCGAGTAGCTTGCGCATGCACGGCTCCTTCAGCGTGAGGAAACGACACCGACGCCCGAGCGATGGGGCGAGTGGGTGGATTGCAGAGCCTGACGGCAATCCCTGTTCCCGTGCTTCAGGCGCAAGTGAGTTTGGCAGCAGCGCCGCCACTCAGTGCTGCATGAGCCCCGGCTCAGGTCCCCGCGACCGCCTTCCACGCGGACGACGCTCGTGCGCGGACCAGCCAGCAGGCAGCGGTAAAGCGGACTTCAGCGCCTTGTACGTACGGCTGAAAGGCGGCGCGGACTGCCTGAATGACCTGCGTGCGAAGCGGATCTTCCGTCTCCTGGAGGATCATGCCGACGGGACCGAGCTGACTCAGGTAAGCGACCAGCTCCTTTTCGGGCAGCGTGCAGACGGCATGGATGGCCCGAATATCGATCGCATCCCAGCCGCTCGCCTCGAGAATGTGGTGGACCCGCCGCTCATCCGAGAACGCGAACTGCCCCGGCGCACCCGGTCGCCGCGGCGGGAGGCCGGGCAGGAGCGGGGCCGCCACACGCTCGGCGGTTGTCATGAACGGATTCTCCGCCGCACTCCGCCACGCGACGAAGCGGAGTTCGGCGTCGTCCCTGGCGGCGCGCCGCAGGTTCTCGAAGGCGCGGACAGGGTCGTCAAAGAACATCACGCCGAAGCGCGAAATCACGAGGTCGAAGCTTGCAGGCTCGAACGCGTGGTTCTGAGCGTTCGCGACGATGAAGCTTGCAGGGGTGCTTTCCCGTTCTGCGCGGGCACGGGCCGCGACGATCATCGGATGCGAAATGTCGATGCCGGTGCAGCGGCCTTTCGCTCCGAGCAGCCGTGCGATGGCAAGCGTCGTGCTGCCGGTTCCACAACCGACGTCGAGCACTCGGCCTCCGGATGCCTCGTAAGCCGCCTCGACAAGCAGGTCCTCGAAGGGCTTGAACATCCGGTCCAGCAAGGCCTGCGACCTGACCCAGGCGCGTCCGGCGTGGCCGTTCCAAAGCCGCGTCTGTTCGTCATTGGTGGGGTGGGTGACATCCATGATCGTCTTGCCTTTCCGAAGAAAAGGCTACACAGTGCCACTTCAAGTCAACTTGAGGTCAAGACGGTGATACATCTGGACATCACAGAGGTGGCGCAGCGGACCGGAGTTCCTGCTTCAACGCTGCGGTTCTACGAGGAAAAGGGGCTGATCGCCTCGGTCGGCCGGCGAGGACTGCGTCGCCTGTTCGATCCCGGCGTGCTGGAGCGCTTGGCGTTGATCGCATTAGGGCGTGTCGCAGGGCTGACGCTCGACGAGATCGCGCTCATGTTCGCGCCCGACGGGCGGCCGCGCATCGATCGGCAGGTACTTGCTGCGAAGGCGGAGGAACTGGACAGGACGATCAGCAAACTGGAAGCGATGCGAGACGGCCTGCGGCACGCCGCCGCCTGCCCGGCGCCGTCCCACATGGAGTGCCCGACTTTCCAGCGGATCGTGCGCGCTGCGGCACGCGGGGCCTTCGGGGTGCGCAGGAAGAGGGCTTTGCCGCTGACCAGGTAAGCCCGGCCAGCATGACGATCGGCTGCGGCCAGTGCCTGTCCGCGCGACCTGCGAACACCGCATGCCAGAATCGCTCCTTTCATCGAATCCCCATTCCTATCCTTGCTCGCATGTCCGATCTCACCATGCTCGCGATCGATCTGCCCACCCGCGCTGCGTCCCTGCCGCAGGCCTGGCGCTCCACCGTCGTCGGCCAGGCAGCCGGGGCCAAGCTCAAGGTGCTGCGCATGGACGGCTCGGCCTATCCCGCAGAAAGCCACGACTTTGATGAAGCGCTGCTCGTGCTCGATGGGCGGATGCATCTGCAGATCCAGGGCCAGGAGCTGACCGTACAGGCAGGCGAAGTGTTCATCGTGCCTGCCGGCATGCCCCATGCGGTAGCTCCAGGCAGCCACGGGACACTCGTCATCATCGACCGCTGAATCGCGATCTGCGGCCACCCTCACAAGAGAACGCGCATGAAGACCTACGACATTGATGTACAGCGCCTGAAGTCGGTCAAGCACGACAAGGGCCTCATCGAGCTGTCCACCGACGTGTTGGTGCTGCCCCGCCCGGTGCGTGATGACCATCCCGCCAGCAGTTGCCTGCGCCTGCCCGTCGAGCACGCCCGCACCTTGGTGATACTGCTCAAGCAGCAGCTTGCCGAGCTTGACAAACTGCAGCCGCGCAGTCGGCGTACCGGGCGGGCCTGACCGTGCTGCGGCCTGCCGGCGATGCCGTCACGGCTACATGGTCACGAAGTGCTTGCGCAGCGTGTGCAGCGTGAACGACACGTTGATGTCGGCGTCGTACACGCTCATCTCCTCGCGATTTGCCGGAGGGCCGCCGAGGCGCGCTTCCGTCACCTTGTCCTGGCGTTTGAACTGGATGGTCGGCCGCAAGCCGGGCCCGACGAAGGTGGCGATCACCACCAGGTTGTCGACCTTCTTGCGGGCGATGTCGTACGCCTCCACTTCCGCGTCCTCGTGGGCCCCGCCGACGCCGCAACCGAGTTGGTCGCGGATGTTCTGCGGATTGTGGTTGTCGTTGTGGCCGACGATCAGCAGGCGAGTGATCAGCTGGTCACCGATCAGGTCCTTCATCTTCTGAGCGGCCGCGACCACGTGCCGTGCCGGTTCGCCGACCGCGGAGCGGTCCATCGTGAAATGGCCTCCCACCAGGAGGTCCGGCAACACGGCGATCACCGCGGTGCAGGACGACATCCCCGGGAAGGCGAGGCACGGCCCCGCTCCTGCATAGTCTTCGCGTATGACTCTCGCCGTCCGCGTGTCCACGACTTTCGGCATGGCTTGCCCCTTTTTCTTCAAATGCCGGAGCAACTCCGGTAGAGGGACGATAGGCGCCGGCCGGCACTTTGCCACCCCTATCGTTAGGGGTCGTCGCGAGACAGGGGCGTGTCGATGCCGCCGGACTTGACGAAGTCGGCAAAGCGGTCCGCCGGCAGCGGCTTGCTGAAGTAAAAGCCCTGCATTTCGTCGCAGCCTTCCGCCCGCAGGAAATCGCGCTGCTCCGAGGTCTCCACCCCTTCGGCCACCACCGTCAGGCTCAGCGTCTTGCCCATGGCGATGATCGCGCCGGTGATCGCCCGGTCGGCGGAATCCGTCGCCAGCTCCCGGATGAAGGAGCGATCCACCTTCAGCGCGTCGATCGGGAACCGCTTGATCTGCGCCAGCGACGAATAGCCGGTGCCGAAGTCGTCGATGGAAATGCGCACGCCCATCGCCTTGATCCGGGTGAGCAGTTTCACCGCCCGCTCGGTGTTGTGCATCACCATGCCTTCGGTGAGCTCCAGCTCCAGCAGAGACGGCTCCATGCCCGAGGTCTGCAAGGCGCCGGCGATGTCGTCGAGCAAAGTGTCGTGCATGAACTGGCGGGCAGAAATGTTGACCGCCATGCACATCGGCGGCAGCCCTTCGCGCTGCCAGGCGACGTTCTGCTCGCAAGCGGTCTGCAGCACCCAGCGCCCGATCGGGACGATCATGCCGGTCTGCTCGGCCACCGGGATGAACTGCATCGGCGACACCGCCCCCAGCTCGGCGCTGTGCCAGCGCAGCAGCGCCTCCACCCCGGTGATGTCCTCGTTGCGCAAGCCCACCTTGGCCTGGTAGTGCAGCGAGAACTCCCCGCGCGCCAGCGCGTTGCGCAGTCCGGTCTCCAGCGCCAGCCGCTCGAGCGACTGGGTCTTGATGTCCTTCGAGTAGAACTGGTAGTTGTTCTTGCCCTCTTCCTTCGCCACGTACATCGCGATGTCGGCGTTTTTCATCAGCGTCTGGTCGTCCTCGCCGTCCGTCGGGTAGAGGCAGATGCCGACGCTGGCCGTCACGCGGCAATGCTGGTCCTGGACCACCACCGGCTCCAGCACGGTGGCGAGGATCTTGCGGGCGACCACGGCGACCTGTTCCGGCTCCTCGACCTCCTGCACCATCACCACGAATTCGTCGCCGCCCAGCCGCGCCACCACGTCGCAGCCGCGCAGGCAGTGGCGCAGCCGCTGCGAGACCTCCTTCAGCAGCTCGTCGCCGGCGTCGTGCCCGAGCGTGTCGTTGATGATCTTGAAGCGGTCGAGGTCGATGAACAGCACCGCCAGCTTGCGCTGGTAGCGGCGTGCCGCGTGCAGCGACAGGTTGAGCAGCTCGTGGAACCACGCCCGGTTCGGCAATCCGGTCAGGCTGTCGTGTCGCGCCATGTACTGGATCCGCTCCTCGGCCGACTTCTGCTGCGTGATGTCGCGGCCCACGCCGCGGTAGCCGAGGAAACGTCCCTGTGCGTCCTGTATCGGCTCGCCGCTCACACGCACATGCTGCATCGAGCCGTGGCGGCCTTCACGGTGCATCACCATTTCGCGAAACGGCTGGCGTGCCGCCAGCAGCACCCGGTGTTCGTCCCAGCCGCCGTCCACCTCCCAACCGAGCTCCCACCAGGTCTTGCCCCGCTCGTCGGCGAAGGCGGTGGTATCGCCGCTGACGTGGCGGCCCTCCAGACGGGTGAAGCGATAGTCGCTGTCCTGCTCCCAGAACCAGTCGGACGACAGGGCCGTCAGGCTGCGGAAGCGGGCCTCGCTTTCGCGCAAGGCCTGCTCGGCGCGCGTGCGCTCGGTGACATCGGTATAGACGGTGACGAAGCCGCCGCCAGGCAGCGGCAAACCTCGTACTTCAATGATGCTGCCGTCGGCGCGCTCGCGCTGGAACAAATGCGGCTCGAAGCGGCGCGCCAGGTCGATGCGCGCGCGCACCTGCTCCTCGATATCACCCGGGCCGTAGTCTCCGCGTTCAGCGTTGAAGCGCATGAAGGCCGCGAACGGGGTGCCGGGCTGGCACAGCGCCTCGGGGAAGCCGAACATCTCGCGGCAGCGCCGGTTCATGCCGATCAGTCGCAGATCCTCGTCTGCGATGCTGATGCCCTGGTCCATGTACTCGAAGGTCTTTTCCAGCGCCAGTTTGCTCTCGCGCAGCGCCCGCTCGGCCCGGGCCCGCTCGGTGATGTCGCTGTAGACCGTCACGAAACCGCCGCCGGGCAGGGGCCGGCCGGTGATCTCGAGGACCGATCCGTCGGGCCGTTCGCGCACGAAATGATGCGCCTCGAACCGGCGCGCCTGCTCGAGGCGAGAACGCACCTGCTCTTCCACGTTGCCGGGCCCGTAGTCGCCGCGCTCGGCGTTGTGGCGGATGAAAGCCTCGAAGGGGGTGCCGGCCACATGGAGCGCGTCGGGGAAGTTCAGCAACTCCCGGAAACGCCGGTTGACGGCGACCAGCCGCAGCTCGGCGTCGAACACGCTGACCCCTTCGGCCATCGTGTCGAACATGCTTTCGAGCAGCACGCTGCTCTCGCGCAGGGCCAGCTGCGTGCGCACGGCGTCGGTGATCTCGCGTGCAATGCCGCGGTAACCCTGGAAGCGGCCGTCTTCGCTGAAGACCGGCATGCCGCTCGTGGTGATGTAGCGCACTTCGCCCCGGGCATCGATGCGCTTGTAGACGAAGTCGGAAAACTGGCCGTGCGCTTGCAGCACGGCCTTGTGGGTGTCCCAGCACCCGCCGTCGCCAACGGGGACATTGCCTTCCGACCAGCGCACCTTGCCGATCATCGCGCGCGGGTCGAGGCCGAGACGTCCGAGCAGCGGCCCCGCGACATGGGTGAAGCGGAAATCGCTGTCCTGCTCCCAGTAGAAGTCGTACGCCAGCTCGATCAGGCTGCTCAGGCGGTCGCTGTCATCGCCCGGCGATGCCGCGACGGCCGGTGCCTGTTCGTAGGCCCTGCGATTTTCCGCTCCTGGTTGCCGATCCGCCGCCATGTTCTTGCCGTACTGCCCTAGGAAGAGGTCCTCGCCATCGGTGTGGCAGGGTGTGTGAAGGCTCCCGCTCGAGGAAGGACGCCGCTGCACGGAAGCTCCCTGCACGAGATACAGCGCCGGGCCGGGTTTGACGGCAGGGGGAACCGAGGCGGGCGACTCAGGGCATTCTGCCTGCCGGCCTTCTTCTTGTGGAAAAGCGGGGTGCGCAATAACCACGACGGCGTCACACCTCGGGATGCAGGAAAACCCTAGGACTCCGGCCCGCCCCCCGGAGAATCCCGTCCCGCATCCGAGGCAGCCGCGACCCGGTTGTGGAAGATATAGTGACCTCGATGCCGGCAGGGAGGCTTTCAGCAACATCGTGGACCGGCCCCCGGTTTGTCCCGTCATCCGGCTGCACGTCCGCGTGATCGCACGCCGTCTGCGGCATGACCCACCAACAAAAGGGAGGCACCCAGTTGTCAAACGGCGATCGACTGGTCCTGAACGGAGATCCTGAGCACAACAAGCAGGTCTTTCGACTGCTGCGCAGCTGTCTGTCCCAGCTGACGCCGGTACAGGGACACGAGGCGCGCTCCAATGGCCCTTTGCCGCTGGAGTATCTCGACTACTGGCGGTCGCGCCAGTTCTCCAACCCGATCTTTCAATTGAGGCGCGGCACCCCGGTGGACAGTGGCTTCTACCATGATGGAGAGTATTTCGTCTTCGACCGCTCGCAGGTGAAGGCGCTGGAGATCCTTTTCATGGTCCCCGCCAAGATGCCTGGCGGGGTGTGGGTCACCTTTGTGGGGCATGGGGAGGGGGGCCGAGCGAGCGCGGAGTACCCCGTCCGGCCCGTGAGCGAGAAAGTGGTTCACGCACTCGCTGATCTGTCGAGAATCGCCGATGGGTTCGAGTGGAGGTTCTCGTTCTCCATGGCGTCCGATGTTTGACCTTTTCTCGCCCAAGCGCCAACCCATCGGAGGCTGATTCCCGATCCGTCCTTGGTCCGCCAAGGAACGGAAGGCGTCCCTGGTGGCGTCCACGTCACCGTCAC
The DNA here is from genome assembly GCF_026153205.1 of Aquabacterium sp. A7-Y. Lineage (GTDB taxonomy): Bacteria > Pseudomonadota > Gammaproteobacteria > Burkholderiales > Burkholderiaceae_C > Caldimonas. The sequence continues at coordinate 111,405 of NZ_JAPFBW010000008.1, read as the reverse complement.
ACAGTTTGCCATCGGTGAGGCAGACCCATTCCCGCGCGTCACGTCGCGCAGTTGCAGCACTTACATCTCCTGTGCCTCTCCGCGGTCGACATTGTGACCGCGCCTACTACCTTTCATTTCGACGAGCGCGCCGATGAACATCTCATCGGCGCAGAAGCGAAAGGAGCCACACCATGGGGTTTTCGATAGAGGGCCGAACTTCGGGCTTCAGTCAGTTCTATCGCTACACCGATTCTGCGCACGCCGCAGACGGAGAGAATCACCCGCCGTCGCTCATTCCCGGCACGCAAGCACGGAAGTCGGGGGAGATCGACCCGGCCGCCCGCGCGAAGGCGGAAGAGATCCTGAGCAGTTCGGAAACCAACTTCATCGGAGAGAACAGTTTCGAAGATCGCATGGCACGCCTGGTGAAGGAACTGGCCGCCAACGACGGAAAGCCGCAGTACCAGGCGGACCTGGTGAGCGCGATCATCGAACTGGATCAGGGCGAGTTCGACAGCTGGCTGCGCCCGGAGATTCTTCAAAACGCGCTCGACGAGAAGCGCATTACATCGCAGGAGCGCGACAAGGCCCGGCAAGGCTTCCAGAATGCGGTGGACTACTGCGCGGCGCCGGGAGACCGGCTGAAAGGTCTGTTGCCGCCGCCCCCTCCCATGGTCGGTCCGACGCCGCCACCCCCGCCACCGCCGACCGTGGACGAGGCAAAGCGTTACATCGAAATCAGGCTCGATCAGAACACGGGACCCTGGGGGTGGCCGAACGACGTTTCCCACCAGGAATTGCTGGAGATCACGAACCAGTTCAGTCAACTTCGCCCGGAGCAACGCAACGACCTGCTGAGGCGGCTCGACGACGGACAGCTGAAGGTCTGGGCAGGCGAGGGGACGAGCGATCCGTCGGGAACCTTCTGGGGCGGCCTCACCGGCGAGGAGCAGCAGGAGTTGATGAATGTCGTGGTGGAGGGCGCCGATCTGCAGCAGTTGCAGCGATTGCAGCATGCCTTCGCCGATCCGGACTATGAGAAGCCCTTCCGGGAGGCCGTTGCCAAGAAGGCGCCGGCGGCCACCAAGGAAGCGTTGATCAAGGATCTTGCCGACGATGTCGAAAACGACCCCGAGGCAGCGCGCTTTTCGGCACAACTGATCGCGTCGCTGCAAGGCGACCCGCCCGCCGTCGCTCGGGTGCTCGACTCGCTCACGCGGGCGCAGTTGGAAGCGCTCGTCCACGCGTGCGTCAAGCAAGACACGATCAACGTCGGCAACGGCTTCGTCCTGGTCACCTACGATACGTCGCTGCTTTCACCGCTTCTCGAGACCGCCGCAGCGATGCCTGCCTCACCCGAGTCGGCCGAGGTCAAAGCCATTCTCTTCGAGCAGGCAGCGCTTCACCTGAAGGAGCTCGCCGCCTTGCGGGATCCGAGCACCGCCGCAACAACCCGGGCTGCCGGACAGGCCTTCGCGGTGACTCCCGAACAAGTCGAGCAACTGACCTCGTCGCTCTCCCGGATCCTGACCAGCGACACCAACGGCGTGATGCGGGCGCTGGAGACCGGCTCCCCGTCCCGGTTGGGGCGCGGCATTTCGGCCTTTACCGAGCAGATGATCCGGCAGGGCCGAAACGACGAAATCAAGGCCATCATCGACAAGCTCAGTCGCGGCAATGATCTCAACGAGGACCCGTCTGCGCGCTTCAAGGCGCCGGACGGGCGCAATGCGCAAGTCCTCGGCTACTTCGTCGGATCGATCCAGGCGAGCGTGCGGAACATCAGCAAGGATGCCGAGGCGCAGGCCGAGTTGCTGAAGGCCATATTCTCAGCCAGCGGTTACGACGCCGCTGCTGCGGCCGGCGGGGTACTCATCGACGCCGTTGTCGATGTCGAGACAGAGGGCCAGAAGAAGCGAGGTGACGAGCTCGTTGAGTCGGCTTACCCGCGTGACCCGGACGGCCAGCCTGTCGAAGCCGTGAACCCGGAGACGGTCTACGATACGGCGGCGCTCCGCGTCATCCAGCACAACACCTGATGAGCTGTTGTGGGACGCGTGCGCCGTGAAGGGCCTCACGCGGAGGGTGGGCAGACCGGTGTGGGTTCGGCAGCTGCCGCAGTCTGGTCGGCGACCCGCACCGCGTCCGCGGCGCCAAGCAGGCCCGCGAGTTCGAGCGGTCGCACGTCGTTGGCAGCGTTCCGTCGCTGGAACACATAAGCGCACTGACCGCGAGGAAGGTCGACACCTTCGTCGCTGTAAAGCACCGGCACGTCGCCCTTCGGCGCAGTGGCGAACAAGTCGGCCACCGACGGCAAGGATGCGAGGTACTCCAGGTAGGCCGGCATGAGCGACGACAGTCGCTCCTGGTTGGACGATGCAGCGTTCACGGCCCCGCCGAGGTCCGCGTCCATGTACACCAGCTCGCGAGTGTGCAGATCGAGGTAGGCGACGTACTTCGTCAGTGCATCGCCTTTGAGCGGGAAGACCATTTGCGCGCGCGCTGCTTCGAAGAGCCCGCCGGCGCGTGCGTCCTCTCCCCACTGGAGCGCTGCACAAACCTCCTCCGCCGCCGAGAACTTGATGCGGTTGTAGGCCAGCACGTTCCACACGGCATAACGCACGCCCCGCGCGTTCAAGGCTTTGAGGTCCAGGTCGATCAGCTGGCAGGCGCGACCTTCCGAGTCCTTCGAGTTGGTCGGGTCTCCCGAGAAAGCAGCACCTTTCGTTCGGGGAAGATTCCAGCACACGGCGCCGACCGGCTGGAAGCTGCCGGTCAAGAAGACCCAACCGTTGTCGTACCAGATGTTCCCCCCGCCGGTGGTTTTCGCCCGCCAGTAGGAGGCGGTCCGCACCAACGTCACCTCAGGCGGGATCGGAAAGCGGGTGCCCCGGCCATAAGGCGCCAGCTCCTGGTCGTTGGTCGGCAGCTTCACATGTGCCACGGCGGGGTCCACGACAACACCGTGCGGAAGTGCAGACGCCAGACGCGCCGACACCACCTTGTCGATCACACCGAGCAGGGCGGCACGGGCTGGCTCGCCGAGCGGCTGTTTCTCGTTGGGCATGATCCTGGCCCTGGCCCAGGCGCCTCGGGGCGGGTGCATCAGCGTCGCCCGGTCGTTGATCGTCTCGGCGTACTTGCGCAGCTGCAGCAGGCGGGCGGTCGGCAGACGCTCCGCCACGGCGCAGAACCGGTCCACCGCCGAGCTGCCGAAGAGGGTGTACAGCTGGTGCAGGCGGCGAGCCGCCTCGCCGGGCCGCTCGACCACGAGATCGAGCACCGCCTCGTCGCGCGCCTGCAGCAGGCGCTCGATTCGCGCGTTGTGCGTCTCGATCAGACCGCGGTAGAGCCGGTCGTAGGCCGCGCTGACCCTCGGTGCCTGGAAGTCACCCGGGTGGAGACGCGACAACAGGTGCTTGAACAGGTGGGGACGGGCACCGAAGTCTTCGTCCAGGTGCGGCGCCGCTTCGAGCATGGTCACCAATTGCCGGCGGCGCGCGCGGCTGAAGCGGGCGAACTTCACGTCCCCGCGCAGCGAGATGTCCGCATCCGACAGGGCCGCAGCGAGGCGCAGCACGTCGGTGGCGTCCCGGATGTGAATCTCACGCTGATGGTCGAGCGACGCGGCGATCGCCCGGATGCCGTTCTCCTTGAAGCCGAAGGCGCCAAGGTCCAGCGGTCCGCGGCTGGTGCCGAGAAGCTGCAAGGCATGGTCGCGCTGCAGGTCGGTCCAACGGAAGCGAGATGCCGTGAGCGCTGCAGCGATTCGGTCGAAGGCGTCGGTGCCTGCCAGGTCGAGCACCTTGAGCGCCAGGCGCTCGTCCAGCATGGGGCGCTCGGCCGCCTCCTGCGTGAACCATTCGTTCGGGGCGCCCAGGTACATGGAGATCTGGCGAATCCAGTACCCGGCCTGGCTCATCGACAGGACTTCGTCCGGGAAGTTCTTGTAGACGACAAAGTCGGCCATGCGTCGATCCGCGCCGGTGATCCGCTGCAACGCAGGCTCCACCTCGCGCCAGAACCGCTTCAGCTGGGACAACTCCAGCTGACGGAGAGCTTCGAGTGCAGCGATGGACGGTGCATATCCGTAGGACGCAAGGTTCGCCAGCACCGTGCCGAGGTGGGCGCGCTGCTTTGCGCTTGCGCTGGCGGGCGATGTCGGCGCCGGCACGTGGAGGAAACCGTTGGCGACGAGCAGCAGAGAGTCATTCATGTCTCAGCCTTTTGGCTGCGGCCTGTTCGCCGCCATCTTGGCGCCGGCTGAGAACAGGCGAAGCGCGGCGCAAGGCTGAAGTTGTCTGGAGGGCGAGGAAAGCGACCGGGTATTTACCAGGAAAGGGTGAGAAGGAACCCTGGTCTGGCCTCGCCCGCCGGAAGTCTACATGGGGTGCGGCGAGGCGCGCAATCATAGTGACACGTCACCTTTCCTGTGCCCTGCGCCACTCGGTGCCAGTCGGCAGCGCTGTCCCGGCCCGGTATGGACCCACCCTCAGTAGGACACACAGGCTGGGGACCGCACACGGAGCACCGCCTCCTGCTCGAAAAACTGCCGATAGTCCTTGACGATAGCGTCGATGGCAGCCCGGCTCGTCGCGTTGTCGGGGTGCGCCAAGGCAAGAACGTGGGCCGTCTCGCGTTCGATCTCGCCCGAGGCGCCGCGCCACTGCCCAGCAGCGGGCCAGTGTGTCAGCCCTTGCGGAAAACGCGGCGTGATAGCGGTATCAACGAAACCTTGCCAGTCCTCGGCGGACACTGCGCCGCCGGGGCGCGCAGTGCCGAAGTACAAGGTCTCGTTGATCCAACGCTGCTCGCCGGTCCGGCAGCCAACAAGGCCGGGCGTCGTGCATCCGGCCAGTGCCACCGCGGCCGCCAGGACTGTGAGTCCCGCACCCCGGAAGGCCCGGCGAATTGCCACCGAACCGTGCTCGCCAGTGGCTGCCGATCGATCTGCCCTTGCCCCTCGTGTCTTCGCCATGGCAACCTCCAGCGATCCGGTACTGCAGATCCCCGACACAGCGCTGCACTACAGGCGAAGCGTACGGGCCCAGTGCCAATTCTCATGGAAAAGGCGAATTTGTGGCGTGAGCTCGTGCGCATTCACGGGTTCTATCTCGGATAGGGCATGTTGACGTCCTGGCATCGGATCTCGTGCCCGCTCGGTTCTTCAGCAAGATTCCCGGCTGAACGCTTCCACCAGGAAATCGAGAAACACGCGGATCTTCGGAGCGAGATGCTGCCGCGACGCATAGACCGCATAGAGCGTCGTTTCCACGGCGGCCCAGTCGTCCAGTGCAGACTGCAGCCTTCCTTCCCTCAAGTCGCCTTCAACGTAGGGATAGGGAATCAAGCTGAGACCGAAGCCTTCGCGGAGCGCGTCGCGCACAGCCAGGCTCGACGTGACCGAGTAGCGGGTGTCGATGACAACCCGTTCAGTGCGCCCGTCCTTGCTGAATTCCCATTGGTCTGCATGTGCCGAGAGGGTGAACCGAATGCAGTTGTGGGACCTCAGGTCGGAAGGCCTCGTGGGTCTTCCATGTGTCTTGAAGTAGGACGGTGCTGCGCAGAGCACATGCGGCATGACGGCCAGCTTTCTGGCGACCATGCTCGAGTCCTCCAGGTTGTCGCTGCCCCGGATCGCGAGGTCGAAACCGTCCCGAATCAGGTCCACGCGCCTGTCGTCGAGATGGAGATCCAAAGTCAGCTCGGGGTAGCGCGACAAGAAGTGGGGAATCTGCGTAGAGAGCCTGGTGAGTGTCACGGTCATGGGTGCGCTGACACGCAGGATTCCGCTCGGACCTGTCTTGATGGGACACAAGGACCGGTCCGCCTCGGCCAGCGCGTCCAAGGCGCGCGCGACGTGCTCCAGATAGGTTTGGCCCTCCTCGGTCAACGCCATTCGACGTGTCGTCCTGTGGATCAGCCGCGCGCCGACGTGCGCCTCCAACTCCGCAATGTTCTTGCTCACCGCGGCGGGCGACAGGCCGAGCCGCCGTCCGGCTTCCGAGAAGCTCTTCAGCTGGGCCACATGGCGAAAAACCTGAAGGGCGGTATAGCGGTCCATCGGACTATTCTCTCAGGGTGAACTATTTATTTCCCTTCCTGGGGGTTATCAACTGCCGGTGAACTTTCTACGCTTGGCGGACTTTTTCACTTGCCACGAGCCAGATGACCCACCCAACCATTGCCCTGATTGAGCGGCGTGTATCAGCCAACCTATTCGATGCTGGTCATGCGCTGACAAATGCGGAGATCGAGGAGTTGGTGCGCCTCGCCACACGGGCACCGACCGCCTTCAACCTTCAGAACTGGCGCTTTATCGCGCTACGGACGCCGGAGGCGAAGACGCGGTTGCGGGACCTCGCCCACGGGCAGGCGAAAGTGTCGCAAGCCGCTGTCACCTTCATCGTCTGCGGCGTCCTTCCTGATCACGCCGACATCCCGAGGCGACTGTCCTCGTTCATCGAAGCCGGCTTCCTGCCGGTGGCGACGGCGTCGGCCTGGCAGGAAGGCGCACGCGCGCAGTATGCCGACCCCCAGACGTCGCGCGACGAAGCCGTGCGATCCGCCACTCTCGGAGCCGCGACGCTGATCTATGCAGCCGAAGCGATGGGCTTCGTGTCCTGCCCGATGGTCGGATTCGATGCCGAAGGCGTCGTGCGCGAATTCGGACTGGGGCGCAAGGAGGTACCCGTCATGCTCGTAGCGGTCGGCCGCGCCGCGCCCGGAAACTGGCCGCAGAAGCCACGGCGAGCGCTGGCGGAGGTTCTGCAAATCTCATGAGAACGAATGCTTCCGACCTGCTCCTGACCGCCATCGCGCCGGCCATCTGGGGCAGCACCTATATCGTTACCACCGAGTTCTTGGATGGTTTTTCCCCGATGGCTGTCGCCATGCTGCGCGCACTGCCGGCAGGGCTGCTGTTGCTCCTGGTCGTCCGACAACTGCCGAGAGGCATCTGGTGGGTGCGGACGTTCACGCTCGGCGCGCTGAACTTCTCGATCTTCCTGAGCATGCTGTTCATTTCGGCCTACCGGCTTCCCGGCGGGGTGGCCGCCACAGTGTCAGCGGTACAGCCGTTTCTGGTGGTTTTCCTGGCCTACTTCGTGCTCGCAAGTCCGATCCGGCGGGTCTCCGTTGTCGCTGCCCTGGTCGGAGCCGCAGGCGTGGCACTGCTGGTCCTGACCCCGGAGGCCTCGCTCGATCCGATCGGCATCGTGGCGGGGCTTGCTGGAGCCGCCTCGATGGCCTGCGGGACGGTACTGAGCCGCAAGTGGCAGCCGCCGGTATCGCTGCTCACATTGACTGCGTGGCAACTGACCGCGGGTGGGCTTCTTCTGGTTCCGGTCGTCTTCCTTCTTGAGCCCGCCATTCCCGTCCCGACCCTGAGCAACCTGCTTGCGCTGATGTGGCTCGGTCTGGTGGGCATGGCGCTGACCTATGTTCTGTGGTTGCGGGGGGTCGTACGCCTGGAGTCATCGGCGGTTTCGCCGCTGCTCTTGCTCAGCCCCGTGACTGCCGTGCTGCTGGGCTGGTTGTTCCTGGATCAGGCACTGACCGGGCTCCAGATGGCCGGTGGCCTGCTTGTCGTCGTCAGCATCTGGCTGGGTCAACGTGCTCATCGGGGATCTGAGCGTCTGCTCAAGACGCCTGCGAGAGCATGACGAATCGAGCCTCCCTGTCGCTGCCACCATTGCACGGCACACGTGGACTGTCTCGGCCCCGCCGACGGGTGCCGGCCAAGGACGTGCAGCGCTTTGAGCGCGTGACGCCAGGCGAGTCGCTGCTCTGCTGCCGTGGCCGGCCCTTGGGGAGCAGAGGGCGGGGGCTTCGCCCCGCCGCAACCGCTACGGTGCACCCGCTTCTGTGACCGCGTAGTGCGTCGCGTTGCCTGCGTCTTGCATGTTGAAAGATCCCATTGATTGATTCATCAATAATCGTTCTGGCGACCCTTTGCATGCCCGCTTTCGCAGCCACAGGGTTGCGTGGACAGCGCTTCAAGATGGAGCTATGTCCCGGTGGACAAACTCCAAGACCTCAAGTCACTTGAGACGCAAAGGCTGGGCGATGAAATACTTGGAACATGAAGGGCTCGTGACCATCGGCGTGTTGGCCGAACGCACGGGCGTGAGCGTGCCGACGATCCGCTACTACGAGGAGATCGGCCTCATCCCACCAGCGCAGCGGCGCCCCAGCGGGCACCGTATCTACGATGCGGCCGCGCAGGAGTTGCTGGCCTTCATCCGCAGTTGCCGCGACTTCAGTTTCTCCATCGAGCAGGTGCGGGCGCTGGTGTCCTTGTCGGACAGCGCGGAGCGCGACTGCGTCCAAGCCCGTGACATCGCGCAAAGGCACTTGGACGAGGTGCGCAACAAGCTCACTGAACTGCGCGAACTCGAGTGCAGCCTTGCCAGCTTCGTGGCGTCTTGCACCGACACCTGCTCGCCGGCGGAGCTGCGCCGAAGTGCGCCGTCCTGAAAGATCTCGGCCGCGCCGCGCGGGCTGTGCCTGTATGTCCTCGATGGCCCATGGCCATCCAGCGCCGTTCACCATGTGGCGAGTCGTTTGAGTGGTTGCGGTGTCCATCCACGCAACGGTTACTTTCAATCTGATGATTTCCATTGACATGCGATGAGCCAAGCTCGCGGCTATCCAAGCTCAAGGAGTCGCAGTCATGTTGAGAAGCCGTGCTGGCCAAACGCCGCGCATGCAAGGTCCCACCCGCCGGCGGGCATCGCGCGTCCCGCACCCGAAAGGTCTTGCGGTGCTCGCGCTGGCCGCCCAGGCCGCCGTTCTGGCCGGCGCCGCCCACGCGGCGGACACGTCGTGGACGGGCGCCTCCGGGCAGCCCTATTGGGATCTGCCCGGCAACTGGTCGGCCGGCGCGCCAGCCGATCTGGCGTCGCGCGCACTGCTCGGCGAGGCGGACACCGAGTTGCGCCGTGGCGACTTCAAGGCGGGTCAGCTGCTCGGCAGCGGCCGGCTGGCCGTCAGCGGCGGCACGCTGGAGCTGAAGGGCGCAGGCTCGCAGCTGGGCCACCTCACCCAGACCGGCGGCGAGCTTTCCGGCATCGCGGACCTGACGGTCCGATCGCTTGACCTGAAGGGCGGGAATTTGATGCTGTCCGGGAAGGTCACTGTCCAGGGAACCGCGCGCTTGAGCGGCGCGACGACCCAACTCGACTTCAACACGAAGCTGGACCTGTTGGGCGATACCTATATGGAGGGCAGTTTCGACACCGTGCTCGGAGGCCTGCACGTCGGTGCCGGCGGCACCTTGCATGACCAGTCGACCGAACCGGACCGCCGGCTCTGGTCTTTCGGCGCCATCGAGATCGACGGCCGCTACGTCAAGACCGGCTCGGGGGCGACCGCCCTCGACCTCTACGCGGACTACCTGTTCGAGAACCGCGGTGTGATCGATGTGCAGGAAGGCACGCTCGGGTTCAACCACAACGAAGCGGGCGGGAGGTGGCACAACGCGGGCGAGCTGCACGTGCGCGAGGGGGCCGGCGCCTATCTGAGCATGACCCGCGACTATGCCGCCTCCAACAGCGGTCGCATCCGCGTCGATGGGCGCATGAACCTGTGGCTGGGCGGGTCCGGCTTCGGCAGCTCCGGGGAATTCGTGGTCGGCAAGACCGGCCGGCTGTTCGTCGAACAGATTTCCTACTGGGGCTTCACGCGTTTCAGCGGAGGTCTCCATAACGACGGCAGCGTCACCTTGTCGGCGTATGTCCATCCCGACGATCCCGGCACGGGCGAGCCGCGCAACGACTTCTCGATCGGCGGCGCGGGCCTGACGGGCCGCGGGCATCTGGAACTGGTCGAGGCGCGCCTGACGACGGGCGACCTCAACAACGACGGCAGCCTGCACGCCAAGGGATACAGCGAGCTGGTCACAGGCGCCCTCGACAACCGGGGCCGCCTCCGACTGGACGACTACAGCGACCTGATCGCCACGAGCTATGTCCAGACGGCCGCCGAGGCCGAGTTCTGGCTCGCGGGGCATGCCAAGGCGGAGACCTTCCTGCTGGCCGATGGTGTCATCGGCGCGGGCGGCGAAGACCGCGTCGGCATCGGCGGACTCGAAGGCGACACCCGCTTCGAGGGCGTCACGATGGAGGTCGACGTCGCCCTGGATGACAGCGCCGACCGGCTGGTGATCGCCGGTGCGGTGGATCTCGGCGGCGAAGTTTTCCTCAACTTCCTCGATGGCCTCACCTACGGCACCTTCCGCATCCTGGAGGTGAACGGCACGATGACCGGCCGGTTCAACAGCTTTGCCAGCAACATCGACCCCGCAAGCTACCGCTACAGCTTCACCTACGGCAAGGGCTTCGTGGACCTGACGGTGGCCGCGGTGCCCGAGCCGGGCACCTATGCCTTGATGGGCCTGGGCCTGATAGGGGTGGCCGCATGGCGCCGCCGGCGTGCCTCGGCCGGGTGATGACGCGCAGTGCCACGACGAACACCTGAAGGTTCGTCGTGCCGGCTGGAGGCCGGCGCGTGCGTGGCATCGGCGCGGGGTAGCAGGGCGGTCGGCCACCTATGCACCTTGATGCCGACATGCCGAAGCTGGCCGGCGTGCGGATTGCCAGCAGCGCACTCAGGCCTGCCGCCACGTCAAGACCACTCGCGTCAGTGCCGGCGCTCAAGAGAAGGAGGACGCCGGAGAGCAGCACTAGACAGAGGGTGAGACGCATCATGAAGCTTCCTGTCAACGTGAGATCCCAGGCCGGTCATTCGTCGAGATTGCGGACCTCCAGAGTCACCGGCGCCGTGATGGTGAACACTCGTCCCTGGCTCGTTTGGACCCGCACATCGACGAAGAACACGCCGTTGAACAGGCTCGGCACAGAGCCTGTGATCCTGCCCGTCGATGCGTCGAGCAGGAGCCCCGGGGGCCACGGCGCCAACGGGTTGACGGCAAAGGTGTAGGCGAGTCCCTCCGCCAACTCCGTCCCGTTGCCGAGGATATCGGGCCACCAGTTGAAGTCGGAGTTGGGGGGACTCCAGCGCTCGCCGTAGCTGATCTCCACCGGCGACTCCCCCCCGATCCAGACGAGAAAGGTCTGGGTACTCTGCGTGCCGTTGAGGTCGATGCGCAAGGTGATGGCGTAGCGCTGTTGCGGCTGCGGCCGCTCCGCCACGCCGGCGATGCGGCCGGTCGCGGGGTCCAGGGACAGCCCGACGGGCAACGGCGTTCCGGGCGCCGTCTGGTTCTCGATGCTGTACTCGTAGAAGGCGCCGGGAATCGGCGTGATCGCCGGCGACACTTCAAACGGGCTGCCCAGCCAGGCGGTGACCTGCGACGGGTAGGCACTGCCACTGAAGCCGGTGGAGGTTTTGTTGTCCCGCTCCTGCTCGAGGAATACCGTGCGACCGTTGCCGGTCACCGTGACCGCCACGCGGAACTGCTGGCTGCCCGCGCCGCTGACCGTGCCCGAAATGGTGCCGGTGGTCGGGTGAAGGGTCAGGCCGGGCGGCAATGCCCCCCGGCTGATGCTGTACTGGACCGTCACCCCCGGGTCGGGGTTCCAGAAGTCGTTCATCGGTGCCAGGTTGACCACGTCGCCGACCTGCCAGCTATAGGTGACGCTGTGGGTGAACGTGTACAGCAAGGACGGGCCCCACACCTGAAGGCCCACATTCTGATCCACTGAATTGCTCACGCCCGACGCGGCCAGACGCACCACGAAGCTGAACGAGCCCATTTCCAAGGGCGTGCCGACCAGCGCGCAGTCGCTGCGCAGCGTCATGCCCTCGGGCAAGTGGCCCGAGCCCAGCGAACACCTCGGAGAATGTCCGTTCAAACCCGTGAAAGTGGGCGCGATGATCGAGGAACGGAAGAGTTCGGCATCGCCGCTGTAGGACATCGAAATGGCCAGCGTCTCATCGCTGCTGCCCCCGCCTCCGCCCCCGCCGCAGGCAGACAGCAGCACCACCGCGACAATAGCCGCGGCACGACGGCACGCGGCCGTCAAAACCATCATCCCCATCAGAACCTCACCCTGAAGCGGCGCAGCCGCTGTTGTTGTCTTGACTGTGATCACCTGCCTGGTCGGCCAGTGTGTGTTGCAAATTATGACTGGACGCTGCAGTTATCGATAGGACACGCGCCCACCCAGGTGGGGGGCCGAGCACTTGCCAACGCGGCTCGGCACAGCGGCAGCGCTTGAGAGCGAAGCGAGCGGGTCCCCCTGGAACGTGTTTGACAAGCTTTCGCAAGCTATCGTGCCCGGTGCATCGGGGCAGACTGAAATAGTCTCCCCGGACACCTATCAGCGGCTATCCAGGTCGCAAGCAGGCGGGCCCGGAGAGCATCAGCGCTTAGCAAGTCGCCAATGCCGCCGGACATCACGGCATAGGTCTCTACGTTGCGAGAAAGCATCCCCCGACAATCAGTCACACCTGCAATTTTTCGGCTCCCACAGAATCGGCGCCACCTATCAAAGGGAGTTTGCTCATGCTTCAGAAAGCCGTCCTCGGGCTGGCGCTCGCTTGCCTCCTGCCTGCCGCTCACGCGGACAAAGTCACCGCAGGGATGTCCAACATCTCGATCACTTTCACCGATCTCGACCCCAACGACGCGTATGTGCCCGATGCGGTGGACCGCGGTGGCTACGCCGATTTCGAAACCAGCGTCCAGCCGCACAGCGTCTACTCTCCTGACTACTCGGCCGATGGTGGACCGGGGACCTTCCGCTACGACGACGGCCGTTTCGGCATCCAAACGGTCGCCTCCGTCGACTTTTCCACCGAGACGATCCAGAGCTCGCTCGATGTTGCTGCTACTGGGCGGCACTATGGTGCGGAAGGCAGGCGCGTGTGGTCCAACGACGTGTGGCCCACCGAGGGAATGCGGATTGCGCCCAACAGCCGGGTGACCTTCTCGGCCGACGCCTTCTACGACGTGGAGTTCACCACCAGCTGCGGCGAGGGCGCCTGCCCCAGTTTTGACTTCAGCCCGTGGCTTGCACTCAAGGTGTGGACCACGCCGAACTACTACACCCGCGACCAGCTGTGGGGTCGGGCCGGGACCGCGGGCGGCGAGTTCTCGTGGGCGGACGGCGTCAAGCACAACGGCAGCCAGCTGATCTCGCTGAGCTACACGAACACGACCAACGACTGGCTCTATGTGACCTTCGAGTCCAGCTATGAACTGCGCGGGCAGGTCGGTGCGGTGCCTGAGCCCGAGACCTGGGCTTTGATGGTCGGCGGCCTGGGCTTGCTGGTCGCCGCCCGCCGGCGGTCGAAGGCTGGCGCCGGCTCGCACTGACACGGCCGCTTGGTTTTTCACGCTCACGCTGCGCGCGGCCTCGACACGCCGGAATGGCATGCCGTGCGCGCCTGCCTCAATCTCCAGGAGTTCAGCATGTTCAAGAAGCATTTCACCCCTGTGCTGCTTGCCGCGGTTGCCAGCCTCGCGGCGTCGGCCGCTGCAGCGGTGCCCGCCGTCACGGGCCGGACCTCCGTCACCGACCTGACGATGAGCGTTGCCGATTTGCGCCCCGACGACGGCATCGAAGCCGGCTTCACCCTAGGCCGCAGCGGCAGCTGGTATCTGACCGGGTACTATGCGCAGAGCGGGCCGAAGGTCGATAACGACGTGTTCCTGAGCCCTGATGATCTGCAGTTCGACCATCAGCGCGTGACCGCAGGACCGGACAGCTTGCTGGCGGAGGCCACGCTGGAGCAGACGGGCCAAAGCGCTTATCCGCACGCCCACACCTTCACCTGGCTGACCTTGTCGCCCTTTTCCTCGTTCACGCTGAGCGGCGTCGCGCACGCCTCCCTCAACTGCGTGACTGCCTGCGACCACAGCAGCATCGGAGCGTCGGCAAGCCTTCGGTATGAAGGCGAGGAGGTCGGCCTGGTTTCGCTGTATGCCCGCGACCTCACCGCCGGCACGGAATTCCGGGAGGAGCGTGAGTTCTCCTTCACCTTCGACAATCTGTCGGCCCGTCCCGTGAACTTGCTGGTCAGTTTGTCGACCTCGACGACCCTCTACGCAGGCGTCGCTCCCGCCGTGCCGGAGCCGGCCACCACCGCCACCCTGCTGGCGGGCTTGTCGGTCCTGGGCGCTTTGCGTGCACGGGGGGCGTCGCGTCGTCGCAAGGGAGGCGCCTGAACCTCGGGCTGCCGATCGCCGCCCGGCCGAGCCGGGCGGGCGTCGCCGTCGCAATGTCGTCGAGCGGTGCGTCGGCTGGCTCAAGGCGATCTTGTCAAGCACGCCCTAGAGCAGCCGCGCCGCGACGTGCAGGCCGATGTCAGTCGCGCGGCGCGCGCTGGAGCTTGCGCCGGGCCAGCAAAGCAGCCACGCCGGTCAGCATCAGCGCATAGGTCTGCGGCTCCGGAACGGCCGCGAGTGGTGTGAACTGGTAGTTGCCGCTGCCACCATATTCGCAGCCCTGACGACAGGGCGTGGCGGTGAACTCGATCGTGTAGGCGCTGTTGGCTGCTAGCAGCAGCTTGACCCGGCCCTCCGCGTGTCGCACATGAGGCCCCATGTCAAATTTGTCGCCCACGCCGCGGATGTATTCGTCCCAGGGCAACCGAACCCCGTTGAGAGTGATGTTCTCGAAATTGTCGCCCGCGTAGTTCCTGTCCTGCATCTCGAACAGAATCCATTGGGACTGCGCCCCCGTCGTCAGGCGCCAACTGTTGGCCTCCGGCTGCGCCGGGTACTCGGGGTACCACGTCCACCCAAACGATCCGGACTGACCGATATATGGGTCCACTTCGATCACCCCATACTCTTGCGCTTGCGACAGCGCAGGCAGCATGAGCACGGCAGCGGCAGCAGCCACTGCGAGAACGGTCTTCTTCAATGACATGTGATTCCCCGTGTGAGTTGATTGGTTATTGGTGAGGCTGCGGCATGCCCTTGCCGAGCCGAAGCCACTATATGAATAGGATGGAATCGGTTTTGTAAGGACATGCATAATCCGCCTTTTCGATAGCCGGGGCGCGCCGCCACTCGCTTGCTTTCCTGGGTCTGGCCCTGCAGCGCTTTGACGCTTGCCGACATGGCGACGACATATGACGCGCCGCTGGCAGTGTGCCGAGACAATGCACGTACCGCCGAAGGCGTCCGGTGAGCCCCGCAGCCACGCATGACTGCCTCCCTCGTCCGTTTCCTTTTGACGGCTCTCGCCGCCCTCCCGCTCGCCTGTACCGCCACCGTGCCCGAAGCGGATCCGGACGCCGCAGCAGCCGCCCCGCACCATCAGCGCCGCTGCGGCTGGCTACAGCAACGCAGCACGGGCGAGGCGGTACTGCTGGATCGCGACGGCGACTGGCTGCTCGCGCGCGGCGGCGAGCACCGCGCCACAGGCGATTGGCGAGCCAGCTTCGCACCCGACCGGAAGGTGACGACGGGGGACGGCGAGACGGGTTGCGCCTGCCTCACCGTGCAGGTCGACCTGGCCACGCACCGCGTCGTGTCTGCGAAGGCACCGCAAGCGCGGCCGCTTGCGGCCTGCCGCAGCGACAAAACGCTGGACGCGACCGCCGAAACCCGCGCCACGCCGCCGGCCCGCAGGGTGTTCCGGATGCCGACGTTCTCCTTTTCCTATCCGGCCGATTGGCACGCGCGTCGCGCCGGCAACTGCGTTGCCCTGGAGGAGCCCGGCAGAAGCAAGGAGGAGGAGTACACGCTGCAGCTCTGTGCCAAACCGGGCACGCTGCCCGCGGCGGCTGACGAGCGGTTCTTCAGCCCCGGCGACGACGGCATCTGGATGCGCTCGGCGGGCATGCAAGAGCCGTCGCCCGTGGACTGGATGTTCGGCCCCGGCTGGAGCGGCATGGTGGCCACCCAGATCTGCGGCGTCGGCGACGCCGAGACCGGCTTCCATGCCGCTGGAGGCACTTGCCTCATGTTCGCTGGTTCCGACGGCCGCAACGCCGTCCTGGGGGACTCGGTCGGCTACTATCAGGACTTCGCCCAGCTGCGCGACATCCTGCGCTCGATCCGCTTCGCGCCGGCGGCAAAGCGGCGTTGAAGCAGCCGGGCGCGCGCCGCCGGGGTTTGGCAGCGCCTCCTCACGCTCACTCTGAAACGCCGAGACAAACGGGTGGATCGACCAGCGGTCGTTGCCACCGCTGTTGCTCGCAGATCAAGTCTTTGAAGATCGCCGCACCCAGCGCCTATGGATTTTTCGCCTTGAACCGCTCAATCTCGGAGCCAAGGTGTCCGACCACCTCGCCGCTCGTCCGGCTGCGCCATTCCCCGTTCTCCGCGAAGATTACATCGGCATCCAGGCAGTAGATCAGCTGGTCGAAGTAGCACGAGAGGCTGTTGGCAAACCCGGGTGACGGCCCCCGCCGTTGTCGTGGATGAACAATTGCCCGGCCACGCCGGCGGGGCCGGGGTCGGTATCGACCATGGTGTAGCACCCAGTGATGTCGCAGGCGATCGGCATCCAGCGGCGATTGAAATAGCAGCGCCGGATGACGTCCTCCGGTTCGGGCTCGCCACATCCCAGCTCAGGAGCCTTTCGCTCCCTGTCTCGTTCAAACGCCCACCGCGCGCTCGAAATCGTCAAACTCAGCGGCCGAGACGCCGGCAGCAAGCTCGTCGCCAGCAGGATGAAACCCGTGGAGGCGCAGTTTCACGGCTAGCTCGCGTGCCGTTGCCATTGCAGTCTATGGAGGGGTCGATGATCCGGGACTGAACACCTAGCCGACATTCATCAATCGTCGGTATCTGGGCACCAGCATGTGCTCCGCCTTCGCCTTGCGGGTGAACCATGGTGAGCGGATCACGCCGAGGAAGGGGAGATGCAGCACGCCCTGCTGGCTGCCAAGCGTGACCGCCATCTTGGGATTGCCGGTTTGCGGCTTGTATGTGCTCAGCGCCAACGCCGCGCGGCCCCCTTGGATGATCCGCCGAATGTTGTCGGCAGCGCAACGCACCTGGCCGTCGATATGCCAGGCCATCTTGTTCTCGTCCAGGTCGGTGATGTCGCCGAGCGCAAACAGCGCCGGGTGCCCGACGACACGCAGGTCCGGGTTCACGCGGACGCGGCCTTGCTCGTTCAGCGCCGCATAAAGCAGCGGCTTCATGTAGGCGGTGTTGGGCCGCCCGCCCGTGCACCAGACCAGCAGGTCGTAGCCGATCTTGCGACCGATGCTGGTCGTTGCTATGCCCGGGCCTGCAAAGATGTCGTCGGGCGCCGTCGTCGCGGCTTGCAGCCGCTCCCCGAAGAGGATGGAAACGCCCCGCGATGCCAGCACCGACGCGGCGTGCTGCGCGGCCATCAGGGACGTGCCGGGCAGGAGGCGCCGGCCGGACTCCAGCAGGATGATCGACTTGCCGGGGTGCGATTCCGAGAGCTCGCCCGCAACTTCAACGCCGATCGGCCCGCCACCGACGATCAGGACACGGTTCGCGGCCTGGATGACACTGCTGTATTGCCGATACAGGCGCTTGCGCTCCTCCAGGGTCGCGCCGGACGAGCGCATCAGCGCGTTGGCATAGAGGCTGCCCGTGCACAAGACGTGGACGTCACCGCGAACGCTGATTCGCTGCCCGTCGCTCACCAGCACCTCGCCCGCGTTCGCACCCATCTCGATCAATCTGCCTCGCACATGGGTGACCTCGGGCAGTGCCAAGGAATAGGGGATCAGCGCATCGTCGGCAAATGCCGGGTCCACCAGGCTGCGTGGCGCGGCCATCGGCACTTCGACATAGTCGTTCGGATCGACCAGTACCACCTTCATGTCCTGGGCGAGGTCCCTGGCAAGCTGCACCCCTGCCAGCCCACCACCGAAGATCACCACCTGCTTGCCCGACTTGCTCGACATGTTTGCTCCATTCATCATGTCCGGTGAAGATCGTAGTCATGAGCTATTCATTTGAATAGTGAGTGAATTTGTCTCACACTCGTACATCAGATGAAGCAATCAAATATCGATCTGAACACGTTGAAGACGCTGCTCGACGTGGTCGAAGCCGGCAGCTTTGCTGCAGCCGCGCGCGAACGACAGGTGCCGCCGAACACGCTGAGTCGACAGGTCCAGCGCCTGGAGCGGGACCTCGGTATTCGCTTGCTGCAACGGACCACGCGCAGCTTGGGCCTGACCTCCTCGGGCCGCGAGCTGGTCACGGGCGCCAGGGTCGCCCTGGCGCAGCTCGAGCAGCAGTTGCAGGAAGTCAGCAGCCAGGCGAAAGAGCCTCGCGGGCACTTGCGCGTGACGGTGCCCTCGGACTTCTTCTCGCTGGGACTCGCCGACAGGATGGCTCACTTCATGGAGGAGCATCCAGGCATCAGCCTGGAGTTTCTGTTGTCGGACGAACAGGTGGACCTGATCGAGAGCGGTGTGGATCTGGCTGTGCGAGCCGGGGTGGTGCGCGATGCAAACCTGGTTGCCCGCCAGTTGACCGAGAGCCGTCTCATCGTGGTCGCGAGCCCGGCCTGCATCGCCCGGCACGGCGCTCCTCGCACCCCCAAGGCCTTGGCCGCCTACCCTTGCCTTGCCTCACGCGGCCGCAATGGCTACGCGACATGGCAACTCGCCGGGCCGCGCGGCACCGCCTCCGTGCCGGTTCGAGCGAAGCTCACCGCCAACGGCATGGGCGCTCTCATCGCCGCCGCGAAGGCCGGACTGGGTGCTGCGCTGGTGCCCCGCGCCCTGGTTCAAGCGTCGCTGGCGGACGGCACCCTGGTGCAGCTGATGGACCGGTACCACGGCTTCAGCCCGGGCGTGTTCGCGGTCTATCCGAGCCGCTTGCATCAGTCGGCGGCTCTGAAGAAGTTGGTGGCGTTCCTGGTCGAAGAGGCGGCAAAGCTCGCGCGTTGAAGCCCGGTGAGGCCCCGTCGGAAACCGAGACGGAAACCCGGCCTCACGGTTCCTGCTTGGGACGCGCGTTGGCCCAGGCCTCGATGCTCCGGGCCGAAGGCTGTCCGGTCACCGAGCTTGGCGGCAAGCCTGGCTTGAGAAACACGACATACGGCGTCATGCCGCGCCAAGCGGGGTTCACCTTGTAGCGAAGCGCCGGCGCCTGCCCGGAAAAGGCCAGCAGCCGATCGGCTGGCCGGTAGTGAGGATCGCGCAGCAGCCGGTCGTCCACTTCGCCGGGCGGCACATCCATCACGACAGCGATCAACGACGCGTTCAACTTGCGCTGGCCGATCTCCCGGGCCAGATTCCGGAGGACCCTTGGGCAGTACACGCAGTCCGTCGTCGTGAACACCACGGCAGCCGGCTTGTCGAGGGTGGCCTGCAGTGCCGACCACGTCTGAGCATCAAAGGCCTCGACGCTCTGCGGTGCGGCGCACGCACCTGCCGCGAGCAGGGCCGCAGCCGGCATCGCCATCAAGTTACGGAGCCACACGTTCAACTCTCACTCCTTCCGTGGTGCGCCAAAGCGCGAAGATGTCCTGCCCGCGACGTGCGAGGCGCGGATGGTCGTTGTCCTCGGTCGTGCGACCGAGATCGCGCAGCGTGAAGCTCCGGCCGTCGTCGTGCGAGACCCAGACACGCCAGCGCGTCGCTTGTCCATCAAAGCTGCGCCAGGCGATCACGACCTTCCTGCCGATGCTCTGCACGTCGGCATGTTCCGCCGCCTCGTCGGGCAGCCTCACCGGCTCGCCGCGCGGGGTGCCGTCGGGGAACAGGCGCCCATAGCGGACGCCGGCGACGCCGTCCCTCTCGCCGAACCATACCGCGTGGTAGCCGCCGCCCTGTGCCGCCGCCAGGCCTGGCCCGTGATGCGGACAGGCATCGATCGCCCAATGGTCATAGGTCGCACGCGCTGGACCCCTGCTCGATGCCGAGCCGACCGGAGCGAACGCGTGGTCCCGTTCGTTGGGTGCGAAGACGTGCCGCCACAGCGCGACCAGTCCGCCATCGGGAGACGGCGCGAGTGCGATGCGGCAGCACTCGCAGCTGTGGTCCGCGAGCTTCAAGTCGCGTCCGAAGGTTTTCCCGCCGTCGCTCGACTCGTTGCGGTAGATCGCGGCGCCGCGATAGTCGCTCTTGCCCCGGGCGCGAAGCGCTGTGAGGTCGCGCTTGTCGACCCACAGCGTATGCAGTGTGCCGCGCGCGTCGAAGGCGACCGCGTCGAAGCGGTGCGTGATGACCTGCCGGTCGCGATGTACCGTGAAGGGCGCCGAGAACGTGCGTCCGCCGTCGGTCGAGCGCAACATGCGGATCAGCCCGGTGTACGGCTTGGACAGCGGCTGCGTGTAGGTGATGACAACGCAACCGTCGGGTCCGAACGCGAGCTTCGGGCGCGCTTCCCCCTCGGCAGCCGGCGTGTCGTCGCCCGTCGCGATGTGACGCTGGGGCGACCAGCTGAGCCCGGCATCGGCACTGGTTTGAATGAACAGCTTGCGCTGCGCATCGAGCCCGACGATCCACAGGTCTCCAGTCGGCGCAAAGCCGGCGCTGATGGCCAGCGACGCTGCCGGCTTGCGGTGCTGGTGCCCCGCGTGCTGCTGCGCACGGGCTGGCGTCGCGATCGCGATCGACAGCGCGAGCACTGCGAGGGTCAACGCGCGCGTCACCATGTCGCCTCCAGTCCTGCGTTGTAGGCCCGCGGCAGCGCGGGCGAATAGACCGGCGTGTTCGATGAGACCGATGCGCTGCCGGCGTAGCGCTTGTCCGTGAGGTTCATGACGCGCGCTAACACCGACGCTGGCGGTGCGTGCCACCAGCGCGCGGCCCAGGCGGCCGTTGCATTCGGGATCGAGTCGGAGGCCCGGGTCTCGGCAGGCTCGGCCTCGCCTGTCGCGGCCGGCAGGTCGATCGGGCCGGCATCGTGCGGCGCGAGGGCTGCCAGCGCGCTCAGGGCACAGTGGTCTCCGCTGTGCGCTCCGGCGGGATGCGAGCCGTCGTCCGAATCGTTGCCGTCTTCGTGAGGAGGGTGGGGCGCGGAGGCGTCATGGCTAAACTCCGCCGTCTGCCGCGCGACGGTTCGCACGCCGTAGACGCTGCAGATGTCGGCAAGCGACTTTCCCTGCAGCGACGCCGCGGCACTCGCGAGCAGGGGCACCGCGGCCTTGAGCAGCAGTGCCAACACCGCCACGAAGACCGTCCAATGCCGAAGCGGACGCGAGTGAACCATGGGCGTGATTTTGCAGTGCGTTAGATAGAGCGCGAACGACACGCGGGCTTACAAGGGATCGCACCTGCACTTGCGCGTTTTTTCTCTGGACAGGCGGTATCTACAACAGGACTCGCACTGCAGAATACAGTGCGCCTTGCCGTGATGCCTTGAGAATGCGCAAGACGCACGAGCAGCCGTCGCGCGGCGGCGTCGCCACGATGAGGAACGCCGGTTACCCAGGACTGGGGCCTGCATGGTGGATTGCACGCCTCGATCATGAATGGGAGAACGAAGATGATCAACAAGAACACGATTTGTCTCTGGTATGACGGCACCGCCCTGGATGCCGCACAGTTCTACGCCGAGACGTTCTCAAATAGCGCGGTGGGAACTATCCTCCGCGCGCCCGGCGGCTATCCCACGGGTACGCCGGGTGACGTCTTGACGGTCGAGTTCACCGTGTGAGACGGGTGGCCTTCATGAGGGAACGTGATCCGATGAGAGAGGCCTGAAGATCGCCAGCCTCCAAATCCAAAAGTTCAGCGCCTCGGCGGATGGTCTTGCCGATAGGTGCGGTTCGGTTTCTGGACAAACCGCTTTGCCTGCGCGGCCAGCTCCTTGCTGTGATACAGGTCCAGGCACTTCAGCAAGTCGAACTTGACGTCCTTCACCTCCGGTGCCACCAGTGGGTTGTGATAGTCCCGGGCCAGATAGGCATCGACCAGCGACTTGATCGCGTCGGGGCTGTTTTCCATGTCGTAGTAGGTCCAGTCCCGCAGGGCGCTGACGCTGCTGCCTGCATCCGCCGCCGCGTTCGGCTCCTTGCGGTAGGCGGTGGCGATACAGGTCGCCAGCACGATGTCCTTGAAGTTCTGGCCATAAGTGCGTTCAGCCGCTTGGGGGGACGTGCCGGGCTGGTCCTTGGCCTGGACGCAGAGGGAGGCGGCCAGGAGAAGGGCGGAGATCAGCCATCGGTGAATCATCGCAAGCTCCAGAAGTTGGCCCGGTCCATCCGGTAGTTCACCCCGGGTTCATTGAAGTAGCAGTGGTCGTAGCATTGGCTGCCGTTCCACAAGGTGGCATGTGCTGGTGAGCGGCCCAGGATTCTCGCGTATCCTCGCTCACCGCGGTCCCAAGCGGTCCTCGCCACGCAGTCAACGAATGAAAAAAGCCGTCCTTTCCTTTCTGGCGCTTCTGAGCGCTGCCTGGCTCGCATGTGCGGCAGGAAACGCGCAGGCCGCCGCCCTGCCTTACCGAAAGCTGTCCAAGGCCGACCTCCCTGCCGCGCTGAAAGCCGAGGGAAAGGTGGTTGCGGCCTTTGAGTGGAGCGACATCCGGGGCAGGAACCTGGCTGTCTTCTCCCAGTCGCTGCGACGCGGCAAGGAGGGAACCAGCGCCGGCCTGCATGCGTTTGGCTATCGCGTCGAGCAGCAGGCGCTACGGCGTGTCTGGAAGGTGGAAGACGGCCTGGAAGACTGTGATCTCGACCTGACGAGCTTCTTCGAGATCGACTCCCTCGAAGTCACCGACCTGGACGGCAATGGCATCGGGGAAGTGAGTTTCGTCTACCGGTTGGCGTGCAACGGTGGCCTGGACCTTATCGACGAAAAGCTGTTCCTGGTCGAAGACGGCAAGAAGTTCCCGGTGCGAGGTGGCACCGAGTGGACAGGCGTCGACGATAACGACCAAGGCGGCCACTATGACGGGCCGATGTGGGTGGACAAGGCCTACAACCACGCCCCGGCCAGCTTCAAGCCCTTCGCGGTGGCGAAATGGCGGCGGTTCCGGCAGCCGAGCGAGGACTGACATGGTCCTGCATCGCTCAACAAACACTGTAGAAGGGACTGAGCGTCCCGCCCACCCCGGCCCGTCGAAAGTTCCGCCTCTCTCAGCCTCACCGTCTGGTGCGGCTGAATATGAAGCGCCGCGGCAAGTCTGAACACCGTCACTTCCATGCCGTCGATCCTGCTGCGCAAGTCGGGTTAGGAGCACCGAAGGATCTGCTGGCTCTCTTGCTCGTCGATCAGAAGCTCGGAGTCCGGGATACGACCTTGCAATCGCTGTTGACGCACTTGGCGGCCACGCTGCCCACGTCACCGACCCGCTCGAGATCGAGGCCAACGCGGCGCTGCGGCGCGGCTGGCTGGTGGTGGGGCGCGCTCGTGGGCTTGGGCGCCTTGGGTGGCGTGTCGATGCGCGGCGGGCGCCGCAGGGGGGCTGAAGGGGTGGCAAATGCCACCCCCTTGCGCTGCCGCCCCTCACCCCTCGACGCTCATCGCCGGCCGCGCCTGCACCTTGCCCAGCCAGGCCTGCACATGCGCATGCTTGGCCACCGGTGCGCCGATGAACACGCTGTAGCCGATGACCGAGGCCACGAGCAGGTCGGCCATCGAGTACCCCGCACCCAGCATCCACGGCTGCGCCGCGAGCCGCTCGTCCAGCAGGCGCAGCAGCCCGTCGAGCCCCTCGCGCGCGGCGTCGGCGTGCGCCGCACTGCGCAGTGCCTCGTCGCCCATCGTGGCCACCTGCAGGCGCACCAGCACCGCGCCGTAGGTCACGTAGGCCCAGGCGCACCACGACATTGCCTGGAGTCGCGCGGGCGTGCCGGCGGCGGGCCACAGGCCCTTCGCCACGCCGTATTCCTCGGCCAGCCAGAGCTGGATCGCCAGCGCCTCGAACATCGGCGCGTCATTCACCGTCAGCGTAGGCACCTTGCCGTTCGGGTTCAGGGCCAGGTACTCCGGCTTGTGCTGCCCGCCGGCCTTGATGTCGACCTTCACGCGCTGGTGCGGCACGCCGAGTTCGGCCAACGCGCAGGCCACCGGCGTGGCGCTCGACATGGGGTGCCAGTACAGGACGATGGATTGGGGCTGGGGCATGGGGCTCTCCTTAGGCGGAGTGACGGGGCCGTCACGGGTGGGTTGTTGATGCGGTTCACTGTACGCAGCATTGCGGACAGATTCCGCCCTCGATGTGAGCTAGAGTGCGGCGCATGCTCACCTCGTCTTCCCGCCTGCTGCGCCTGCTTTCGCTGCTGCAGGCCCGCCGCCACTGGACCGGCGCCGAGTTGGCCGAGCGGCTGCAGGTCCATCCCCGCACCCTGCGGCGCGACATCGACCGCCTGCGTGAGCTGGGCTACCCCATCGAGGCCAGCAGCGGCGTGGCCGGCGGCTACGCCTTCCGCCCCGGCCAGGCGCTGCCCCCGCTGCTGCTGGACGACGACGAGGCGCTGGCCGTGGCCATCGCGCTGCGCACCGCCGCCTCGGGCATGGTGGGCGGCATCGAAGAGACCGCCCTGCGCGCCGTCGTGAAGCTCGAGCAGGTGATGCCCGCTCGCCTGCGCAAACGCGCCGACGCTCTGCGCACCACCATCACCCCGCTCGACAGCATCGGGCCGGTGATCAACGCGACCCTGCTCGCCGCCCTGGCCAGTGCCTGCCGCGACCAGCTCAGCGTGCGCTTCAGCTACACCGACATCCGCGGCGCCGCGAGCGAGCGCTGGGTGGACCCGCAAGGCGTGGTCCATACCGGCAGCCGCTGGTACCTGGTAGCGTGGGATCGCGGGCGCGAAGACTGGCGCACCTTCCGCCTCGACCGCATCCAGCCGCCCGCCACCACCGGTGCCCATTTCCCCCCGCGCGCAGGCCCGGAAGGCGGCGACCTCAAGGCCTTTGTTTCTCGCTCACTGGCCGTGTCGCCGTACCCCACCCAAGCGCGCATCGTGCTGCACGCGCCCCGCGAGGTGATGGCCCAGCGCATCCCGGCAGCCTACGGCCTGCTCGAAGCGATCGATGACGAGCGCTGCCTGCTGCGATGCGGCGCCCATGCGCTCGACCACCTGAGCTACTGGCTGCTGGCGTTCGATGTGGATTTCGAGGTGCTGGAGCCGGTGGAGCTGAAGGAGCGGTTGATCAGGGTGGGGGAAAGGGCGGCGCGGTGCGTAGGCCCATGCTAGCTATGTGAAGCACAGGAGTCCGAGCGACAGCTTCTGGGCGGCGAGATCCGGACAGCGGATGTAGCTTCAGGGTCGTGAGTCGACGTCCGGGCCTGTCCGATTTTTTGTGTGTGACGTGGTGGCACGGATGCGGGGCGTCCTTGAGGTGCATCGGGGCAAGGCGTCTATCCCCCAGGCAGGGAGGAGGCCGCCGCACCGCTCGGCTGCCGCGGGGACCGACAATCGACGCCATGAGATTCACGGTCGAACAGCAGACGCAAGGACTGATGCGGACACGGTCCTTTGCCCAGGTCGCTGGGATTGTCCTCTGCTGCTTGACCGGCGTCTTGCCCCTGTGGGCGTTCGACGCCGCCGCCTCTCTGGACAAGTCGCGCTGGGGCGCGGTGCTGGGCGGCATCGTTGTCGTGATGGCCTTCCTCGTCTCCCTGGTCTTGGCCATCGTCTTTATGGCATGCACCGAGCAGGTCGTCGTCCAGCATTATCTGAAGCTGCGGCCTGGAACACGAAAGCCGAATGTGCGGGTGAATGTCGACGGGGCCGGCTTGCATATCGATGGCCACCCCTCTATTGAGTGGGCCCACCTTCGTTACCGGGGACCGGTCTGCGGCGATGACTTTGAAGACAACGACATCTGGATCTACCGGCTCGGCCTACCCGACCTGCGGCTGGAACCGGGGCCAGACACCACTTCGCTCGCCGATCTGCTCGCGCAGCAGCAGCGACACAAGAGCAGATACGCGGACCGCGTTGCGGCGGCACTGGAGGGTGCCTTCACGCGCGGCGCCAAATAGCCGGTTCCGGGCGCACTGCCGACCGTCGAGACCGGTCGGAACATTGAGAGCTGTCGGTTTGTTTCCATGCGGGAATGCGAGGACCTGAATGCCGGGCCTTGGCGTCGTCAAAAAAAACGGATGATCAGCGGCGACGACGCGCCTCAAAACAATCGGCACATGAACTGAATGCCGGCTGCGTCGTAGAAGTAGGCCCATGCAACGACGGTGAGTGCCATCTGGACGGGCAATACGAGGGCCAGCCACCAGCGCAGCGCCTCTCTGCCCCAGACCGCCCATGCTGCGGTCGCAGCGAGCAGGAAGACGATGCCCAGCCAGAAGTAGGCCGTGCCGCCTCCTTTGCAGGAGTACGGCTCCGCTGCGATCGCCGCGCCGGCAAGGACAACATAGCCGACCAGTTGGAACAAGGCCAGATGGAGGATTCTGCGGGCCTTCGGGCCAGCAAGGACAACTCGGTCAATCATTCGAAGTACTGTGAGGGTGGGGGCTGCTGCCAAGCGGAGCCCGGGCGTGATTCGTTCGGGCGCTGCCCGGTGAGGTCTCCATGGCTTGAACGGATTTTCACTCCGCAGAGACCGACGCAGCGAGCGTCCCGAAGTCCGGATACGAAGGCTCCTCGATGCGGCGGGCCTCATAGGCATCCGCCAACTCGCCAGCGCGCGGTCGATGTCCATCACGCGTTCCGACAAGTGCTCCTCCTCGGTGACCTCGGGCGGCACTTCCTGGAGCGGTTGAAGCAGGCCTTCGCCTTCGTTCAGAACGGCGGCGACAGCGATGAAAAGGCTCTTGACCGACAGCCCGGTCCTCATGCTTCTCTCTTGCGCTGCGCTCATTCCGCCACGGCCTTCGCCGCCAGCCCCTTGAGGCGCTGAAGAAACGAGGTGTCGTCTTTCCATGCACTGGCTCAGCGGATGGGCGGTGGACTGCCCGGCCGGGTCACTGGGCAGCCGGGCGCTGCGCTGCTTCGAGCAGTTGCAGCACCTTGTCGTGGCCCTCCTGCGGGTTCCGCTGCGCACGTTCACGAGCCACATCCGCTGGCGTTCTGCCTTTCGCGTCGCGAAGGTCTGCTTTCGCTCCGCTCTCGAGAAGGATGCGCACAGCGGTCGCGTTGGGCTCCGACGCCATGGCGTGCAGGGCCGTCCACTTGACGGGGATTCGCTCATCGACGGCATTGATGTCCAACCCGGCGCCGAGATAGTGCTTCAGCAGCCGCCTTGCTTCGGTCTCGCTTTCGCGCTGCAATGGGAACATCGCGCCGGCCGTGCGATTCATCGACGCCACCTCTTCGGCGGTGGGGTGGAAGCGGTAAAGCCCCCAGTCGCAGACCGCGGAGACCACCGGCCTGCCGGTGTCGGCGCATCCCTGAAGGATGAGGGCATCGGTACGCTTCAGCTCGACAACGCCCGCAGCACCGCCAGCCGCGAGGCCGGCGATGACGACCAAGGTCAAGATCTTGAGGCGCTTGCTCACGCGCTGCCCCAGAAGACGGTGAAAGTCCCGGCCACCTGAAAAGGCGCGAGGATAGGCCGAGCGTTGACCTCGTTGATGACCATGTCGATGCTCTGTCTGAAGTTGTAGGCGATGGCGCGGCGGACCGCCTCCGCGACGCGCGGGTTCTCCAGATCGCTTTGCTTGGCGTGTTTCCACCAGTGTTTCATGTAGCGCTGGGCCAACTTCTTCCCCATTTTGAGGAGGCCCTTGAAGCCCGCCTGCGGCCGAGCGAAAGTCTCCATGAGCGTCTGCATGAAACCGAGGGCGTAGCTGGAGTCGATGCCTGCGATCAGGATCTGCTGTGCAAAGCGCCGGACGCTGTGGGTGACTTCCATGCCGTCGATCCTGCTGCGCAAGTCGGGCCAGAAGAACCGAAGGATCTGCTGGGTCTCTTCCTCGTCGAAGAGAAGTTCGGAGTCCGGGATATCGACCGGGCTGACGATGACGATGCTACTCACGTTATTCCTCCCTATGGCGTTGATGTGTGCGCCCGCTTTGATCGGGTCTTGCAGCGGTGGAAGTATAGGAAAGAAGCTGCGCGCTTCGTCTCCCGCAAGCGCGGGGCTGCTCGAAGGCGGAAATCGCTGGTTGCTTCAATGGGCTCCGCTTTTCGCACACTGCCCAAAAAGTCTCACTTCTCCTGAATTCGGTGAACGGGCTCGTGGCTGCAACCGGGCCGTGCCTCTAATACTACAGTCGTAGTTTCTTGCGTCGCCTTCGACGCCAGTGGCAGGCTTTAGCACGAGCCTGATGGTGTCGGCGCCAGTACGACCAAGCGAGGGCGTGTGCAGGTGGTGGCGCAGGAAGGCGCAGCAGCGCCACAAGAAGACGCCGCACTTCGGGGACGGTCAGCGGCACGTAACCCCCTGTGTGCCTTGAAGGCCTGCAGCGAAGAGCGTTCCTTTTCGGCCGCGCCCCCCTTTTTGAAGTCCAGCTGGATGGCGTTGGCGCGCAGGACGCTCAGGCAGGCATGGGCCAACAGGGCCAATGTGATGTGCCGATACCAGCCGGTCCAACTGCGCACCTCGTACTGGTCGAGGCCAACGAGTTGCTTGCTGTTTTCGAACGACTCTTCGATGGCCCAGCGTCTGCCAGCCACGTGCGCCAAGACCTGCAGCGGGGTATGGAAGGGGGCGTAGACGGCGTAGTAGGCGAGTTCAGCCGCCTCACCCAGGCTGCGGCGTACCAGCAGCCCACGCTGCAGGGCGGTCCCCCAGCTGAGCAGGGGCAGCCACGCCCAGTCGTACAAACGGGGGCCCTTGGCGCCGTCGCCGGCCGACAGGCGCCGCCACTGCGATGCCCGGATGTCCTGCGAGGCAGTCGCCGCATGTTGGTTGCGCGTGCTCTCGCGCATCACATAACTATTGGAGGCAATCGCCATGACATAAGGGCGCTGGTTCTGCTCCAGCCATACGCGCAGGCTGCGGTCATTGCCGTAGACCTCGTCGCCGGCTACCCACCCAAAAGGTAGCCCAGCTTGCAAGGCTCGCTGCAGCATGCGCTGTGCGATCTGCGGCTTCGTGGCGAACGCCCGCTCGGGTGGCACCCCTGCCTTGCGGCAGCGATCAGGATCGTCGGTCCAGCTCTTGGGAAGGTAAAGCTCGCGGTCGATAAAGGCATGACCCTGCTCGCTCACATAGGCCAGGAACACGCCGATCTGGCAGTTCTCGATGCGCCCGGCCGTGCCGCTGTACTGACGCTGCACGCCCGCAGAGTGCCGGCCCTTCTTGAGAAAGCCCGTTTCGTCGACCACCAGCACCGCCTGGCGTTGCCCCAGGTGCTTCACGACGTAGTCGCGCAGATCATCTCGCACCGCGTCGGCATCCCACACCGAGCGACTCAGCAAGTGCTGTATGGCCCCCGGCGTGGCATCGCCGGCCGCCTCCGCCAGTTGCCACCCGTTCTTGCGCTGCACCGGCCCCAGCAGCCCGCGCAAATAGGCCGCTGCATGCGTGCGCGCTTCCGAGCGCGCAAATCGCGCACCGATCGCCTCGCTCACCTGCTGCAAGTGAGCCTCCCACCGCGCCACCTCGTGCTGCACTTGCGGCGGTACTGCCTGAACTTCGGTCGCTTCCATGGCGCCTTCTGTCGAGTCAGGTCATTTGCCGACTATCGGCGCTACGGCGAAAAGTTCAAGTACGGCCGTAGTACTAGCGCGGTGTGCTACGCAGCAGATCTGCGCATGGCCGCTAGAGTCAGGATTGCGTCGGGCGGACCTCCACCGCGTCGAGCGCTGTCCACGCTCCACAGCGCGGATTCCTGCCTTTCGCGTTTACGTATGCGCCCGCTTTGTCTGTCCGGGTCTTGGCTGTGGTGGAAGTAAGGGAAGAGGCTGCGTAAGTCGCTCCTCGAGAGGTCGCCTGCTACTTGGGCTCGTTCGGTGTGCGTCCCTGTCTTCTCGTTGTCCCGCATTGCCCAATAAGTCTCACTTCTCAATAATTCCGTAAGCTTGCGCGTAGTCGCGGATCTGCTCGTCCCTTAAGCTATTTTTGCCGGTCAAGACCAAGGTCGGCTTCTCAGAGGCTTTCACCACCAGGCTAGCGTATGGCCAATTTTTCGACCGAGTTCCCGATTGACCCCAAGAACTCCGTTGCTGAGGTCCTATGCCTCGCATGCGCGTGGGTAACTGGCAGCCCCCACACGAGCATTCCCGAATCGGACCTTCAAGACCTTCCGCAGAACAGTGAGCGTGTGGTCGCTTTTGGTATGGAGCGAGTTGAACTGGCTCATGCTCTAGCTGCCGACTATGAGATTGGTGGTCTTCGTTATGAACGGACTGAGGACGACCTTGCATGGACGACTTCTATCGTCACCCTTAAAGCGCCGGACAAGCACCTTCTCAGTCTCCAAGTGACCTGTGAAGCCCTCCACACTGCAGTTCGACTGCCACCACCAAAAAAGCCCTATTTCATTCGCCAAGCCCTTGAGGCACTCGGAGGAGGGGAGGATGGTGAAATACCGATCGCCGACAGGCCCTTCAGGCTTTCGGCGGGAGATGAGCCGATTGCCGCGGCTCTGATCCTCGGAACTGCTCGGAACACCCTTCCTATCGTCTACATCAGCGCTGGCTACAAGGACGGCCACCTCGTTAAGCCCGATCAGCTTGCGAAGCACGTCTCCGGTATGGCGCATGTTGTAGTTGAGCCGAGCCGCGAGTTTTCTTATCGTGTTAAAGCGTTGACCAAGTCACGCAACGTGTTTGGTGGCACTGTCGGCGTTTACTGGCCCAACTCCGCGGCTCGTAGAGCCTATTTTTGCAATGAGTCGGTGCGGAATCGTCGTGTCCTGGAAGTCGACGTGGCGAAGGACATTCGAGTCGCACTTTCGAATCGTCGCCAACGAACCCACTGCACCTGGAGTCATCTAAAGGAGACAGTAGCTAAATTTAAGTTCGATCAGCTAAAGGCGGTCGGCTCCACAGAGTTGCAAGCCTACATAGATGCATTTGACGCTGACATCGCAGCCAAGCAAGCATGTATCGCGGATGCCGAGCAGGATATCGCTCGGTTGACTGCTGAAATCCGAAGACTGTCTTCCTCCGATGAGGTCAACGAAGGCGGCCTTCTTCGACAGGGAGAGGAGCAGGACCTCTACGAGCACGAAATTCGTGACATTGTAATTGATGCAATCTGCGACGCGAGCCGAGCTGCACTAGAGGGGAGCAGGCGCCAGCACATCCTCCGTGATCTTCTGAAAGCGAATCCCGCCTCTGGGGCGAGACAGGAACTGCAGGAAGCGGTTAAGTCGCTCTTCAAGACCTATCGCGATATGGATGGCCGCACCCGAAACGCGCTGGCCCGAATTGGTTTCGATATTTCCGAAGACGGCAAGCACTACAAGATGGTATTTCAGGGCGACGGCCGATACACCTTCGCGTTACCCAAGACGACTAGCGACCATCGTGCGGGCAAGAACATGGCCAGCGATATCAATAAAGCTTTGTTCTAGTGTCGTGCGCTGATCAGTTTTGTACTTAGTTTTGTACTTATTCGACCGGACTGGCAGCCTCGTCTTTCCTGGCTATGCGCGGGGGAAGATGAGTGCAGTTACTTCGAGCGCCCGACACTAGGCACGAGCCTGGTTGTGTTCCTTGGCGCCCCCTTGCGTGACGCTTTTTCGGCGGTAGTCGGGCTGGCTAGGACACCGCTTGGTCTTGTTGAACATTGCAGAGACGACTCCGTGCAATCTTGTGTTTTGGGCGAGCCGCAGAAGCTGAGCTGTAAAGGCAAGGACCGGCGATCCATGCGCGAGACGTCGTCCAAGGTTGTCTTGAGTTTTTTGTTTAACCGACTGCATTGGTGGCCCTCAATGGAAACACGGGGCCGCCGCTGGAGGGGACAATGCCCGATCAAGAACCGAACCCACAGATGCCAGTAGAGGAGGCCGACGCAGCTTCACCGGCAGACCCAAAACTTGTAGCGAAGCTCGCTCGTATCGAACGAGAGAAGGCTGCTCTGATCAACTCGGTGGCGGCTCAAGATTTCAGCACGCTGATCGCTCGCGTGGCCTCCGTTTTGAACTTGTACCCAGCCGCCAGGAACAGCGACGTGACGCTTGCCATCCGCTACTGGGAGAGCTTTCAGGCGGATGTATACAAGACTGAAGGGATACTGCCTGCGGATCTATTCCGGCTTGAACGCTTCCACCTGATCGTTCGTGCAAGAGCTAAAATCCAGAACGAGTACAGGCTATTCATCGCCGACGAGAAGATTCGCCGCCATCGAAGGAAGAACGAGGATGACTTGAAGGAGGAGATTCTGAGCGAAACCGTGCCTCGAAACATCGTTCATGTGTTCGCGGACGAGACGGGAAAGAATCATAGGTTTGTCATTGTTGCAGCGGTTTGGGCGCTTACAGGTCGGAGTGTATTCAAGGTTGCAGAGCCGATTTCACGCTGGAAGAAAAGCTCGGCATGGGACAAGCGAGAAATTCATTTCGCAAGACTGGGCAAGCAGGATGGTGATTTACTTGCGCAGTTTCTGGATCTCGTCGTTGCCCATCGCGAGTTCCTCAGCTTCAAGGTCATAGCAGTCGAACGTGCCAGGACAAGAAGAAGCATCGAAGAGGTGCTCCGGAAACTGCACGAGACGATGCTCATCCGGGGAGCTAACCACGAAGTGCAGACAGGAAGAATGCAACTCCCTCGTTTCGTGGAGGTGACGCTGGACGAAGAGCAGTCGCTGGATCAATTCACTTTGGGCGAGATGAAGGAAACCGTCGGACAAGCATATGAGCGAATGCACGGGGAGAGCCTGAAAATAGCTCAGATCCAAACCGTTTCCTCCAAGCACTCTCTCTTTGTCCAACTCGCAGATCTCATTGCAGGCGCTGTGAATAGAAGGCTGAACCACGACGGCGATCGGGGCTTGAAGGATGACATGGCGGATCTCGTGATACAGCGACTGGGATTGACCCTCGGCGAAGAAAACCTTCAGGATCTTGACGCCTCGGTCCTGTTTCACGTTTGACCGCAGCGCGTCCGCTCGCCCGAGCGCGCCCGTCCGAGGTAGAGCAATGAACTCGCATGGCAAGCCCTTCCTGATGGCGATTGCTTTGCATCGTCCGGTGCTTTTCCTGTGTGCACGATTCGCCAGCAGGCGAGTTAGTGCCGCTACTCTTTCACCTCACGAGGACAGCAGGCGCAGCCTCTTGTGGCTGACCTTGCTTCCGGTCACGGCCTGCGCTTTTCGTTGCCCATCCGCAACTCCGCTTCTGTCAACTTCACTAACTCGTGCGGCGCCATCTGCAGCGCCGCCGCCAACTTGCAAATCGTCCCTATCGTCGGATGCCTCTGCCCCAACTCCAGCAGGCTCACAAACGTTCTCTCCAACTCCGCCTCGAACGCAAGCGCCTCCTGCGTCAACCCCGCTTCCTTGCGGCATCGACGTAGAACACGGCCGAAGGCTTCTGCGAGTCCCAACAGGATTCCTCCAGTAGTCGGAGGAGGAAATGTCGCAAGAGCCCTAGCATTTGTCCTCGCACAACTGTTGGAATCGAAGCGAGCGGCCTGTCGAACATCGCCGTTTCGTCACGCATCCTTGATTTGGTAGCTGCATAGACGCCGCGACGGCCGCCTTCGTTCCAACCCCCGGACCACGACAACAAGTGGGCAACCCGAACGCCGAACGGGAGGATCGAATGCGCGTGCTCTTCATCGATTTCGATGGCTGCTTGCACCCACAAGGCCGAGCGCTGATCCGGCTCGGCTCGCCTCAGGAAAGATCGCGCCAGCAAGTGCAGGTGAGCGTCGAGCGCCACGGCGCATGGAGTTCGGCGCTCTCCTGCCTCCTGCAGCCCCATGCCGACGTCTTCCTCGTCATCTACTCCGTCTGGCGCTACCTCCACACCCACCGTGAGCTCGCCCACCTCCTCGGCCACCTCGGCCCCCGCTACCTCGGTGTCACCCCCCACGCCTCCCGCTACGAATCCATCCGCCTCTGGCTCTCCCAATCCCCACGCGTCACCAGCTTTCGCATCCTCGACGCCGCCGCGGGTGACCTGCCGAGGCCGTTCTTCAAAGAGCACTTCATCCTTTGCGACCCCAATACCGGCGTCTCGGCCCCGGGCGTGCAGGAAGAGCTGCTGCGATGGCTGAATCCGCACGCGTTCTTGCCGCGCCTGGAGCGGCACAGCGGCCGGGTTCAGCCGCGGGGCGCGGGTTGGCTGAGTCGCCGCCGTGCACGCCTGTATGCCTGACAGAAAGTCGCCCCCTCCCGTTCGGTTGCACAAAGCTACTCACTGATCGCTTCAGAGCTGTAAATGATTTCAGGAGGCTTCCCGGTGCACGAGGAAGCCGGCATTTTTCTTGTTCCGCCATCTCTCGTCTTGTCGCCAAACAAGGAGCCCCCGATGACCCAGATCGCCGCGGCCCTCGCCGCACTGTGCATCGCCGCTCCAGCGGCTGCCGCCACCACGGCCTTTGCGTCCTTGACGCAGTTGCAGATCGTCGTGGCCGACCTCGCGCCGGACGACGGCGTGGACGCCTCCTTCACCATCGAGGGGGGGCGTTTCGTCTACTTCTCGGGGCGGGCGGACGAGGACGACCATCGCTCCCTCGATGGCCCGGAGTTCTTGCCAGAGGAGACGGTGAGCTTCGGCGGGGCGACCGTCGTGGGCGCACCGGATCGCCTGGTCGCCGAGGCAACGCACCCCGGCGGGGTGGCCTCCTGGGAGTGGTTCGCCAGTGGCTCGACCAGCGGCCGCATGATCCTCTCTCCTAACACCTCGCTCACCGTCTCGGGCGTCCTGAGCGCCGGGGCCCGCTGCTTCAGCAGCCCCTGCGGCCACGGCAGCGGCGGTGCGTCGGTCGTCTTGGGGACCGACTTCGAAACGGTCGGCGGCCTGGCCCTCGACGGCGGGACCGAGCCGGGCCGCCTGCCTTCCCGGACCGAGTCTTTCTCCTTCGTCTATGACAACCGCTCGTCCGACTCGGCCGCCCTCGGCCTCAACATCGTCACGGGTGCGCGGGTCAGCGCCGCCCCCATTCCCGAGCCGCAGACCTATGCCTTGCTGGCCGTCGGCCTCGGCGCTGTCTGTGCGTGGGTCCGCGGTGCCAGCCAAGGGCAGGCGTCCGAACGCCGACAGCGCCGTTCGGCCTGGGGCTCGCCCAGGGTCGGACGACGGACAGTGAAAAGGCGCGGGCGGATTGCCACCCCGACACCCCGCTGGGCCCGGATGCCGTGGCCGGCTGCGTGTTCGACCCGGACGGCCCGCCCAAGGCAGCGCTTCGCAGCCACATTGCCTGCTACCAGCAGCAGCGGCTACATTCCTCGCTGCTCTGCGTCATCCCCCAAGGCCACTGCATGCGCGTTGAACTTGTCTCTGAAGCTCAGCTGACTCGCTGACTCGCTGACAGCTGTCAGACCTGCTGTGCGAGTTGCACGCGTACTACAACTAAGGGGCGGTGGTCTCCCGGGAACTGGCGCGAGAACACCTCCTCGAGAACCTCTTGGCCGCCACGTCGCCCCACAAGTTGGTCGTGGCCTGCAGAGACGACGGCACGGTGGTCGGCTTGGCAGGCATCACCCTCGTCTATTCGCTTATCGAACCTGCGGCCGACAAGCGCAAGCATTGCCAGCTGAAAGAGCTGTATATGCGGTCGTCGGAGAGAAGCCAGGGGTTTGGCCGGGCGCTGATGTCGTGGGTGGCCCGGTACGCCTTGGAGAACGGTTGCCGCCGTATCGACTGGCCGGTCAAGGCATCAAATCCAACTTCACTTTGTTGGCCGTTGGGCATTTGGGCCGCCTGGAAAGGCGCGGTATCAAGGGCAGCTCCATGACAATCGCTGATGTGGCAGTTTCACCCCAGACGCCGGTGCGAAGAAGCGAACGCGCTTCGATCAGGCCCTGCTCGACCAGCAGGTGGATCGAGGAACGCATGTCGTCCGTTGGAAATCCCAGGTCCAACAGCGAGCGAAGCGGGGTATGGCCGTTCACCATCGCAAGAAAACGCCTGGCCGGCACGGGCAGAGAGTCTGCGGAAAATACGAGGGCCCGCTGCCCCGGGTTGGTCCTTCGATAGATCACTTCGTCCGGGAAGACATCGATTTCACGATTCATCTTTCCTGCCGCGTCATCAGTTTGTAATGGAAGCAGCCTAGGAGAAATGGACCGCCCTACAAGCGAGTCTCCCTCGGTTTCACCAATCGTTGCCCGCGCGTCCTGGTAGAACAACCAGTTGTTGGCCCCATCTTGGAGCGAGGTGCGTCTGCGAGTAACCGTTGGAGGGGCTTTCTCCGGGAATTCGGTGTTGCTGCCGACGCAACGGGCGTCGCGGCATCAGATGCCAGGGGCATTGGGCGCCCCTCGAAACGGCGACGCCGAATTCCCATCGGGACGGAAGTGCGCAGCCATGAAAAAGCGCCTCGCCTGCCGGACCGGGGGGCCGTAGCAACCTCATCAAGGCACCGCGCGGCTGAATTATTCATATAAGAATGATGTCCGCGAATCACGTGCCCGCCCGCGGCAGTTTTGTGACGCAGGGTGTCTGCCAGGCCGGGATCACCTGGGCTTTTGCCGCCCCGCGTGGAAGCCTTGCAGGGCTTGCCTGTATTCCGCGCGGCATTGCGGTCGTGTAATCACCATCGATCGATCGAAGGCCTGAAACCGTTGCATGCGGTTCCAGAAGTCGCATTCGAGGCCCTTACTGCAATGACGGTCGGCAATGCCCTTTCTACATTGCCACGGAATGGAGCCGCCGTTGGGGAGACTCCGCTACAGCGATGGAGGAGAACTCACACAGGAATCCGAAACGCTCGTCCCTGCCATTCCTTTTTGTTGACCACGATGGCCTGTCACTCCGGCGTTTGCTGCGCAGCAGACCGGCCAGAGCACACCTTGATGCCATTCAACTCTTCCCCCGGGGGATCTGATGTCGCCCCAGGACGAGATGTTGATGGCCTACTTTGGGAATCACAATGGAACCCATATCACTGGAGCTTGAACAGGCGCGCGTTGAGCTCGTCGCCCATATATCCCGCCACGCATTTCTCAAAAGATGCCGAAACGGCGAAGTCAGCCTGAGCGCCTTGAAATGTTTCCTGATCCAGCACGGCTATTACAGCCGCCACTTCACGCGCTACCTGTGCGCGTTGATGTCGAACCTGCGCAGTAACGACCAAGTCCTCTGCCTCGCAGAAAACCTGTTCGAGGAGTTGGGGTTCAGTGATGAAGGCTTGTCGCCGCACAGCGAGGTCTACAAGCGCATGCTCGCCCGCTTCGGCCTCGATCTGGACCGGGGGCCGCCGCCTTTGCCAGCAACGCTTAGCTTGATCGAAGTGATGGCCGAGCACTGCCGGGACCGCAACCCGGCCAGGGGCCTCGGCGCGCTGTGCCTGGGCGCGGAGGCGCTGGTGCCTTCGATGTATGCCGATATTCTTGCCGGCTTCGAGGCGCTGGGAGTGAAAGGAACAGAGACGGAGTTCTTCCGCATGCATGTCGAGTGCGATGACGGGCATGCAGAAACGATGCGTGCCATCATGGTACTGACCGCCGAAAACGAACCCTCTCAGCTGGCCGTGATGATCGCTGCAGGACGATCGCTGGTCCGGGCCCGAGGCGACTTCTTCTCTGCCATCCTCTCCGCCAGCTGCACCGACGAACTTGCAGTGAGAACTTTCGATCGGGGACCGTCATGAGCTCCGAAAGTACCCCTTCTACTTTCTCAATGGGCAAGGTGGACCTCGTCGAACTGGCGAACCAGCGGGCCAAGGATCACCTCAAAGTGCCCGACTTGTCGTTACGGGACAAGGTGGCCGCCGCTTGCCATATCTTGTTCCAGCATCGGCACGATTCGGGGCTCGCAGGGCAGATATCGGCGCGCGGCGAGCAAGCGGGAACCTATTGGACCCAGTGTCTCGGGCTGGGGTTCGACGAGACCGAAGCTGGCAACTTGTTGCTGGTCGACGCGGACCTCAACGTGTTGGAAGGAGACGGCATGGCCAATCCCGCCAACCGCTTCCACAGCTGGATCTACCAGGCACGACCCGACGTCAATTGCATCGTCCACACCCATCCTATGCACGTGTGCGCGCTTTCCATCATCGGACAGCCGCTGGTGGTGGCCCAGATGGACGCGTGCATGCTGTTCGACGACGTGGAGTTCCTCGCCGATTGGCCCGGGATACCGGTAGGCAACAACGAAGGCGAAATCATCAGCCGGGCACTCGGCGCGAAACGCGCCGCGATCCTGGCTCACCACGGTCTTGTCGTGGCGTGTTCCTCGGTGGAGGAGTCTTGCGTTGTGGCGTTGCAATGCGAACGGGCGGCACGCATGCAACTGCTCGCCTCTCATGCCGGCGAGGTCAGGCAGCTAGACCCGGCGCTTGCCAAGGAGGCCCATGACTGGACCCTGAACAAGCAGCGAACGGAAGCAGCGTTTCACTACTTTGCCAGACGCGCAGCTCGTGCCGCTCGCGCTGCTGATCGACCTGTCCGCCAGGGAGGGTCTGCAAGACCTTGCCGAGAGGACTTGCATGATGGGTGGGGGCCGCCAAGTATGCAGGCATGAAGCAGCTTGAACTCGGGATGAACTTGTCGACCAGGCAGACGCGCAAGCGGGAGTTCTTGGCGCAGATGGAGCACGGGGTGCCATGGGCGGTACGGGTTCAGGTTGTCTGCGAGTCCCGACAAAATTCCTCCAGAAGTCGGAGGAGGAAATGTCGCAAGAGTCCCAGCTCTCGGCCCAGGGGCGTGCAGGAAGAACTGCTGAGGTGGATGAATCCGTAGATGATTCCGGTTGGGCTTCCCAATGCGCGGGTCAGCGCCGCCCCTTCCCGAGCCCGGGACCTGTGCCTTGCTTACCCCCGACCTCCCGCTGAGCACGAATGCCATCGCCGGCTTCTTTGGGGGCGCCGCCGCTGCCGTGTCCCGGGTTTTCGTGGCGTGTGCGCAGCGTCATGACTTCGCGAAGGAACGACAACGCACACATGGAGTCGTTCTTCCACTCGATAAACGCACAGCTGCGCAAGCGGATAGGCACACCACCTTGAACCGCGACTCGGTCCCTGTAAGGATCATGTCCACGAACAACGATCAAGGACACGATGACCACGGAAAAGAAGCGGACACGGCGGGATCACGGCCTGGCGTTGTAGGCCCGGGCGCTTGCGGAGTGCGAGCAGCCCGGCACTTCGGTGGTCTGGTTCTGCGAGGAACCGGCGTGAGGCTGCCCGGGCTTCGGCAAAAGAAGTCGATCGACGGCCTTCACACGGTCGCACGTCGTCAGCCTGAGGGTCGGGATACTTCTGGGAGACAGCGATGGGACCTGGGGAGCTCGCCAAGAGCATGATCAGGAAGACCTTCCGTTCAGCCGGACTGGACGTGAGGCGCTACCGACCGGTGCGAACCGAGGGCGACGAGTTGAACGCCATGTTCCAGCATTTCGGCGTCGACCTGATCCTGGACGTCGGTGCCAATACGGGGCAGTACGCGCTGAAGGTCAGGCAAGGCGGCTACCGTGGCCGCATCGTTTCCTTCGAGCCCCTGGCCGAAGCGCATGCGCGGCTGAAGCTCAACGCCCGCGGGGACGAAGCCTGGCAGGTGCACGAACAGTGTGCGGTGGGCGAGGCGTCGGGCGAGGTGGATATCCATGTGGCCGGCAATTCGCAGAGCTCGTCCATCCTGCCGATGCTGGCCGCGCATGCCGATGCGGCCCCGCACTCCATGTATGTGAGCGCGCAGAAGACCGCTGTCATCCCCCTGGACGCGGTGTTCGAGGCCTACGCCAACGGCAGCCGGGCGGTGTTCCTGAAGATCGACACCCAGGGCTATGAATGGCCGGTGTTGCAGGGTGCGGCGCGCAGCCTGGAGCGTGTGGTCGGCGTGCAGCTGGAACTGAGCCTCGTGCCGCTGTACGAAGGGCAGCGCCTGTGGGAGTTTTTCGTCGAGGACTTGCAGCAGCGGGGGTTCCAGCTCTGGTCGCTGCTCCCCGGGTTCACGGACCCCCGTAACGGACGCACCTTGCAGGTGGACGGCGTGTTTTTCAGGCGCTCCGACGCCTGAGCCCAGCACCGGATCGAGGAGCCGCGGCTACACCGGTGGCAAACTGTGCGGTCCTGACGCGTACCATACGCCGTCTGAGTTCATCGTTATAGTGCCGGATCAATGATCGCAATGTGTGGGCAGCCCCGCTTGCCAAGGCGGTTCAGATGATGTTCGTGCTCATCGTGGTCCTGTCCCTCGTCTCCTGCTTCGTCGGGTTCGCCTTGGAAGTGGCCGAGGGGAACATCCGGCATCTCCGCAATGGCCGCCCCCCGAATGCGGGAGCGGCGATCCTTCCGAACATTCCGTTCGTGCCAATGATCTATGTTGCAGTCACGTGGGCACTCAACCTCGCGCGCGACGGTGGGGGATTCCTTGTTGTCGGTTCCTATGCAGTCATTAGCATCTGCGTCACGCTGAACGCTTACAAGCAAGCCAGCAGGGAATTGAAGGCGCTCCAGTCAGGCGCGGGCAATCCGGCGGCCTAAGCCTTCCATAAGCAGCAGTGGCTACATTGCTCGTTGCTCTACCTTATTCCCCAAGGCCACCGTATGCGCGTTGAACTTGTCTCTGAACCTCAGCATGAGTCGCTGATAGACCTGCTGTGCGAGTTGCACATGTACTACAACGAGGGTTCAGTCGTCTCTCGGGAGCTGGTGCGAGAACACCTCCTCGAGAACCTCCTGGGCGCCAAGTCGCCCCACAGCTTGCTCGTGGCCTCCAGAGACGACGGCACGGTGGTCGGCCTGGCCGCCATCACGCTGGTCTTTTCGCTGGTCGAACCTGCCGCGGACAAGCGCCGGCATTGCCAGCTGAAAGAGCTGTATGTGCGGTCGTCCGAGAGAAGCCAGGGGTTTGGCAGGGCGCTGATGTCGCGGGTGGCCCGGTACGCCTTGGAGAACTGTTGCCACCGTATCGACTGGCCGGTCAAGGCCTCCAACGCCAAGGGGATCTCCTTTTACGAAAGCCTGGGTGCCGAGCGGGTTGTCGAAAGGCTCAGCTACAGAATTTCTGAGCCAAGCATGAGCCAGCTCGCCAGTGAGAGCTGACGCCATCGTGACGCTGGTTGACGGCAGCACCGAGGACTCCGAGAACATCGAAGGGCTGTACGCTCGAGTCCGGTGGCCTGCGGGCAGGTGCCGTCGGCCCCGGGGCGGCGGCTTACCCGAGGCATCGAGCGGGCAGTCCTCGTCGATGCTGCATTCGCTTCAACTCGATGGAGCGAACATCCGCAACAGGTGATCGACGCAGACGCGCACATGGGGCAGCCGCTGCCGGTCCGGCAACAGGATCGCGCTGACCGGGATGTCGGCAGAGACGAATTGCGAAGGCAACACCGGCTGAAGATGCCCGGCCGCTGCTGCCACGCGCACTGGGAGGTGGGCGATACCGAGTCCCTCTGTCGCCATTTGCGCGATGACAGCCGTACTGCCTGAGCGCCACAGGGCGTCGGCAGTGGCGCTCCCGCCGTCACGAAAGCGCAGCCGGTTCAGGACCGGATGCTCGCAATTCGACAGCAGCCGGTGGTGCACCAGCTGGCTCGCCTCCTGCGGCTCACCGTGTTCGGCGAGATAGGCCGGGCTCGCATACAGTCCGGTGGCGATACGTCCTAGCGGGCGCGCGGCCATCGAGAGCGTTGCAGGATCGCCCGTCCGAATGGCAATGTCCACTCCTGCGCGCGCCAGGTCGACCACGTCGTCGTCAACCAGCAGATCCACCCCCAGTTGCGGGTGCTCACGCGCCAGGCTCGGTAGCGAAGGCACGATCCAGAAGTGCGCGATCACGCCGCTCATGCTCATGCGAGTGCGACCGCTGACAACGCCCGCGCGACGCGAAAAGTCCGCTTCGAGCTCGTTGCGCTGAGATCCCACCTGGCGGCAGAACGCGAGAAAGCTCTCACCGTCGTGCGTCAGCGACAAGCCGCGCCCTGAACGTCGCAACAGGCGCACTGCGCAGGCGCGCTCGATGCGGTCGATGGCGCGCGAGACCTGGCTGACCGGCACACCTCGTTCACGCGCCGCGGCGGACAGCGTACCCAGTGTTGCGGCACGCACGAAGAGAGCGATGTCGGCCAGCGAAAGGTCATCCATTCCGCGATCCTACCGGGCGCGCCAGCTCATCGCCCTTGCGCCAGGTGCAAGCGACCTTTGCACCTGGCGCGATTCCTCTCGGACGCCGAGCCGCCTAAAGTGACCCCAGGCCACCCATGCACTGGAGGAAAAACATGCCGCTGGCAAGACTGTCCGTCCCCGTCCATCTCGGCGATGAGCGCGTTCAAGGCCTTGCCGACGCGGTCCACCATGGGCTTGTGGACACCTGCCATGTCCCACTGGAGGACCGTTTCCAACTCATCATTCGCATGCCAGCCGGCTCGATGATTCTCGATCCGTACTTCGGCGGCGTGGTGCGTGGCGAAGAGGCCTGTGTCGTTGAGATCCTGCTGCTGCGAGGCCGCACCGAGAGCCAGAAACGGCAGCTCTACCGCGCGATTGCCGACAGGGCGATGACGGCAGGATTCCGCCCCGACGACGTTCTGATCTCCCTCACCGAGAACTCGGCCATCGATTGGTCGCTTGGTCGGGGCGAAGCTTTCGAGGGGCTGGGGGCTCAGCACATGGACTCTGGAGGCTCATAAGCGTCCCGTCTCGCCTGCTTTTACCCACATCCTGAAGACCCAAGCGAGTCGTCGAACGGGATATCGGCGAGTCGACCATTCCTCGCCAGAGGACGGTATTGCCTGGCGGCGGATGATGCTCGTACTCCGCGACGATTGCGCCGAAGCAGTGAGAACCGCAAGGGCTCCCCCGACATGGGGGGAGGCTGTCGTGCCGCTCCTTCAGTACCCTCGGCCGTTTTTGGAGAAGGACAACAAGGCCCTTCGAACCAGACACAGGGGGGCAGCGATGCGGTGGAAAAACATCAGCCGGGCCACTTGGGCGGCGGCGTTCGGCGCCGTTTGCATGACGGCGTGCGGCGGCGGAGGCGGCTCCGGGGACAATCGCGATCCTGGCCCCGTCAGGCAGGCCCGGGTCGAGGGACGCGCCCTGAGCGCCGCGGACGGCCTTCCGGTCGCGGGTGCCGCCGTGACGGTGGGCGGAAAGACGGTGCAGACCGACTCTGCAGGGCGTTTCGTGGCGGAGTCGCCTGTCGATGCCTCCGGCGTCGTGAAGGCGCGCCGCCAGGGATATGCCGACGCTGTCCTGCTGGCGCCCCTGCGCGCTGGAGAGAACGCGCCGGTCGATCTATGGCTGTCGCCGCTGGGCGCCAACGGGCAGGTGGGGCCCGCGGGCGGCACTGTCGTGGTGCCCGGAAGTCCGGCCCAGGTCACGCTGCCGGCCGCTGCCCTCGTGGATGGCGTCACTGGACAGGCCTTCACCGGCACGGCGGACGTGCTTGTCACGCCGATCCATCCCGGGCGCCGGCCCGCCGCCATGCCCGGGAGCTACCAGGCGCGCGCGGGCACCGGCAGCGTGACGATCGAGAGTTTCGGCGCCTTGCACGTCGAGTTGCGCGCTGCAGACAGCGGCCGCCCCCTGCAACTCGGCGCCGGCAAGACGGCAGTGATCCGCATCCCCCTCGCGTCACGCAGTCCGACGCCGCCCGCCACCCTGCCTCTGTACCACCTCGACGAGACGTCGGGGCTGTGGGTCGAGGAGGGCAGCGCGACTCTCGTGGGCCGCGGCGAGGAGGCCTACTACGAAGGCAGAGTGAGCCACTTCAGCTACTGGAATGCCGACCGCCCCACCGAAACCGTCTATGTCGAAGGCTGCGTGCGTTTGGAGGACGGCCGCGTTCCGGAGTCCGCGGTGGTGAGCTCCGAAGGCGTCGACTATTCGGGTCGGGCGGTTGCCCTTCCCGATGGCGAGGGCCGCTTCAGGGTGCCCGTCCGCAAGGGCGGGCAGGCAAGCCTGTCAGCCGACAGCAGCCTCCTGCGAGCGGGTCCGCTGGCCGTCGTGCCCAGCAACACCGACATCAGCCTGCCGGAATGCCTGGTGCTCCAGGAGGTCGCGCAGGCGCCAGTCATCGTTCGGCAGCCGACCGAGGTGAAGGTCACCGCCGGGGAGAGGGCTTTGCTGTCCGTCCTGGTTGAGGGCCGCGACCTGCGCTACGAATGGCGGCGCAATGGAACGCTACTGCCCGGCGAGACGGCGCCGGTGCTGCTGCAGCCCAATGTCCAAGCTTCCG
This sequence comes from Aquabacterium sp. A7-Y, assembly GCF_026153205.1. Lineage (GTDB taxonomy): Bacteria > Pseudomonadota > Gammaproteobacteria > Burkholderiales > Burkholderiaceae_C > Caldimonas. The sequence continues at coordinate 67,464 of NZ_JAPFBW010000008.1, read as the reverse complement.
ACTCCGGCGCGCAGTACAGCGTGGCGGTGAGCAACGCATACGGCCGGGTGACGAGCACGCCGATCCTGCTCACCGTCGATGCCACGCCGCCGCCGCCGCCGCCGGCGGCTCGCGCGGACCTGATGCGGCTGGTCTACGCCAGCTTCGACACCTGGTTCCTGGCCTTTGCGCCGGCCCAACTCACCGACATGGAGATGACGATGCTGCTGCCGCCCGCAACGGTGTGCCGCAGCGGCAAGGTGCTGCAGGCGGTGTTCGACGGGCGGGACGTGGGCGGGGGCGAACCGATTGCCGCCGATGTGCAACATCGCATCGATGCGAGCTTCGAGAGTTGCGACGTCACCGAGGGCCTGTTCCTGGACGGGCGCGCGATGGCCGAGTTCCGTTACACCCGCGCACCGGGCAGCGTTGCCGTCACCGGCTCCACCGCCATGACGCAGCTGTCCCTCGCTTCGCAGGCCGTGCAGGGTGAGGGCCGCTTCGGGTACGTCGCCCGCATCGACACGAGCACAGGCGTTGCCACCGAGGTGGCCATGACGCCGGCTTCCGGCGCTGTTCTGACGAGCCGCAAGTCGGGCCTGAGCGCCGTGTATGCCGGCGGCGGGACGAACTTGACCGTGACCTCGACCAGCATGATTTATCACGCGAAGGACCTCGCCTTCGATGTACAGGGTCGCCGATATGTGGCGACAGGCGAGCTACGCCACGGCGCGGAAATGGGGGGCGCGCTGCTGTTGACCAGCGAGGGCAAGCAGATCGGCAGGCTGATCGTCTCCGGCGGCGTGGTGGCCATCGAGATCGATGGCCAGGTTCAGCCGCTCTGAGCGGCGTCGCCCTTGAGGAAGGCCGCGGCTGGCGACTGCCGCCGCCTCTGCCGTTTTCCCTTTGCTGCGGTGGAGCGGGAAGTCCTCGCGACCTCGCGTCAGCAGGCGAACAGTGGAAGTTTTTGAAGGGTCCCCGTTGCAACCGTCGAACGGCGCTCACATCACCGGCGACGCGAAGGGCGTCCGATCATTCCCGTGGATCGGTCGGATCATTCGTCGAATGACAGAGCATGCAAAAGACTGGTGAGTAGGCGTTCAGTGCACTACCTTCGATCGGCGATCAACGCGCCGGCGCATCGGCCGCGCAACTTCGAAGGGAGCCAACATGAACATAAACGTCGAGTCCGAGGCCGTGGAGGTGACGTTCGCACCGCGGCCTAGCGGGAGAACGGTCGCCGCCCCACGGGCTGGCCGCTTGCCCTTGCTGCCGCTGCTTCTGTCCGCCATCGCCTTGTGCGCGGCCAGTCCCGGCGCGGGTGCGCAGCGGTATGTCCTCACTGTCCTGCGTCCCTTGAGCGGAAGTCCGCACAGCGCCGCACAAAGCCTCAACCATGCCGGCCAGGTCGTCGGCTGGAGCTACGCCGGCGGGGGGCAGGCCGGCCGCGCCACCTTGTGGAACGGCCCGGTTCCGATCGAGCTGAGAACGCCGGACGGCGGCGTCGGCGCGGCCGAGGACATCAACGATGCCGGTCAGGTGGTCGGCTGGACGTCGGGCGAGGGCGGCATCGCCTCTCGCGCCGCGCGGTGGAATGGCCCTGTCTCGACCGACCTGGGCACCTTGGGCGGGACACTCGCCGCGGCGTCTGGCATCAACAATGCCGGCCTCGTCGTGGGCTGGAGCTTCATGGCCGGAGACGTGGCGAGCCACGCCACCTTATGGCGCGGCCCCCTCCCGACGGACCTGGGTACGCTCGGCGGGACACACAGCGCCGCCGCAGCCGTCAACGAGGCTGGCCAAGTCGCCGGCTGGAGCTTGCTCACTGGAGACACGGCCTATCACGCCACGCTTTGGCGCGGCTCGGCGCCCACCGACCTGGGCACGCTGGGCGGGCCTCGGAGCCAGGCTTTCGGGATCAACAACGCGGGGCACGTCGTCGGGGAGAGCGACACGCGCGAAGGCGAGAGCCACGCCACCTTGTGGAAAGGCGCCACGGCGGTTGACCTGGGCACGCTCGGCGGGACCCTGAGCCGGGCGGTCAGCATCAACAACACCGGGCAAATCGTGGGGTGGAGCACCGACCCGGCTCAGGTGACACGCGCTGCCTTGTGGCGGGGCACCGTCGCCAGTGACTTGAACAGCTATCTCGCTCCTGCCGATCGCGCCGTCTGGCTGCTTACCTCCGCCAGCGACATCGACGACCGGGGGCGGATCGTCGGCGCAGCCTTCAACAGGGCGATCCGCAAGACCTATGGGTATGTGCTTTCAGCGGCCCCCTGACGGCTGATCCTCACGCACTGATCGCGCATGCACCGGCAGTTTCATGGCCTTACACATATCAGGACCCTGAACCCTAAACCGACGAGCCAAACCTCGGATAAGCGGATGGCAAGCGGACGCACTGCGCTCGGTCCGGGGGCTGGGGCGCAGCTTTGCGTCGACTTCCTCCGACAACAAAAACGTCAGTCAATGGCGTCGGGCCCGACCGCGGCCAGGGCGCACAGGGGAAATGAAGATGACAGCCATCGTCGCGGGTCAGGGTCTCGGTTTGTTCAACACCTCGCTGGGCCTGTTGGGCGCCGGTGGGCAGCTGGGGCAGGCACCGGGCGGCCGCTCCGGGGAGCGCGTGTACGTCAACGCCGGCAGCGGCAATCTGATCGTGCTGCAGCAGGACGAGTGGCTGGTGGGCGTTGGCCCGGATGTCGCGCTGCTGAGGAGCTACAACAGCCAGGCGACGACCGACCACGACAACGGCGACAACTGGCGGCTGGGGCTGAGCCGTCGCATCAGTGGCTACAACGCGACGGACAATACCGTCAGGCGCATCGGAGAAGACGGCAGCGAGACCGTCTACCACTGGGACGCCACGCGCAACTCGTATGTCAGCCGGGACGGCGGCGGGGCCTACGACACCCTCGCCTGGAACGGCTCGGCCTGGACCTGGACCGACGGCGACAGCCAGCTCAAGGAACTGTACGAAGTCACGGACGCCGCCAGCCGCGCTGCCCGGCTGAAGAGTGTCACCGATCTCGACGGCAAGAGCCTCACGGTGGGCTACAACGGCAGCGGCCTGGTCAGCCAGGTCAAGACGGCCAGCGGCGAGACCGTCTACATCGACTACGACGGCACGGCTGGCAAGACCAGCAACATCACCCAGATCCGCACGGTGAGCAGCGCCGGCACGCAGACGCGGGTGCGCTACGGGTACGACACGGCGAACCGGCTGAGCAGCGTGACGGTGGACCTGAGCCCGCAGGACAACGCGGTCAGCGATGCCGACACCTACGTCACCACCTACACCTACGTCGATGCCACCTCCCGGCGGCTCGACACCCTCAAGCAGAGCGACGGCAGCCTGCTCGACTTCGACTACGACGCCAACGGCCGGATCAAGACCGTCAAGGAACGCGTCGGCGGCCAGGTCCTGAGCACCAGCTTCGACTACTCCGTTGCCAACACCACCCGGATTACCGACGCGCTCGGCCAGCGCACGACACTGGTCTACGAGAGCGGCACCGGCCGGCTCCTCAGCATCACCGGCCCCGCGGTCGGCACCACCACCGCCAGCCCCGGCTACAGCTACGACGGCGGTGGCAACGTCCTGACCACCAGCGACGGGCAAGGCCAGGTCACGCACTACAAGTACGACAACAACGGCAACCGCATCTATGAGCGCGACGCGGCCGGCCAGGTCGTCGAGCGCCTGTATGGCAGCCGCAACGAACTGCTGAAGGAAACCCGCTACCGCCGGGTGGACCCCGACGGCGACGGCGCCGAGCTGCCGGCGGAGCCGATGATCAGCCGCTACGTCTACGACAGCAAGCTGCACCTGCGTTTTGTCGTCAACGCCGACGGCCGTGTCACGGAACACCAGTACAACAGCATCGGCCAGCGTGTGACCACGCTGCAGCACGGTGGCGGTCTCTACAGCGGCAGCGCCAACGACCTCGCCACCCTGCAGAGCTGGGCCAGCGGCCAGAACAAGGCGCTCGGCCAGCGCACCGACTACGCCTACGACGTGCGGGGCCAGCTCAGCCGCATGACCCAGTACAGCCAGCTCGACGTGGCTGGTGCCGGCCTGCTCAACGGCGAGGAGAGCGTCACCCAGTACGTCTACGACCCCGCCGGCAACCTGCTGCAGAACATCGAAGCGCGTGGCGACGAGCTCGCCAACCGCGATACCGACTGGGCCCTGGCGCGGCGCCGCGAGCTGGGTTATGTGGACGGCAACGGCGAGGCCTTGCGCGCCACCGGCAGCGACGCGACCCGGCTGCTGAGCGCCGCCCAGAAGACCGAGCTGCAGCAGCGCCATGTCACGAGCTATCAGTACGACGGCCTGAACCGCCTGGTACGGCAGACCAACCCGCTGGGGCAGAACACGCTCACGGTCTACAACGATGCGCTGCGTCAGACCAGCGTCACGCTGGCCAACGGGCTGGTCCAGGTCAGCGCCTTTGACGAAGCGGGGCGGCTGCTCAAGACCGAGCAGCGTGATCCTTCGCTGGCCACGCCCTTGCTCGGCGCCACCACTTACCAGTACGACAAGCTCGGCCGGCTGGTCAAGGTGAGCGACGCCACGGGCGCCACCCGATACACGCTCTACGATGCCGCGAGCCGCAAGATCGGCGAGGTCGACGGTGAAGGCGCACTGACTGAATATTTCTACGACCGCAACAACCGCCTCACCGGCACCAGGCGCTACGCCAACCCCTTGTCGCCGGCCGTGCTGAAGGCGCTGGCCGCCGACCCCAGCGGGGCCGCCTTGCCCGCGAACCAGATCGACGCCCCCCTGAGCGGCTGGAACCCCGACAGCGACGGCTCGGCCACCGGGTTCTCTTTCGGCGAGAACGACCCCGCGTGGACGCTCGAAGGGGAAAACACCCTGTGGCTGCGCCAGAACGGTACCGCCGCGGTGTCCGCCTACCTGCGCTCGTCCTCGCTGTTGGTCAGCGCTGGCAAGCGCTACGAGGTGTCCGCGTATACCGGTGCCCAGCGTGCGGCCGTCTCGCTCGAGGTGGTCTTCTACGATGTCCAGGGCCAGCCGATCGGCTCGGCCGTCGTGCCCAGCGGCGGCAGCACCATCAACAACGCCGAGAAGGCCGGCGGGCAGCAGTTCTCCAGCTACAAGCGCCTGTGGGGTTTCGTCACCGCTCCCGCCAATGCCACCAGCGCTCGGGTGGTGGTGCGCAAGGCGCCGACCCTGGCCGGCCAAACCGACTCCCTCCTGGTCCTCGCCAAGCCCCACGTCAGCGAAGTGGCGGCTGCAACGACTACCGCCACCGGCCTCAACATCCGCCCGCCGGCCACCTTGCAGGACATCCTGCACTTCCAGATCTACGACCAGGCCGGCCGACTCGCCCGCACGCTGCAAAGCAGCGGCAACAGCGCCGCCGTGGTCGACCATGTCTACGACGGCGCCCAACGGCTGGTCGAGACCACCCGGTGGGCCACCCGCCTGCGGTCCGAGGTCTTCAGCTCGTTCAGCGCGAAGGCCCGCGGCGGGGTCCTGGACCTTCAGCTGGAGGAGCTCGGCTCGACGGTGGTCGAAGACCATCCCGACGACCGGCGCACGCGCCAGCTCTACAGCGATGCCGGCCTGCTGCTTGGCACCCTGGATGGCGACGGATACCTCACGGAGCACAGCTACGATGCCGCTGGACGCCTGGTCCTCACCCGCCGCTGGGCCCAGCCGAGCCCGAGTGAGTACCGGACCAGCGGCAGCCTCGCCCAGCTGCGCCCGAGCGCCGACCCCGCCAACGACACGCTCAGCGCCTACTTCTACAACGCCCGCGGCCAGCTCACCACCCGCTTCGACGCAGAGAGCCACGACCCTGCGCAGGGTGCGCACCTCGGCGTGCTCACCACCTACCGGTACGACGGGGCCGGCAACAAGACCGGCGAGATCCGCCACGCCCGGCGCGTCAGCTACAAGGAGACCGCGCCTTCCGCCGTACCCGCGGCCCCTGCCGAGGACCCGAGCGACCAGCTCACCGCCTTCAACTACGACGAGCAGCAGCGGCTGGTGCGGGAGGCGACGCGCGACCGCGGCCAGCCCCAGGCCCTGGTCACCGAGCTGCAGTACGACATCATGGGCCAGGTGGTGCAGACCACCCGCGGCGTCGGCTTGACCATCGCGCGCACCCGCCAGAGCCGCTACGACAAGCAAGGCCGCCTGGTGGCCGAGCTGTCCGGCGAGGGTCACAAGGCGCTCGCCGCGCTCCCCGCCGGTGCCACCGAGGCCCAGATCGAGGCCATCTGGCAAAAATGGGGTACCCGCCACAGCTACGACGCCGCCGGCCGGCGCATCGCCACTGTCACCCCCAACGCCGGCGGCAGCGGCGACAAGACCGTCTTCTACTACGACGCCGAAAGCCGCCTCACGCACAGCATCAACGCGCTGGGCGAGGTCACGCAGTACAGCTACGACAGCTTTGGCCAGCAGGTCCGCGAAACCCGCTACGGCGCGCGCCTGGCCACCACGGCCATCGGTGCGGGCGGCCTGAGGAGCGCGGTCCAGTCGGCTGTCGCCGCCTTGCAGGGCGCCCATGACACCGAACGGCGCGTCTACGACCGCCAAGGCTTGCTCACCGCGTGGTACGACGCCCAGAACCGCCTGCTCGGCAGCCAGAGCTACAACGCCTTCGGCGAGCTCACCTTCCGCCTCGATTACCTGCGCGACGGCGAGCAGTCGGTGCAGCAGAGCACCCTGTACCGCTACAACCGGCGTGGCCTGCTGGAGCGTCGCATCGAGGGCGAGTTCGGGGGGGATCAGGACCGCAGCACGCAAACGCTTTACGACGCCTTCGGCCGCGTCTGGCAGCACACCGACGCGCGCGGCGGTGTGACCACCACCCGCTATGACCGTCTCGGCCGCCAGATCAGCGTCACGGGCGCACTTGGCGCGACCCGCAGCACCAGCTACGACGCATTTTCCCGCGTTGTCTCCAGCACCGACGGGCTGCAGCGCTCCGCCACCACCAGCTACGACCCGGCCACCCGCAAGATGACCCTGCTGACGCTGGAGGGCATCCGGCAGGTCACCGAGCGCAACGCCTTCGGCGAGGTGGTCAGCATCAGCGACGGGCGCACGCGCACCGAATACGACTACGACCGCGACGGCCGCCTCACGGCCACCCGCGTCGAAGTCGAGGCCACCGGCGCGCTGGCGACGCGCACCATCACCAGCTACGATCTTGCCGGCCGCGTCTTCGAGACGCAGGACGGGCGGGGCACCATCACCCGCACCAGCTATGACGCCGCCGGGCGTGTGCTCACCCGGGTGGTGGACCCCAACACGCTCAAGCTCACCACCACCTACCGCTACGACGCCAAGGGCCAGGCGGTGTGGATGAAGGACGCCAGCGGCGTCTGGACCCAGACCGAATACGACCTCAACGGCCACGTCACGGCCATCACCGTCGATCCGAAGCAAGGCCCCGACTGGAAGACCGGCAACCCGCCGGACAACCCTCAGGGCCTGGCCCTGCGCACGGAATATTCAGTCGACCTCGGCGGCCGGGTGCAGCGGGTCACCGAAGGTGCCGGCTCGGCCCAGCCCCGGGTCACCGAGTACGTTTACGACAGCTTCGGCCGCCGTGTCGAGGAGATCGCGGCCCCCGACAGCCTCGCGCTGCGAACCACCTACACCTACGACGCCAACGACAACGTCAGCGCCAGGACCGACGCGCGGGGACAGGTCACCCGCTACGTTCACGACGCGGAAAACCGGCTGCAGTGGACAGTGGACGCCACCGGTGCGGTGCGGCGCCACGAATACGACGCCGAGGGCCGCCTCAGCCGCAGCACCGCCTATGCCGACCGCATCCCGGCCGCCTCATTGACCGGGCTCGGTCTGGCGACGACCCGGGACGATCTGACCGCGGCACTGGCGGCCGCGAATGCCAACTACGCCAGCCACAGCGGCAACCAGGTCGAGATCCGCATCTATGACCGCGATGGTCGCCTCACGCACAGCATCGACCCGCTGGGCTACCTCACGCGTCGCGAGTACGACACGAGCAACAACCTCACCAAGCAGACGCGCTACAAGAAGGCGCTGCAGGGCGGCCTCGCGCCCGTGGCGAACCCTGCCGGCGTGTCGGCCGAGTTGGTCAGCTTCGCGGCGCCGGCCGTCATCGCCTCCGGCGCGCCGGTGCCGGTCGGCCCCTACATCGTGCAGGACGCCGACGACCAGACGGAGCAGACCTTCTACGACGCGGCCAACCGCGCCATCTTCAGTGTCGACGCCCTGAACGGTGTCACCCAGCGCCGCTACGACGGCAACGGCAACGTGACCGAGACACGGCGCTATGCCCAGGCGATGACCGGCACCAAGGTGGTCAACGGACTGTTGACCGTGACCGTCGCCGCCGACAACGCCAGAGACCAGGTGCGCCGCAGCGTCTACGACCGTGGCAACCGGGAGATCTTCACGATCGACCCCGAGAACGGCGTCATCCAGCGCGAGTACGACGCGCTGGGCCGGGTCAAGACAACGACCCGCTACGCGCGGCGACTGGAAGGTGCTTTCGCCGCGGAGCAGGCGCCGGAGGTGCTGGACCCCGGCGCGACCCCCAGCGCCACCAGCAAGAGCTGGGTGTTCCGCGCCGCCGCCGCGGACGTCGAACGCGACGCACGCAGCGTCAACGTGTATGACAGGGCCGGGCGCCTGACCGAGGTGCACGATGCCGAAGAGGGCATCACCCTCCGCAAGTATGACGAGACGGGCCGCCTCAAGGAGCTGAAGGAAGGCTTGGGCACGAGCGCGGAGCGCAGCACCGGCTACGGCTACGACGCGGCCGGCCGCCTGGAGAGCGAAACACGCGGCGGCGACGGCGCCGCGGCGGTGGTGACCCGCTACGTGCTCGACAGGATGGGCAACCGCGAGCGCATCATCAGTCCGCTCGGCGTGGAGCTGGCCGAGACCGACAGCGCCTGGGCCAAAAGCGTCCGCGCGGGCCTGGCCGGCTATGGGGCCCGGCGGGCGGCCGAGCTCAGTGCGGACGAGAAGGCCGCCTTGCACCAGCTGTACAGCACCACCCAGGAGTTCGACGCGGCCGGCCGCGTCACCCGGGTGATCGATGCCCAGGGCGGCGCGACCCGCACCGAGTACGACGCCTTCGGCAACGCCGTCAAGATCACCGACCCGAACGGTAACGTCGGCTACTTCTACTTCGACCGCCGCAATCAGGGCATCCTGCACGTCAACCCCGACGGCGCCGTCGTCGAGACCACTTACACCGCCTTCGGCACGGTCGACACGATCACCCGCTACTTCAACCGGGTGGACGTGGCCGGCGACAAGTCGGTCCACGTCCTGAGCGAGACGCGCCCGCCGGCAATCGTCAGCGCGCCGCCGACCGAAGGCGTGTACGTGCTGCGGCGCCCGCAGCTGGACCAAACCACTCGCATCGGGCACGACAAGCTCAACCGCCAGACCACCATCACCGACGCGGCCGGCTATGTCGAGAAGACGGAGTACGACACGCTGGGCAACAAGTGGCGCTATACCAACAAGGTGGGCGGCGTCTTCACCTACACCCACGACCGCAACGGCCGGGTCAAGACCGAGACCGCGCCGGAGCAGGCCGTCCGGCTCGACGCCGCCGGCAACCCCGTGTTGGGTGGCGATGGCAAGCCCCAGATGGCGGACGTGGTCACGACCCACGAGTACGACGCGCGCGGCAACCTGCGGCGCAAGATCGAAGCGACCGGGCTGTACGAGCAGCGCATCACCGAGTTCGAGTACGACCGGCTGGATCGCCAGGTCAAGCAGATCGGCCAGGAGACGCCGGTCTACGACGGGGCGTCGCGGCAGGAGGCAAGGGTCAGGCCGACGATCGCGACCCGCTACGACGTGCACGGCAACATCGTCGAGACGGTGGACGCCCGAGGTGGCCGCACGCTGTACTACCACGACACGCTGGGGCGGCAGACCGCGCGTGTGGATGCGGCCGGCGTGCTGACGACCTTCAGCTACGACAAGGCCGGCAACAAGATCGCCCAGAAGACCCATGCGAAGGCGGTGCAGCTGTCCGGCGGTGCGACCCTGAGCCCGGCGGCCCAGCCCCAGATTCTGACCACGGCGCCTGCGGCGGGGGCCGCGGTCGTCTACGTACTGGCCGACGCTGCCAACGACCGCGAGGTCTTCTACAGCTACGACAAGGTGGGGCGGCCAACCGGCAGCCGTATCCCCAACATGAGCTATGGGCAGTACGAGCCACCCGTCGAGGCGCAGCGGAAGGAGGGGAAGTACAGGTCTTACATCGGGGAGCTGCTGACCCAGACCGTCTACGACACGGCGGGCAATGCAGTGAAGCAGATCGACGGCAACGGCAATGTCACCCGGCTCTACTACGACCGGGCCGGGCGCAAAGTGGCCCAGCTCGACGCCGCGCTTTACCTTGTGAAATGGGACTACGACGGGCAGGGCAACGTGTCGAAGGAGACGCGCTACGCCAACGCCCTCCAAGGCTTGACGGTGGGCGACCAGACAGCGCTGCAGGAGCTGACCCGGGCGGCCTATCTGAAGCCCAGCGCCGAGGACCGCATCACGGTCTATGCGTATGACAAGCTGAACCGGGTGCGCAGCGAAACGCGCAAGGGTGTCGAGACCGCCACCTTCGACGGGGCCGGCAAGCCGGTGCCGGCCAAGGCCGACGCGGTCACCTCCTACGAGTACGACGGCCTGAACAACATCACGCGCAAGACCGATGCGACGCGGGCCGTGACCGACTGGAAATTCGACAAGCTCGGGCGGCAGGTCAAGGAGGAAAAGCCGCAGTTCACCGACTTCGAGGGAGCGCTGGTGCGGCCCACCACCGAGCGCGAGTACGACGCCCTGGGCAATGTGCGGCGCGAGATCCGCCGCGGCAAGGACGGGAACACCGAGGCCGACGACCGCATCACGCGCTACAGCTACGACCGCAACGGCTGGATGATCAGCCAGACCGACGCGGCGAACGCCGTCACGGAGTACCGTCACGACGCGGCGGGCAACGTGGCGCGCAAGATCCTGAAAGACCGCATCAACGCGGACGGCGTCAAGGTCAACGACACGACCTACTACGTCTACGATGCGCTCAACCGCGAGATCAAGAACACCGACGAGGCGACCGGCACTTACAGGGAGACCCGCTACAACAGCTTCGGCGAGTTGACGGGCCGGCGCACCAACGGTGGCGGGGCCAACGGCCGGTGGCACGAGTTCGCCGAGTTCGATCGGGCCGGCCGGGCCTGGAAGACCAGCGCTTCGGACGGCATCGTCAAGTTGCACGGGCACGACAGGGCGGGCAACGCGGTGCTGACCTTGTCGGGCCATTCGGACCTGTCGAACACCAGCCTGAAGGACGCCACGGCGCGCACCGACACCGACCAGACCTACTACATCTACGACGCGCGCAACCAGGTCAGCTCGACCTACCAGGTCGCGATGGGCGGCAAACGCCAGACGGTGCGCATCGATGCCAACACCGTCGGGCAGTCGGTGTTCGTCGGCGGCCAGGGATCGCTGCAGGTGGGGCCCAAGGGGACGCCCGACATCGCCACGCCGGTGGTGGGAAGCGATGTGAAGATCAGCAGGGGCGATCTCATTCATGTCGATCAGTGGACCAACTTCAAGAGTTTCGATCGCCCTAACCCCCCTCCGATATACATCTTCAATGCGAAAGGGACCATCTCCATTCCGGATACGCAGTACCTGGGTCCGGGTGACGTCACGATTGAAGTGGTGGGCTGGGTCGTCGATAGCCGCGGCAAGTGGAGGGAGGTGAACCCTATCCCCGTGAAAAACACGAGCTGGGGGGCCGTTAACAGAGGGCCGGTGGGTCCGCAGAACGTGCCTGCATCAGGCGGCACGCGGGTGTTCGAGATGCTCCTCGGCAGAGACGAAGCGGCGATCGACTACGTCTCCTACCGCGTCAACAAGAACCTCGACACTGGCCGCAAGCCACTCGCCGAAGTCAGGGTGCCGACGGACAGCTGGCGGCACATCGAGTACTTCGAAAACGAATCGGTGACCACGTACAACTGGCAGAAGACCGGCGGATGGGTGCTGCCGAAAGTGATGCGCTTCACCGGCCAGCCGTCGGAGGCCGACAAGCTGCTGATCTTCACCCGCCCGAACGCCACGCTGCCCTGGTCGGGACCTCGCACGGTGTGGAAAGACGCCGATGGCAGCTATACCATCGATTGGCCCTCCGTCGGCGGGAACAACTTCGAGTTCCTCTACCTGGCGATGACCCCCGACAACAAGGTGGTGAATCGCCAGACATGGCAGGCCACTCACCTGACCGACGGTATAGGGCCCTTTGTCGATCGGTTGAGCACAGGCGTCGAGGGAAGGGGCGGACCGGGCATCGCATTCGCGACCAGCGACAAGCTGATGCACGTCGTCGGCCAGGACGAGAGAGCGCGCAATCTCGTGGTGCGCTATCGCGTCAAGGGAAGCAACGATGCCTGGGTGCAGCTGACGGCTGACAAGGTGCAACAGCCCTTGGGGGCCGGGACGCCGGGCTGGTTCGCGTTCCCCTGGGATGTCATGGCAGCCGGGCAGAAGTACGAGTTTGACCTGCGTGCTGTCGATGCGAATGGCACCGTCCTCAAGCGCTCGCGTCTGTTCGGCGGGCTTGACGGGGCGGGCACCCCCTGGGTCACTCCAGCATTGACCGCGTACGAGGACCTGCGCGACATGGTTCGCTTCACGCCCAGTGCGCAGACGCGTCTGGTCCGGGTCCGCTACCGCGCCGCGGGCAGCGCAGCTTATTCAGACTGGCAAGAGATCCGGGAGCCGGATCACCTGGGTCGCTGGGCATGGGACGCCGGCTTCCTCGCGCCCTATTCCGGCCAAACCTACAGCTACGACCTCATCGTCGAGGCCTACAGCGACGAAGCGGGCACGCTGCTCAACAACCGCACCGCGGCGACCGTGTCGCTCGGCGCCGACCAGCGCGTCACCGCTGCGCAGGAGGAAGAGCTGCGGGCCCTGCTGCGCATCTCGCTGCCTTCGGACCAGAAATCGGCGGTGCGCCTCGTGATGGGATACCGCGAGCAGATCGCCGACAGCCCGTACCAAGAGCTTCCCGCCCAGGCCGTGGCAGGCGAATTCAGGGTCAGCCTGGCCAGCATTCCGCGGCCCACCAGCGGGAAGAAGGCCTACGAGTGCTACTACGACGCCTTTGACGCCAACAACAACAACCTGGGGCGCACCTTCGGCACCTTCACCCTGGAGCCGGCGAACCAGAGCGCCGAGCGCCTGGACTGGATCATCGAGGGACCGGACGAACCGTCGACGGACCAGATCCAGCGGCACTACGGATACAACGCCTTCGGTGAGGCGAGCCGGGAGCAAGACGGCCGCGGCAACGTCACCGACTTCGCCTACAACACCGCGGGCCGGCTGACGGTGCAGCTGGCGCCGCTGACCACGGTCGTGCACGCCAACGGCTTCCGGGAACGCATGCGCCCGACCACCCGCAACCACTACGATCTGGCCGGCCGGCTCATCGGCGTGGCCGACGCCAACCAGAATACCCAATCGCAAACCTGGCTGGCCGGCGGGGAAGGCCAGCAACTGACGGCCGAGCGGCACGCCTATGGCAGCAAGCGCTACGGCTATGACGTGTTCGGCGAGCGGCGTTACAGCCTCAACGAACTGGCCATCGACGCCAACGACTACACCGGCCGCACCGACTACCTCTACGACAGGATGGGCCGCCTCATCGAGATGCGCAGCCCCGAACGCAAGGCCGGCTCGTACGGCAACGCCGGCGGCACGGCGGTCCGGGCCATCGAGGCTTACAGCTACGACGCGGCGGGCCAGCGCATCACCCACACCAATGCCCTGGGCAAGACGGAGAAGACGTATTACGACAGCCTGGGCCGGGTGACCAAGGCGGCGAGCTTCGCGGGCGCCTTGACGCGCTACGACTACAGGTATCTCAGCAACATCGTCGGCAACGCCGGTGCCCAGGTCGGGGGCTGGGAAAAGACGACGACCAACGCGGTCAACCGCAAGATCATCGAACGCAGTGACCTGTTCGGCCGGCTGGCCTGGAAGCAGGACTTCGGCAACCACAGCTTCACCTACCGCTACAACGGCCTGGGCTCGGTGACGAGCCAGACTGGCAGCACCGGCCAGAACATCGCGTTCAGCTACTACGCCAACGGCTACATCGAGAGCATCTGGGACAAGGCCACCGGCGCCTACACCCGCTACGAGTACGACAAGGCGGGCAACCGGACGCTGGAGCGCTACTTCTACCTGCGCGACCCGGCCGACCCGACCGGCCCCGTGCTGGAGAACTACCAGGGCGCCAGGATCGAATACGACGAGTTGAACCGCGTCGTCAAGATCACCGATCCCCAGGCGACCATCACCTACGACTACGATGCGGCGGGCAACCGTCGGCACGTCAACAGCTACTACCACGACGGCCACCATGGCGACCGGCGCGTGCAGGACTTCTGGTACACCTACGACGCGCTGAACCGCTTCAACGTCACGATGGGCACCCTGGTCGGTCCTGCGGCCACCTCCAAGACCGACACCGCCGCGCGCATCGAGCTGGGCCGCGAGGGTGTAGGGATCACCTACAACGGCGCGAGCCAGCGCACCTCGGCGAGGAACGCCGTCAACGGGAGCCTGGAGGAGTACTTCTACACGGCCGACGGCTACCTCGCCGACACCCATGTCACCGAAAGCGGCAAGCCCCGGCGCCTGGGTGCCAGCCGCGCGGTGGACCTGGCGGGACGGGTCACGGGCTACAAGGAATGGGGCCCGGACAACAAGGAGTACAGCCGCATCACGGAGTTCACCGACGACCACCGCGTGAAGTACCAGTCGGACACGCAGGGGACCACCCGGTACTTCTATTACGGCGACAACACCGACACCACCGACAGCACGAGCAACATCGACAACGCCGGCGCGGTCTCCCGTGCCAGCGCGGACGGTGCAGGCGAGCTGGCGAGGACGGAGCATGTCGGCTCCGGCGACAAGCCCACCACCGTCAACACCTATTACGCCTACGAGTACTGGGACGAGGCCAAGCAGTTCGCGATCACCAACCAGGCTTACAACCCGACGCTCAAGGGCCGCAACAGTGCCTGGGGCAAAGGCTACGCGAGCATCGAGTACGACGTGAACGGCCACGTCAAGGCGGCGATCGACGTCCAGCAGGATCGTCGCTTCAAGCACGTGACCGACGCGCAGGGCCTGATCCTGCGTCGTGACGAGGTCGTGCAAGGCGGCTTCAACAACCGCCGCCACCGCTACTACTACGTCAACGGCGTGCGCGTGGGGGATGTCGGCAACGACGGCCCGAGCTGGACCAACTACGTGCAGGCCCTGGCGGACCGCGGCAAGGCCAAGCCCGACTACAAGCGCTGGAGGCCCATCCTCAGCGCCGACTTCGACCAGAACTACCAACCGATCGGCGCCGACTACCCGAAGAACGTGCCGATCAGCTACACGGTGAAGACGGGCGACACGCTACAGACGATCGCCGCGGCGGTGTGGGGCGACCGGGCCATGTGGTACCTGATCGCCGACGCCAACGGCCTCACCGGCACCGAGACGCTGGTCGAAGGGCAACGGCTGACCATCCCGCCCAAGGTCGCCAACATCCACAACAACAGCGGCACCTTCCGTGTCTACGACCCGAACGAGGCGATGGGCGATATGCACCCGACGCTGCCGGCTGCGCCGAAGCCGCCCGGAGGGGGGTGTGGCGCGCTGGGCATCATCGTGATGATCGTCGTGGCGGTGGTGGCAACGGTCTTGACCGCCGGTGCGTTGACGCCTGGAGTCACGACCGGCCTTCAAGCGCTGTGGACCGCGGGCACGACCACGTTGGGGGCTGGCCTGTCCGCAACCGCCGTGGCGGCAGGAGCAGTCGGATCTGCCGCCAGCCAGTTGGCCGGCATGGCGATGGGCAATGTCGAGAGCTTCTCCTGGTCGGGTGTCGCGATGGGCGCCATCGGAGCGGGTGTGGGTGCAGCGATGGGGCCGAGCACGATGCTGGGCAGCGTTGGCGGCTGGCAGGGGGCGGCCTTGCGCAGCGCAGCCGGTAACGCCATGACGCAAGGCATTGCCGTCGCCACCGATCTGCAGAAGAAGTTCGACTGGAAGGGGGTCGCCGCGGCGGCGGTGGGCGGTGCCGTCAGCTACGGTGTCAACAAGTTCATCGGCGGGGAACAGGTGGCGGCGGCACAGTCCAGGGGCTTGTCACCGGAGGCGGCCCAGGCCTGGGTCGCGAACGATACCGTGGGCGGCATTGTCCGGTCGTCCATCAGCGGAACGATCGGGGGCGGTGTTCGCGGGTTGTTGCAGGGGCAGAGGGCGAACTGGGCGGCAGTGGCCGTGGAGAGCTTTGGACAGGCGTTGGGGGATGGCCTTGTTGCCGAGCTTGTGAGTGGGGAAAGCGTATCAACTCTCTACGCCGATAGGGACATCGCGCGTAGCGAACTACGGGTAGGCGCACCGTACCAGATGGACTTACCAGTGTTCGCAGGCTTTGTGGGAGCGTTTGGCGATGGTGTAACACTGCCGGTGGACCGCAGCAATGACATGCAGGTTGCACGCTACCTGGGCGAGCATGAGAAAGCAGCAATCCTAGAAAGCTATGAAAAGTTTCTTGCCTCCCGTCCGCGCAGCACGGGCTTCAATCCGGAAGGCAAGACCATGTCCGAAATCATCCGAAGCAACTTGGCTTTGGATCGTCAGGAGGTGGATGACGACCTGGTCGTAGGCAGGGCTTTGACGATGCTCAGTCAAGCCGCTCAAGCCAATGTGAGCAAAACTTTCCAAGATGCCTTGTCGCTTTCTGGGGCCATATCGCAAACAGGCAACTTCGGTTCGTACCAAGAGTACATGGGAGCCAAAGATTTCTTGAATGGGCTTGCCAAAGACCTCGGGGGCACCTTTGAAGAAGGTGGGAGGACCTACAACTACTTCGGCAATCGCAATGGTGATTGGGCTGATGAATCCTTGCTCAGTGGTAACCTGAAAAACCCGACCTTCAAGGCTTTTTACGACACGTTTATCTTCCCGCCCAGTACCTTGGCAGGCAGGCTCGGTGACAGCGCGATTGGCTTGACTACCACTGCTCTCACGCTGGGGTTGGGGATGCGTGGAGCTGCGGCGACGCCTCGTATAAACGCCAGAACGATCAGAAGCATGCAGTTGGAGCGGCCAGATGCAATGCTGGCAGAAAGTGAATTGCATACAAATAGGCCATCCGGTTTTAATGAACTCGTGCGGATGGGTGCAAATGACGGGCCTCCTGTGCCTGCGGCGGGGGGCACTACCCCGACGGCCCGGGTTGATGTAAGTGATAGATTTGTTAAAGTGCCTCTTAAAGATGGGGAATTTCGTTTCGAATATGGAGATCCAACGACCCATGGTCTGCATGCCAGAATTAGTAAAAATGGAACACTGTCATTCGACATCCGAGCCAAGCGGGATCTCGGTGCTACACACGGGTCAGGCACAGACATGGCTGCAAGTTTGATGAAGCGGCTGAACGACGAGGGACTCGAGGTCAAGCAGTTTGACGCCCTGTGGATGAAGGGATCGAAGGAAGTCAGCACCAATTATTGGTACTATGAGCGCATGCGCTACAAGATTGGAGAGCTTCCTGCTGCGAGAGGCACTTGGACAGGCCGATTCTTAGCAAACTACGGATTTGATATCGTTACGCCGCCAACCGTTGTGAATGCGCCGATAAAGACGTATCTGCCCCGTTTTGTGAAGGTCACACCGTGATGAAAGATTTAGTTGCCGGAGTGCCTGCCTCAAGGCTATTTAGAGAATTGATGCGGGAGGATCGGTCGATTGATGCTCGGGAATTAGGGGACATTCTTGCAGATGAGTTTCCTGACATAAGTCCGGCTGCTTCAGTGGCTATTTGGAAATGGATGAACCCCAGTAGGGGCTACGAATTTCCAGACGAGCAAATCGACGCGTTGATTTCCCACTATCTGAAAGAGGCTGGATACACCACTTGATCGGCGGTCCATTGCCCGATCTGCTTTTGGTCCTTGGCATCGGGTGCCCGGCTTGGTGTCCTGTCCGCGTGTCCACCTCACCCAAACCGGCCACCCCATCGATGAGCAACTGCAAGCGCAGGAGACGCGCGATCGGTTCAACCAGATCGTTCAACTGTTCAGCGATACCAAGCCGTACTCCATGCGTGGTGGCGTGCAGTTGGCTGCCAATGACAAGCTGAGGCTGGGGGGCGCGACAACATCGGACATTCTGGAAGATTCGGAAGGCACCCAGAAGTGGATTGAGGATCGCCGACGCGAACGTGACTCAGACGTAGCGCGTCAGCTCGCGGCACGACGTGCGGCATAGGCTGAGCAAGAGAACGCGGCTAGACATCATCATGGTTGCTCGCTGAGCGGCTGGCCTGTCCTGCCGCATGTGGCTCGGCAATCCACGATACGGGAGGCAAACCCCTCGCCGCTCGGCGAGCAACCATGTTGTCTAGGCCTGATCGCTCCAGCGGCCGAAAGGGGGATCACCACGCTAGAACTTCGCCAGCGTGCCTGCCCCCGTGATTGGGGAAAAGACACACCGGGACCTGTCAAACCGCCGGCTTGGTCTGCCCGGCGCCCTGCGCGCGCAGGCGCTCCTCCTGCTCCCGCAGCTCCGGCGTGAGGGCGTCGCCGAAGTCCTCCGGGGCGAAGACCTGGCGGATCTCGATCTCGGACTCGCCTTCCATCGGATTGGGGCAGCGCTTGACCCAGGCGATCGCCTCCTGCAGCGAGGCGCACTTCCAGATCCAGAAGCCGGCGATCAGCTCCTTGGTTTCGGCGAACGGCCCGTCGATGACGGTCCTGTCCTGGCCCGAGAAGCGCACGCGGGCGCCCTTGGAGCTCGGGTGCAGGCCCTCGCCGGCCTCCAGCACGCCGGCCTTCGCCAGCTCCTCGTTGAAGCGGCCCATCTCGGTGAGCAGCTGCTCGCTGGGCATCACGCCCGCTTCGCTGTTGCGGTCGGCCTTGATCAGCACCATGAATCGCATGTCGGTCTCCTTGCGTGAGGTTGAGGGAACGGAACAGTCGCGCTCCAACCTTACGACGATCCAGCCCGGTCGATTTCGACAGTGGCGGTCGAATTTTCTGAAGAAGGGCGGTAGCCCACTCGGCCTGACGCTCCCTGAACGGACCTGTCGCTGCGTTCTCGCGCGCCGGCACCGAGGCTGCCAGGGCCCAGGCGCAGGTCGGACCGAGTTCGCAGTTCAGTGCTGAAGGATGTCGAGTGCACCAGGCTGCTCGGCGGCGCGCGCTGCGGCATCGCGATGGATCGATCGCGTGGCCTCGGTCAGGTTCAGCCGCGGTGTGATGCGCCCGTTCCGGTGGTCGGTGACCGGTGTGCCGGTCGAGGTGAGGCGAAACACCGTGGCATCGACGTCCTCCTCAGGGGCGGCGCCGGGCGCGCGCAGCACGGCGATGGCTCCGGCGACATGCGGCGCGGCCTGCGACGTGCCGCCCATCGTGAGCTCGGGAGCGCCGCCCGCCGAGATCCGAGCCCCCGGCGCCAGGAGCGTCAGCAGCGGACCGCTGTTGCTGAAGCAGGTGACCCTGTCCGCCCTGGTCGACCGGTCGGTGCAATTGGACCAGCTGATCGACCCCAGGTTCTCGTCGTACACCGCGCCCACGCGGACGGCACCCGGAGCGCAGGCCGGGTCTGAAAGGCCGCCGGTGTAGCCGTTGTTGCCCGCCGCCACCACGGGCAGGATGCCAGCGGCCCTGGCTTCCGCGAAGGGCCGGGTGGCCCAGGACGCCGTACATTCGCTGCTCAGGTTGGAGGAATCGCCGAGGCTCAGGTTGAGCGCGACGATGTTGTACCGCTGCTGGTTGCTGATCGCCCAGTTGATGGCCGCCGTGATGTCCTGAGACCGGGCCAGGCCGTTGCGGCCAAACACGTCCAGTGCCGCGATGCGTGCACCGGGCGCCACCCCGGCGACGATGCCCGCCACGTTGGTGCCGTGCATGCTCTGCCGGTCGTCGAGCTGGCGGTCGTCGGCGGCGGTATCGAGGGCGGCAACCACCTTGCAGCTGGCCGGTACACCGGGGGCGGTGCAGGTGCCGAACGAAGCACGGCGGTAGTCGACACCGGTGTCCAGCACGGCCACCGTGGCTCCGGTGCCTCGGAACCCGCTGGCCACGGCGTCGACTTGGCCGATGAGGGGCAGGCTTTGGGTCAGGACCGGTGCATAGGTGCGGCTTTCGTAGACGGCCTTGACATTGGGGTCATCGAGCAGCTTCAGCAGCCCTCGGCGATCCTTGCTGCGGACGAACTGCATCGGCAAGGCGTCATAGTCGGTCAGGATCTCGTACTCGCCCTTGGACAACGCACTTTCGACGGCTTTCTTCACGTGCGAATAGACCCTGCGCTTGGTGTGCAGGGTGGCGGCGGCGTCCGCACTCGCGGCCCCCATGGCAACCGGCGCATGGAACTCGACGATGAACTCGTTGGATGACTTGGCCAGCAAACGTCGGGCCGCTGCGCGCTCGAGCTTCGCCATGGCGGCGCTGCTCATCTGCTGCTGTGCCTCGGCCGCGGACAGATCGGATGCGGCATGTACGGCCAGCGGCCCGAGGGCTGCGCACAACGCAGAACTGAAGAAGGCAAGTTTCATGGCTTTCTCTCCGTGTCGCTACAGGTGGAAGAAGGCACGACCACACCAGCGAGCGTCAATGCAAAGCCCGACGGCCCATCCGGATGGGCCGTGTGACGGACGCGCTCGCTGCGCGCCGATTGCACGGTGGACATTCAAGGACAAGCGGCCCAGCATGCCGGGCCGCTTGTCCTTGATAAGTGGAAGTCGCTCCGGCGAGGGTTCCGGGCGAAGACCTCACCCAAGGGTCAGGGTGCAGATCGTGACTGGATCACTCCGGCGTTCCGGTGTGTGGCGGGCTGTACGGAGCGGACGCCGGCCTCAAGGCGCAGGGCGGCCCTGTGCCTCGCAGAGCCGCAGGTTGGTACGGGTGGCGCGGAGGATGTCGATCAGGCTGTCCACGAGCATCGGCTCCGTCGATGCCTCGCGCAGCTCGGTGTCGCTCTTCGCCGCATCGGCCGCCAGCGGCTGCAGCAAGCGCAGGCAGCCGGCCCGGTCGCCGAGCTTGTAAAGCGTCAGGGCGAGGTCGTTGCGCAGCCAGCCGGTTTCGAACCGGTCCATGGTTTGCGCGCAGCTCTTGAACACCGGCTCCAGTGTCGCCCGGGCCCGCCGATAGTCCTTGGCATCGTAGAGGCGCTTGAAGTCGGCTCCGGCCTTGCGCCGCTGCGCGGGCAGGCAGCCGGGCTGCGGCTGCAGGTACAGGCCGTCGAAGCGCGCTCGCGCGCCGCAATGGTTGCGGCAGCTGTCGGCCCCGTTGTGGCGCACTTCGACATGCGGGCCGCGCGCCCGAAAGCTCAGCTTGCAAGAGGGCTGGTCCAGCGGCTCAGGGCCGTCGTCGACGAGCGTGGTCTCGCCGCGGCTGCCTACCTCACCATCGACTTCGCAGGTGTGCGCGTTGGTGCCGACCGAACTGATGGAGAAGTCCAGCAGACGCCCTTTGCTGCGCTGCAAGGTCAGATGGCCCCAGCCGCCTTCGGTGACATAGTGACCGGGCTGCAGCACACCGCTCGGGGCGGCGGCTGCAAGGGGCGGTGCGGCCACGGCGGCGAAAGCGAGAGCGAGCGCGGCTGCGGGTCGTTTCATGGGCAGGTTGAGGCGGTGGGAGGGTTCAAGGCCAAGGCTTTTACCGACAGCAAAAGCCGGCATTATCGTTCCGGCCATCGGCCGACAGGGATACTTCGCCAAGTGCAGGCCGGCCTGCCGACGAGGGGCCTGCCCGGGCTTGGGTGCCGGGCGGTGCCAGAATGTCTGGCGCCGGCTTTACATCTGCCGTGTTCCCTCCCGCCCTTCTGCACACCGCCTTGCATGAGCCCCGCCCGGCCGCCCGAAGGGGCTCGCACCGCGGTGCGCAGCACGGAGGTTCCTCAATGAGCCCAGACAGCTTTCCCGACGTCTTGACCACCTCCAGGCTCGTGCTGCGCAAAGCAGGCCGGTCCGACGTGCCCGCCCTCCTGAAATACCAGATCGACAACCGGACGCACCTGCGGCGATGGGAACCGTTTCGAGACGATGTTTTTTTCACCGCGGAGCACCTGGCGGGACGGCTGGCTCAGATGGAGGAGGACATGGCCGCCGGCAGGGCGGTCCATCTCATCCTCCGGCTGCCGGGAGACGAGGCGATGGTGGGCGAGTGCAATTTCACCAGCATCGTGCGCGGTGCCTTTCAGGCCTGCGTACTGGGCTACTCGCTGGACCGCGGGTTCGAGGGGGGAGGGTTCATGAAGGAAGCTCTTTCCGTGGCGATCGAGACGATGTTTTCCGTCTGCAAGCTGCACAGGATCATGGCGAACTACCACCCGGAGAACCTTCGGAGCGGGCGCCTGCTGGAGCGGCTCGGCTTCGAAAAGGAAGGCAGGGCGCGCGCCTATCTCAAGATCAACGGTCAGTGGGCCGACCACATCCTGACGTCGCGGATCAATCCGGCCGATTGATGCCGCTCCCGCCGTGCCTCACGTCTTGTCGGAGCCCGGGGCGATGTCCTGCGGCAGCCTGGAAGCGTGACGCGGCGGTACAAGGCTGGAGAGTCCGACAAGAACCGCCCGCTCTGCGGCAGGATAGTCGGCGTAGATGTCGCGCCACCGCGTCTGGTGGGTCATCGGCGTCCCGTCGACCTCCATGTCGTACTCGATGCCGATGGCATAGCCGCCCCGCGCCTTGGCAATGTGGAGTCGATAGCTGCAATCGTCCGGCATCGTGATGGTGCGGATCGGTGCCGCCTGGAAGACCGGATAGAGCCGCTTGTAGCGCTCTTCGCGCAGATGGAAGAGATAGGTCCACAAAACGAACAGCCCGAAGAAGGCGACGAACAGGGCAAGCACCACCCATTCCATCAGGCCTACGCCGAGCAAGAGGATCACCCATGGCAGCAGGAAAAATCTGCCGCCGAGGACCGGGACCAGCAGGGTCCCCGTGGCGGCGACAGTCAGCCCGATCAGTTGCTGTGTGTTGGACATCGTATGGAGATTGACCGGACTTCGACGTGCCCGGGTTGGCGTGGGCGCAAGTTGCCTGAGGTGTCGTGACGGAGGGCCGGTGCGTGTCTGGAACCGGGGCAGTGTAGCCAGAGAGCAGCGCCGGATTGGTTGCGTCCCCCTGGCTGGGGGGGCAGCCGCGGGCCGGGCCATGTGGTCGGGGGCTCGGCCGGCGAGATACGCGGTGCCGCTTTCCGATTTCGGGGCGCGCCGCTGTTACCAGTTCGATTGCCGGTCTTCCCGCAATGGCTAGCATTTCTGTCGTGGAATCGATTCCATGCTGCGGCACTTTCCCTGCGATTGAAAGGTGCGCCTCTTCCCGTGCAAGGTGAGGCGAGCACCTGGTGCCGTGACGTTTGCAGCCTTTCGGATTGAGCAGCAGGAGCCGGCACCGGCAGCAGGTTCATGCTCGACGAAAAAGACACCGATCGCGCCTGGTCCACGGCGCAACCGTTTGAAAAAGGAGACTGAGATGTTGAAACGACTCCCCGAGTCGCTGGCGCTCGCTGCAGCCGCCTGGAGCGCCTGTGGCGCTGCATCCGCCCACGGCCTGATCCAGGATCCGCCGTCGCGCAACTGGTTCTGCGGCGCGGTCACCAAACCCGACCACAGCGGCAGTGCCGCGCAGCACCCCGAATGCGCACAAGCCTTCGCCTCGGATCCGAGCGGCGGGTACAACTTCATGAGCGTGCTCACCCACACCCGCGGGCGCACGGCGGCCACGCCCTTGCCCAAGAACGTCTGCGGCTTTGACAGCGAAAGCTGGAAGGGCGGCGCCACCCCTTGGGACACGGCCATGAACTGGCCGACCAGCAAAATGTCCGCTGGCCGGAACAAGATCACGTGGAACATCCTGTGGGGCCCGCACTTCGACGACACCGAAGAGTTCCGCTACTGGATCACCAAGCCGGGCTTCGTGTTCTCGCCGAACAAGCCGCTGGCCTGGAGCGACTTCGAGCCGGCCCCGTTCTGCACCCTCAAGTACAACGACAAGAACCCGACGGCCAACCCCGATGTCGTCGCTGCCAAGGGCACCCACCAGTTCCACACCTACTGCACCGTGCCGGCCCGCAGCGGCCGCCATGTGATCTACGGTGAATGGGGCCGGCTGCCGCCCACCCTCGAGCGTTTTCACGGCTGCGCCGACGTGGTGTTCGACGCCAGCGGCACGCCAGCGCCGAAGCTCGAAGCCCGCATCGCCGCCATGCCGGACGTCAAGGAGATCGCCGGCGAAGGCTCGCTGCTGCTCGATGGCTCGGGCTCCGTCGGGACGGGCCTGAGCTACAAGTGGACGATCAACGCGCCGAACCCGGGGCTCTACAGTTTCGAGAACAGCGCGGCGGCCATCACGCGCCTGAATTTCACCGCCCCCGCTGCGGCCGGCACCGTGCAGGTCTCCTTGCAGGTCACGGGTGCGGACGGCACGAGCAGCGCCTCGAAGTCGTTCACGCACAAGCCGGTGAACACGTCCAGGTGGACGGACCTCGGTGCGCTTGCATCAGCGGGCCGCACGCTGCAGGCGGGCGACAAGGTGCAGTTGCGCCTGGTGTTGAGCAATGGCCAGGACCGCTACCTGCCCGCCGCACCGCTGTCCATCACGGCGGCCAACGCCGGTGCGTCGACCTGGCCGCTGGCCCTGGCCCGAGCGGTGAACGCGGCGGGGGGGAGTGTGCGTGTCGGTGTGCTGAGCGGCACCCAGATCACTCCGACGGCTCACGCCACCGCCAACCGGGTCTATGCGGCCGGCTCCGACATCGCGAGTGCACATGTGCAAGTTCGAGGAGTGGCAGCCCCTCTGACCGCCAGCTACACCGTGACCAACGACTGGAACAGCGGCTACTGCGCCACGATCAAGGTGACCAACCACGGGGCCTCCGTGGCCAACTGGTCCGTCAGCATGCCGGTCCAGGGCACGGTCAACCAGGTGTGGAACGCTGTCCATACGCAAAGCGGCAGTCAGCTGAAGCTGTCGGGCCCGCCGTGGAACCTCGGTCTCGCGGCTGGCGCCAGCTTTACCCAGGCGGGCTTCTGCGCGGACAAGTGATCAGCCCTTGAAGGGGGCCGAGCTGCGCCGGCTTTGTCATCTGACAAGTTGCTCGAACCCTGATGGGCCGCCGCACAGAGGCAGCCCGTCGGAGGGGGGCGCCGTCCAATCGGCCCGGTCGGAATAGAAGTAGTGCCCGGTGGGCCGGAGTTCGACGGGTGTCCGCAGTGTCCCCGCGAGAAGGCCGATGACATTGTCGTAGCCGCGGGTGACGTGGTACAGCGTCGTGCCGCAGGCGGCGCAGAAAAACTTGGTGGTGCGTTCGCTGACGGCGAAGCTGCGCACCGCCCCCTCTTGCGCATCCAGGGTAAACCTTTGCGCGCCGACGCTCACCCAGGTTGAAAAGGCCGCGCCATGTTGGCGACGGCACATGCTGCAGTGGCAATGGATGACTTGTATGGGCCCTGGGTCGACGGTATAGCGGCAGGCGCCGCAATAGCACTGACCACACACGCTGTTCATGATGCACTCCCGACGCTGAGACCTACGCGGTTATAGACGATGTGCCTCTGTTCAGGTGAAGGGCCTCGGCCACCCGTTGGTGCGTCGGCCTCCCGCGGCCAGCGCAGCTTGCCTTCACGACCGGCTGTACGTGCGGACGAAGGGCGCTTGGCGGCAACTGGAAGGACGTCCGGTCCAGCAGCCGTGCTCTCAGCGCGGCGGGGGCTGATCAGTCCCCGCGGCCAGCCTGCCGCTGCAGGCCAGGCCCGGGAGCCGTCACCCGATAGGTGACCGCTCGCGCCTTCACCGGTATGCCGCTGCCGTCCTTCGCGGTGCGCAGCAGCGGGGCCGGGAGCGTGATGCGCGGTGCATTCGACGGGCCATGAACCCTGGCGACCGGCGACACGCAGCGCTCGCTGTCGTCCGCCGGGACCACCTCCGCCAGTTCGCCGATACGCACGAAACCGCGTGTCGTGGTCAGTGCAATGACCTCGGTGCCCCAGCAGAACTCGGCGGCATGGTCGACCAGCACCAGCGCCTTCACACAAGCCGCTTTGTCGCCTCCATCACGGCACCCCAGAGGGGCCGTGAAGCCTTGCAGGTCGGCGGAATAGGCCTCCCCCATGGAGGTGATCCTGCGCGTCTTCCACGGCCCGGCTTTCGATGTCTCGACGGCCAGAACGGTCCACTCCAAAGGGTCCGCCGTGCCGACACCGCGGCACAGGGCCAAGGCCACGTCGGGGACAGACGCGAATTCGAGAAAGGCACGGCACTCGGCCTGCGCCGGCAAGGAGGACTGCAAGGCGGACGGCACTTCGGCCCGAGGGGTATGGCGCGGCCAGACGTCGGCCATGGACGGCACGCTGGCAGTGCACAGCAGGGCCACAACGCAGCATCGCTGCAGGAACACGCAAGGGCGAGGAAGGAGCATATCGGTCATGGTCAGCGGCTGGATCACCGGAGTCTGCAGCCTGCCTGCCCGCAGCGCTCGGCCTTGGGTACTTCCGCCGCAGCAGCGCATCCCCTGCTTACATCTGATGCGTTCAAGGCGAGCTTGCAGATCTATGTTTAACACGTCGTAGCTTCGATCCGCTGTCGGGTGCTGCCATGCCTCTGCCTGCCCGCTCTCGCTTTGCTGTTCTCTCTCGCATGGATGGCTGCCGCCGGCTCGGCATCGCCTGCTCGCTGATGGCGGCCTTCACGGCTCCGGGCTGCAGCTCGGGCCTCGCCGCCTATGACGACCTGCTCGTCGAAGCGAGGCGCTGCCACGCCCAGGAGGCCTGCACCGTCGCGGGTGGCGTCGAGGGCTGCCGTTGCCCCAGCGCCGTCCGCGCCGATGCGGCCACCACGGTCGATGCCGCCGCCCGCGGGGCCTCCTGCCCCGCCCGGCAGCGGCTCTATTGCCCGCCGCTGGTTCGGTCCCGCTGCGACCAGGGCTCCTGCCTTGCCGATGTTGTCGTCCAGTAGCTTGCCGGCCCGGGTCTGACAGGCCGGACCGCCTGCCGGGTGCTTCGGGTCGGTGTTCACGGAGACCGATTCATGAACCACACCATGCACACCTTCACGGCCGCGGGCCGCGGGGCCCGGCGCGTCTTCGGCGCCCTCGGCCTGGCTGTCGGCCTGTCGCTCGTCCCCGGCCTCACGCCGGCCCAGACCACCTACTACATCGACGAATCGACCGACTTCACCGGCAACGGCTGCGAAAACGCCGACCTCAACGACGTGACCTCCAGCCTGCAGGCGGCGCTCAACAGCGCCGGCTGGACCGGCCGGCGTTTTGTCAATGCCAATGCCTGGCCGCACGACTTCATCGAGGCCTCGCTGTCGGGGCCGGGCGGGCTGGACAGCACCTATGCCGACACGGCCACCTTGTCGGTCTACGCCGGCCACGGCAACGTGGCGTTGCTGCAGTTCGGCTTCCAGCGCAACGGCCGTTGCCTGGTGGACCTGCCCAACGACACCTGGCTGGGCACCCGTGCCGGCGACGGCGCCGCGTATGCGATGTACGTCACCAGCTGCACCATCAACCTCAGCGGCATCGCCCGCCACTTCAACAACCAGATCCGCCAGAGCTTCGGCTATCACAACTCGCCCTCGGTGGGCGACGACCAGCCGCGCGACTTTTTCAACGCCACGGCGGGCACCACCAATGCCCAGGCCTGGATCAACGAGATGGAAGACCGGCCGGGCTGGATGACGGGCGACAACTCGCCCATCGTGCTGACCTTCGGGCTCGACGCGGCCAACTGCGACTGGGTGCGCGACACGGCCTCGCTGCGCGGCGGCCGGCTGGTGGACCTGGCACCCGAGCCCCACGGCTGGTACTGCTGGATCATGTTCGACCACGGTGGTTGCTGAACCAAGGAGATGGACATGGACTACAAGTTGACGCTCCTGCTGGCCCTGAGCGCTGCCGCCCTGGCTTTCTCGCAGAGCGCGGGTGCACAGATCCGCGACGTGGAAACGCCGCAGGTGTTTGCGAGTTTCGAGATGACGCGGCC
Source organism: Aquabacterium sp. A7-Y (assembly GCF_026153205.1). Classification (GTDB taxonomy): domain Bacteria; phylum Pseudomonadota; class Gammaproteobacteria; order Burkholderiales; family Burkholderiaceae_C; genus Caldimonas. The sequence goes on along the minus strand of NZ_JAPFBW010000008.1, from coordinate 39,401 downwards.
GGTGGCAAGGCCCCAGGAGGTCGCCTTGCGCGCCTCGCGCGCGGCCGAGGCGATGTTGGGCGCACGGGTCGCGTCGCCGGCTGCGGCGGCGGTGGTGGGGCGTACCGAGGAAGGCGCCGGACGCTCGCGCCTCACGCTCGCGCAGCTGCCGTCGCTCGATGTGCAGTACCTGGCGGACTATGACGAACTGCGCCTGGTCAATCGCGACGCCCAAGTCGCGAAAGCCTCGGGCACGGCGATCGGGAAGGAGCGGGCGCTGGACATTGCGAAGCGAGCCTTCGACGAACTCGCCAGCCGGCAGCTGATCGATGCACGTCACTATGACTGGCGCCGGGCCGACGTGGCTAGCACCTGGGTCGGCGGCGGTCCGGTGCGTGGCAATGCGCAAGCACAGCAGCAGCTGGTGGAGTACCGCATCACGCTCAGGCGGGTCATCAACGGCATCGAGCTGGCCAATGCGGGCCTGCGTATCGCCGTCGGCGTCGACGGGCAGCTCAGCAGCCTGAGGCTGGGCGGCGTTTCGGTCGCCTCGGTGTTCCAGGAGGACCGCGAAGTACCGGCCGGCGCCGGCGTCTGGCACCACCGCGAAGTCGTGCCGGCGCAACTGCAGCAGCGCATCGAGCGTGAGCTGGCGGCCCAGGGCGGCACCCCGAAGGTGGCCTGGTCGCGCGTGATGTACGTGATGCCGGAGAACCAGCGCAGCGCGGTGGTGGCGCCGATGTATGTGGTTTCCTATTCGCTCGCCGTGCCGAGCGGCACCGGGCAGACCGTGGTCAGCCGACGCATGACGGTGGGCTATTCGCTGACCGACGCGCAGGCGCAGGCCGTGGACCTGACCCCGCCCGCACGGGCGGTCAAGGCCGACGAGGTGGTCAAGCAATAAGGGCGCTCGGGCCCGCTGCGGCATCGGGGCTGCGGCGGGTCTCCGCAGTGTTCGGCGCACCTGCTCCGACCCTGTCCCGAAGGGACAGTTAACAGGTGAAAGGCCCCGCAAGCCCGCGTAACCCCGGAGTCGTTGTCGGCGACGCTGCTTCACAATCGGGCGGCATGGACCACCCCCGGCAGCGGGACAAAACGAGAGGGCAGGAGCATGGGAATGATCGGATGTTTCGCCGCGGTGAGCGAGGCCAAACTGACTGAGCTGCGGGCAGACCCGGACGCGGTCGCCGACTTCCTGTTCACGGAAGCCGAGGACGGCGGACCTGCCGAGGCGCTGGACATCGACAAGACCTGGCACGGCCTGCACTTCCTGCTCACAGGCGAGTCCTATGGCGGCGAGGGGCCGTTGGCCTGGGCCATCATGGGCGGCGAGCCCATCGGCGAGGACGTGGGTTATGGCCCGGCGCGCTACCTGGAGCCGCAGCAGGTGCGCGAGGTGGCCGCGGCGCTCGCGCCCATCACGGTCCAGGCGCTCAATGCCCGCTATGACCCGGCCGCCTTCGAGAAGGCCGACATCTACCCGACCGGCATCTGGCGGAGCGAAGGCCAGGGCGCTTTCGACTATCTCGCCGAATGGTATGAAGACCTGGTCGCGTTCTACGCCCGTGCGGCGGAGCGGGGCGATGCGGTGTTGCTGTACGTGGCTTGAGGACGGGCTTCAGGCCGGGCGCCGGAACCACTCGGGCGCGAGTGTCAGCGTCACTCCGAAGGCGGAGGCCGCCCTGCACCCGTCGCAGCTGTGGAAGTCCAGTTCGCCCAGGAGGCCGATGACGATCACCTCGCGGATGCCGGAGGCGAGGTAGGCCTGCACCTTGTGCTCGACTTCGGTCTTGCGGTTGCCAGGGGAGAGCACTTCGACGACCAGGTCCGGGGCTTCCAGCAGGTCTTCGGCGGTGGTCACGACCTTCCACCGTTCCGATGGCATCCACACCACATCGGGGACCCGGACGCCGGCGGCGGCCGTGAGGACCGCGGCTTCGACCACGGCCAGGCCGCCTAGCTGGGTGCGCAGCTGGAAGGCGACCTCGGCGCACAGCAGTTGATGCCGGTTGGTGGGTTTCGGGCTCACGACGAGTTCCCCGTGTTCTGTCAGTTCATACCGGTCCGGAAGATCCTGCTGCTCGGCCAGCTGCAGCCAGAGCCTCCGCAGGGCTGCCGGAGACAGTGTGGTCTCAGCATGCATGGTGTCCTCTGCTCTTCCAGTGTCGGTACGACGGACAGCCGTCCTGGAACGGTGCGCGCTTTGACGTCGATGATAGCCGTGCCCGTTCAGCCCCCCACCCTCAACGCTGCTTCTTCGCGATCGCCTGCGCCAGTGCCTCCTTGTTCATCGAGGACCGGCCGCGGATCTCCAGCTCGGTGGCGCGCGCATACAGCTCCTGCCGCGTGTGACCCTGCACGTCCACGCCGCCGGCCGTCGGGCCCTTGCCGTCGCGTGCAGCCTTGCCGCGGCGGGCGGCCTGCGGGTCCGAGGGGCCCTTGTGGTCCTTGGCTTCCCAGTGGTCGCCGACCTTCTCGTAGCTGTGCTTGAGCGAGGCGTAAGCGGTACGGCCGGCGCGCTCGCCGGGGCCGTACTCCTGCTCGGCGCTGCGCAGGGTCTTGGCATAGGTGCGCTGGGCCTGGGGCGACGAGCGCTCCAGCGTGCTGGGCATGTTGACGCCGTATCGTTTCGACATGAGGGATCTCCTTTCGTCAGGAAGGGGGCGGCAGGCCGCGGTGTTCCAGCTCGGCCAGGCGCTGCTGCAGGGTGTCGATGCGGTCGAGCAGGTCCAGCGCCAGCGCCAGTCCGGTCACGTCGAGCTCCAGGTCGCGCAGCAGGCGCGTGGCCCGGCGCGCGCGCTTGAGCGCGCTGCCGCCGAAACGCCATTCGCCGCCGTGCAGGTCGGCCGGCTCCAGCACGCCTTCTCGCACCAGCGTCACGATCCAATCGCCGCTACAGCGGCAGGCGCGGCCCAGCTCGTCGATGCTGAGCTCGATCTGCTCTTCGACCAGGATGCCGACGGGGCGGTCGGTGGGCGGCTGACTCATCGTTGGCTCCGGGGCAGATGGGCGCGCGGGTCGAAGCCGGCCGCGCTGCGCGCCAGCGCGCGGTAGGCATCCTCGACGGCGGCGCCGTCCGGGGGCGGCAGTGCGATGGTCAGCACCACGTAGAGGTCGCCCGGCGGCTGCCCGGGCAGGCCCTTGCCGCGCAGGCGCAGCTTGCGGCCGGCGGCCGAACCGGGCGGGACGGTCAGGGTTACCTCGCCCTCGGGCGTGGGCGCGGCGACACTGGCGCCGAGCGCCGCTTCCCACGGCGCCACCGGCAGCTCCACGCTCAGGTTGCGCCCGTCCAGGCGGAACAAGGGGTGGGGACGGAACTCGACTTCGAGGTAGAGGTCGCCGGCCGGTCCCCCGCCATGGCCCGGTCCGCCCTGGCCGGTCAGGCGCAGCTGCTGGCCGGGCCGGAGGCCGCGCGGGATGCGGACCTCGATCTGGCGCTCCTGCAACTGCACGCGGCCGTGGGCGTCGGCCACCGGCAGGCTCAATCGCAGCTGGCGGGTCGCCCCGCTGTAGCTGTCCTCCAGGTCGATCATGACCTTGGCGTGGTGGTCCTCGCCGCGCGTGGTGCCCCGCTGCGGCCGCGCCTGGCGTGCGCCGCGAGCGTGGCGGCCGAACAGGGCTTCGAAAAAGTCGCTGTGCTCCTCGCTCCACGGGCCGCTGAATTCTTCGCCGAAGGCACTGGCGAAGTTGGCCTCGCTGAACTCGTAGCCGGTGTTCCAGTCGGGCGGCGGTTCACCCGAGGGGCCGCGCTGCTGCCAGCGCCGGCCGGCGTTGTCATAGGCGGCGCGTTTTTCCGGGTCCTTCAGCACCTCGTAGGCCTCGGCCACTTCCTTGAAGCGGGCCTCGGCCCCGGTCTCCTGGCTGACGTCCGGGTGGAATTTGCGCGCCTGTCTGCGGTAGGCGCGCTTGATGTCCTCGGCGCTGGCGTCACGGTCGACGCCGAGGATGGCGTAATAGTCCTTGAACTCCATGCCGGTCCGCCTTTCAGCGTGCAAGGGGCTGCCGGCCTGTGGCAGCCCGTCTATCGCAGCGGTGGCAAGTGAAGTGCCCGAGCGGTCAAGCGGCGGGCCGCCGGCATAATTCATTGGATGAAAGCAAGGATCCGCCCCGCCGCACCGCACGACGTGCCCACCCTGGTCGGCCTGATTGCCGCGCTGGCCGACTACGAAAAGCTCACCCATCTGCTGGAGATCACGCCGGAAAAGCTGCATGCGCAGCTGTTCGGGCGGCGCCCGCCGGCCGAGGTGGTGATGGCCGACATCGAGGTCGACGGCCGGCCGAAAAGCGTCGGCTATGCCTTGTTCTTTACCAACTTCTCGACCTTTCTGTGCCAGCCGGGCATCTATCTCGAAGACCTTTTCGTGCTGCCGGAGCACCGCGCGGGGGGCATCGGACGTGCGCTGCTGGAGCACGTCGGCGCGCTGGCGGTGGAGCGCGGCTGCGGGCGCTTCGAGTGGAGCGTGCTGGACTGGAACACCCCGGCGATCCGCTTTTATGAAAGCATGGGCGCCACGGTGATGCCTGAGTGGCGCATCTGCCGCATTGCCGGCGACGGGTTGCAGCGTTTCGCACGCTGAACGGGGCCTTTCCTGCCTGCCTTCCTCCGCTTTGAGCTATTCATGTTTTACGGCGTCACCGATCTCGCAAGCTTTGTCCTCGGCACGATCTTCATCGTGTTGCTGCCCGGGCCCAACTCGCTTTACGTGATGTCGGTTGCTTCGCGCTTCGGCGTCGCGGCCGGCTACCGCGGGGCCTGCGGTGTGTTCCTGGGCGACCTGGTGCTGATGGTGCTGTCGGCCACCGGCGCGGCCTCGCTGCTGCAGGCCACGCCCGCCTTGTTCCTGGCGATCAAGTACGCCGGTGCTGCCTACCTGGCCTGGATGGGCGTCGGTCTGCTGCGTGCGGGCTGGGCGATGTGGCGCGGCCGCGGCGAGGCGCAGCCCGAGACGCCGCCCGCCGTCGATGCGTCAAACCCTTTCCGCACCGCCTTGCTGATCAGCCTGATGAACCCGAAGGCGATCCTGTTTTTCGTCTCGTTTTTCATCCAGTTCGTCGAGCCGGGTTATGCGCACCCGGCACTGTCCTTCGTGATCCTGGGCAGCATCGTGCAGTTTTTCAGCGCTCTCTATCTCTCGCTGCTGATCTTTGCCGGCGCCCGCCTGGCGCAGCAGTTCCGCCGTCACCGGCGCCTATCGGCCACCGGCACCGGCGCGGTAGGCGGGCTCTTCCTCGGCTTCGGCGCGAAGCTGGCGGGCGCCAGCCTGGGTTGAGGCAGCTCCCACGGGCGTGAGCACCGGCTGCGCGGCGAAATGCCGCGCAGCGTTGCCGAGGAAGACGTCCACGCAGCGTTCGGCAGGTCGGCAGGCGCGGGTCGCAAGGCCGGTCGTGACCGTGCAGGAACTGGAATTGCCAGGAACTCGCGGTCCACCCATGCGACCGGAGTTTGTCCATGTCCGCTCTGCGACCTTCGCTTCTTCTGCGGGTCACCGGCTTGTTGATCGCCTTGATGGGAATCGGCCTGGTCGCCGGAGGCGCCTGGCTGATCGCATTGGGCGGCTCCTGGTACTACCTGGTCGCGGGCCTGGCCTTTGTGCTGGGCGCCTGGCTGCTCGCACGCGGCCGCTCCGCGGCGCTGTGGGTGTTCGCGGCGGTGGTCGGCGCCACGCTGGCCTGGGGGCTGTGGGAGGCGGGCCTCGACTGGTGGCCGCTCGCGGCGCGCGTCGACGTGCCCTTCCTGATCGGCCTGTTTCTGATCACGCCCTGGGTGAACCGCCGCCTGACGCCGCCGTCCAGGCCGCAGGCGCTCGGGGTGGCGCCGCCGGCCGATCCGGCACGACCGGGCTGGCACGGCGGGCGGCTGGCGCTGGCCGCCGTGCTGGTCCTGTTCGCACTGGTCGCGCTGGCGTCCTGGATGGTGGACCCGCATCGCATCGAGGGCACGCTCGCGCAGGCGACGACCCCGAGGCCCGGCGACGACGGGCTGGGCGTGCCGGCCGGCGAGTGGCATGCCTACGGTCGCACCGGCCATGGGCAGAGGTATTCGCTGCTGGACCAGATCACGCCGGACAACGTCGGCCGGCTCGACGTGGCGTGGACCTATCGCACCGGCGACATGCGCGGGCGCCCCGGCGACCCGCACGAGACCACCTTCGAGGTGACGCCCCTCAAGATCGGCAACAAGCTGGTGCTGTGCACCCCGCACCAGTCGGTGATCGCGCTGGACGCCACCACCGGGCAGCAGCTGTGGCGCTACGATCCGCAGATCCAGGGCCGGCTGGCGCTCCAGCACCTGACCTGTCGCGGGCTGTCCTACCTGCCGCCGACGGCGGCGGTCCCCGCTGCGTCGGCCTCGGTGCCGGCGGCCGGTGTCGCCGCCGCGCCGGTGGACGCCTCGTCGGCCACCGGCACCGCCGCCGAAACCCAAGCCCGGCCGCCCCAGCCGGTCGCCGCGGCGCACGGCAAGACCAGCGCAAGTTGCACGGCCCAACTGTTCATGCCGACCGCCGACGGCCGCGTCATCGCGCTGAATCCCGACGACGGCTCGGTCTGCACGGCCTTCGGCGGCGGCACGGGACAGATCGACCTGTGGGCTGGCATGCCCCATGTCCGGCCCGGCTCCTACTATTCGACCTCGCCGGTGGTCGTGACCGACAAGGTGCTGATCGTCGGCGGTACGGTGCTCGACAACGTAACGACCCACGAACCCTCGGGGGTCATCCGCGCCTTCGACGTGCGCACCGGCGCCCTGGTCTGGAACTGGGACCCGGGCAAGCCGGACGACACCGCGCCGCTGCCGGCGGGCCGGACCTACACGCCCAGCTCGCCCAACAGCTGGTCCATCTCCAGCGTGGACACCGCGCTGGGCCTGGTCTATGTGCCGATGGGCAACCAGCCGCCCGACCAATGGGGCGGCCGGCGCAGCGAGGCCGTCGAGCGCTATGCCTCCTCGGTCGTCGCGCTGGACCTCGCCACCGGCCGGGTGCGTTGGCATTTCCAGACCGTGCACCACGACCTGTGGGACTACGACGTGCCGGCGCAGCCCAGCCTCGTCGACCTGACGATCCAGGGCCAGGTGGTGCCGGCGCTGGTGCAGCCGACCAAGCAGGGCGAGCTGTTCGTGCTCGACCGGCGCACCGGCCGGCCGCTGCTGCCGGTCACCGAGGTGCCGGCGCCTCAGGGGGCCGCCGAGGGCGACCGCACGGCGCCCACGCAACCCAGATCGGCCCTGTCCTTCGACCCACCGCCACTGGAGGGGCGCCACATGTGGGGCGCGACGCTGTTCGACCAGCTGGGCTGCCGCATCGCGCTGCACCGGCTGCGCTACGAGGGCCGCTACACGCCGCCCTCGCTGCAGGGCACGCTGGTCTACCCCGGCAACTTCGGCGTCTTCAACTGGGGCGGCATCGCGGTCGATCCGCAGCGCCAGATCGCGTTCACGACGCCGACCTACCTGGCCTTCGTCTCGCAGCTGGTGCCGCGCGCCGACGACAAGACGCTGTACGTGCAGGGCGAAGGGCGTCCCGACGACAGCCTGCCGGCGCTCAACGAGAACTTCGGCGCGCCCTTCGCGGTGAAGCTGAGCGCCTTCACCTCGCCCTTCGGCCTGCCCTGCCAGGCACCGCCCTGGGGCTACGTGGCGGCGGCCGACCTCACCACCGGCCGCGTGATCTGGCAGCACAAGAACGGCACCGTGCGCGACAGCTCGCCGCTGCCGCTGCCTTTCCAGATGGGCGTGCCCAACCTGGGCGGGCCCATCGTGACGGCCGGCGGGGTGGCCTTCCTGTCGGGCACGCTGGACTACTACGTGCGCGCCTACGACCTGCGCAACGGCGAGCAGCTGTGGCAGCACCGGCTGCCAGCCGGCGGCCAGGCAACACCGATGACCTACACCGGCGCCGACGGCCGGCAGTATGTTGTGGTGGTGGCCGGCGGGCACGGCTCGCTGGGCACCAAGGCGGGCGACCACGTGATCGCCTACGCGCTGCCGAAGCCCTGAGCCGCGGCCCGCGTTACAGCAGGTCCGATGCCGTCCCCGCCCGCAGCCGCTCGATATCGCGCGCCGGCGGGGCGCCGAACTGACGCCGGTACTCGCGGCTGAACTGCGAGGGGCTGGCATAGCCGACGCGGTGGCCGGCGCTCGCGGCATCGGCCACTTCGCTCAGCAGCAGGCGCCGCGCTTCCTGCAGGCGCAGCTGCTTCTGGTACTGCAGCGGGCTCATCGCCGTGACGGCCTTGAAATGCTGGTGCAGCGACGACGGGCTCATGTGCACCGCCCGGGCCAGCGTCTCGATGCGCAGGGGCTGCTCGAGGTGCGTCTTGATCCAGGCGATGGCGTTGCGGATGCGCTGCCCGTGGCCGTCGGCCCGCGCGATGTGGGCGAGCAGCGGGCCCTCGGGGCTTTTGAGCAGCCGGTAGACGATCTCGCGTATCGCCAGCGGCGCCAGCGTTTCGATGTCCTCGGGCGTTTCCAGCAGGCCCACCAGGCGCAGCACGGCGTCCAGCAAGGGCTCGGTGGTCCGGCTCAGCCAGAGGCCGCGGCCGGCCAGGGCAGGGGCCGCGGGGGCCTGGGTCTGCAGCATCAGCCCGGCGATCTCGCCGGGGTCCAGCTCGAGCCGGACGCACAGATATGGCGCCTCGGGCGTGGCCTGCAGCACCTGGCCCGAGACCAGCAGGTCGACCGAGGCCACCAGGTAGCGCGAGGGATCGTAGAGGTAGACCTGGTCCTGCAGCATGACGCGCTTGGCGCCACGGGCGACCACACACAGCGCGGGCTGGTGCAACGCATGCACCGGCTGGTTGGGTTGCGAGGCGCGGATCAGCGCCAGACGCCCGATCGCGGTCGCGAACACGCCGTCGCCGGGCGTGGCGCGCTCGATGTGGGTGGCCAGCCGGGCCAGCAGCACCGACAGGTCGGGGCCGGCTGCCTGGGTCAGGGACGGGGGCGGGGAGGTCATGGCTGCAAAGCTTGCCTGGAGACAGCGCCGGCCCCAAGCGCGGCCGCGCGATGCTGGAGGATTGTGCAAGAACCGGCGGCGCCTGGGCTACCGCCTCCCAGGCCCGGATTCCTAGACTGACTTCCGTCTCTTCAACTCGCACGAAAGGAAGCGAACATGTCTGGAATCGAAGGCAAGGTGGTGGCGATCACGGGCGCGAGCAGCGGCATCGGCGAGGCGACCGCCCGCCTGCTGGCGCGACGCGGGGCCCATGTGGTGTTCGGTGCCCGGCGTGCCGGGCGGCTGGCGGCGCTGGCCGACGCGATCGGCGGGGAGGGCGGCTCGGCACGGTGGCGCCCGCTGGACGTGACACGCCTGGAGGACGTCGAGGCTTTTGTCGGCTTTGCGCGCGAAAGCTTCGGCCGCGTCGACGTGATCGTCAACAACGCCGGCGTGATGCCCTTGTCACGGCTGGAGGAGGGCAAGGTGGACGAGTGGAACCGCATGATCGACGTGAACATCCGCGGTGTGCTGCACGGCATCGCGGCCGGACTGCCTGTCATGCAGGCGCAGAAGAGCGGGCAGTTCGTGAATGTCTCGTCCATCGCTGGCCATGCCGTGTCGCCCACCGCGGCGGTCTATTGCGCTACGAAGTTCGCGGTGGGCGCGATCTCGGAAGGGCTCAGGCAGGAGGTGGGCGGCGACATCCGTGTCACGGTGGTGTCGCCGGGCGTGACCGAATCGGAACTGGCCGAATCGATCTCGGACCCGGATGCCCGCGCGCTGATGCGCGACTTCCGGCGCATCGCGATCTCGCCCGAGGCGATTGCCCGCGCCATCGCCTTCGCGATCGAGCAGCCGGAGGACGTGGACACCAGCGAGATCATCGTGCGGCCGACCGCCAGCCCGTATTGAGCGACGGCCGCTATGCTGTGGGCCCGCCATGACAGCTCCGCCCGCCGCCCCACGACCTCGCTGCCCGCGTTGCGGGCGCCCGGCCTCGGCCTGCATCTGCGCCTGCGTCGCCGAGGTCGACAACCACATCGAGGTGCTGATCCTGCAGCACCCGATGGAGCAGCACGAGGCCAAGGGCAGCGGCCGGCTGCTGCAGCTGTGCCTGCGGCGCAGCCGGCTGGAGGTGGGGGAGCGTTTCGAGCTGCCGGCGCTGCAGGCGCGGGTCGGCTCGATGGCGGACACGCTGCTGCTGTATCCCGTCACGCCGGGTGAGGGGCCTGCAGCGGCCCCTGCCGCGGGTGCCGCTCCCCGGCGGCTGATCGTGCTCGACGCCACCTGGCGCAAGAGTCGCAAGATGCTGCTCCTGAACCCCTGGCTGCAGACCCTGCCCCGGTTGGCGCTGGACCATCCTCCGGCCTCGCGCTACGGTCTGATCCGCAAGGCGCACCGCGACGATCAGCTCTCGACGCTGGAGGCGACGGCCTGGGCGCTGCAGCAGTTGGAACGACAGGAACAGCGTTATGCGCCGCTGTGGGCCGCCTTCGATCGATTTGTCGCCCAGCTGACGGCGGCCCGCGATGCCGGCGCCGGCCTCAGCCCCCGAAGAACTTCTTGATGCCCGCGCCCACGCCGGCGAAAAAGCCCTTCACGCCGCCGCCGGCCTTCTTGTTGGCCTCGCTGTAGGCGTCGCCGACGTTCTCGAAGTGCTCCTTGACCTTCTTGCCGGCGTCGATCAGCGGCTGCACGTTGATGTCGAGCTTCAGGCCGACCGAGGCGCCGAGGCCGAGTGCCGCACCGAGCTTGAGTTCGAGCTTGAGCTTGCCGCCGCTGAGCTCGGCCTTGGCCTTGGCCTCGGCACCGATACCGGCCATCAGGCCGCCGGACACGCCCACCGAGTTGCCGCCCACGCCCACCGTCGCGGTGCCGTCGATCTTGGCGCCGGCAAAGGCATTGCCTTGCAGCTCGGCGCCGTAGCGTGGCCGCGCGCCCTTGGCCATCTCCTCGGGGGTGGGGTAGGAGACGCCCGCGAAAGCGGTGCCGCCGACCTCACCGCCGACCATCGCGCTGCCCTTGGCCGACGCGCTGGGCGTGACGTTGAGCGAATAGCCGCCGATGTTCACGGTGGAGTGTTTGCCCGACCATTCGACGCCGCCGTCGCCGAAGGCGCCCAGCTTGGCCTGCCCGCCGGCCTGGATGTTGTAGCCGCCGACGCCCCAGTTGACCTGCCCGTAGCCGCGCGCCTCCGCCCCGGCCAGGCCGCCGCCCATGAGCGTGGTGGCGCCGTCGATGGCGTTGCCGGTGGTCTGCACGTGCTTGGCCTGGGCGCCGGCTGCCACTTCACCGTAACCCTGCAGGGCCAGCTTGCCGTTTTCCATGTGGGCCAGCTCTTTCGAGCGCGACCACGCACCGGTCTGCTCCAGCGAGCTGCCGCTGCCGCCCGCGTTGCTCCAGTTGTCCACCTCGCGGCCGCCGAGATTGGAGCGCCGCTCGGTGCCCACCGAGGGCTCGACCAGGAACTTGTCGGTCTGCATGCCCGAGGCGATCGGGTTGGCCTTGCTGGGCTTGCGCTGGCCCTTCTTGTCGCCGTCCTCGTAGACGTCGTCCTTGCCGTGCAGCTTGCCGGCGGCACCGAAGCCCTTCTGCCCCAGCCCGGGCACCGCGACCGGCATCGCGTCGATCAGGTCGGGGTGCTTGGGCGGCGCGAAGGCGCCGGAGTCGGCAACGGGCGCGTGGCCCCCCGTGGGCGTCGCGACCCCGGCGTTGGCGGCCTGCGGGTTGGCGAAAGGCGTGAAGGCCGGCGCGTTCGCCGAGTCGCCCCCGGTGCGCAGGCTGGGCGTCTGGAGCGCCCCGCCACCGGGCGAGAACAGCATCGGCGTGCTGACCGCCGGCTGGCCGCCCATCGGTGCCGGCAGGCCGCCACCGGAGGGCCAGGCGCTGCGCTGCTGCGGGGACTGCAGCAGCCCGCCCTGGGGCCCGGTCGGCATCGCGGGCAGGCCGAACAGGCTGCGCAGCGAGGCCCGCAGGGCCTGGTCCAGCATGCCGAGCTGGACGATGTTCTGGGCCAGGCTGGCGGTGCCCGTGCCGGCGTCCAGGGCGAGGGCGGGTGCGAGGTTGTCGCGGCGTTGGGCAGCGTACAGGTTCATGCGGGTCTCGATCGGCTGAGGCGGTGGTGACACACCGGGCTTCCGCAGGGAAGCCGGCACTCGATGTGTGCAGCATCGCGATGCCGCGGCCGGTGCCGCTCGAAGAAGCGAAGCGCGGGGGCAGGGCGCGAAAGAAGCCTCGCTCGCCTACCAGCCGTGTGGGGTCCTGCGCAGGTCCTGCCGGAGGCGTTTCTCGAGCTCGCCGTCGCACCACATCGCACGCGCCACCAGCCAGTCCGGCGCGCCGATGTCCTTCAAGGTCTCGACGCTGAGCCTGAGCAGCGCCCGCTGGTCGCGGCGGCGCCGATGCCAGGCCGCGATCTTCGCGGGCAGGGCGGCGGCCATCGCCGCCAGCAATCTTCTGCGGGGCTGCGGCCGCGGCGTCGGGGTGGCGTGGTCGATGCTGTGGCTCATGGGTCGGCAGCTTAGGAAAGCGCCGCTGTAAACGAAATCGGTAAGATTTCAACACTCTGTCCAGAGCTTCTTACCAGACGAGCCGCCGTGTCCCGCCTGCCCCTCACCACGCTCCCCGCCTTCCGCCTCGTGGCCCGCCAGCAGAACCTGCGCGCCGCGGCCGAGCAGCTGCATCTGACCCACAGCGCGGTGAGCCAGCAGATCCGGCAGCTCGAGGAGCAACTCGGTGTCGAGCTGTTCGACCGGCGCGGCCGTCGGCTGGTGCTCAACGCGGCCGGTACGGCGCTGCTGCGGGCCGTGGAGCCGGCGCTGGCGCTGCTGGAGGACGGCGCGCGGGCTGCCTGCGCAGCGGCCAGCGGCGGCGAGCAGCGGCTGCGCGTCTCGATGGTGCCGTCGTTTGCGCAGCGCTGGCTGCTGCCGCGCATGGGGATGTGGCGCGAACGCCATCCCGACATCGGGCTGGAAGTGCATGCCGCTCAGCACCTGGTCGAGCTGGCCCGCGAGGGCTATCACGTGGCCCTGCGCCAGGGGATGGGCGGCTGGCGGGGCCTGGAGGCCGAGCCGCTGATCGACTCGCCGCTGGTGGTGCTGGGTACGCCGGGCACGGCCGCGCGGCTGCGCGGCCAGGGGCCGCAGGCCCTGTTGCAGGAAGCGCTGCTGGGCAGCGCCGCGCTCTGGGAGCGCTGGTTCGATCTGGCCGGTGTGCGCGATGTGCACGTCAACCCCGTCGCCACCTTCAACGATGCGGGGCTGATGCTGCAGGCGGTCGAGCAGGGCCTGGGCATCACGCTGGCGCGCGAGCTGCTGGCCGCCGACGCGCTGTGCGACGGCCGGCTGGTGCGCCTGTCGCCGCTGTCGCTGCCCGGCACCGGCAGCGACAGCTACTGGTTCGTCTATCCCCCGACCTTGCGCGACTGGCCCCCCTTGCGTGCGCTGCGCGACTGGCTGCAGGAGGAGCTGGAGCGCTCGCGCCATCAGCTGGCGCGCCTGCCGGCGGCCGCCATACCGTGAGGCATCGCGCGGACAGACGGCAAACGCGGTCCTGCGGGCCCGGCCTCAATGCCCGGTGTCGTGGGCGCGCGAGACGGCTGCTTCGAGCAGGTCCAGCCATTGGGCCCAGCCGCCCTGGACCGCCACGCGCTCCTCGTCGCTGAGTTTCAGGCCCTCCCAGCCGTTGGTGACGGTCAGTTCGGTGGTGTGCGGCCCCAGCGGCCGGAACCTCACCTCGACGAACTCGTCCACGCTGGCATCGGGCGCTGCGTCGCGGTGGTGGAAGGTCTGCACGATGCGGTGGCCGGGCTCCAGCACGCGGTACTCGCCCCCGCAGGCGGGCAGGCCGTCGGGGTGGGGAAGCTGGTGGTGTCCGGCGACGATCACATCGGCCTCGGCCACCTGCCTGAGCCAGCGACGCATCAGCTCGGGCTCGGTCCACGCGGTGTAGAGGTCATCGGCCGGCGCCGCGATGCGGCGGGTGAGGGTGACGGAATGTACTGCGTGGCTCATGCTTCGCTTCCTTTCCAGGTTCGGCGCAAAGGCTGGCCGGCACACCCCGTAGAGAGCAGGCTCTGCAGGCAGCAAGTGCTCACGTCATAGAGCGAGGTGCCGCCGGCGGGGAGTGCCGGCGGGTCTATTGTGAACAGCCTGCTTCCCCTCAGCAATGTGTCGCTGAAACGGTACACCGTCGGCGTGTGGACACCCCTGCTGGGCAGCGTGCAGGGGGCCTGCCGTTGACGAGGGCGGGCTCAACTGCCGCGATAGGTCGAGTAGGACCACGGGCTGCAAAGCAGGGGCACGTGGTAGTGCAGCGAGGCGTCGGCGATGCCGAACTCCACCGGAACCTCGTCCAGGAAGGGCGGCTCGGGGAGCGTCTTGCCGCGGCCGCGGAAGTAGGCAGCGACCGAGAACACCAGGCGGTAGCGGCCCGGCGTCAGGGTCTCGCCTTCCAGCAGCGGCTTGGGCGCCCGGCCGTCGTCGTTCAGTGTGATGCGGTCAAGCGGGGTCGCGGTCTCCCCGTCGAGCCGCCAGAGGGACACCTGCATGCCGGCGGCGGGGCGGCCGTCGACGGTGTCGAGCACGTGGGTCGTGAGTTTTCCCAATCTTTCCTCCTGAGCCAAACAGAACCAGCGATGCGCCATGCAATGGCAAAGGTGCGGCGCCGGCAGAAAGGTATACAGGCTCGCGTACCGAAACAAGCGGTCAATGCGTGACCGGCTGCGTGTTCAACACCTTCCCCGACACCTCGTTCTCGCAGAACGTCGGCCTGGGTCACGATCACCGGCGTGCGCTCGCGCTACGACGTGGTGGCTGGCGGGGGGGCCGGACGGGGGCTCAGGCTTGCAGGAACACCGATGCCATGCGCCGGACTTCTGTGGCTGAGAGGCCCTGCCGTTGTGCTTCGTCTTTCCAGCCGTCCACCACAGCCGACACCTCCTCGACGATGGTTCGCGCGGTCGCCCGGTCGAGCCGGTATAGCTCGGCCGTATCGAGCAGCGCCTTCGTGCTGGGGGCCGCGCTGTTTTCGTCGAGAGTCAACGCATGCTCGGACTTGAACGGATTCGGGTTCATATCAAAGGCCGGAGAAAGGCGCCAGCCCGATGCTTCTCTGATGAACCCGTGGTTGCGCAGGTGGTCGTCGCGGTTGCCGACCTGGACATTAAACACCGCCCGGCGAAACAACTGTGCCAGGTCCTCGTCGATGTGGCCTTGGGCGCCTTCATCGGCGATGAACTCGGCGAGGTCCGGGTAGCCGGCGCCGCTTTCGCCGTCTTGCCGCTCGAGCAAGGTCATTGCCGACGCGTACATGCGACGGCTGTCGGTGACGCGGTCGAAGCGCGCAGCACAGAAGGTCCCGTAGCGTTCGGTGAGCCGCTCCAGTCGGGAGTCGGGAACGCCGATGCCAGCCCGGGCGGCAAGTCGGTGCACAACAAACTCCCAGCCTCCGACGTCGTAGCGGTCGTCGTGGGCCGGAAATTTCGCCAGCCACAGGCGCTGGTTGCCGTCGGTGAAGTTGGCTTTGGGCCGTGCTCCGCCCAGAGAGGTACCTGGCGCGATGAGCATTGCCAGCCACCGTTCGTACTCGGGCAGTTGCTCGGCTCCCGGCTCTTCGACCCGTCGGCTGATGTAGGCCAGCTCCTTCAGATGGGTGACAGGGGGCGCGGCGTTTTCGCTGTTGTCGAGGAATGGGCCCTGGGGTAAAGCGCGGAAGCGCAGGGCGCCGAGACGGGTCAAGTCATGCACACCCAGCAGGAAGTCCAGTTCCTGGAGCCGCCGCATCTTGCGGTCTTCGCGCTGGGCAGCGGCAGCCTCCCGCCGCTCCATGAGCACGCGCCCCCAGCGGTCAGGCGCGGAGTCCATGAAGATGCCGAAGGCGGGGGTGGGGGCAGCCGGATGCTGCTCGCCCGGCCATAACTCCAGGCGGGGGTCGAGCAAGAAGGCATGTCGGCTCTCCAGCCAGCTCCTGTCGTACTCGAAAGGAGCGGCGAGATCCGTCCGCACATCATGGCGATACAGCGTTCCCACCTGTTGACGGACGCTCAGCTCGTGAGCGTCGATGTGGACTTCGATGGCCTTGCGTTCAGACTTCGCCATCGGGACGCTCCTCGCCGCTCGTTCCGAGGCGCGTTTTGCGCTGCGTACGCTGGGCCGCGATGTCCTGCAGCTTGCGCCCCAGTTCGTCGTCTCGCGCCACGGCGTCGAGGTCTCGATCGAGCCCGAGCACCCGCAAGGCGCGCACGTAGGTACCCAGTGCGACGTTCGGATCGCCCTTCTCCAGGCGATTCAAGGTATCCCGTGAGACGCCCAGACGCTCGGCAAACAGCACGCTCGAGAGCTTGCGGCGCAGGCGCGCCAGCCGCAGCCGATGGCCCAGGGCCTCGACCTGCTTGACGACGGATGGGAAAGGGCGCTGGAAGGTGCGAGGCATGATGTCCGATACTTTCGACAGAGGTGCGCGTCTTGTCGAAAGTATCGGACATATCTGGCGCGCCTGCACATGTGCGGCGGTTTATATCCGACATGAACGGTCCCGTATGCCGGCGCGGCCGGCAGGCGCTAACGTTCACGTATCGCCCCACGTCGTTTGTGGATCCCGTCTCTGCCTGAAACGCCTGCCTGCGCCATGTCCACCCGCCCGATCCGGTTCTACCACCCCGCGCGCGGCGAGATCGTCTGTCTCGACGACGTGCCCACCACGCGCAGCGTGCTCCAGTGGCTGCGCAGCGACGCGCAGTGCACCGGCACCAAGGAAGGCTGCGCCGAAGGCGACTGCGGTGCCTGCACCGTCATCGTCGCCGAGCTGGCCGAGCGCGCCGAGGCCGTCGGCACGCCGTCGGCCGCCGCGACCGTCGTCGGCGGCCTGTCGTTGCGGCCGGTCAACGCCTGCATCCAGTTCTTGCCGACGCTGGACGGCAAGGCGCTGCTGACCGTGGAAGACCTGCAGCGCATCGCGGGCGGCACGCTGCACCCGGTGCAGCAGGCGCTGCAGGAGTGCCACGGCTCGCAATGCGGTTTCTGCACGCCGGGCTTCGCGATGTCGCTGGCCGCAACCTATGAGCGCCACTGCCGTGCCGGCACCCGGCCGACGCGCCAGCAACTGGCCGACGACCTGGCGGGCAACTTGTGCCGCTGCACCGGCTACCGGCCCATCCTCGACGCCGGCCAGCGCATGTTCGAGCTGGCGCCGGCGCGGCTGGACACCCGGCCGATCGAGCGTGCGCTGCGCGAGCTGCAGGCCGCCGGCGGCGGGCAGACCTTCGGCTACGCGGTGCAGAGCCGGCACGTTT
This sequence comes from Aquabacterium sp. A7-Y, assembly GCF_026153205.1. Taxonomy (GTDB): domain Bacteria; phylum Pseudomonadota; class Gammaproteobacteria; order Burkholderiales; family Burkholderiaceae_C; genus Caldimonas. The sequence continues at coordinate 22,196 of NZ_JAPFBW010000008.1, read as the reverse complement.
CGCCGCCGCGCGAGGACCGCTACTGGGCACCGCGCACCGTGGAGGCGCTGGCCGAGCTGCGCGAGCGGCATCCCGACGCACGCCTGCTCGCCGGCAGCACCGACATCGGGCTGTGGGTCAACAAGCAGTTCCGCGACCTGGGCGACCTGATTTTTGTCGGTGAGGTGGATGCACTGCGGCGCGTGCAGCGTGTCGCGGGCGACGACGGCCGCGAGTGGCTGCACGTCGGCGCCGCGGCGCCGCTTGAGGACGCCTGGTCGGCACTGACGGCCGCAGTGCCCAGCCTGCAGGAGGTGTGGCTGCGCTTCGCCTCGCCGCCCATCCGACATGCCGGCACGATGGGCGGCAACATCGCCAACGGCTCGCCGATCGGCGACAGCGCTCCCGTGCTGATGAGCCTGGGGGCGCGTGTGGTGTTGCGGCGCGGCGCCCGGCAGCGCCGCCTGGCGCTGGAGGACTTCTACCTCGACTACATGAAAAACGCGCTGGAGCGCGGCGAGTTCCTCGAGTCGCTGGAGATTCCGCTGCCCGGTTCTGCCACGCGGGTGCAGGCCTACAAGCTGTCCAAACGCTATGACTCCGACATCTCGGCCCTGTGCGCCGCTTTCGCGGTCACGCTCGAGCAGGGTGTGGTGAGCGAGGCGCGGTTGGCCTACGGCGGCATGGCCGCCATCGTGCGCCGTGCCGCCGGGGCCGAGGCCGCGGTACAGGGACGGCCTTGGAGCGCAGATACCGTGCGCGCGGCGATGGCCGCGCTGGCGCAGGACTTCCAGCCCTTGAGCGACATGCGCGCGAGCGCCGCCTACCGCATGAAAACCGCGCAGAACCTGCTGTGGCGGCTGTGGCTGGAAACCCGTCCCGAGGACCCGCTGCCGCCGGAGTGCACCCGGGTCTGGAGCAGCATGGCGGCGGGCCGCACGGTGCCTGCCGCCGTCACCATCGCCCCTGCAGGCACCCTCGCAAGGAGCCTGTCGTGAACCAGCCCGTCGAAGCCTTCCTGCCGCCCTCGGCCCCCGCGGGCGCCGAATCGGCCGAGCGGCCGCGCACCGGCGGTGTGGTCGCGCGGGGCCTGCCGCACGAGTCGGCCCACCTGCACGTGACCGGCAGCGCACCCTACACCGACGATCTGCCCGAGTTGGCCGGTACCTTGCATGCGGCGCTGGGCCTCTCGCCGGTGGCCCACGGCCGGCTGCTGGGCATCGACGTCGAGGCGCTGCGGCGCTGTCCCGGCGTGGTCGCGGTGCTGACCGCGGCCGACATCCCGGGCGAGAACAACTGCGGTCCGGTGGTCCACGACGACCCCCTCCTGGCCGAGGGCGAGGTGCACTACCTCGGCCAGCCGGTGTTCGCCGTGATCGCGACCGATCGCGAGCTGGCCCGGCGCGCTGCGGCGCTCGCGAAGGAGGTGCTGCGCATCGAGCCCCTGCCGGCGCTGCTGACGCCCGCCGCGGCGCATGCCGCGCGGCAGTATGTGGTGCCGCCGAAACACCTGGCGCGCGGCGACGTGCGGCGCGCCATCGAGGCGGCGCCGCACCGGCTGAAGGGCCGCCTGCAGGTCGGCGGGCAGGAGCAGTTCTACCTGGAAGGCCAGATCTCCTATGCGATACCGACCGAGAACCAGGGCCTGCGGGTGCACTGCTCGACCCAGCATCCGAGCGAGATGCAGCTGCTGGTCGCGCATGCGCTGGGGCTGGCCTCGCACCATGTGCTGGTCGAGTGCCGGCGCATGGGCGGCGGCTTCGGCGGCAAGGAGTCGCAGTCGGGCCTGTTCGCCTGCATCGCCGCCATCGCCGCGAGCCGCTTGCGCCGGCCGGTCAAGCTGCGGCCCGACCGCGACGACGACTTCCTGATCACCGGGCGGCGCCACTGCTTCTTCTACGACTACGAGGTCGGCTACGACGACGCGGGCCGCGTGCTGGGCGCCGACATCGATCTGGTCTCGCGCGCCGGCTTCTCGGCCGACCTGTCCTCGGCCGTGATGACGCGGGCGATGTGCCACGTCGACAATGCCTACTGGCTGCCCGACGTCGCGCTGCACGGCTACAGCGCCCGCACCAACACCCAGAGCAACACGGCCTTCCGCGGCTTCGGCGGACCGCAGGGCGCGATCGCGATCGAGTACATCGTCGACTCGGTGGCACGCCAGCTCGGCAGGGATGCGCTGGAGGTGCGCCGCGCCAATTTCTATGGCGTCGACGAGCGCAATGTTACGCCCTACGGACAGACGATCGAGGACAACGTGATCCACCGCCTGGTCGACGAGCTGGCGGAGACGGCCGGCTATGCGGCCCGGCGCGCCGAGATCGAGGCCTACAACGCCAGCAGCCCGGTGCTCAAGAAGGGCCTGGCGCTGACCCCGGTGAAGTTCGGCATCTCCTTCAACGTGCCGCATCTCAACCAGGCCGGCGCGCTGGTGCATGTCTACAACGACGGCAGCGTGCTGGTGAACCACGGTGGCACCGAGATGGGCCAGGGCCTCAACACCAAGGTGGCCCAGGTGGTCGCCCACGAGCTGGGCCTGCCGATGGAGCGGGTGCGCGTCAGCGCGACCGACACCAGCAAGGTCGCCAACACCTCGGCCACCGCGGCCTCCACCGGCAGCGACCTCAACGGCAAGGCCGCGCAGGCGGCGGCGCGCAGCGTGCGGGAGCGGCTCGCGCAGCATGCCGCCGGGCTGTTCAAGGTGGCGGCGAGCGAGGTGACATTCGCCGACGGCGAGGTGCAGGCCGGCGGCCGCACGATGGACTTCTGCGTGCTGGTGCGCAGCGCCTACGAGGCGCGCGTGCAGCTCTGGTCGGACGGCTTCTATGCCACCCCGGGATTGCACTGGGACCCCGAGGCGATGCAGGGCCACCCCTTCTTCTACTTCGCCTATGGCGCGGCGCTCAGCGAGGTGGTGGTGGACACGCTGACCGGCGAGTCCAGGCTGCTGCGCGCCGACGTGCTGCACGACGTGGGCCGCTCGATCAACCCGGCCATCGACATCGGCCAGGTCGAGGGCGCCTTCATCCAGGGCATGGGCTGGCTGACGACCGAGGAGCTGGTCTGGCACCCGACCAGCGGCCAGCTCACCACCCACGCCCCCAGCACCTACAAGATCCCCACCGCCAACGACTGCCCGCCGGTCTTCAACGTGAGGCTGTTCGACAACAGCAACGTGGCCGACAGCATCCACCGCTCCAAGGCGGTGGGCGAGCCGCCGCTGCTGTTGCCGTTCTCGGTCTTCCTGGCCATCCGTGACGCGGTCTCGGCGATCGGCGGGCACCGGGTCTGCCCGCCGCTGCGCGCGCCGGCGACGGCCGAGGCGGTGCTGGATGCCATCGAGGCGGTGCGCCTGGCTGTGCCGGAGGCGGTGTGAACAGGGCCGTGCGTGCCACGGCCCAGCAGTGGTTGGCGGCCGGTGTGCCGGCCGTGGTGGTCGAGGTCAAGGCGACGCGCGGGTCGGTGCCGCGCGAGGCCGGCACGCGCATGCTGGTGGCCACGACGGCGTTGGCCGGCACGGTGGGCGGCGGGCACCTGGAGCTGCAGGCCATCGCGCTGGCGCGCGAGCTGCTGAACAGCGGCCAGGCCGGTCCCCTGGAGCGGCACTTCGCGCTCGGGCCGACGCTGGGGCAGTGCTGCGGCGGCGCCATGACGCTGCGGCTGGCGCGGCTGGACCGCGCAGCCTTGGCCGCCTGGCCGCTGCCGCCTTCGGCCTTCACCTTGCAGCTCTACGGGGCCGGCCACGTGGGCCGGGCCATCGTGGGCTTGTTGGCGGGCATCGACTGTCGGGTGCAATGGATCGACGAGCGCGAGGAGGCGTTCCCGGCCGGGGCGCTGCCGCCACAGGTCGAGGCGGTTTGCGTGCCCGCGGTGGAGGCGGAGGTGGACATTGCACCGCCCGGCTGCTCTTATCTCGTGCTGACCCACAACCACGACCTCGACGCCCGCATCACCGAGGCGGTGCTGCGTCGCGGCGACTTCGGCTACCTGGGCCTGATCGGCTCGCGCACCAAACGCGCCCGCTTCCTGCACCGCTTCGAAGACCGCGGCGTGCCGGCCGAGGCATTGGCGCGCCTGACCTGTCCGATCGGCGTGCCGGGCATCCGCGGCAAGCAGCCGGAAGTGATCGCCGTCTCGGTGGTGGCCCAGCTGCTGCAGCAGGCCGCGGTGCCGAGCACTTGAGTGAGCGGCGATGGACCGCCTGCTCGGCATGCAGCTTTCCATCCGGGTGGCCGAGACGCGCAGCCTGTCGCGCGCCTCGGAGCGGAGACGCGGTCCCAAGCATGATGATGACCCTGACACGGAAAGTAGGGAGCGCCTCATGGCCGAGTCCACCATCGCTGCCAAGGGTCAAACGACCGCTCCCGCCGACGTCCTGGTTCGGTACGTCGTAGGCGATGACCTTGCCCGACTCGCCGCTCGCGGCATACTTCGCCGATTGTCCGCACATCGCCTTGGCCACGCAGGCCGGCGAGGAAGCGCTATGGACCTTCGACAAGGGTGCTGCCAAAGTCAATGGCGCCCGACTGCTGGCGAGGGCTTGAACTGCGCCAGGTCTCAGAATTTTTTGCTGGGTCATCAACATGGAACATTCACATACGGCGCCGTCCTCGCTGCGGATCGGCGTCATCTGCGGTGGCGCCTCGGCAGAAGCTGGCGTGTCTCGCAAATCGGCTCGCGAAGTGGCGCAAGCGCTGCGCGCCAGCTTCGCTGAGGTCCACGAGTTCGAGCTGGACGGACAGCTCTACCAAGGGCTTGCGCAGTTCCGTCCGGACGTGGTGTTTCCGGTCCTCCATGGCCCGCCTGGCGAAGACGGGACACTTCAAGGTTTCCTCGAGGTGCTCGGCCTGCCGTATGTCGGCTCCAGCGTGTGTGCGTCGGCCTGCGCCATGAACAAATACGTGGCCAAGCAGCTCTACCGCGCGGTCGGTCTCCCCGTCGCGCGCGACCTGCTGCTCCCGCGGCTCGGCACGGACGCGCGCCAGGCGGCGCAACGCCTGTTCGAGCAGTTTCCCTCCGGCGTGGTGGTCAAGCCGGTGGACCAGGGGTCGGCAATCGGCGTCTCGTTCGCCACCCAGCCGGCCGACATCGAGGAGGCGCTGCGCAACTGCTACGGCGTCTCCTCAGCGGCGCTGGTGGAGGAGCGGATCAGCGGACGCGAAATCACCGCCGGCGTGCTCGAACTCGACGCAATGCTCCCCTTGCCGGTGATCGAGGTCCGCCCGATCGGCGGCTGGTATGACTTCGAGCACCGCTACGCAGTCGGCGGAAGCGAGCACGTGATCCCGGCACCGATAGACGCCCAAGCCTATGCCGCGGTGCAGGATATCGCCATGCGCGCGCATGCGGCGCTCGGCTGCCGCGACCTGTCGCGTTCAGATTTCCTGGTTGGCGAGGACGGCGCCGTGACGCTACTGGAAACCAACACCCTGCCCGGCATGACCGCCACCAGCCTCTATCCCGACGCTGCGCGTGCGGCGGGCATCTCCTTCGAACAGCTGGTGCGGGATCTGGCCTTGAAGGCGTATGGGCGCCGGCCAGGTACTCCTTGAGCAGCCGGCAGGCCGCAGGATTCCGGTAGCACCCTGCTGGCGCACCGATCACCACGCAGCAGCGTGATGCGCCGGCGTGGGGCGCGCCGCGCGACGGGGCGGCCTCAGCGCAACGGGCTGCGGCCGTGCGGGGCGCTCGGCGGCGCCCAGCCGCGGGAGGCCTGCGGTACCGGGTGGCGTTTCTGGACCAGCCGTTTGCCGATGGCCAGGACCGGTTCCAGGCCTGCGTTGGCCAGGCCGTCGGTGTCGAACCAGGCGGTTTCGACCAGCGTGCCGTTCAGGAACACGGCCAGGCTCTGTTCGTCATAGCGGATCTCGTAGCAGAGATCGCGCGCGTTGGGTGGGGAGTACCAGACAGTTTTCATAGCGGGTACGACCTGGGTGGAGGAGACCGGTTCGGGGCAGTCTTGTCGGACGACGCCCGACGATGCACGGCACGTGCCAGCGTCGGCTCACGCGCTCCGGACAGGGCGTCGGGTCCGCAGACATTCAGGCGGCTTCAGTCGTCGAGCACGTTGCGGGGCGGGAACAGCATGGCCTGGCCCTCCAGGCAGCAATGGCCGAACAGCGGCCGGTCGCTCAAGGCCAGCCGGCGCAGCGCATCGGGCAGCGCGCCCTGGCCGAGCTCCAACGTGGCGGCACCGCGGTGCAGGTGGTCCCGAAAGCGGGTCTGCCGCAGTTCGACCGGCCGCTCACGCGTGAGCGCTTCTGGGCGCGCTCGTGGTCGGCGCGCGTCGCGTCTAGCGCGGAGCGGGGCCGATCGATTCGCGCAGCTGCAGCTCCGGCTCGAAGCGGTAGGTGACTGGCAGCTCGCTGCCGTAGCTGAGGTTGAGCAGCAGGCGGCAGGCGTTGAGCGCCATGTCGCCGATCGCGATGCGCACGCTGCTCAGCCGCGGCGACAGGAAGGAGGCGATCTCGGCATCGTCGTAGCCGACCACCGAGACCTGGCCGGGCACCGAGCGGCCGCTCGCCTGCAGGCAGGACATCGCCGCCATGGCCATCTGGTCGTTGGCGCAGAACAGCCCGGTGAAGCGCGCGCCGCGCTGGATCAGGCGCTCGGTGGCGGCCCAGCCGCTGGCCGCCGTGAAGTCGGCGTCCTCGGTGGCGACCTGCTCGCTCGCGATGCCGTGGCGCGCCAGCTCTTCGTGGAAGCCGGCCAGGCGCTGGCGGTTGTCGGGCGCGCTGTGGGGGCCCGAGATCACCGCGATGGCACGGTGCCCCTGGGCCAGCAGCGCCTGGGCCGCCAGCACGCCGCCGCGCTTGTGGTCAACAGTGAAGCAGTGGTCGCCCATGCCGCGCACCTTGCGGTTGACCACCGCGACACGCGGGTAGCGCCCGTGCAGCTCGGTGTAGTCGGCGTCGCGCAAGGCGTTGCTGGTGACGACGATGGCGTCGCACTCGCGCTCGATCAGGAACTGCAGCCCGTCCAGGGCCTGCTGACGCGCGTCCTCGTGGCCGCAGCCGTTGGCGGCCACCATGTGACGGTCGTGCCGGCGCAGCTCGGTGTCGATGGCATGCAGCATGGGGCCGTAAAAGGGGCCCTTGAAGTCGGGGACGAACACGCCGATGGTGCCGGTGCTGCGCAGCGACAGTGCCCGGGCCGTCTTCGAGGGCCGGAAGTTGAGCGTGCGTATCGCTTCCTCGACCCGGGCCCGGGCGTCGGCCGAGGTCGAACCCTTGCCCGAGAGGACCCGCGAAGCCGTGCCCACGCCCACGCCGGCGAGCCGTGCCACATCCTTGATCGTCGCCATCTCGTCACATCCCCGGGTCTCTGTTGTCTCCGGCTGGCGATGATAGGAGCTTGGGGCGGGGGCCTGTCACAGACGGTGCTCACTCTGCGGATCGAACAGCGAGATGCGTTCCGCGTCGACATGGAAGCTCACCGCGCTGCCCGGTGGCGGCTCGCTGCCCACCGGCACGCTCAGCGCCAGCGGCTGCCGGCCCTCGAAGGACAGCCAGACGATCTGGTGCGAGCCCATCGGCTCGACCAGGCTTACCGTCGCCGTGCCGCCGGCCGGGCCGCTGCCCTGCAGGCTGAGGTGCTCCGGGCGCACGCCCAGCACCACCGACCGGCCGATCTCGGGCGGGCCGCCGAAGCGGTAGGTGGCGAGCGGCACGGCGAGCCCTGCCGCCATGAAGACCGGGCGACCGTCGGCGTCGGTGCCCAGGCGCCCCTCGATGAAGTTCATCGGGGGCGAGCCCAGGAAGCCGGCCACGAACAGGTTGGCCGGGCGAGCGTAGACCTCGGCCGGCGTGTCGATCTGCTGGATGCAGCCGCCGCGCATCACCGCGACGCGGGTGGCCAGGGTCATCGCCTCGACTTGGTCGTGGGTGACGTAGATCATCGTCGAGCCGATCTCCCGGTGCAGCTGCTTGAGCTCGCGGCGCAGCTCGGCGCGCAGCTTGGCGTCGAGGTTGGACAGCGGCTCGTCGAACAGGAACACCTTGGCCTCGCGCACCAGCGCGCGGCCGATCGCGACACGCTGGCGCTGGCCGCCCGAGAGCTGGGCCGGCTTGCGCTTGAGCAGCTCGCCCAGCTGCAGCATCGCGGCCGCGCGCTGCACGCGGCGCTCGATCTCGCGCCGATCGACGCCGCCGATGCGCAGGCCGAAGGAGAGGTTGCGCTCGACGTTCATGGTCGGATAGAGGGCATAGGACTGGAACACCATGCCGATGCCGCGGTCCTTGGGGTCGGCCCAGGTGACGTCGCTGCCGCCGATCTCGATGCGGCCGTCCTGCACGTCGAGCAGGCCGGCGATGGCGTGCAGCAGGGTGGACTTGCCGCAGCCCGAGGGGCCGAGCAGCACCAGGAACTCGCCTTCGCGCACCTGCAGCTCCAGGTTCTGCAGCACCGTCTGGCTGCCCAGGTGGACCTGGAGGCTCTGGATGGAGACGCTGGACATGAGGTGATTCAACCTTTCACGGCACCGGCCGCAATGCCGCGCACGAACCAGCGGCCCGAGAGGAGGTAGATGGACAACGGCACCAGCGAGGTGAGCAGGGTGGCCGCCATGTTGACGTTGTAGAGCCGCTCGCCGGTGGTGGTGTTGATGACGTTGTTGAGCTGCACGGTCATCGGCAGGTGCTCGCGGCCGGCGAAGACCAGCCCGAGGATGAAGTCGTTCCAGATGCCGGTGACCTGCATGATCACCGCCACCCCGATGATGGGCAGCGACATCGGCAGCACCAGCTGCAGGAAGATGCGCCAGAAGCCGCCGCCGTCGATGCGGGCCGCCTTGAACAGCTCGCCGGGGAGGCCGGCGTAATAGTTGCGGAACAGCAGCGTCATCACCGGCATGCCGAAGATGGTGTGGATCAGCACGATGCCGGGCAAGGTGCCGAACAGCGACATCGCGGCGAAGGCGCGCACCAGCGGGAACATGATCACCTGGTAGGGCACGAAGGCGCCGAGCAGCAGCACGCCGAACAGCCATGCACCGCCGCGCGGCTTCCAGAACGACAGGGCATAGCCGTTGAGCGCGCCGATGAAGATCGAGGTCATCGTGCTGGGCACGACGATCAGCACCGAGTTGAGAAAGCCGCCCCGGATGCCCTCGCACTGCAGCCCGGTGCAGGCGCTGGCCCAGGCCACCGCCCAGGGTTCCAGCGTCATGCGGACCGGCAGCGAAAACAGGCTGCCGAGGCGGATCTCCTCCATCGGCTTGACCGAGGTGACCAGCATCACATAAAGCGGCAGCAGGAAAAACGCCGCCGCGCTCAGCAGGAAGGCGTAGAGCCCGAGGCGGGCCGGCGTCCAGCGCGAGCGCCGGCGTGTCGCGGGGCGGGTGGCGCTGCCGCTGGCGGCGGGTGTCGGCAGGGTGCTCGCGTTCATGCGTGCGCTCCCTGGGTTTCACGGCGCGCGGCGCGGGCGCGGGCATAGGCCCACGGCGTCAGCACTGCCAGCACGGTCAGCAGCAGCACGGTCGAGGCGGCCGAGGCCAGCCCGATGTTGGAGCGGGTGAACAGGTTGTCCATGATGAACTTGGCCGGCACCTCGCTGGCGACACCGGGGCCGCCCTGCGTCATCGCGACCACCACGTCGAAGAGCTTCACGACGCTGACCGACAGCAGCACGACGGCGGTGCCGATCGAGGGGCCGAGCTGCGGCAGCACGATGCTGAGGTAGACCCGCCAGGTCGGGATGCCGTCGATGCGGGCGGCCTTCCAGAGGCTGTCGTCGATGCCGCGCAGGCCGGCCAGCATCAGTGCCATCACCAGGCCCGAGGCCTGCCAGACGGCGGCCAGCACCAGCGCGTACATGACCTTGTCCTGGCTGACGATCCAGTCGAAGCGGAAGCTCTCGAAGCCCAGGCCGCGGATGCTCGTCTGCAGGCCCAGCTCGGGATTGAGCACCCATTGCCAGACCAGCCCGGTGGCGACGAAGGACATCGCGTACGGGTAGAGGAAGACCGTGCGCAAGGCGCCCTCGGCGGCCACCTTCTGGTCGATGAAGACCGCGAGCAGGAGGCCGAGCACCAGGCAGGCGGCGATGAAAAGCACGCCGAACAGCGCTGCGTTTTCCAGCGACACCAGCCAGCGCTCGCTGGAGAACAGCCGCACGTACTGGGCCAGGCCGACGAAGTCGTCCAGCGGCAGCGTGCGCGAGCTGCTGAAGGACACCCGCACCGACCATGCGACCGTGCCCAGGTAGGCCAGCAGCACGGTGGCGGCCATGGGCAGCATCGCGAGGTGGACCGCCCAGTCGCGCAGCCGTGACTTGGCGCCGGTACGTTTCATCGTGGCGTCTCCGTGGGGCGTGGGGGGCCGTCAGCTCTGCATGGCCGAGGCGATGGCCTTGACCGCGTCGTCGACCGACTGGTTGGTGTTCCAGTATTGGGTCACCGCGTCCTGCAGGTTGCCCGCGACGTCGGGGGTGACCAGCATCTCGGGGTTGGGCAGGTGGCGAGAGCTGTCCTTCATCACCTGCAGGCCGAGCCGGGCGCACGGGTCCATCGCGCTGGCGTCAACGTCGCCGCGGATCGGGATCGAGCCCTTGCGGCTGTTGAAAGCGACCTGGGTGGCCGGCGCCGTCATGCTGGCCGCCAGCAGCTGCTGCGCCTTGGTGACGGCGGCGTCGCCGGTCTTGGGGAAGACGAAGACATCGCCCGAGACGATGTAGGGTGACTTCGGGCCCAGGCCCGGGAAGCAGCCGAAGTCCTTGCCCGCGGTCTGCCTGGCGGCCTGGAACTCGCCCTTGGCCCAGTCGCCCATGATCTGGATGCCGGCCTTGCCCGAGATGAGCATCGAGGTGGCGTCGTTCCAGTTGCGCCCGGCCGAGCCGGCGTCGACGTAGTGGCGCAGCCGCTTGAAGGCGAGCAGGACGTTCTTGAAGGCCTCGGACCGGATCGTCCTGGCGTCGCGGTCGCGGTAGAACTTCAGATAGAGCTCGGGCCCGCCGACATGGGCCAGCACCGCGTCGAAGGTCAGCTTCTCCTGCCAGGGCTGGCCGCCCAGGGCCAGCGGCACCAGGCCGGCGGCCTTGAGCTGGTCGAGTGCCGCGAACAACTGCTCGGGCGTCTTGGGCTCCTCCTTGAGGCCGGCCTTCTCGAAGGCGGCCTTGGAGTACCAGAACCAGGCCGGCATGTGGATGTTGACCGGCACGGCGTAGTAGTGGCCCTTGATCCTGACGCTGTTGAGGATGGGCGCCGGCAGCAGCTTGTCCCAGCCGTTTTTCAGCGCCACCTCGTCGACGTTGTTGAGCAGACCGCCGTCCACCAGGTCGTGGAATTGCTTGGAGGTGTTGAACTGTGCGGCCGCCGGCGGGTTGCCGCCGACGATGCGGTTGAGCGCCGTGGCCTTGGCGGTCTCGACCCCCGCGACCGCGTGGTCCACCCAGGTGCCGCCGGCCGCCTTGTAGGCCTGCGCCAGCTCCTTCACGGCGGCCGACTCGCCGCCCGAAGTCCACCAGTGGATCACTTCGGCGCGCGACTCGGCATGGGCGGGCGCCAGGGCGGCGAGGGTGAGGCTGGCGGCGACGGCCAGGCTGCGTGTTTTGACGATTTTTTTCATGCTTGCCTCCTAGGATAGCGGGCCGGTCGGCACGCCGGCTTCCGACTGGGGATGGGGCGAGCGCCGCTCAGCGCGCCGCCTCGCGGCGGCGCCGCAGGAAGTCGCGCACGGCCAACGCGCTGTCCTTGAGGGTGCGCTGCTGGGTCGCGTAATCGACGTGGATGAGCCCGAAGCGGCGTTCGTAGCCATAGGCCCATTCGAAGTTGTCGAGCAGTGACCAGAAGAAATAGCCGCGCACGTCCACCCCGCCGCGCATCGCCTCGTCGACCGCCGCGAGATGACGCCCCAGGTAGCTGATGCGGTGGGCGTCGTCGACACGCCCGTCGAGCACACGGTCATCGCTGGCCATGCCGTTCTCGGTGATGTAGATGGGCGGCAGCCTGGGGTAGCGCGCCTTGAAGCCGAGCAGCAAATCCCGCAGGCCTTCCGGGTACACCTCCCAGCCCATCTGAGTGCGCTCGACGCCGGGTCGCATGCGGTCGAGATAGCCGTGCGCGCCGTCGCTGCGCACGGTGGCGCGGAAGTAGTAGTTGATGCCGAGGTAGTCGAGCGGCGTGCGGATGAGGTCCATGTCGCGGTCGCGCAGCGGCGGCTCGATGCCGGGCCAGAGCTCGCGCAGCGCCTCGGGGTAGCGGCCCAGCAGCACCGGGTCCAGCACCCAGCTGTTGGCACAGGCGAAGGCCATGCGGGCGGCCTGCAGGTCCTCCGGCCGCTCGCTGTCGGGCTGGACGGCGTTGACGTTGCTGACGATCCCGACCGGTGCCTTGTCGAGGTCGCGCAGCACCCGGGTCGCGATGCCGTGGCCCAGCAGCAGGTGATGCATGGCCTCGACCGCGTAGCGCACCCGCTTGAGACCCGGCGCGTGCTGGCCGTTGGCATGGCCCAGGTAGGCCGAGCACCACGGCTCGTTCAAGGTGGTCCAGGCCGAGACGCGACCGCGCAGTTCGCGGGCCAGCAGCGCGGCGTAGTCGGCGAAGCGGCCGGCGGTGTCGCGATTGAGCCAGCCACCGCGGTCCTGCAGGCATTGCGGCAGGTCCCAGTGGTAGAGCGTGACGAAGGACTGCAGGCCGCGCTCCTGCAGGCGGTCCAGCAGGCGTTTGTAGAAGTCCAGCCCGCGCGGATTGGGGGCGCCGGCCTCGTCCATCACGCGCGACCACGAGACCGAGAGCCGGTAGGCACCCAGGCCCAGCTGCTCGACGTGCCGCAGGTCCTCCTCCCAGCGGTGGTAGTGGTCACAGGCGACCACGCCGGTGTCGCCGTTGAGGACCTTGCCGGGGGTGGCGGAAAAAGTGTCCCAGATGGACGGGTGGCGGCCGTCCTCGGCGACGCCGCCTTCGATCTGGTAGGCCGCGGTGGCGGCCCCGAACAGGAAGTCCGGCCGCCACATCGCGGAGCCCGTAGGCGGGTCGAGCAGGGAAGGGTCGAGCAGGTCGCGGGGCAATTCGGTCTCGCTGTTGTTCGCGGGAGCAAGGAAGGGGGTGGCGGGCCAACCGGTGCCGTTCCGGAGTGTGATGTGGAACCGGTTCCAATCCGGTGCATTTGATCAGTCCCGGCGGCCCGCTCTGATCCGGACTATCCCGTAGGCCGGGCCGCGGGGGTGGGACCGCCGAAGGCCGGCGCTTGTCGGTCGGGCGCCACGTCGCGGTGCGCGGGCGTTGCAAGTCGGGCGGCGGAAGTTCAAAATGCGGGACTTGTCCTTTGCGACGCGTCCGTCAGAACCGCGCGAGGGGCACGAGTCGAAACCCGAGAGCCTTCACGAGCAGACCCATGTTCACCGTCGCCTTCACGCATGCCGCCGGCACCGCGCAAGACCGCAAGGTCGGCGCGCAGCGTGTGCGCGCGACCCTGCTCCTGTAGCCCGGCTTTTCGATCCGCATCGGAAGGCCGCGAGCCTTCCGGCATTCAGACCCCGGTTGGTTCGCCCCTCCGGGGTTTTTTGTTTTTCTGTCCGGTTTTCATCATGCGCACCTACGACAAGCTGATTGCCACGATTCACGACCGCCAAGGCACGGGGGACTTGCGCCCGTACTTTGGCCTTCGCGCGGCGCCTGGCCGGAGCCTGATGCAACAGGCCGGCCGGCGCCGGCTGCTGCCGCAAGTGAGCGGCTGAACCCTGGGCGGATCGCGCCTGGGGTCAGCCAAGAACCACAGGCACAGGGGCCACCGCACAGGACCGGAGGCTCCGCAAGAAAGATCCGTATGAACAACAAGCGACTCAGGAACATCGGTGTCATCGCCCACGTCGACGCGGGCAAGACGACCACCAGCGAACGTATCCTGTTCTACACCGGCAAGAACCACCGTGTCGGCGAGGTCGACGATGGCGCCACCACGCTCGACTACGACGAGCAGGAGAAGCGCCGCGGCATCACGATCAACAGCGCGGCCACCACCGTGTTCTGGCAGGGAACCCAGATCAATCTGATCGACACGCCCGGCCACATCGACTTCAACATCGAGGTGAACCGCTCACTGCGCGTGCTCGACGGCGCCGTGGTGGTGTTCGACGGCGTCGCCGGCGTGGAGCCGCAGACCGAGACCAACTGGCGCCTGGCGGACAAGTACCGCGTGCCGCGCCTGGCCTTCATCAACAAGCTCGACCGGGTCGGGGCCGACTTCCACCGTGTGGTCGGCATGATCGCCGAGCGCCTGGGCGTGAGCCCGCTGGTGCTGCAGCTGCCAATCGGCTCGGAAGGCGGCTTCCGGGGCGTCGTGGACCTGCTGGGCCGCGAGGCGCTGGTGTGGCCCTCGGATGTCGCCGGATCGCCCATGTCGCACGAGGAGGTGCCGGCTGAGCTGGGTGTGCAGGCCGCCGAGTGGCGGACCCGCCTGGTGGAGGCCGCGGTCGAGCAGGACGATGCCGTGCTGGAAGCCTACCTGGACGGGCGGGAGCCCACGCCCGAGCAGCTGCGCGCCTGCATCCGCAAGGGCACGCTCTCGGGTGCCTTCGTGCCGGTGCTGGCCGGCTCGGCTTTCCGCAACCGCGGGGTCGAGCCGCTGCTCGACGCGGTGGTGCACTACCTGCCGGCGCCCGGCGAAGTCGACGCCGGCCAGCCCGAGGCCGACCCCGATGGGCCGCTGGCGGCCTTGGCTTTCAAGGTGGAGGCCGAGCCGCATGGCACGCTGGTGTTCGTGCGCATCTACCGCGGCACGCTGCGGCCGGGCGATGTCGTGCTCAACGCCGGCACCGGGCGCCGCGAGCGCGTGACGCGTCTCTACGAGGTGCATGCCAAGCGGCACGAGGAGCGCGACCAGGTCGAGGCGGGCGGCATCGCCGCGGTGGTCGGGCTCAAGGAGACCTGGACCGGCCACACGCTGTGCGACCCCCAGCACCCGATCCTGCTGGAGGAGATCAGCGTGCCCGAGGCGGTGATCGACGTGGCCGTGGAGCCGAAGACGCAGGCCGACCAGCAGCACCTGAGCCGGGCGCTGCAGGCGCTGGCGAAGGAGGACCCGAGCCTGCGCATCCGCCAGGATGCCGAGTCGGGGCAGACCATCGTCTCCGGCATGGGCGAGCTGCAGCTGGAGGTGTCGCTGGAGAAGCTGCGCAGCCGGCATCATGTCGAGGTCACGGTGGGCCGGCCGCAGGTGGCCTGGCGCGAGACCATCGCCCAGGCGGCCGAGGTGCGGCATCTGCACCGCAAGCAGACCGGCGGCCCGGGGCAGTACGCCGAGGTGGTGCTGCGGGTCGAGCCGCTGCCGCGCGGCGCGGGGCTGCGCTTCGAGAGCCGCATCGCCGGCGGCGCCATCCCGCGGGAGTTCATTCCCACGGTGGAGGCCGGCGTGCGGCGTGCGGCCCTGGCCGGCCTGGTGGCGGGTTATCCCTGCGTCGACTTGCAGGTGAGCCTGCTGGACGGCAGCTTCCACGAGCGTGACTCGTCGACGGCGGCCTTCGAGCTGGCCGCCGCCGCCGCCTTCCGCGAGGCGGCGGCGCTGGCAGCGCCGACCCTGCTGGAACCGGTGATGGCCGTCGAGGTCGTTACCCCGGCCGAGTACCTGGGTGACTGCATCGGCGACCTGAATCGCCGGCACGGCAGCGTGCGCGGCCAGGACCTGCAGGGCAAGGCCGCGGTGGTGCGCGCGCTGGTGCCGCTGCAGGAGATGTTTGGCTACATCGGCAGCTTGCGGGCGCTTTCCTCGGGACGCGCGCAGTACACGATGCAGTTCGAGCACTACGCGGTGGCTCGGAAGTCAGCGCTCGAGGCCGCGCGAGGGGCCTGAGCGCGGCCGCCCGGCGGGCCGGTGCCGCGGGAAGGAGGTGTGGGTGCGAGCCCGCACCTCGTTTTTTTTGAAGACCGGCGCCCGCTGTCAGTCGGCTGCCGGCAGCGTGCCGTGCTTGCCGCGCGCGTCCCGCAGGCGGCGCAGTGCTCCTTCCAGCAGCGGCTGGTAGCCCGAGGCGAGGACCCGCACCAGCAGGTCCAGGAGCTTCGCGTCCGGCCCGATCAGCACACGACGCCGGTTGCGCTGCACCGCCTTCAGGATCTGCAGCGCCGCCGAGCGCGCCGAGGTGGTGTTGAGCAGCCGGTCGAAGCGCTGGCGGGATTCTTCGGGCGGCAATCCGGTGAGCTGCTGCACATTGGGGGCAATGCGGCTGTCGCGGGCGATGTGGGTGCGGATGCCGCCGGGGTGCACGCAGGTCGCGCTGACCGGCGCGCCGGCCAGGGCCAGCTCCATGCGCAGCGCCTCCGTGTAGGCGCGCACCGCGAACTTGCTCGCGTTGTAGGGCCCCTGGCCCGGCACGGCGACCAGGCCGAACACGCTGGAGGTGTTGACGACATGGCCCTCGCCCGAAGCCCGGAGGTGGGGCAGGAAGGCCTGGGTGCCCCAGACCACGCCCCAGAAGTTGATGCCCATGATCCACTCGAAGTCCTCGCGATCCACCTGCTCGAGCTGGCTGGCCACCGCGACGCCGGCATTGTTGAAGATCAGGTTGACGCGGCCGTGCTCGGCTGCGACCGAGTCGGCCCAGGCGTAGACGGCGGCGCGATCGCCCACGTCGAGTCGGGCCGCGGTCATGTGCACGCCGGGCCGTGCCGCGAGGCGGACGGTCTCCTGCAGGCCGGTCTCGTTGAGGTCACACAGGGCCAGGTGGCAGCCGCGCGCGGCGAGCTCGATCGCCAGTTCGCGGCCCATGCCGGAGGCCGCGCCGGTGATGGCGGCGACCTTGTTCTGGAAGGATTTCATGGGCGGGTCTCCAGCTGGCTTGTGAACCCGTGCCGCCGCAGGAAGTCCGCCTGGCGCTGCAAGGCCTGCGCGGCGCTGGGCAGCAGGCCGGCCTGCATCTGGAAGACGTGCCAGCGGTCGGGGATGATTTCCAACTCGACCTCGTTGCCAGCCTCGGCCGAGCGCCGCGCGAAAGCGATCGAGTCGTCATAGAGGATTTCGTCCTCGCACACCTGCACGAGGGTGGGCGGCAAGCCGTCGAGTTCACTCTGCATCGGGTTGGCCAGCGGGTGCTCCCAGTCGATGGCATACCAGCGCCCGGCCTGCTCCGCCCAGGCGGTGCGCAACATCGGGTCGCGCCGGCGGCGCTCTTGCAGACTGGGCGCCTGCAGCCGGGTGTCGGTGAGCGGGGACATCAGCACCAGCGCGCCGGGCAGCGGCAGCTCCAGCCGGCGCAGCGCCAGCGGCACGAGCAGGGCCAGCGTGCCGCCGGCGGAGTCGCCTGCGATGGCGATCTGCCCGGGGGCGAAGCCGTCGGCCAGCAGCTGCCGGTAGGCCGCCACGCCGTCCTCGATCTGTGCCGGGAATGGGTGCTCGGGCGCGCGTCGGTAGCGCGGCACCAGCACCTGGGCATCGGCCAGGCGCGCCAGCCGGGTCGTGATGGCGCGATGGGTGCGGGGGTTGCAGATGCAGAACGCGCCGCCGTGCAGGTAGAGGAGGGCGCGCGGCGGACGCCTGCCGGCCGGCAGAATTCGCTCGGCCGGGACGACCCCGCCGGGGCCGGCCAGGCGCTCCGCACAGACCTCGACGCCGTGGCCTGGCGGCATCAGCAGGGACAAGCCGTGGACGACGGCGCGCTGCAGGCCGGCCGGGAAGGGCGGGCCTATCCACAGTTTGAAGGTGCAGCGCAGGCTCAGGCGCGCGGCGGCCGCCGCCAGGCGTTCGGCCGGCTCTGTGCAGGGCGGGAGGTGCCGCACCCGGGGCGCGCGGGGGGGTGGCGGCGGCCCGGGACCTGGGGGTGAGGGGGCGGCTGCCGGACGCGGCATCGGTGGACATGGGGGACCTGCAGCGGCTCAGCCGGTGTGGCGGATCAGGTAGCGGCTGGGGTCGAAGCGGCGCAGCTGGCGGCGGAAGCTGAACGTGAAGCCGGGCCACAGGGTCGTGTTGCGCCCCTGCGCGTTGAGGTACCAGCTGCGGCAGCCGCCGCTGGTCCACACCGTGCCTTGCAGCATGGCTTGCAGCCTGTCGTTGTAGCGGCGCACGACTTCCGGGCGCACCTCGACCTCGCGCAGGCCTTCGCGTCGCATCGTCAGCAGCGCGTCGAGGATGTAGCGGACCTGGGACTCGATCATGTAGATCATCGAGTTGTGGCCCAGGCCGGTGTTGGGCCCGACGATCAGGAAGAGGTTGGGATAACCCGGCACGGTGGTGCCGAGGTAGGCCTCGGGGCCGCCGCGCCAGGCGTCGGCCAGGTCCTCGCCGCGGGCATTGAGGTAGAGGCCGGCAGGCGCCATCTCCTGGATCTTGAAGCCGGTCGCCAGGACGATCACGTCGGCCGGTCGCTCGCGGCCGTCGTCGGTGACGATGCCGTGCGGCCCGATCTCCCGGATGCCGTCGGTCACCACCTCCACGTTGGGGCGCGCCAGTGTCGGGTAGTAGTCGCTCGCGAGCAGGATGCGCTTGCAGCCGGCCCGGTAGCGAGGCGTGAGCTTGCGACGCAGCTCCGGGTCGCCGATGTGCCGGTGCATCTCGCGCTGCGACTGCCACTCGACCGTTTTCATCAAGGCCGGCACCGAGGTGAAGGCGAGCACGCGCCATTCCAGCAGGCAGTAGGTCCACCAGCGCCGCAGCTTCTGGGCCAGCGGCAGACGGCGGAACAGGGCCTGTTCCCAGGGGCGCAGTGCACGGTCGGGCTTGGGGATGACCCAGGGTGGGGTGCGCTGGTAGTAGTCGAGCTGGGCGGCCTGCGGCGCGATGCGGGGCAGGAACTGGATCGCACTGGCACCGCTGCCGATCACGGCGACGCGCTTGCCCTCGAGGCGGCAGTTGTGGTTCCAGGCGGCCGAGTGAAAAGTCTGGCCCTCGAAACGCGCCAGCCCCGCGATGTCCGGCAGGGCCGGGTTGCTGAGACCGCCCATGCCGCTGACCAGCACCGGCGCGACGAAGCGGCGACCGTCCCGGGTGGTCACGCGCCAGCAGGCGGCAGCCGCGTCGTAACGGCACTGCACGACGTCGGCCTGGAAGCGCAGATGTGGCAGCAGGCCATACTTGCGGGCACAGTGGCGCTGGTAGTCGAGCAGCTCCGGCTGGGTCGGGTAGTGGCGCGACCAGTGCGGGTTGGGCTCGAAGGACAGCGAGTAGAGCACCGAGGGCACGTCGCAGGCGGCCCCCGGGTAATGGTTGTCGCGCCAGGTGCCGCCGACCTCCTCGCCGCGTTCCAGCATCACGAAGTCGTGAATGCCGGCCTGTTTGAGCCGGATGCTCATGCACAGGCCGGCAAAGCCGCTGCCCACGATCACGACAGCGACGTTCTCCTCGGAGGATGTGGTGTGTGCCATCTGTCTCCTCTCGCAGCGCTGGCCGGCTTCGCTGTGCCGGTCTGTTCTGTTGCGCCCGTGTTGCCCAATCTATTTCTGACAACGAACGATGTCAACAACGCCGATGGCCATAATGGACTCGGAGGGTGCCGCCGGCATCACTTCTGGGGGCGGGCCCTGTGCGCCCGGCAGCCGCCGCCAGTGTCTGCACGGGCCTGACCTGACGTCCGGTGTCCGAAGCTCTCTCCGATCCAGCTCCCTCCCGGTCGGCGCCGCGCCGCCGGTATCTTGGCGTCTCGGCCGCGGAGCGCCAGCAGCAGCGGCGCCGGCGCCTGGTGGAGGCCGGCATCGCGGTGTTCGGCGCGCGCGGCTTCCATGCCGCGACCGTGCGGGAGGTGTGCATGCAGGCGCGCCTGACCGAGCGCTACTTTTACGAGTCGTTCAAGGGCGTGGCGCCGCTGTTTGTCGCCGTCTACGGTGAGCTGATGGCGGAGTTGAAGCAGCGCACCGTGGGCGCGTTGGAGGCGCGCGCCGACGCCGCGCCGCTGGCGGCGGCGGAGGCCGGACTGCGTGTGTTTTTCGAGTATGTGCGTGAGGACCCCCAGAGGGCCCGCATCGTGCTGGTTCACGCGCTCAGCCTCAACGAGGAGGTGCTGCAATTGTGCAAGCACGCGCTGGAGGAGTACACGGTGCTGGCGCGCGAGGTGATCGCGCGCAGTGCCGCGCGCGGCGAGCCGGCGTTGCTGGCCGCGGGACTCATAGGCTTGAACATCCATGTGGCCACCGCCTGGCTGCTGGAAGATTGCCGCACGCCGATCGACCGGGTGGTGGAGACGACCTTGATGGCCTATCGCGCCCTCGAGCCCAAGCAGGAGAGCTCGGGGGAGCCGGCCCGGGCCGAGGCCCTGCCAGGTGATCGGGCGGAGGCGCTGTGAGCGCGCCGGTGTCCGATCTCGATCTCCTGCTCGCGACGCTCGAGCCGGTGCTGAACCCGGGGGTGTTCGTGTTCTGCTGCTTGCCGGCCGGTGCGTCGCTGCAGGGTGTCGTGCCGCTGTCGGTGTTCCGGGAGGCGGAAGGGCTGACGGTGATCGTCGAGGAGGCCGCCGCGCTTCAGGCCGGTTGGCCGGTGCTGTTTCGCGCTGCGTGGATCACGCTGAGGGTGCACTCGGACCTGCAGGCGGTCGGACTGACCGCGGCATTTGCCACCGCGTTGGGGCGGGTGGGCATCAGCTGCAACGTGATAGCAGCGGCCTTCCACGACCACCTGTTCGTGCCCGTCGAGGCGGGCACGCGGGCGCTGGCCGAGTTGCAGGCCTTGCAGCAGCGCTCGGCGGCGCGTCAAGGCGACGCGGGGGCGTCAGGCTGAGCCCCTCAGGTGTGGCCGTCGAGGATGCGGATGAATTCGCGCAACTTGTCGCCGCCCTTCACGGGGCCGTGGGCCGCCAGGACCGCTTCCTTGAGGCGCGGCGCCAGGTCCTGCAGGTCCTTCAGATTCATCGCCGACTCCACCGAGAGCTGCAGGCGGAAGCCTCGCAGGCCGAGCTCGGACGTGAGCTGGGTTGCCAGGCGGTAGGCCTCCTGGTAGCGCACCGCCGGGTCCGCCGGTGCCACGGCCTCCGTGGGTGCCGGTGCAGCCGCTGCTGACGCCACCCCACGGGCTGCGACGTCGACGCCCTCGATCAGGCCCAGCGACAGCAGCTCCTGCAGGTCCGCGTTGCTGACGCCCATGCCCTGCGTGGTGGACAAGAGCTCGGACTCGGAGCGCTGGCCGTCACACAGCAGCAGCAGCGTGCGCTGCTTGGGGCCGAGCGGTATCGTGCGGGACTTGATGACCTCGGCGCCGAGGCTGGTCTTGGCGTATCTCACGAGCTTCCCCTTGACGGAAACCGATTCTGTGGGCGAAGGCGACGTCATGGCGCCCCGCGATTTCCCGTAAGGTCCGGCCTGGAGCATGAACTACGCCACAGGCCGGACCGGGATGTGTCGCCTCTGCAAACGCCCCCTGCCCGTCGAAGCCGGGCTCCTCGTGCGCCCACGGCCACGGCGATTCGCATCGGAGCGCCTGCACGAAAAAAGGGGTGCCACGCTGCCTCGCTTCTCCCCTGGCGCATCGGCGCGGATGTGTGCATGCTCCCGCTGCACTTTCATCACTCCGAAAAGGAAGCCCCGTGACATCCCAAGCCCCTCTCACCATCCCTTCAGCCCTGCTGCTGGCCGTGCTGCTTGCCGCCTGCGGAACCCCGCGTGGCCAGGCACCGGCGGCTCCGGATGTTTTGCTGCCGCCGGCCGGCGAACAGCTCAAGAGCGTGATGCCCGCCACCGGCGTGCAGCTGTACACCTGCAGCGCCGTGAAAGACGACCCCTCCCGCTGGGAATGGGCTTTCACCGGACCGGAGGCCGAGCTGTTCGATGGCGGCGGCCGCAAGATCGGCCGGCACTATGGAGGGCCGACCTGGGAGGCCGAGGACGGCAGCAAGGTGGTCGGCGGCGTGAAGGCGCGTCACGACAGCAACGATGCCGGCGCCATCCCCTGGTTGCTGCTGACCGGGCGTTCCTCCGGTGACAGCGGCACTTTTGGCGGCGTCACCCATATTCAGCGGCTGGCCACCGTTGGAGGCAAGGCGCCCGTCGGCGGGTGTGACGCCAGCCGGCAGGGGCAGGTGAGCCGGGTGCCCTACAAGGCGACCTACTACTTCTACGCGCCCGCGCGCTGAGCCGGCTCGGCGGGCCGACTCGGTCGGCCCGTTGAAAAATCCCGGGCGAGGCCCCGGCTTCTCGTTACCTGCTTGATGAGTTTCCGAATCGTGCTATAGTCGCATTCTTCGCTGAACGCAGCGCTGCAAACCACCGGTGACGGGGGAGGGCGGCGGAGGATCCGAAGGGAATCCGAGGCGGGAGGTGAAGAAAGATAAGCGAGCCGAGAGCTTGACGGGATCGAAAGAAGACGTCAGAA
>NZ_JAPFBW010000007.1 GCF_026153205.1 Aquabacterium sp. A7-Y | reverse complement strand
TCAGTCGACGGGTCTACCCGGAGCAGCCAGCAGCACGCACGGCGCGGCGCGGCGATTCGGGCTCCCGCGCGCGGTAGCGGCGGTCGCAGGCGGCCAGCACGGCGCCGACACTCATCAGCACGAAGCCGCCCCAGACCCACAGGATCATGGGCTTGTACTGCAGCCGCAGCCCCCAGGCACGCGGCCCCACCGGCTCGCCCATCGCGACATAGATGTCGCGCCAGGCGGAGCTGGCGATCGCCGGCACCGACACCGTCATGTCCTGCGCCCGGTAGCGCCGGCTCTCGGGCTTCAGGACGGCGAGCACCTCGCCGCCGTGCATCAGCGTCAGGTGCGCCCGTGCTCCCCCGTGGTTGTGAGCCTGGAAGGACTCCAGGGCATCGAGCCTGAGCCGGTAGGCGCCGACCTGCGCCACCTGCCCCACGGCCAGCGGCACCTCGCGCTCGATCTGGAAGCCTTTCACCACCGTCACGCCGAGGATGAAAACGCCCACGCCCAGGTGCGCCAGCTGCATGCCCCAGAAGCGAAGGGAGCGAGGCCCCGCCGGCTGTTTCAGCCACCCCAGCGGCACCGTGCACAGCACCCACGCGGCCAGGAAAAAACCGATCCCGAGCAAGCCGCCCGGTCGGCCCAGCGCCATCGCGAGCAGCGCGGTCGCCACGCTGGCCAGCACAGCCCATCGCAGACGCCGCGTCAACTCCGGCAGCCGGCTGCCCTGCCAGCGCGCGAGCGGCCCGACGCCCATCAGGAACACGGCCGGCGCAAGCAAGGGCAGCAGCACCGCCTCGAAATACGGCGGCCCGACGGAGATCTTGCCCAGCCCCAGCGCATCCAGCGCCATCGGGTACAAGGTGGCCAGCAGCACCGAGGCGGTGGCCACCGAGAACAGCAGGGTGTTGCTCAGGAGCAGCGCTTCGCGCGAGACCAGCGCAAAGGGCCGGCCGCCGCCGATGCGCGGCGCCCGTGCCGCGTACAGCCACAGCGCGCTGCCCAGGCTGGCGCCCAGCAGGGCCAGGATGAACACCCCGCGGCGCGGATCGGTGGCGAAGGCGTGCACCGAGGTGATGGCCCCCGAGCGAACGATGAAGGTCCCGATCAGGCTGAGGCCGAAACAGCCGATCGCCAGCAGCAGGACCCAGCGCTTGAAATGTTCGCGGGCCTCGGCCGCCGCCAGGGCATGCAGCAGGGCCAGACCGGCCAGCCAGGGCAGCAGGGAGGCGTTTTCGACCGGGTCCCAGAACCACCAGCCGCCCCATCCCAGCACCCGGTAGGCCCAGGAGCTGCCCAGCACGATGCCCAGGGTCAAGGCGGCCCAGGCGCTCAGGACCCAGGGACGCAGCCAGCGCAGCCACGCCGGCGGCAGCTGCCCCGACCAGAGCGCGGCGACGGCGAAGGCAAAGGGCACCGCAAAGCCCACATAACCGAGGTAGAGCGCAGGCGGGTGGAAGACCATGCCCGGGTCCTGCAGCAAGGCGTTCAGGTCGCGGCCGTCCGCCGCTGCCGGCATCAGCCGCAGGAAGGGGTTGGAACTCCCCAGGACAAACAGCAGCAGGCCGACCGAGATCCAGCCCAGCACGCCCAGCACGCGCCCCGCCATCGGGGCCGGCAGCCCGGGCACCCGCAGGGCGACCGCCGCGGTCCAGCCCGCCAGCGTCAGCAGCCACAGCAGCATCGAGCCTTCATGGCTGCCCCACAGCGCCGCCAGGCGATAGGCGAGCGGCAAGGTGGAATGGCTGTGCGAAGCGACATAACGCACCGAGAAGTCATGGACTGCGAAACTCCAGGCCAGCGCCGCGGCGGCCAGCAGGGTCAGCGCGAACAGCAGCGCAGCAGCCCGCCGGGCCACGCTCAGCGACAGTGCCGCATCGTGCGGGCGGCTCAGCATCGGCAGCAGGCCCAGCGTCAGGCCCACGCAGAGAGCCAGGATGAGGGCGAAGTGGCCCAGCTCGGGAATCATCGCAAGCCCACCCAGGCGGGCCGGCCGGCGGCGCCCTCGGCGCCCGTGGGGGGCGCGTAGTTCTCGTCGTGTTTGGCCAGCACTTCGCGGGCGTGGAAGACGCCGTCGGCGCCCAGGCGGCCGGCCGCCACGACCCCCTTGTCCTCGCGGAACAGGTCGGGCAGCAGGCCCTGGTAGACCACCGGCACCCGGTGTTCGGCATCGGCCACCACGAATCTCACCTTCAGGCTGCCCGCGTCGCGGCGCACCGAGCCGCGCTCGACCCGCCCACCGATGCGGAAGCTGGCCTGCGCCAGCGGCCGCCCGGCCTTGAGATCGGCCGGCGTGTAGAAAAACACCAGGTTGTCCCGCAGCGCCAGCAGCACCAGCGCGGCGGTGAGGGCCAGCAAGCCGCCGACCGCCAGGCCGAGCAGCAGCCGACGCCTGCGCCCCCTCAGCACGAAGAGCCCTCGCCGCGCGCGGCCGTCGCCCGCCGCGCCCGCCGGTACAGGGCGACCGCCTCGCCGACGAGCAGCACCAGCGCGGCCCCGTAGCTGCCCCACACATAAGGCCCCTGGCCGCCCATCTGCAGGAACAAGTGCCAGTCGATGTTCATGAACGCCCTCCTTTCCAGGCCGCGGCAGGCCCGGGGACCTCGGAGCGGACCTGCCACCGTTGTTGCATCCAGCGTGTGCCGGCCTCGCGCTCCACGATCAGACAGCGCACCCGCACCAGGGTCGTGGCCACCGCGTGGCACCAGCACGCAAGCACCATGGCGAGCAGCGCCGCCAGCATGCCGGGCGCGAGTCGCGCCCCGCCGGAGAAGGACAGGCTGGCGCCCTGGTGCAAGGTGTTCCACCACACCACCGAGAAGTAGATGACGGGCAGGTTGACGATGCCGGCCAGGGCCAGCAGCCCCGCGGCCCGCTCGCCCCGCTCGCGCTCGTCGAAGGCGTCGTGCAGCGCGAGGAAACCCAGGTAGAGGCACAGCAGGATGAGCTGGGAACTGAGCCGCGCATCCCAGACCCACCAGGTGCCCCAGGTCGGCTTGCCCCAGACGGCACCGCTGAACAAGGCGATCACGCAATACAGCAGGCCGGTGGGCGCCAGGGCGCGCGCCATCATCGACGACAGCCGGGTGCGCAGCACCAGTCCCAGCCCCGCGTAGACGGCCAGAAGGAAGTAGAGAAACATCGACATCCAGGCCGCCGGCACGTGCAGGTAGAGCAGCCGGTACACCTCCCCCTGCTGGGCATCCGAGGGGGCGACGAAAAACGCCAGGTAGAGGCCGACCGCCGCGCTCGCCAGGCCGGCCACCGCAAAGGCGGGCCACAGCCGTCCCGCCAAGGGGTAAAAAACCGCCGGCGATGCGTAACGCCAGAGCTTCATTCGATCCCCATGCGCAAAGCCGCGCTGACCGCGAGGGGCCCGAGCGCCAGGCTGAAGGTGGTGCTGGCCGCCAGCAGCAGGAGGGCCGGCCCCGCCGCCCCCTGGGCCGCGCTGACGCCGAACAGCAGCACCGGAACACACCAGGGCAACACCAGCAGGGCCAGCAGCAGGCCCCCTGCGCGGGCCCCCAGCGACAGCGCGGCACCGAGCGCCGCGAGCACGCACAGCGCCGGCGTGCCCAGCAGCAGCGAGGCCGACAGCCAGCCCAGCTGCACCGCTGAAAGATCGTAGAACAGGGCCAGCACCGGCGCAGCCGCGAGCAGGGGCAGGCCGACCGCGACCCAATGCGCGGCCAGCACGCCGGCCACCGCCATGCCGGTCGATCCGGGGCCCAGCAGCACCTGCTCCAGCACGCCATTGCCTGCATCCTCGGTGAACAGCCGGAGGCTGCCGAGCGTGATCGCCAGCAGCGCCGCGACCCATGCCGCCGCGGGCGCGAGCGTGGGACGGGCCTCGGGGGCCGGCATCAAGGCCAGCGGAAACAGTGCGGCCACGATGAGGAAAAACGCCAGCGCCGCCGCCGTGTCGATACGCTGGCGCCAGGCCAGCCGGACGCCGCGCCGCAGCATCAGCCAGAAGGGGCCGTCCAGCCGCGACCTCAGCGGGGGCCGGGCAAGGACAGGCGCTGCATCGAGTCGGTGTGCAACCATGCGTCGGTGTGACAGCTGAGCACGGCGAGGCCGCCGGCGAAAAGATGGCGCTCCAGCAGCGCCTTGAAGCCCGCGCGTGCCGCCGCATCGAGCGCGGCCAGCGGCTCGTCGAGAATCCACAGGCGTTTGCGCGTGAGGCCGAAGCGCGCCAGTGCCGCGCGCCGCCGCTGCCCCTGGGACAGACAGCGCACCGGGACGGCCCGCTGCTCCTGCAGGCCAGCCGCTTCCAGCGCCGCGTCGATGGCGCGCGGCGCTTGTGTTTCCCCACCGAGGGCCAGCGCGCAACGCAGGTTGTCGGCCGGACCCAGGTCCTCGTGCAGGGCGTCGCGGTGCCCCAGGAAGGCCAGTTCCTCACGCAGCGACTCGCTCGCCGAGGGCAAGGCGCGCCCGCGCCACAGCACCCGCCCGGCAACCGCCGGACGCAGGCCGCAGAGCGTGCGCAGCAGGGTGGTCTTGCCGCTGCCGTTGCCGCCCTCGACGAGCAGGGCCGCACCGCCGCGCAGCTCGAAGCTCAGCGGCGGGGAGAGGCAGCGATCGCCCCGCACCAGGGTCAGCCCGTCGACGCTCAGCATCAGTGCACCCCCGACATGTCGGGCAGGCGGTGCGCGATGCCCTTGTGGCAGTCGATGCAGGTCTTCTCGCCGCTGGCCAGGTACTTCGAATGCGCGTCGGCCGCCCGCTTGCTTTGCCGCGTGAAGTCCATGTAGGCGAACTCGTGGCAGTTGCGGCATTCCAGCGAGTCGTTGGCCTTCATGCGCTTCCACTCGTTCTGCGCCAGCAGCAGCCGGTGTTCGGCGAACTTCTCCGGCGTGTCGATGCTGCCGAAGATCTTGCCCCACACCTCTTTCGACGCCTGCATCTTGCGGGCCATCTTGGAGGTCCAGTCGTGCGGCACATGGCAGTCGGAGCACTTGGCGCGCACCCCGCTGCGGTTGGTGAAGTGGATGGTGCCCTGCAGCTCCTGGTAGACGTTGTCGCGCATTTCGTGGCAGCCGATGCAGAAGCGCTCGGTGTTGGTCAGCTCCAGCACGGTGTTGAAGCCGCCCCAGAACAGGATGCCGGCGATGAACCCGGCGATGGTCAGGAAACCGAGGCTGAAGTAGCGGCTCGGACGCCAGAGCACGACCCAGTAGCGGCGTGGCAGCTTGAACATCGGGCGCCTCCTGTCAGCCTAGTTTTTGCGCTTGCGCGACGCGGCGGGTGCCGCCGGCGGCGAGTTCAGCAGCGTGTCCACGTCGATGAAGCGGTTCTCCACCAGCGGGTTCAGCTGCGCCTGCGGCACGTGGCACTGCAGGCAGAAGTAGCGCCGTGGCGACAGCTCGGCCAGGAAGTTGCCGTCCCGGTCCATGAAGTGCGTGACGCTGATCATCGGCGCCTGGCTCTCCTGGGTCTTGGCCCGGGAGTGGCAGAACATGCAGCGGTTGGCGTTCTTGTCGAGCTGGTAGCCGTCGATCTTGTGCGGTACCACCGGGGGCTGCATTGCGTAGTTGCGGGTGCGGCGCACGTCGCTGTTGTCGGTGTTGGCGATCTGCGGCGGGACCGTCGTCTGGTCGATCGGGGCGCCTCGCATGCGGTCGGTGGTATCGACAGCCAGCGCCGGTGCCCCGAGCGAGGCGGCCAGCAAAACAGCGAGCAGGGGCAGTCTCATGTCGGCACTCCTACACCTTTCGGATGGCGATCGCGCACTTCTTGAAGTCCGTCTGCAGCGAGATCGGGCAGGTCGCATCCAGGGTGACCTTGTTGATCAGCTGGCTGGCATCGAACCAAGGCACGAAGACCAGCCCGCGCGGCGGCTTGTTGCGCCCGCGCGTCTCCACCCGGGTGCGCATGGAGCCGCGCCGCGACACCAGCTCCACCGTGTCGCCGCGCCGCACGTTCAGCGCCTTGGCATCCTCGGGATGCAGGTAGCAGACCGCGTTGGGAAAGGCGCGGTACAGCTCCGGCACGCGCCGCGTCATCGAGCCGGAATGCCAATGCTCCAGCACCCGGCCCGTGCACAGCCAGTACGGGAACTGCGCATCGGGCTCCTCTGCCGCCGGCTCGTAGGGCAAGGCGTAGATCACGGCCTTGCCGTCGGGGTGCCCGTAGAAGCGCACGCCCTCCCCTGCCTTCACATAGGGGTCGTAGCCCTCGCGGTAGCGCCAGAGGGTCTCGCGGCCGTTGACCACCGGCCACCTCAGGCCACGCTCGCGGTGGTAAGTGTCGAAAGGCGCCAGGTCGTGGCCGTGGCCGCGGCCGAACTGGGCGTATTCCTCGAACAGGCCCTTCTGCACGTAGAAGCCGAAGGACTTGGCGTCGTCGTTGTCGTAGGACGCATCCATCTGCGCCAGGGGGAAGGCATCGACGCTGCCGTTGCGGAAAAGCACCTGGTAGAGCGTCTTGCCCCGGTACTCCGGCTTCTGGTCCAGCAAGGCCTTGGGCCAGACTTCCTCCATTTTGAAGCGCTTGGAGAACTCCATCAGTTGCCAGAGGTCCGAGCGGGCCTCGCCGGGCGGCTTGACCAGCTGGTGCCAGAACTGCGTGCGCCGCTCCGCGTTGCCGTAGGCGCCCTCCTTCTCCACCCACATCGCCGCGGGCAGGATCAGGTCGGCCGCCATGGTGGTGACGGTCGGGTAGGCGTCGGAGACGACGATGAAGTTGGCCGGGTTGCGGTAGCCCGGCAGCGCCTCCTCGAGGATGTTGGGCGCGGCCTGCATGTTGTTGTTGACCTGCACCCAGTAGGCGTTGAGCTTGCCGTCCTTGAGCATGCGGTTCTGCAGCACCGCGTGGTAGCCCGGCTTTTCGGGCACGGTGCCCGGCGGCAGCTTCCAGATGTGCTCGGCCTCGGCCCGGTGTTTGGGGTTGGTGACCACCATGTCGGCCGGCAAGCGGTGCGAGAAGGTGCCGACCTCGCGCGCCGTGCCGCAGGCCGAGGGCTGGCCGGTGAGCGAGAACGGGCCGGTGCCGGGGCGCGAGATCTTGCCGGTCAGCAGGTGCAGGTTGTAAAGCAGGTTGCTGCACCAGGTGCCGCGGGTGTGCTGGTTGAAGCCCATCGTGAAGAAGGACACCAGCTTGACCTTGGGGTCGGCATACAGCTGCGCCAGCCGCTCCAGCCTTTCCTTCGGCACCCGCGTCATCTCCGCGACGTTGTCGAGGTCGAAGTCGCTGACGAACTTGGCGTACTCCTCGAAGGTGGCCGGGCGCGCGCCGCCCGGCTCGGCCCAGTTTTTCGCCTTGCGCTGCAAGGGGTGCTCCGGACGCAGCCCGTAGCCGATGTCCGTGTTGCCGATCACGAAGCGCGTGTGCTTGTTGACGAAGTCCCGGTCGACCGCCTTGTTCTTGATGATGTAGTGGGCGATGTAATTGAGGATGGCCAGGTCGGTCTGGGGCCGGAAGGTGAGCGCCAGGTCGGCCAGGTCGTAGCAGCGGTGCTCGAACACCGACAGCACCGCCACCTTCACGTGCGGCGCGGAGAGGCGGCGGTCGGTCACGCGGGTCCAGAGGATGGGGTGCATCTCGGCCATGTTGGAGCCCCACAGCACGAAGGCGTCGGCCTGCTCGATGTCGTCGTAGCAGCCCATCGGCTCGTCCATGCCGAAGGTGCGCATGAAGCCGGCCACCGCCGAGGCCATGCAGTGGCGCGCGTTGGGGTCGATGTTGTTGCTGCGGAAGCCCGCCTTGAACAGCTTGAGGGCCGCGTAGCCTTCCCAGATCGTCCACTGGCCGGAGCCGAACATGCCGACGGCCGTCGGCCCCTTCTCGCGCAGCACCTTCTTGAACTGCTCCGCCATCACGTCGAAGGCCTGGTCCCAGGACACCGGCTCGAACTCGCCGTTCTTGTCGTAGCGGCCGTTTTTCATGCGCAGCAGCGGCCGCGTGAGCCGGTCCTCGCCGTACATGATCTTGGACAGGAAATAACCCTTGACGCAGTTGATGCCGCGGTTGACCTCGGCATTGATGTCGCCGTGGGTGGCGACCACCCGGCCATCCTTCACCGCGACGTTGACGCCGCAGCCGACGCCACAGAAGCGGCACGGCGCCTTGGACCACTGGAGCTGTGTCCGCGAGGCGTCGGTGACGATGTTGGCGGCCTCCGCCCCCAGGGGCAGGCCGGCGGCGGCGGCGGTCGTGGTCGCGGCAGTCCTGCGGATAAAGTCGCGGCGTGTCGTCATCGGTCGATCTCCTCGAGGGTCTCGAGCATGGAGGTGGCGGATTCAGCGTGCTGGTAGACCAGCGCCACGTTGAGCACGCCGGGAACATTGCGGATCTCGTCGAGCGCCGAGACGATGTCGCGGGCCGAGCTGCCCTCCAGCACGACGACCAGGCGTCCGTCGGGTGTCGCTTGGACCAGCTCGGCGCAAGAGAAGGCGACAAGGGCGTCGCACACGGAAGGAAGCTGCGGCAGCCGGGCGTGAACGAGGGCGCCCGCAATGTGGATCTCTTCGCCGGGGTCGCAGCGGCCGGGGTCGGCGCTCATCCGGGCAGGTCCCCGGTGATCAGCTGGTACATCCAGACCAGGAAGCCGTACCCGCCCACCACCATGACGGCGAGGACGGGCGCGGTGACCACGGTGAGGAACAGGAAGGTGCGCAGCTCTTCCTGTCGCGTCGAAGGTGGGTGTTCGTCGGGTGGTTGCAAGCACGTCTCCTCTGCGACGTCGTCTGCTCGACGGCCGTCGCCTTTGCTTCGCTTGACGGCAAGGCCATCTGGCTCGAGGGCAAGGCCTCGGCTGAAAGGCAGCAGTGTTCGTGCCCGGGGTCGCGCGCCTGCCTGGGGCCGCGGAAGATCGCGCAACCACGCTGTCGCGTTCATGAAAACTTTTCCGAGTTTGGAAAGATCTGCAGGAGATGGCACATGACTGCGTGACGCTGGAGCTTGCGTTGGATCAAAGCGCCGACCGGCAAAGCTGTCTTCAATATGCACCTATGGCCGCTGCCCCTGCAGCGTTCCCTCGACCCCTATTGCCGGAATCACCGACCCATGTCACAAGCTCCTCAAGCGACCCTCGACGTGCGCCCCCTGCTGCCGCGCGACCGCCACGCCCGCATCTTCCAGACGCTGGACCGCCTCACGCCGGGCGGCGCGCTGGAACTGCTCAACGACCACGATCCGATCCCGCTCTACCACCACCTGCAGGCGCAATACCCCGGCCGCTACAGCTGGCAGGTCCTCGAGCAGGGCCCGGACGTGTGGCGCGTGCGGATCGGGCGGCAGGACAGCGGCAGCAACTGCTGCGGCGGCTGCTGCCACTGAACGCCGCGCCGGGCGGCACGTGCCTCGACGCCGCCGCCCGGCACGCCCGGACACCGCAGAGACCGGCATGCCCTGGCCCGCTTTTTTCGATACGGTGCCCAAGCTGAGGATCCACGATCCTCTCGCCGAGCTGCTGGGCAGCCCGGACGACGGCATCCTGGAGTTCGGCTACGCCGACGCCGTCCGGCTGGCCGGGCACTCCTGCCCCACCGTGGCCGCCGCCTACTGGATCACCCTGCGTGCGCTGCACGTGCTATATCCCGAACAGTTGCCGGTGCGCGGCGGCGTGCGCGTCGATTTCCGCGACGGCCTGCGCGACGGCGTCAACGGTGTCGTCGCCAGCGTCGTGCAACTGCTGACCGGAGCCGCCGGCGACACCGGCTTCAAAGGGATCCGCGGCAGACACGTCCGCATGGGCCTGCAGCGCTACACGCCGGGCCTGCCCCTGACGCTGCGCTTCACGCGGCTGGACAACCGCCACGCCGTCGACGCACTCGCCAATCTCTCGCTGCTGCCCGAGCCCGCCGGTCTCACGCAGTTGCTGCAACGCTGCGCCGACGGGTCCGCCTCCACGGCGGAACGGGCACAGCTCCAGCAGCTGTGGCAGGCCCGGGTGGCGGGGCTGCTCGGCGAGCTGGCCCACAACGACGGCATCTTCGCCATCCGCCCGGTTCACCGGCCTGGAGGCAGGCAGACGCACGCCTCGCTCGCCTCGTCCGGCGGCCGCCTTTTCCTCGACACGATCCTTTGAGCCGGTGCAAGCGGCAAAGCCGGCCAGGCCGGCTGCGCGCATGAAAAACGGGCCGCCTGCCATTCGGCAGGCGGCCCGTCTTGCCTCAGCTCAAGACCAACGCGCGGCAGGCACCGCCCGCGCACGGGCGGCTGGCTCGCGGCGCAGCAGCCGCAGCGCATACACCGCCAGCATCGCAGCGCCACCGGCGAACACCAGGTCGCCAGGCACCCGGAGCCAGACCAGCGTGCGCATCAGCGCCGACTGCACGATCTCCGGGGAACGGGCGTACCACAGACCCTCCGAGACGCTGGCCCAGGCCTGGTAGATGCCGGCCGGCAGCAGCGACATGAACACCATCATCGCGAGGCCGATGTTCAAGCCCCAGAAGGCGGGCTTGAGCAGGCGATCGGCATGCAGCGAGTGGGCGTACAGGCCGCGCAGGCAGAACAGCAGCAGGCCGATGCCCAGCATGCCGTAGACACCGAACAGCGCCGCGTGGCCGTGCGCCGGGGTCAGGTTGAGGCCCTGCACGTAGTACAGCGAGGCGGGCGGGTTGATCGCGAAGCCCAGCAGTCCGGCGCCCACGGTGTTCCAGAAACCGACCGCGACAAAACACAGGATGGGCCACTTGTAGGCCGCCACCCAGGGCGCGGCCTTGCTGCGCTGGTAGGTCTGCCATCCTTCCAGGCCGATCAGCGTGAGCGGCACCACCTCCAGCGCCGAGAACACGGCGCCGACCGCGACCACGGCCGTCGGCGTGCCGGTGAAGTACAGGTGGTGCAGCGTGCCGAGGATGCCGCCGAACAGGAACACGATGGTCTCGGCCACGATGGCACGGTTGGCGCTTTGCGCGCGCACCAGCCCCAGGCGGGTGAAGATCAGCGCAATCACGGCGGTGGCGAAGACCTCGAAGAAGCCTTCCACCCAGAGGTGCACCAGCCACCAGCGCCAGTACTCGATCATCGAGTAGTGGGTGCGCTGGCCCCAGGTCAGCGAGGTGGCGTAGAACCCGCCGATGCAGGCGGCCGACAGCAGCACCATGGCGAGGATGCCGCGCGTCTCGGACGGGCGGCGCAGCGCCGGCCACAGGGCCCGCGCAACCAGCACCAGCCAGAACAGCAGGCCGACGAACAGCAGGATCTGCCACACCCGGCCCATGCTGGTGAACTCCAGGCCCTGATTGCCGATCCAGAAGCTGAAGTCGGTGCCCTGGCGCTGCATATGGCCCAGCCACGAGGTGGCGGTGGAGCCGGCAACGATCAGGATCAGCGCCCAGAACAAAACGTCCACGCCCAGGCGCTGCAGCTTGGGCTCATGGCCCGACAGCAGCGGCGCGATGTAGAGCCCGGTGGCCAGCCAGGCGGTGGCGATCCAGAAGATGCCCAGCTGGGTGTGCGCCGTGCGGCTCACCACATAGGGCAGCACCGAGGCGAGCGGCAGGCCGAAAAAGGCCTCGCCCTCGACGGCATAGTGGGCCGTCACGACCCCCATGCCGATCTGCACCAGGATCAGGCCGATCACCGCGAAGAAGTACTTGCGGGTGGCTTTCATCGACGCCGTCGGCTGCACGCCGAACAGCGGATCGGCCTGGGGCGGCGCGCCTTCGGGCGCGTCGCGATGGGCACCGTGCAGCCACAGCATCACCGCGATGCCGGCCAGCAGCAGCACCACGCTGACGATGGACCACATCGCCGCCGAGGTGCCCATGGTGTTGCCCACCAGCGGCTCGTGCGGCCAGTTGCTGGTGTAGGACAGGCCGGTCTCGCCCGGCCGGTCGGTCGCCGCCGCCCAGCTCGACCAGAAGAAAAACGCCGTCAGCGCCTGGCGGTCGGCCGCCTCGGGCAGGGCGTCCCGCTCCATGGCGTATTGCTCGCGCAGGGTTTGCAGCCGCGGGTCGCTGCCGAACAGCGCCTCGATGTGGCGGGCTGTCTCGCGGATCGCGTCGGCGCGCTCGGGCGAGACGGTCACCGTGCCGCCTGCCTCCTTATAAGTGTTGGTGCGCATCTGCGCCTTCACGGAGGCATCGACGGCGCCCTGCTGTGCCGCGCCGAGCGCCGCGTAGGAGCGTTGGTAAAACACCGAGGCCAGCCGCTCGCGCAGCGCAACGGCCTCACGGTGCAGCCAGTCGGCCGACCAGTCGGGCGCGACATAGCTGCCGTGGCCCCAGACGCTGCCCAGCTGCTGGCCGCCCGCAGACAGCCAGACCTGCTGGCCGCGCTGCACCTGCTCGCCGGTGTAGAGGGTGTCGCCCTCGGCCGTCACCACCGCGGAGGGGATGGGCGGCTTCGCCAAATAGATCTCCCAGCCGAGGTAGCCGAGAACGGAAAACGACAGGATGAAGGTGATGGCCAGCCATCGCCATAAATTGCGTGCAGGTCTCATGGTCGTGGGCACGGCGCTCGCGCACCGCGGCTGTTAAAGGTGCATTCATGCTGCACCTTCAACGCCGGTCCCCTTTTGATCCAAGGCAAACAAGAGCGGGAACGGGTCGGCCTCGCTCGCTGCGGCACCTCGCTTGAGCCAGGTCAAACCGCGGCGCCGGCCAAATCTGCAAACTGGCTGCACCTTCTGAAGCCGCACCGCCGTGAAACTCAGCACCTTCACCGACTACAGCCTGCGGGTCCTGCTCTACCTGGCGACACGGCCGCAGCGGCGCGCCACCATCGCCGAGATCGGCGCTGCCTTCGCGATCTCCGAGCACCACCTCACCAAGGTGGTCCACTTCCTCGCGAAACAGGGCTGGCTGGCGAGTGTGCGTGGCCGGGGCGGTGGCCTGACGCTGGGCCGGCCGGCCTCGGACATCGTGGTCGGCCACGTGGTGCGCGACACCGAAGGCCCGATCCGTCCCGCCGAGTGTTTCGACGAGACCCGCAACCACTGCTGCCTGGCGCCGGTGTGCCAGCTGCGCGACGTGATGGGCGAAGCGGTCGCCGCCTTTCACGCGGTGCTCGACCGCTACACCTTGCAGGACTTGGTCGGCGACCGGGCCGCGCTGTCGCAAGTCCTGTTTCCCGCAGGGAGGGCCGAGACATGAGCCTCATCATCGATACCGACGACACCCAACCCTTCCCCTATCTCGGCGAGGAGGCGCTGCGCTTGCCCATCACCGCGGCGCTGCGCAAGGTGGTGGACCCGGAGGTCGCGCTGTCCATCGTGGACGTCGGGCTGATCTACCAGGTGGCGGTCGCCGAGCGGCGCGTGCATGTGCTGATGACCATGACCTCGGCCGCCTGCCCGGTGGCCGACGAGATCATGGACGACGTCGAACGCCAGCTCGACGTCGTGGTGCCGGCCGACTACCGCATCGAGCTCGAGCTGTGCTGGGAACCGCCCTGGACCCCCGAGCGCATCACCCCGCAGGGCCAGCGCCTGATGGGATGGTGAGCATGGCGGCACCCCGGCTCGCGCGCCCTGCCCTGGCCTTGGCCCTGGCCAGCCTGGTGGCCGGCGTGCTGGGCGGACTGCTGCGGCTGGGATGGAGCCTGCCGGGCGCCGCCGGCAGCGCGGCCGTGGGGCCGTCGGCCGTCGCGCATGCCGCGCTGATGATCGGCAGTTTTTTCGGCACCGTGATCGGCATCGAGCGGGCCGTCGCACTCAAGCGGGCTGTGGCCTTCCTGGCGCCGCTGGCGGCCGGGCTGGGCGGCGCCGCCAACGTGCTGGGCCTGGCGCGCGTGGCGGACATGAGCTTGCTGCTCGCCTCGCTGCTGTTCGTGGCGGTCAACGTGGCGGTGGTGCGGCGCCAATGGGCCGCTCACACCCTGCTGCTGCTGCTCGGCGCCCTCGCCTGGCTGGCCGGTGCCCTCTGGCAGTGGCTGCGCCCGGGCGACCCCGGCACGCTCGCCTGGGGTTTCGCCTTCCTGGTGCTGACCATCGCCGCCGAGCGGCTGGAGATGACCCGCCTGATGCGCCGCCGCGCCGGCGCCCGGCCCCTGTTGTTCAGCGTCCTGGCCGCGCTGCTGGGCGGCGCCGCTCTCGGCATTGCGCGGCCCGGCGCCGGGGGCGTGCTCTACGGCGTGTCGCTGGTCGCGCTGGCGGCCTGGCTGATGGCCTTCGACATCGCCCGGCGCACCGTGCGCACCGGGGGCCTGCCGCGCTACATGGCGGTGTGCCTGCTGGCCGGCTATGCCTGGCTGGCGGTCGGCGGCCTGGCCTGGGCCGCGACCGCGCTCGGCCACCCCGGCGCCCGCGACACCGCGCTGCATGCGGTCGGCCTGGGCTTCGTCTTCAGCATGGTGATGGGCCACGCGCCGGTGATCCTGCCCGCCGTGGCCCGCGTGAAGCTGGCCTTCGGCCGCGCGTTTTACCTGCCGCTGGCGGCGCTGCATGGCTCGCTGCTGCTGCGGCTGGCCGGCGGCGCGCACGATCCGGCCTGGCGCACGCTGGGCGCCGCCCTCAACGCCGGGTCGATGCTGCTGTTCTTTTTCCTCCTTGCCGGTGCCGCGCTCGCGTGGCGCTTGCGCCACCCTGACGCACCCGTCTCACGGGTCCGACGTTCATGAAACCCCTGGCGCCCTTCCTGCACATCGATGAACCGCCACTGCCCGCGGCCCCCCGGGGCATCGCGCTGTGGCAGCTCGGCTTCCGTCCCTTCTACCTGCTGGCCAGCGGCTTCGCGGCGCTGTCGATCGCCCTGTGGGGCGCACAAAGCGCCGGCTGGCTGCCATGGGCCTACCTGCGAGGCCCGGCCTGGCATGCGCACGAGATGCTGTTCGGCTTCACGCTGGCGGTGGTGGTGGGGTTCCTGTTCACCGCGGGGCGCAACTGGTCCGGCCAGCCCACGCCCAGCGGGCCCGCGCTGATGGCGCTGGCCGCGCTCTGGGTCGCGGCGCGCGTGCTCGTGCTCACGCCTTTCGGCCTGGCCGCCGCGCTCGCCAACCTGGCCTTCGTCGCGGGCAGCGCCTGGGGCCTGGCGCGCGCCTTGTGGGCCGGACGCAACCGGCGCAACTACTTTTTCGTCGGGCTGCTGGCGCTGCTGGGCCTGGCGTCGCTTGCGGTGCACCTGTCGCAGTTCGGCTGGATCGGCCTGCCGCCCTGGGCCGGCCTGCAGCTCGGGCTGGACCTGACGCTGTTCATCCTGGCGGTGATGGGCGGGCGGGTGATTCCGATGTTCACCAACAACGGCGTGCCGGGGGCGTCGGCCCAGCGGCATCGCTGGGTGGAGCGTGTCGCGCTGGGCAGCGTCATCGCCCTGACCGCCGCCGATCTCTCCGGCCTGGCCGGCTGGGCCTCGGTCTCGCTGCTGGTGCTGGCGGCGCTCGCCCACGCGGTGCGGCTGCTGCTGTGGCAGCCGTGGCGCACCTGGCACACCCCACTGGTGTGGGTGCTGCACGCGGCCTACCTGTGGATCCCGCTGCACCTCGCGCTGCGCGCTGCCGCGGCCGCCGGTGCGGTGCCGGCCACGCTCGCGACCCATGCGCTCACCGTCGGCGCCATCGGCGGCCTGGTGATCGGCATGATGACGCGCACCGCGCGCGGCCACACCGCCCGGCCGCTGCGGGCCGACCGCTGGGACGTCGCGGCCTACGTGCTGGTGCTGTCGTCCGCGCTGCTGCGCGTGGGGCTGCCGCTGGCGGCACCCACTCGCTACGTCGAGGCGATTGCCGGCTCCGCCGCGCTGTGGTCGCTGGGCTTCGCGCTGTACGCCTGGCACTACGGCCCGATGCTGCTGCGTCCGCGCCTGGACGGCAAACCCGGCTGAGCTCAGGCATTGGCCGCCAGCCCCTCCTCCAGCACCAGGCGGCCCACTTCGTCATAGGCGGACCGCAGCGCCTGCTCCAGCACCTCGCTGCCCCGCAGGCTGCCCCACAGCACGGGATCGCGGACGAAAGCAGCCAGCGGATCGGGCGCCTCGAAGATCGCGCGCACCGAACCGGGGTCCATCGCCTGGTCCTGGTACTCGTACGGCAGTTCGCCTTTGTGCCACAACTGCAGCACCGCGAAAAACAGCGCCGGCAGGCGGGCCGTCTTCGCGAAGGAGTGCCCGCTGCGCAGCCTGTCCTGCAGGGTCGGCACGATAAAGCCGGGCAGCTTGGAGTAGCCGTCCATCGCGACCCGCTGGTTGGTGTCGAGCAGATAGGGGTTGCTGAACCGCTCGAGCACGGTGTCCCGGTACAGGGCGAGCGGGATGGGGCTGGGATGCAGCGCGGGGATCACGTCCTCGGTCACGTACTCGAAGGCCATGCGGCGCACGCCGGCACGCCTCACACCTTCATGGATGTAGCGGTCGCCGAGCAAGGTGCCCGCCCAGGCGATGCAGCTGTGCGAGGCGTTGAGGATGCGGATCTTCGCCTCCTCGTAGGGGTGTACCGAGTCGACCAGTTCGACGCCCACGCTGGCCCAGTCGGGGCGGCCGCCGAAAAAATGGTCCTCGACGACCCACTGCAGGTAGCGCTCGGCCATCACCGGCACGGCATCGCGCCGGCCGGTCGCCGCCTCGACCCGTTGGGCCACCTCCCGGGACGGCCGCGGCGTGATCCGGTCGACCATGCTGTTGGGGCAGGTGGTGTGGGACGCGACCCAGTCCATCAGATCCAGCTCGCCGCGACGCTCCAGGAACTGCAGCAGGCCGAGGCGCACCTTGTCGCCGTTGCAACGCAGGTTGTCGCAGTTCAGCAGGGTCACGCCACCGCTGCCCTTGGCCCGCCGTTGTTTCAGGATGGCGGCCAGCGCGCCGTAGAGGGTGCGCGGGTTCCCGCCTTCGAGGTCGCCGAGCAGGTCGGGGTGGCCCTCCTCCAGCAGCCCCGAGGGCTTCAGGTAGTAGCCGGCCTCGGTCACGGTGAAGGAGATGATGCGGGTGCCGGCGTCGCTGCCGACCTCGATCACCTCGGTCAGCCTTGGCTCGAAGGCCAGCACCCGATCGATCGCGGTGATGAGCCGGTACTCGCGGGCGCCCGAGGGGTCCACGGTTTCCAGCGTGTAGGCCCCCTGTTGCGCCTGCAGGGCAGCCACGGTCGTCGCGCCGTCGGGGCGCAGCTCGCCGCTCACCAGCCGCCAGGAGCGGTCGCCGCGGTCGGCGAGCGCCTGCATGTAGACGGCCTGGTGGGCGCGGTGGAAGGCACCGACGCCGAGGTGGAGGATGGTGAACGGCAGGCCGCGGGTGGGAGGAGACATGGGCATGGGCTAAGGGCGTGGAGGGTCGGGAGAAAGGGACGGCTCAGACACCGGGACGCGCCGCCCGGCCCTGGGCGTCGAAGTAATGCAGCGCCTCCAGGTCCAGGTCGATCGCGATTTCTTCGCCGGGGCGCAAGGTGGTGCGGTCGGACTGGCGTGCCACCAGCTGGCGCCCCCGGGCCTCGGTGTAGATCAGCGTGTCGGCGCCCAGCGCCTCGACCAGTTCCACCCGGGCCGGGATGCGGCCGCCATCGCGGGCGCGCACATGGACCGCCTCGGGCCGGATGCCGAAGTAGCCGTCCCGCGGCACCGGGCCGGACAGCGCGGCACAGACCTCGGGCAGGTCCTGGGTCGCCAACACGTTCATCTTCGGCGTGCCGATGAACTGCGCGACGAACTGGTTGGCGGGCCGGTCGTAGAGCTCTAGCGGCGAACCGACCTGCTCGATCGCCCCGTCGCGCAGCACCACCACACGGTCGGCCAGCGTCATCGCCTCGACCTGGTCGTGGGTGACGTAGATCGTGGTCGCGCCGAGCTCGCGGTGCAGCTTGGCGATCTCGACCCGGGTCTGTCCGCGCAGCGCGGCATCGAGGTTGGACAGCGGCTCGTCGAACAGGAACACCTTGGGCGCCCGGACGATGGCCCGCCCGATCGCCACGCGCTGCCTTTGACCGCCCGACAGCTCACGCGGTGTGCGGTGCAGGCAGGCCGTGAGGTTGAGGATGGACGCCGCCCGTTCCACCTTCTCCTTGATCTTCGCCGCCGGCTCGCCGGCGAGCTTGAGCGCGAAGGACATGTTGTCGAACACGCTCATGTGCGGGTACAGCGCATAAGACTGGAACACCATCGCCAGATCGCGCTTGGACGACGGCGTCGCCGTGATGTCGCGGTCCTGCAGCAGCAGCTGGCCGCCGTCGATGGCCTCCAGCCCGGCGATCAACCGCAGCAGCGTCGACTTGCCGCAGCCGGACGGGCCGACGAACACGATGAACTCGCCGCGCGCGATGTTCAGGTCGACACCTTTGATGGCGCGGTGCGGGCCGAAGAACTTCTCGATGCCGCGCAGTTGGAGAAATGACATGCGATGCTCCTCGATGGTCTTTACTTGACGGCGCCGAAGGTGAGGCCCTGGACCAGCTGCTTCTGGCTGAACCAGCCGAACACGACGATGGGCGCGATGACCATCACGGAGGCCGCGGACAACTTGCTCCAGAACAGGCCCTCGGGGCTGGAGTAGGAAGCGATCAGGGTCGCCAGCGTCCCGGCATTCGCCGAGCTGAGGTTCAGCGACCAGAAGGCCTCGTTCCAGGACAGCACCAGACACAGCAGCCCGGTCGAGGCGATCCCGCCGGTGGCAAGCGGCAGAACGATGTGGCGGAACTCCTCGAACACGGTCGCGCCGTCCATGCGCGCGGCCTCCAGGATGTCCGGCGGGATGTCCTTGAAACACGCATACAGCATCCACACCATGATGGGCAGGTTGGAGAGCGTGAAGACGACCACGAGGGCGGTCCGCGTGTCGAGCAGGCCGGCCGTCTGGGCCATCACGTAGACCGGCACCAGCGCTCCCACCGCGGGCATCATCTTGGTCGACAGCATCCACATCAGGATGTCCTTGCTGCGCGGCGTGCGAAAGAAGGCCATCGAGTAGGCCGCCGGCGCCGCGATCAGCAGGCCCAGCACGGTCGAGACCACGCTCGTGACCAGCGAGTTGGTGGCGTACAGCACATAGTCGCTGCGCTGCTGCACCTCGGCGTAGTTCTCCAGCGTGGGAGCGACGAGGAGCTGCGGCGGCACCGCGATGGCCTGCAGCTCGGTCTTGAACGAGGTCAGCAGCAGCCACAACAGCGGGAAAAACAGCAGCAGCGCCACGCTCCAGGCGCCGGTGGTTCTCAGGAGGATGGGCCATCGGTTCATGCGCAATGCCTCTCTTTTCAGCGGTCCAGGTTCTTGCCGACGATGCGGATCAGGAACACCGCGGCGATGTTGGCAAGCAGCACCGCGAACAGGGCCCCCGCGGACGCCACGCCGACGTCGAAGTTCATCAGCGCCTGCGTGAAGATCAGGAAGGCCACGTTGGTGCTCGCTGTGCCCGGGCCGCCGCTGGTGGTCGTGTAGATC
This sequence comes from Aquabacterium sp. A7-Y, assembly GCF_026153205.1. Taxonomy (GTDB): domain Bacteria; phylum Pseudomonadota; class Gammaproteobacteria; order Burkholderiales; family Burkholderiaceae_C; genus Caldimonas. Next base: position 222,868 of record NZ_JAPFBW010000007.1, on the reverse strand, counting down.
TCGGCGAAAACGCTCATCAGGAAGATCATCTCGATCATCACCACGACCGCGACCGGCCGTGCCAGGTGTGGCAGCACCAGGTACCAGAAACGCTGCAGCGCGTTGGCGCCGTCCATGCGCGCGGCCTCCATCTGCTCCCGGTCCAGCGACTGCAGCGAGGTCATGAAGATCAGGAAGGCGAAGGGCAGCCACTGCCAGGCCACCATCACGATGACCGACAGCAGCGGGTGGTCGGTCAGCCAGTCGACCGGCTCGGCGCCGAACCACCGGGCGAGCTGCGCGAGCACGCCGTAGATCGGGTTCATCATCATGTGCTTCCACAGCAGCGCGTTGACCGTGGGCATCACGAAAAAGGGGGAGATCAACAGCACGCGCACGACACCACGACCCGGAAACGGCTCGTTCACCAGGACCGCGATTGCCACGCCCAGCACCACCGTGATGGCGATCACCGAGCCGAGCAGCAGCAAGGTGTTGACGATGGCCGGCCCGAAGGCCGGATCGGTGGCGAAAAACTCGAAGTTCTGCAGCCCGACGAAACCATGCTCGCCCGGCTGCATGAGGTTGTAGCGCACCGCCGAGAAGTAGAGCGTCATCGCCAGCGGCACGATCATCCACAGCAGCAGCGTCAGCACGGCAGGCGCCATCAGCAGGCGCGGGACCACGCGGCGCCGGTCGGCGCCCGGGGCGGGCGCCGACCCGGCGAGGTCCTGCCCGGGGGACACGGCGGCCGCCGCGGCAGCGGAGGCCTGTGCGCTCATTTGTAGTAACCCGCCTTCCTCATTTCACGCTCGGCGGCGGCCTGGGCCACTTCCAGCGCCTTGTCGACCGTGACCTTGCCCGCCAGCGCCGCGCTCATCTGCTGACCCACCGCGACGCCGATGGCCTGGAACTCGGGGATCGCCGCGAACTGCACTCCGACATAGGGCGACTTCGGCAGGGTGCTGTCGCTCGGATTGGTCGAGAAGATGGCCTTGCGCTCGGCCTCGGCGAACGACGCGGCCTTGAGGAAGTCCGGGTTCGCATAGGTCGATTGCCGGGTGCCGGTGGGCACGCGCGCCCAGCCGGACTCCTTGGCCACCAGCTGGATGTAGTCCCGCGAGGTGGCCCAACGGACGAACTTCTGCGCCTCCTCGACCTTCTTCGAGCCGACCGGGATGCCCAGCGCCCACGCCCACAGCCAGTTGGCGCCCTTGGGCGTGACGGCGGTGGGCGCCTGCGCGAAGGCCACCTTGCCGGCCACCTTGCTCTGTTTCGGATCGGAGACGAAGGAAGCCGCGATGCTGGCGTCGACCCACATGCCGCACTTGCCCTCGTTGAACAGCGCGAGGTTCTCGTTGAAGCTGTTGGCCGACGCACCGGGCGGCCCGTACTTCTTCATCAGGTCCACGTAAAACGTGATGGCGTTTTTCCAGGGCTCGGAGGTGAGCTGCGGTTTCCAGGACATGTCGAACCACTGCCCGCCGAAGGTATTGACCATCGTCGTGATCAAGGCCATGTTGTCGCCCCACCCCGGCTTGCCGCGCAGGCAGATGCCGTAGACGCCGCTTTTCGGGTCGTGGATCTTGGCGGCCGCCTGGCGCACCTGTTCCCAGGTGGGCGGGTCGGACAGGCTGATGCCGGCCTTCTGCATCAGGTCGCTGCGGTACAAGAGCATCGAGCTCTCGCCGTAAAACGGCGCGGCATAGAGCTGGCCGTTCAGCGACAGGCCCGAGGCGATGGGCGGAAGGATGTCTTCCGGCGCATAGGCCGGGTCCGCCTTGATCGGTACCAGCCAGCCCCTTTTCGCCCAGATCGGCGTCTCGTACAGGCCGATGGTCATGACATCGAACTGCCCGCCCTTGGTGGCGATGTCGGTGGTCACGCGCTGGCGCAGCACGCCCTCTTCCAGCGTGACCCACTTCAGCCTGATGCCCGGGTTGGCCTGCTCGAACTGCTTCGAGAGCTTCTGCATCTCGATCATGTGCCCGTTGTTCACGGTGGCGACGACCAGCTCGCCGGCCTGCGCGGCGGCCATGGCCGCCATGCCGGCGACGATCGTTATGGAAGCCTTGAGCTTCATGGCAAGTCTCCTTCTGCAACCTTGTGCTTGCGGTACTGTGAATCGGCAGACGAAGCGTAGGAGAAGGCAGCCGGGCTCACCGCGCCGTTTCGGCCTCGGAATCGATACTTTCATGCAGGGCCGGCCTGGGACTTACCCTTCCTGGTGACTGCGGATACCGGAACGGGTGCCCGGGGGCATGGAAGGAGACGTCGGGCGAGCCCTCAGGAGCGCGCGGCCCGGCCTTGCAGCGCCAGGCCAGCGTGTTCCCGGGGTTTCCCCCGGCAGCGCCCGAGCCGCCTCAGGCGGCCATCTGCACGCAGTTGCGGCCGCTGCTCTTGGCTCGGTACAAGGCCTGGTCGGCGCGCTGCAGCAATTGCTCCGGCGTTTCGCCGTCGAGACCGACCGCCACACCGACGGAAACGGTCACGGCCAGGTTGGGCGCCAGCTCGGTCCAGGGCATGCCGGCAACCGCCGCGCGCAGGCGCTCGGCGGCTTGCACGGCGTGGTCCGACGAGGCGCCCGCACCGATCAGCAGCAGAAACTCTTCCCCACCGTAGCGACCCAGCCGGTCGCTGTGGCGCAGGCTACCGATGGCCGACAAGACAAAACGCCGCAACACCTCGTCGCCCACCAGGTGGCCGTGACGGTCGTTCACCTGTTTGAAATGGTCGAGGTCCAGCAAGGCCACCGCGGCAGGCGGTCCACCCTCGGCGTGGTGCTGCAGGGCCTGCCGCACTTCGGCCATGATGGCGCGCCGGTTCAGCGCGCCGGTCAGCTCGTCGCGGGCGGCCAGGGCGTGCAGCTGCGCCTGGGCCTCGGCCAGCTCCCGGTTGCGCGAGCCGAGCAGTTGGCGAACCGAGGCGCCGTAAAGGCCCACGAAGGCGCAGCGGCCCACCGCCAGCGACATCCACAGCGCCGATATCAAGGCCTGCCAGGCGGTCTCGTGAGGAATGCCCAGCGGCTGCGATGCCTGCGCGACGACCAGCGCGATGCCGGCCGAAATGAGCAGCCACAAGGGCATCAGCTGGCGTGGCGTGAGCCGCAGCGCGCTGAACGCGAACACCAGGAAGATCATGCAGAGCGACAGCATGCCCACCTGGGGCGCCCAGACAGCCGTCAGCAGCTGCAGCCCCGAGGCCGTCACCATCTGCGGGCCGGTGAGATAGGGGTCGCGGAAGCGCTCGCTGAAGCCGCTGCGCAGGGCGAGGTAGTAGGTGCCGCACACCGCGGCACCGATCGCTGCATAGAGGAGCGGCACCCACAAGGGGACGGCGCCCGCGAAGTGGAACAGCACCAGCAGCATGGTGTCCAGGGCGGAGCTGGCGTACACCATTCCCACCATGCGCACGCGCTCGCCCCGGCGCCGGCGCGCACGCGCGTCGGCATCCTCCGGATGAACGGGAGGCACATGCGTGGCGGCGGACGGGATAGGCACGCGGGTCATCTCAGGGCTGCGGGGTCGACATCTCGGGTCGTCTGCAGCTCTATCGGCAGGCGCGGCGAGTTCTTGATGGCGGCGCGGGAGAGAGGCCGCTGCGCCGGTTGCCGGGGAAAGCCTGAGCAAGCGGCCGGACGGATGCATCGCCGACAAAAATCCTGCGATGAACGCCATGTCACAGCCAAAAACGCCACCACCCCTGACATTGCCAGTCAAAAAAATAGACCAGCGGATCGTAAAGCGCTCGCCGCGCCCTGCCCCAGGCAGTGCACCGGTGATGCGATCAGTTCAGATCGAAAGGAAGAGGGGCAATCGGCCGGTCTGGACGCCGAGGGCCTCAGGCGCCGCCCGGGGCACCGCGCTGCATCGCACCCAGGCGAGCCATCACGCCTTCGAAGATCTCGCGGCTCGTCTGCCAGGCGGCGTCTTCGTCGACGGCACGGCATTCCAGCAGGCCGATGGCGCGCTCCAGCGCCTGCCCGGCAGCCTCCAGCGTGGAGCAGGTTGCACGGGCATCGGCACCGGCGTGGCGCAGCTTGCTGGCCAGTTCATCGCTCTGCCCGGGCGGCAAGGCCGCCTGCAGCGGCTCGGCCGCCAGCGCATCGAGCCGGTCGCCGCAGACGCTCGCCCTGCCCCAGCCCACCGCGGTGAGGGTGTGGGCGGCACGCGCCAGCGGCAGCAGCGACTGCGCTGCCCCCACCGTGGCGGGCGCCTCGCTGACGCCCTGCCGCGCCAGGCCGACCATCTGCACGCACAGCAGGTCCAAGGTCGCAAGCAGGCTCGCGATCTCACGGGCGGAGCGGCTCACCTCGTCCAGTTCCGCAACAATCCTTCCAATGTCTGGCATCTCTCGCACACCTGCTGTTGACCTGTTGTGAGGCCGAGCGCGGCCCCACAAACGCGACCATGCCATGCGAGCGGACCGGGCGGCAAGGCCCGGATCGGGGGGGCGCGATGTAAACGTCGATCGCGCTTGTTCCTGTTTGTTCGTGCTCGCTCCTGCCGCATGATCCCGAATCGGTCTTCGCGACGCCGAAGCCGGCCTCCCTGAAGCAGCTCGCTGCCGACTTCGGCTCGGTATTTGCTTTGCTTGGAGGGACGACAGAGCCGGCTGCCGCGATTGGGCGCAGCAGCGCGGCCCCACCGGCCTGCCGGGGTGTCGCGTCGTTGCGGCATGTCGACGGTCGGCACAGCGAGGCGCGCGATGAAGGCGAGTCCGGGCAGCGAAGAGCGGGCGGCAAAGACGGCGGCAGAATCTGCCGGGAGCCGCGGCGTGGTGGTCGTCTACCCTTGTACCGCCTATCGCGATCCGCGCCGCCACGAACGTGTCACGCTGACGGCGCTGGCCCGCGAACTGGCGGTCATCAAGGGCTGGGAGTTCGGCGGAGAGTTCGACCCGGCGCGCGCCTACGACATCCCGCTGTATTTCGTGCCGAGCGACACGCTGCCCAGCCTCGACTTCGCCCGCGGCCTGGGCATACACGGCGAAGCCGAGCTGTTCGGCGGTGTCGTCCCCTACCCGTTCGCTGCCACCAAGACCATCACCCATGCGCTGCCGGAGCCCGGCGGCAGCGGCCCGAGGGGCTGGTCGGCCGACTTCGCGCGCCGTGTGCAGCCGGTGGTGCTGCCCGGCTACTCGGCGTTCACACGGGACGATGCCCGCCGAGCCGCCGAGCGTCTGCTGGTGCGCGGTGCGGTGCGGCTGAAACGGGCCGATGGCATCGGCGGCTCGGGACAGGCGGTGATCCGAAACACCGAGGAGCTCGCGGCCCAGCTCGATCAGCTCGATGCGACCGAGCTGGCACGCGCTGGCGTCGTGCTGGAGCGCAACCTCGCCGAGGTCGAGACCTGCAGCGTCGGCCGGGTTCGTGTCGGCGACCTGGTCGCCACCTATTTCGGCACTCAGCAGTTGACGCCCAACAACCGGGGCGAGCTGGTCTATGGTGGCTCGAGGCTGAGCGTGGTGCGCGGCGACTTCGACGCCTTGCTGCCGCTGGCACCCACAGCGGCCCTGCGCACCGCGGTGGAACAGGCGCAGCGATACCACACGGCCGCGATGGTGTCGTTTCCCGGCATGTATGCGTCGCGCTGTAATTACGACATCGCCCAAGGCTTGGACGAAGGCGGGCACTGGTGCTCGGGCGTGCTGGAGCAATCGTGGCGCATCGGCGGGGCCAGCGGCGCGGAGATCGCGGCCCTCAAGGCCTTCGTCGCCGACCCCGGGCTCGACGCCGTCAACGCCTCCACGGTCGAGGTCTACGGCCCCGCACCTGCCCTGCCCGACGACGCCTTCGTCTATTTCAACGGCGTCGACGAACACGCCGGGCGCATCACCAAGTATTCGCGGCTGGAGTTGTATGGCCACCCATGACGAAAGCATCCACATCAAGGTCGACGGCGGTCACATCGCCGGCACGGTGGTCACGCCCGGGACGCTGCTGCCGGGCGTGCTGTTTGTGCACGGCTGGGGCGGCAGCCAGGAACAGTACCTGGCCCGGGCGCGCGAGGTGGCGGCGCTGGGCTGCATCTGCCTGACCTTCGACCTGCGCGGCCATGCCGGCACCGAGCCGCAGCGCGAAACCGTCTCGCGCGAGAGCAATCTGTGCGACGTCGTGGCCGCCTACGACGTGCTGGCCCGGCACCCGGGCGTGGACCGCTCGGCAATCGCCGTCGTGGGCAGCAGCTACGGCGGCTACCTGGGGGCCATCCTGACGTCGATGCGGCCTGTCCGGTGGCTGGCATTGCGGGTGCCGGCACTCTACATCGACACCGGCTGGGAAGTGCCCAAGCTGCAGCTGCACAAGGACCAGGACCTGGAAAGCTACCGGCGCAACTTCGTCGAGGCGGCCGACAACCGCGCGCTGCGTGCCTGCGCGGCGTTCCGGGGCGACGTGCTGCTGGTCGAGTCGGAGTGCGACACAGTGGTGCCGCACCCGGTCATTGCGAGCTACCGGGAGGCTTGCATCCAGGCCGCCTCGCTGACCTACCGCGTGATCCACGGCGCCGACCACGGCCTCTCGCAGGACAGCGCGCAGCGTGCCTACACCGCGCTGCTGGTGAACTGGCTCTCGGAGATGGTGCTCGGCGCCCGCCAGGGCGGCGGCACGCCGCCCGGCCCGGTGTCCGGCAGCACGGTGCCCGAAGCACCGCCTATGCCGGGCTGAGGGCGCCCCCTCGCCCACGCTCAGTGTTGCGCAGCGCCTTCCCGCGATCGCAGCTGCAGCCGCCCGTCCAGGCGCCCGAAGTCCACCTGCGCGACCGTCGGCCGCAGGTACTCCGGCACGCCGAGCGCATCGCCCAGCTTCTTCAGCGCCCCAGGCGTGAGGTAGAGGCCGGTGGCTGCCAGGTCGCGCCAGGGCGGCGTGGCGGGTGTCTCGACGATGGAGCGCACCTCATAGATGTCCTCGCCGGGGCTCACGCTGCCATTGACATTGATGTCCCCGCGCAGGCGCTTGGCCGCCACGTCGAGCTTGAAGCGATAGAGCGTGATGACGGTGCTGCCGCGTGTCAGCGTGACGCCGGCGTTGGGGTCGGTGTCCACGCTGGCGACCTGGTTGTCGAGCACCGTGCCGCCTGCCACCGGGAAGGAGAAGGCCACACCGGGCGTGACCGTTCCCGCGGTGCCGGCCGCGGCCACCGTCACGCCGATCAAGGTCAGCGTGGAGACGGCGTCCTGCGAGAAGGTCAGGATGCTTTGCCCGCCCGTCACCTGCGCCTGCGCCGGGCCGGCTGCGGCCCAGGCCAGCGCGGCCGCGCTCAGCAAGGTGGTGAGGCGGGGCCGGAGCAAGGTCCTCGGGACGCGGCTCGATCTGAAGGTCAAATGGAACTGCATGATGTTGTGGTCCTCAGGGCATGGGATGCGGGGCAGGGTCGCGCGCCACCGACAGATGGACGGGTGCCCGCGCATGCCCGTCACGCTCTGCGCTTCCTGTTCCGGATCACCGTTGCAGGACCCGGCGCAGGCCCAGGTTCGGCGAGACGCCCTGCGCGGGCAATGACGTCGGTCGTGCCGCGGCAGCGCGCGCAGACAGGACAAGCACAACCAGGCCTATGGCCGCGGTGCCTGTTCCACATGGCCGGAGGGGCGTGCGGGCGGCGGCTGCTACGGGCCGCTATATGCTCAGAAGGCGCGTGCGCGCCTTCGAGTCGCTGATGCCGTCCCGTCCTCTGTCCACCTGCCTGCTGGCCTGGCTGTTGTCCGGGCTGGCTGGTGCTGCCCCCGCCCAGGCACCGCCGCGGGAAACCGTCGGCGTGGACACGGCCAATGCGCCCTTCATGTACGAACGGGACGGCCGCCCCGCCGGGGTCTACCCCACGCTGCTGCTCGCCACCTTCGCCCGCATGAAAACACCGCTCGATCTCAAGGTCGCGCCCTGGAACCGCATCATGGCGGCCGTCGAGCAGGGCCAGGCCGGCGCGGTGGGCGTCTACAGCAACGCCGAGCGACGCCGCCGCTACGACTTCAGCGAGCCGCTCTACACCGAGAAGATCTTCGCCTGGGCGCCGGCGCACCGGGCCGCGACCCTGCGTTCGCTGGCGGATCTCAAGGGCCTGCGGGTCGGCGTGCTGCGCGGCTGGAGCTACGGCGATGCCTTCGATGCGGCGGTGCGGGACGGCAGCGTGCGCGCCGAGGTCGTTGCCGAGGACACTTACAACTTCCGCAAACTTGCGGCACGGCGGCTCGACGTGGTCCTCGCCGTGGAGCAGGCCGGCGCCGCGCAGCTGCGCTCCGGGCGCTACCCCGGCGTGGCGGCGAGCGCCGCGCCCATGCTCCTGCATCCCGCCCATCTGGTGTTCCTGAGGCAGGCCGGCAAGGGCGCACTGCTGGACCGCTTCAACATCGAGTTGCGGGAACTGCGCAGCTCGGGCGACTACCAGCGACTGGTCGACGGGGCCTTGGCGACGTTCTTCCGCAACACGCCGGGCGCCTCCGGGACCCCCTGAGCCTCGCCGGCCGCTACCGCGCGCCTTCAGGGGTTGCCAGTCTCCTATGGGCGTTTGGCCCGCTACAGTGGGTCAAGCGGCCCACCGGAAGCCGCCGCGCCGTGGAGCCGGCGCGGCGTCGTCCCGGGATCGCACCCCCTGGCAAGCCACCACGGCCCTACTTGCGGAGGCGCGAGATGCATCACAGCCCCCCGGACGACTGCAGGCGCGACATCACGGGCCCCGGCCTGGCGCGCCGCCACTTCAACGCGCTCGCCGGGGGCCTGTGGCTGGGAGCCGCGCCGCGAGCCCGGAGCGCGGACCCACGGGCGCAGCCGGGGACAGCCGCCGAGGCCGGCGGCGCCGGCCGATGGAGCAACTGGTCAGGGCTGCAGCACTGCGCGCCCCAGCAGTGGCAGGGCCCGGCCGACGAGAACGAGCTGGCGGCCCTGCTGACCGGCGCGCCCGGCCCGCTGCGTTTCGTCGGTGCCGGGCACTCCTTCAGCCCGCTGGTGCCCACTTCAGGGACCCTGGTTGTGATGGACGGCTTCAGCGGAGTGCGCCGCCACGATGCCGCCACGCAGCGTGTCACCGTGGGCGCCGGCATGCGCATCGCCGCGCTCGCGCTGCAGCTTGAGGAGCTGGGCCTGGCGCTGCCCAACCAGGGCGATATCGACGTGCAGTCGCTCGCCGGCAGCTATGCCACCGGGACCCACGGCACCGGCGCGAGCCTGCCGGCCCTGCATGCCCAGGTCCGCGCGCTGCGCCTGATCACACCCGCCGGACAGCTGCTGGAAGCCAGCCGCGAGCGCCGGCCCGAGCTGTTCGACGCCGCCCGCGTGAGCCTGGGCACGCTGGGCGCGCTGACCGAGGTGGAGCTGGAGGTCCAGCCGCGCTTTTACCTGCGGCGCCGGGTCTGGACCGCGCCCACCGAGGAGCTGCTCGAAGCCGCCCCCCGGCTGGCCACCGCCCACCGCCACTTCGAGTTGTTCGTGCTGCCCCACACCGGCTGGTCGGCCGGCATCGTGCACGACGAGGTGCCGGCCCAGCCCCCCCACCGCGCCGGCAGCGATGACGAGCGTCTGCTGACCGATCTCAGGCGCCTGCGCACCCTGCTCGGCCCTTGGCCGGCCCTGCGACGGTGGATGGCGGGGCGCCTGATCGGCGGGCGCGAGGAGGTCTCGGTGGACCTGAGCTGGCGGCTGCTCAGCAACATCCGCGACACCCGCTTCAACGAGAGTGAATACCATGTGCCGGCCGAGCAGGGCATCGCCTGCCTGCGCGAGGTGCTGGCGGTGCTGGAGCGGCACAACGAAGCCTATTTCCCGATCGAGTTCCGGCACGTCGCGGCCGACGACGCGTGGCTCAGCCCCTTCTACCAGCGTGCGAGCTGCTGCATCGCCGTGCACGCGGCCGCCAACGAGCCCTATGCCTACCTGCTGAAGGAAGTGGGGCCGGTGTTCCGGCGCCACGAAGGCCGCCCGCACTGGGGCAAGCTGCACGACATGGAGCCCGGCGAGCTGGCCGAGCTCTACCCGCGCTGGCGCGATTTCCTGGCGCTGCGCCGGGAGCTGGACCCCGGCGGCCGACTCCTCAACGAGCACCTGGGCCGCCTGTTCGGCGAGCCCGCGAATGGCTGAGCGGCGCCGCCTGTTGCAGGCGGCCGCCGCCACAGCAGCACTGGCCAGCCTGGCGGCGCTCCGGCCGCGCGACCGCGGCCGCCCGCACCCGCCCTACTTCGTCACCCTGCAGCAGGGGCTGCGCGAGGCCGGCATCGCCTGGCCGGTGCTGCTCGTCGACCAGGACCGGCTGCAGCGCAACCTGGCGCGCATCGGCCGGTCCACGGCACGCCGCGGCCTGCCGCTGCGGGTGGTGGTGAAGTCGCTGCCCGCGCTGGCGCTGATCGACAGCTGCTGCGCCGCCTGGCAGACCGACCGGGCCATGGTCTTCAACGCCGTCCAGCTCTTGCAGGTGGGGCGCGCCCGGCCGCGGCTGCGGCTGCTGCTCGGCAAGCCGCTGCCGGCCGCGGCGGCACGCCGGGCGATGGAGGCGCTGGCAAGCGCCGGCGAGCCCGAGCCGGGGCGCCGCATCGAGTGGCTGGTGGACACGCCCGAGCGGCTGCAGCAATACCGCGAGCTGGCACGCGCGCTCGGCGTGCCCTTGGCGCTGAACATCGAGATCGACGTCGGGCTGCACCGCGGCGGCGCCGAGACGCCGGCGCAACTTGCGGCGATGCTGCAGGCACTGCAGGCCGAGCCGCTGCTGCGCTGGGCGGGACTGATGGGCTACGACGCGCACGTGACCGCTCTGCCCGACCTGCCCGGCGTGCGCGACGCCGCGCAGCGCGCGACCCAGCGGCGCTGGCAGGCTTTGTGGCAGGAGGCCCGCCAGCTTGCGCCCGCGGCCGCGCACGATCGCCTGACGCTCAACACCGGCGGCTCGCGCACCTTCCACCTGCACGGCCGCGATGGCCTGCCCAACGAGGTCGCGGTCGGCTCGGCGGCCTTGAAACCCTCGGACTTCGACACGCCGACACTCGCCGACCTGGAAGCCGCGGCCTTCATCGCCGCCCCGGTGCTCAAGGACCTGGGGCGCTTCCGTCTGCCCGAGGGCGCGGGCTGGCTCTCGACGGTGGCGCGCGCCTGGGACCCCAACCGATCGCGCGGCTATGCCATCCATGGCGGCCGCTGGCTGGCCGACCCGGTCTCGCCAGCCGGCATGGAAGCGAGCCGGCTGTTCGGCCCCTCCTCCAACCAGCAGGTGATGGCCGGCTCTTCTCGGCTTGGCCTGCAGGCCGATGACTTCGTGTTCTGGCGGCCGCGCCAGAGCGAAGCGGTGCTGCTGCAGTTCGGCGAGCTGGTGTTCGTCTCGCAAGGGCGGGTGGTCGGGACGCAGGCGATGCTGCCCGCCTCGGCGTGACGACAGGCGCCGCCACGGGCGCCTGTTTTTGTCAGCCGGCGGCGCCGGCTGCGTCCTGGAACTCGTGCATCAGGCCATTCACCTGGCCGGCCAGGTCGGCCTGAGCGGCGGCCGCCTGCCCCAGCTCGGCGATGGCACGGCGGGTGCCTTCGATGTCGGACGCGATGCGGCCGAACGCCGCAGAGGCCTGCTGCGACGCGGCCAATGCCGGCGCCACACGCCGCACCGAGTCGATGATGAGCCGGCTGCTCTGGCTGGCTGCCAGGGTCGAGCGGTCGGCCAGCTGGCGCAGTTCCTCCGCCACCGCCGCAAAGCCGCTGCCCTGCTCGCCCGCCCGCACGGCTTCCAGCGCGGCCGTGAACGCCAGCACGGTGGTCTGGCCGGCGATACCGCTGACCAGCTTGACGATCTCGCTCATCTCGTCGGCGGCGGCCTCGATGCCGGCCATGGCCTGCGCCGAGCCGTCCAGCAGCGCGGTGGCCCGGGCGGCTTCGGCGACCGAGCCCTGGACCGTCGTCTCGGCCGCCTGCGCGGCAGCGGCGATCTCGCCCAAGGAGCCAAGCAAGCGGGCCACCGGTGCCAGCACGGTGGCCGAGCGGTCGCGGCGCTGCTGCTCCAGCCGGACCTGCGCCGTCACGTCGGTGGCGAACATCAGCACCTTGAGCGGCTTGCCCGCGGCATCGAGCACCGGGCTGTAGCTGACCTGCAGCTGCAGTTCGTCGCCGTGCCGGCTCTTGAAGGGGTAACGGCCCGACACCGACTCGCCCTGGCCCAGCCGGCTCCACAGCTCGGCGTACTGCGGCGTCGCGAGATGGCTGCCGGGGCAGAGCATGCCGTGATGCTGACCGGCCAGCTCGCGCAGGCCGTAGCCCGAGAGCGCCAGGAAGCAGTCGTTGGCGCCCTGGATGTTGCCGGCGAGGTTGAACTCGACCACCGCCTGCGCCCGGTCCAGCGCCGCCAGCCGGCCGCGCGCCTCGGCCAGGATCTGGCGGTTCAGCGTCACATCGGTGCCCAGCATCACGACCCGCGCCGGCCTGCCGTCGGAATCGGCCACCGGCAGGTAGCTCGCCTGCAACCACAGCTCCCTGCCGGTTTTCGCGAGGTGCTGGTATTCACCGGCATCGGCCTCGCCACGCGCGAGCTTCTGCCAGAAACGCAGGTAGGCCTGCGAGCGGGTGAACTCTTCCTCGCACAGCACCCGGTGCAGCCGGCCGACCAGTTCCTCGGCGGCGTAGCCCAGCATCTGCAGGGCCGGCGCATTGGCCTGCAGAATGCGGCCTTCGAGGTCGAACTCGATCACGGCGTGGCTGCGGGCCACGCCGGCCCAGAGGGCGTCGGGAGACAGGGGCGTCGCGTCAAGGGCGTCGGCGAGTGCGGCCAACTCGGGGGTATGGGGTGCGTTCATCGTGAAGCGGATGGATGACAGGAACCGTGCGGGCTCGACGGCGAGCGGCAGTGTGGCCTCCGCACTGGGCTCGGGCGGTGGCATTCCGCTGCAGGCCGGAGCAGAAAATTCCCTACGGCTGGCGCCAGCGCATCCGCTCGGGCGCCTCGGCGTCCGGCTCAGCGGCTTGGGGCGGCAGCGGGTCGCGCCGCGCGGCGCCGCGCGCCCTCGCCGGTGTTGCCGGTCTGGGCCCTGTAGCGGGGCTGAGTCGGCAGTACACTGCGCCGCTTCGGGACCGGCCGCTCGTCGGGCCCGCCATGCCGGCATGAGGGGCCCGCGGTCCGGCGTGCCCACCGGCCCAGGAGTACAGCAGAGATGAAGATCGTGCGCAGCAAGGACTTCACCGCGAGCCGCGCGTGGGGAGCCATGGACATCGCCAACATGGGTGGCATCACGACCCGGCTGCACTGGACCGACCAGCCCTACAAGTGGCACGTCAACGACGGCGAGGAGGTGTTCGTGGTGCTCGACGGCAGCGTGGACATGCACTACCGCGTCGAAGGCGAGGAGAGGGTCGTGGCGCTGCACGCCGGCGACGTCTTCCACGCGGGGGTGGGCTGCGAACACCTGGCGCACCCGCGCGGCGAGGCACGCATCCTGGTGATCGAGCGCGAAGGCAGCGTCTGACCCCGCGCCCGGCCCCGCGTGGCGGGGCCGGGCTTCGCGGCCAGCTCGCCTGCGCTCACCGCGCGCCGTCGGGCGTGCCGCGTCCGGTGACCTTCTGCAATTCCTCGATGCGGCGCGAGGCCTCGGCCTTGGTCAGGCCGTCGTCGAAGGCCTGCTTCGCTTCCTCGGACAGCGTCTTCAGGTAGGACCGCTGCGCGCCGGTCATGGGTTCGTCGCCGGTCACCCAGTCCTGCGGGTCCTTCTCCATGTTGCTGTGCTCGGCGCTGGCCGCAGTGCGCTTGTCTGTCATCGCTGGACTCCTTGCCTGCCGCCACCCGGCGGCCTCACACTGAGGCTGCCAGCAGGGCTTGTGCCCGGTGGCCCGCCTCGCCCGGCGCCCCTTGGGCGCACCTCTTGCCGCCTGGTGCCGTATGACCCTGCCTGCCATCCCGCTCGCCCTGCTCGTCGCGCTGCATGCCTACATCGGCCTGCGGCTGCTGCCCGACCTGCCGGCCGCCGGGCAGCCGGCCGGCATGGCCCTGCTGGCACTCGAGTTCGCGCTGGTTCACTCCGGCCTGGGCCATGTGTTCGGCCCGCGCCCCTCGCGGGGCGCGGCCGCCTGGGTCGGCCTCACCGCGCTCGGCTTTTTCTCCAGCCTGCTGGTGTTGACGCTGCTGCGCGACGTGCTGCTGCTCGGCGCAGCCGGGGCCTCCTGGCTGGGGCTGGCGGCGCTGCGGCCGGCGCCGCTGGCCGGGCCGTCCGCGTGGGCCGTGCCCGTGCTGGCGCTGCTGGCCAGCGCCGCCGGCTTGTTCCTGGCGCGGCGCCGCCCGCCGGTGCGGCGGGTCGAGGTGCCCCTGCCGGGGCTGCCCGAGGCGCTGGAGGGCTTGCGTATCGTGCAGATCAGCGATCTGCACGTCGGACCGACCATCCGGGCCCCCTTCGTGGACAAGGTGGTGACGGCGGTCAACGCACTGCAGCCCGACCTGGTGGTCGTCACCGGCGATTCGGTCGACGGCAGCGTGGCCGAACTTGCATCGCACACCGCGCCGCTCGGCCGGCTGCAGGGCCGCCTTGGTGTCTATGCCGTGACCGGCAACCACGAATACTACTCAGGCGGCCCGGCCTGGATCGCCGAGTTCGAGCGCCTCGGCATGCGGGTGCTGATGAACGAACATGTCGTGCTCGAGCACCGCGGCGCCCGCCTGGTGCTGGCAGGCGTGCCGGACTATACGGCCCACCATTTCGTGCCCGCCCACCGCAGTGACGCGCTGCGCGCGCTGCACGACGCACCGGCCGACGCCGGCGTCAAGATCCTGCTGGCCCACCAGCCGCGGGCCGCTGCGGCGGCTTCCGCGGCCGGCTACGACCTGCAGCTCTCGGGCCACACCCACGGCGGGCAGTTCCTGCCCTGGCGCTGGTTCGTCCCCCTGCAGCAGCCCTATGTGTCGGGCCTGCAGCGGCATGCGGCGATGTGGATCTACATCAGCCGTGGCACGGGCTACTGGGGCCCGCCCAAGCGGCTCGGCGCCCCCTCGGAGATCACCGAGCTGCGGCTGGTACGCGGCGCCGCGGGCTGAAGGCCGGCCGCGCCGCTTCGATCTCCCGCAGGCTCAACGCCAGAAACGCGGCAAAGCCGAGGTGGCGCTGTTGAGCAGGTAGGCCCCGGCGCCCACCGCGCCGGCGGCCATCAGGACGGCGCCTTCGGGGAAGGAGCGCATCGCCGTCCACCCGACCTCGGGTGCACGTGAGCCCAGCAGCTGCAGCCGGCGCCGGGTCATCTGTGCGCCCAGCTCCTGGAGCCGGTCGGACAGCAGGCGCTCGGCGGCCGGGATCAGCGTGGTCTCCTCGTCCGCCACATGGTGCAGCACATTGCGCATCAGCTCGAGGTAGGTGCTGTCGTAGCCCGGGTCGCCCGGGCGCATGCCGCGCAGCTCGGCCATCAGCCGGCGCATCTCGGCGTGCTCGGGATAGCTCTTCTCGACGATGTCGACGTCGCTCGCCAGCTCGCGCAGGGCCGGGTAGAAAACTTCCTCTTCGAGCTGGGCATGGATCTCCAGCGCCAGGCAGGTCGCATTGACCAGCGCGGCCTTCTTGTCGGGCGGATTGCCGGCGTGGAACTGGTGAAACGTTTCCAGCACGTGGCTGTGGTCCATGCGGATCATGTCGGTGACGGAAGGCGAAAGCTGGGAGATCAGGGCGGCCATGGCGGAAGGACGGAGTGGGGTATGCCGGCCTGCAGGCAAGCGGCATACCTGTGGCGGCCTCGGCGCCCGGCACGCCGCTCAGCGCTTCAGGGCCGGCAGCACGGCGGTGCCGTAGAACTCGATGAACTCGCGCTGCAGGGTGCTGACCTGATGCAGGTCGATCGCACTCACGCCCAGCTCCTGGCAAGCCTGCAAGTGCTCGATGTGGCGCGCCGGCTCGCTGGCGATGAGCACCTGCGGGTGCAGGTCCTCGGGTCGCACGAAACGTGCCGCGGCCTCGAAATCCTCCGGCCGGCGCAAGTCCCAGCAGGCCTCACCGCCGAGACAGTTGAAACGCCAGTGGCAGTGCGCGAGCCGGAGCGCCTCGGCCGGCTCGGGCGCCCAGCTGAGGTCCAGCTTGACGTGCACCGGCTTGCCCTCGCCGCCGCCCTCGCGGAAGGCCGCGATCAGGCGGCGCAGCTGCGCCAGGTCGCGGCCCAGGGTCAACAAACCGTCGGCCCAGCGGCCCAGCCAGCGCGCGGTGGCCTCGCTGGTGGCGGCGCCGAACAGCAGCGGCGGCTGCGCGGGACGGTCCCAGAGACGCGCGTCCTGCACCGTGAGGCGGCCTTCGTGCGACACCCGCTCACCGGCCAGCAGCGCCCGGATCACGCCCACGCCCTCCTGCAGGCGGGCATTCCGCTCCGCCTTGGGCGGCCAGGGTCCGCCGGTCACCTGTTCATTGATGGCTTCTCCGCTGCCGAAGGCCAGCCAGGGCAGCCGGCCGGGGTACATCTGTCCCAGTGTGCCGATGGCCTGTGCCAGGACCGCCGGATGGTAGCGCCAGCCGCCCGGGACCGTGATGGTTGCGAAGCTCAGCTGTCGGGTCGCCTGCAGCGCGGCACCGAGCCAGGCCCAGGTAAAACCGGAGTGCCCCTGCGAGGGTGCCCAGGGCTGCAGATGGTCGGAGCAGAACACGCCGTCGAAGCCGGCGGCTTCGGCCTGGACGGCCAGGGACAGCAACTCGGCCGGGGCGAACTGCTCGTGCGAGGCATGGAAGCTGTAGCGAGTCATCGTCGTGCGCTCGGCTGCGGATGCAGGGCATCTGGCAAGCGCTGTGCCCTGCCCCGCTGCCGGCGCGTTCAGCCGTTTCCGTGCCGCTCCATGGCAGGCACTTCGTCGCCGCACAACGAGGCCAGCGAGCCCGCCTCGCCATAACGCTGCAGCAGGCGGCGGCGGAAGCCACTGCGGCTGGCCGGCGTGCGCAGCAGCAAGCTCTCCAGCGTCTGCAGCTCGGCGCGGGCCTGCTGTGCCGACAGCGAAGTCCACACCGGGTCGAGCGGGAAATTGCCGGCCCAGCGCTCGAAAGCCTGACGCAGCAGGCGGCCTATCGTCGTCGCCGAGCTGCCACACAAGGAGGCAGCCAGGGCCTGCGCATAGATCTGGACCGGCGCGATCAGGGCCCATTGGACGTGCTCGCTGGGCGCCGCGCGCTCCCGCACCAGTTCAGTGAGATGGCGCGCAATGCGCCCTTCCGGCAAGGGGCCATCGCCCCAGACCTGCTCGACCCGTTGCAGGCTGGCGAGCCGGGCATCGGCCTCGGCCGCGTCGGTGTGCGCGGCGAGGAAACGAAAGCCGAGCTGCGCATCGGAGAGTCCTTCGACCACATGCGCCTGCATCAGCCGCAGCGCCGCGACCAGCGGCCGCACATGCCCCTCAAGCAGCAGCGGCGGCAGCGCCGGCTCACGCACGATCAGTGTGAACAGCTGGGGCGAGAAGCTGTAGTAGTCGTGGAAGAGCTGCTTGAAGAAGGCCAGCCCGACGGCGGTGCTTCCAAGGAAGCGGTCTCCGATCACCGCTTGCAAGGCCGCCACTTCGGCGCGCACCGGCGCCGCGTCCTGGATCGTAGGCACGTTTCCTCCCTGCGGCATGCACGGCCGCCGCTCGTCGCTCAACTGCCCTGGGTGCCGCGGCGCGACATGCACGTTCCGTTCCGGAGGACGGCAAGGCGGGGCTCCATGCAATGCAGGAGCGCACCCGAGGCAGCGCCCCCAGCGTTGCGGAGCGCTTCATATGTCAACAGACCCTAGTCGACGCGGGGCCCGTTGCCATCCCTAGAAAGAGGGAGCGGCCCTGGGGCGCGCGCGCCGCCTCTTGCCGAGAGGCACGCCGGCCGGTCGGTGCCGCCGCACCGGCCCTGCTCCCGACCTGCTTGCGCTTGTTTCGACTGCTGAAGCTTCTGCAACACCTGTTCATGTAGCTGCTCTGCATCATCGGCGCCATCGCACGGATGTGCCCGCCCCGAGTGCGCACCACCTCGTGCGCACCTTTGCTCACTCCCGTGCGTCCCGCACCGAAAGGAAACCCGTGCCGGTCCTGCGCCGCCCCGCCCTCGCGTTCCCGCTGCTGCTGCTGGCCTTGCCCGCAGCGGTCGGGCTGATGTGGCGCCTGGGCCTTGCAGAACCGCCTCTGCTGCGGCCCGCGGCCGACGCAACGGTGACCGCTCACGGCGCCGCAGCGCGTCCGCGGGCGGCGGCGTCCGGTCCCGGGCAGGCCGCCTTGCGTTGGAAGGCCGTGCTCGAAGAGGCCGCCGCGGCCTATCGCGACAAGACCGCGCCCGCACCCGACCTGCAGCGCTGGCACGAACTCGACGAGGCGGTGGGTCGCGACGCGGCGCTGCGCGAGCGCCTGATCGCGCACTACGCCGGGCTGGCGGATGCCAGTGAAAAGCGGCTGGTCCTGGAGCTGCTGTCGCGCCGCCCGACGCCCGAAGTGCTGGCCTGGTCGCGCCAGCTCGTCGCCAGCGCCGAGGCCTCGCGCCGGCGTGACGGGTTCGCCCTGCTCGCCAGTCTGCCGCCCGAGGGGGAGGGGCAGCGCGAACTGGCTCAGGCACTCGGCCAGGAACACGATCGGGCGGTGTTGATGGGCGCCGTCGCCGACCTTGCCAAGACGGCGTCGGCCGCGCCCGCGCCCGCCCCGGCGGCCTCGCAACCCGGTGCCCTGGCCGAACCCTTGCGTGTGCTGGCGGGCCATCCCGACCCTGCGATCAAGAGCGCCAGCCTGCGGGCCTTGTCGCGCTGGGACCCCGGCGTGCAGGCCGACGCGGCGCTCAAGCAGGCCCTCGCCGACCCGCGCGAGGATGTCCGGCTGGCGGCAGCCGCCAGCCTCGCCGACGACGCCCGGCGCGCGGCGCTGATGCGCAAGGAACTGATGGACATCGCGGAGCGCGCCGACGCCAGTGCGGCCTTGCGCCGGGCCGCCGTGGAGGCGCTGCAGCGGCTGCCCCTGGACCCCCACGAGGCGGTGTCGCTGAGCCACCTCGAGCGCGAGCTGGACGCCCGGCTCGCGGCCCAGACCGCCAGCCACTAGGGCCTTCTTGCTTTTTCACTTCTTCGCTTGCACCCGGCGTATCGACGCCGCGCCGGGCCGCTGCAGTCGGACCCCCGGCGTTCGCCTTTCGGGCACCGCCCCGACATTCCACAAGGAGACCCCGTCCATGCACCCCCATCCCCGCCTGAGGTCGGCACGACCCGCCGGGCTCGCGCTCCTGTTCGCGCTGGCCTGGTTTCACGCCGCGCCGGCCGAGGCTACCCGGTGCACGCCACGCAACGAGGAACGCAGCGATCCGAACACCGGCCAGCGGTGGAGCCAGTCCTGGTACTGCGGGAACGATGCGTCTGCGCCAATGTTCGCGGGTCCCAACCCGGCCTCCCGGGTCGCGACTTTGCAGTCGCGGCAGAGCTGGTTCGTCTGCTGGCGTCGTGGCGATGCGCATGCTGGCGGCAACGACGTCTGGTACTACACCCAGGGCGACAGCGCCGCAGCAGGCTGGGAGGCGCGCCGGGGCTGGGGCTACGTGCCGGCCGTGGCCTTGGCCACTTCGGTCGATCCCGATCCCGGCATGCCGGAATGCCAGCCCGACATGTGGCAGGCCCGCAAGCAAGTCAGCGACCCCAACACCGGCCGTAGCTGGTCCACGGTCTGGTATGGACGCAACGATGCCGGCGCCACGCTCTACCTCGCGCCCGACGGCGCCACCGCGACCGGCCGGCTCGACAGCACCCTGAGCTATTTCGTGTGCCACGCGCGCGGGGCCCGGCACGGCGGCGGCAACGATGTCTGGTACTACACCCAGGGCGACCGCAGCGCGCCCGGGCAGGAAGCGCGCCGTGCCTGGGGCTACGTGCCGGCGCAGAACCTGCACACGCGCAGCGATCCTTACGACAGCATCCCGGCCTGCGGCGACAACCCGGCCCCGCCGCCTCCGCCGCCCCCAGCGGGGCCCTATGTGCTGCCGCTGCCGCTGGATGCCTTCGAGCGCGCCATCGGCTCCTTGACGAACAACCACTGGGGCGGCAACTACTGGGCGATCGACCTGCTGGTGCCGGTCGGCACGCCGGTGTACTCGGTCAGCGCGGGCGTCGTCAGCAACTATTCCCAGGGCACCTGCGGCAACGGGCTCACCGTGCGTGGCGACGACGGCCTGTCCTACCTCTATTGCCACGGCGACAGCTATGTCGGCGTGCAGCCGGGGCAGCGGGTCGCGGCAGGGCAGCAGATCCTGCGGTCGGGCAACACCGGCCAGTCCGGGGCGCCGCACCTGCACCTCGAAATCAAGCAGTGGTCGGGTGACTGGGGCAGTTCGCCGGCCTGGTGCGCACAGCGTTTCCTGCGTGCGATCCACCGCGGCCAGCCGCAAAGCCCCCGCAACTTCCCGGCCAGCGGCGGCGATTGCACGGCACCCTGAGCCGGGCTCGGCCCGCTCGCCCGTGGACGGGCGGCGGGCGCCGCGGGCGGGTGGCCCACGGTGTCCGCCACCGCCGCGTCCCGCCTTTCGCGGCCGGCCGGTCGGAGGCCTGGCCAGCCAGATCAGACAGTCCTTTCGGACATCGTTCACGTGTTCACAACCCCGCATCGGAACCCGCCCGCGAACACCGGCTCAAATCGGTGCGAGGCGCGCACAAGCTGCGGCAGAGCGGAACGGTCGGGAGGGATGGGCCCATTCAGGGCCGGAACAGCGCGAGGAAATGCCGGGCCAGACTGGCCGACTTGTGCTGCGCAACAAAACGCTCGACGGTCTGATAACCGACCACGGGATCGATCAGGCCGGAGTTGATACGCCCGACGAAGCGGGCGATGCCGATGTCCTGGATCAACTGCTGGAGCTTTTCTGAGTCCGGCACACAGGGCCCTTCAACATCAGGAGCACCTGAGCCGGTTCCTTTGCGAACCATCGCTGGTGACACGATCGTCTCCCCTACCTGACCAGAGCGACTTCGTGTGCTCTACCGCGCAGTGTATGCGCAACCAAGGCGATATAGGGGCTGGCTCTCTCGAACACGATGTTCCCGAAGCCGCCGAGCACCAATCGGTGGTCACCCCAGCGCCAGAACCTGTACGGTTTCTCGCTATGGACGCAGACCACCCCGATACAGCGGTCGACCGCCGCTGCCGGATCGGGCATGCCGCCCGCATGGGGCGGCCCCGGATCCGACACGACGATGGGGATGAAAAGAATGCTCTTGTAGGGCGCCGGTACCCCCGGAGTGGTGGCGCGCACCGGCTTGAAGGGGGTGCCGCGCGAGCGCCCGAACTGGTGCTCCACCATCCAGCGGCCGTCGGTGCCGACGTAGTAGGCCTGCAGCCGGTGGGCGTCCACCGGCCGCCGCGTGGGGCGGCTGGTATCGGTGCGCGCAAGCACCTCCATGCGCTGTCCGAGCGGGTCGCAGAACACCAGCAGGGTCGCGTCGGTGTCTTTGGCGCCGCGGTCTCCGATCAGTTCGCTCACCTCGAAGCGCAGCGCCTCCAGCGCCTCGCGCAGCGAGGGCTCGACCATTGCCAGGCCGCCGTCGGGCGGCACCAGCGGCAGCCGCCTGAGCGCGCCGACGAAATACTTGTAGGCCAACCGGCGATCTGGCCGCTTGCCGTTGCGACGCCAGCTGTCGAGCACCTTCGGAGCCCCCACCACGAGCACCGCGACCGTCATGAAAAATAGGTCAACGCTGTCCAGGTTCTGGAAGATGTTAAGGATCGCCTCCCAACCCTCGGCATCCTCCTCCACCGGCGCCGCCTGGTCGTAGGTCTTGCGCATGAAGACCGAGAGGCTGGCAGCCCCCACCAGCAGCAGCACGCGCAGCAGCACGATGCACGCGCCGACGAAGCTGACCCCGCGGGTGCTGCCGACCAGGTCCGGCAGGGTCCGCCACCACAAGCCCGCCACCGCCTCGCGCCAACCGCCGGCGCGATTCAGGCGCGAGCAGACGTAGGCTCGGGCCTCCCTCTGAAACTGCTCTGCTCTTGTCATGGTCGCTCCCTGAGCAGGCCCCAGTGCCCGGCCCGACCCGCTCTGATGTTGGCCGCACGGAATGCAACGCGACGGCGCTGTGTCGCCACCTCCCATTTCCATCCTCACTGCCCACCCACGCCACTGGCAGCAACTCCAGGTCCTGTGGAAGGTGAGGTGTCCGAAGGGTCGTGCCCAGGTGCCCCTGGTGCCTGGGTCGGGGTAGAACAGGGGTGCCTTGATCGATGCAGCTGAGGGCCTTTGGCGGAAGTTGCCGGTAGAGCCGTGCAGATGGGCTAGAGTTGCCGCCTCCCCCTGCGGCGGTCTTTGAGCTGCGGGCTTGTATCTTTGGCCCGCTTCGGCCCGGGTGGGCCGGTGTTGCGGCCACGCGGCAGCCGGAGGGGGAAAGCAGCTGTGCGGCGCGACCGCGGCATCGCTGGGAAGCGCCGGTGCGCCCTACCCCGTCGCCCCTTGACTCACCACAACCCAGGAGGTCCGGCGCGTGCCGCACAACGTCACCCTGATCACCACCCTGGCCGCCGGCTTCGGCCTGGCCCTGCTGCTCGGCTTCGGCGCTGCACGGCTGCGCCTGCCGCCCCTGGTGGGCTACCTGCTGGCCGGCATCCTGCTCGGTCCCGCAACACCGGGCTTCGTGGCCGACGGCAACATCGCCGGCCAGCTCGCGGAGATCGGCGTGATGCTGCTAATGTTCGGTGTCGGCCTCCACTTCTCGCTCGACGACCTGCTCAAGGTCCGCAAGATCGCCTTGCCGGGTGCCGTGGTGCAAATGGCGGTGGCGACCACGCTGGGTGCCGGCGTGGCCCTGTCCTGGGGCTGGAGCGGCGGCGGGGCCCTCGTATTTGGCCTCGCGTTGTCCGTGGCGAGCACCGTGGTGCTGCTCAAGGCGCTGGAAAGCCGCCAGGTGCTGGCGACGGTCAACGGCCGCATCGCGATCGGCTGGCTGGTGGTCGAGGACCTCGCGATGGTGCTGGTGCTGGTGTTGCTGCCGCCCCTGGCGGGGGTGCTGGGCAGCGCGGCCTCCGAGGGGGGCCAGGACCTCTGGCGCACGCTGGGCATCACCCTGCTGCGCGTGGGTGGCTTCATCGCCTTCATGTTGGTTGTCGGGCGCCGAGTTTTCCCCTGGGTACTGTGGCAGGTCACCAAGACCGGCTCGCGCGAGCTCTTCACGCTGTGCGTGGTGGCTGCAGCGGTCAGCATCGCCTATGGCTCGGCCCAGTTGTTCGGCGTGTCCTTCGCGCTGGGGGCGTTTTTCGCCGGCATGGTGTTGCGCGAGTCGGAGTTCAGCCACCGCGCCGCCGAGGAGACGCTGCCACTGCGGGACGCCTTCGCCGTGCTGTTTTTCGTCTCGGTCGGCATGTTGTTCGACCCGCGCGTGCTGCTGCAGCAGCCGCTGCAGGTGCTCGTGGTGGTGGCCATCATCGTGCTGGGCAAGTCGGTCGCCGCGGCGCTGCTGGTGCTGGCTTTCCGCTACCCGTTGAACACCGCGCTGACGGTGTCGGCCAGCCTGGCGCAGATCGGCGAGTTCTCCTTCATCCTGGCGGGCTTGGGGATGAAGCTGGGACTGCTGCCGCCCGAAGGCCAGAGCCTGCTGCTGGCCGGCGCGCTGATCTCCATCGCGCTCAACCCGCTGGTCTTCCAGGCGATCGAGCCGGTGCGCCGTTGGGTGCATGCCCGGCCGGGCCTGGCCAGCACGCTGGAGCGTCGCGACGACCCGCTGGCCGAGCTGCCGATGAGCACCGACCGCAAGTACCTGTCGAAGCAGGTGGTGCTGGTCGGCTACGGGCGTATCGGTCGGCGGATCGCGCAGGCACTCGGCGAACGCGAGATCCCTTTTGTGGTCGCCGACGAGAACCGCGAGCTGGTCGAGAAGCTCCGCGAGCAGGGCATGCCGGCGGTCTCGGGCGACGCGACCGACCCCGCGGTGCTGATCCAGGCCCATGTCGCGGAGGCCCGCATGCTGGTGATCGCGACGCCCGAGACCATCGACGTGCGGCGCATGGTCGAGACCGCGCGCACGCTGAACCCGTCCATCGAGGTGGTGGTGCGCGGCACCAACGAGGAAGAGGCGACGCTGCTGGAAGCGGCGCACGTCAACCGCGTTTTTCTCGGCGAGGACGAGCTGGCGCTGTCCATCTCGCGCCACGTGGTGGAGCGCATCGAGGCCGGAGCACGGGCAACGCAATAAGGGCGGCCCCGCATCCCAAACAAAAAGGGCGTCCGGTTCGGACGCCCTTTTGGCTGGAAGCGGAATCGCTGCTCAGCGCACCACGGCGAGCTGCTCGCGCTGGCCTGCCTTGTAGGTGTAGAGGGTCAGGGCACCGTTCTTGATGTCACCCTTGTTGTCGAAGGAGATGGTGCCGGTGACGCCCTTGTAGCCTTCGGTCTTGGCCAGCACGGGCAGGTACTTGGCGGGGTCGGACGAACCGGCCTTCACCATCGCAGCCGCCATCACCATGACCGAATCGTAGACGTAGGGAGCGTAGATCTGCACGTCGGCGTTGAACTTCTTCTTGAAGGCGGCACGGAAGTCCTCCATGCCCTTCTTCTGTTCGCCTTCGACGCCACCGGCCTCGGCACAGATGACCTGGCTGTCGGTGATGGTGCCCGCGGCCAGCTTCGGCAGCTCGCTGGTGCAGATGCCGTCGCCGCCCATGAACTTGGCGTTGATGCCCAGCGACTTCATCTGGCGCAGCATCGGGCCGGCCACGGCGTCCATGCCGCCGTAGAAGATCACGTCCGGCTTCTTGGCCTTGATGGAGGTCAAGATGGCGGTGAAGTCGGTGGCCTTGTCGTGGGTGAACTCGCGGCCCACGACCTTGCCGCCGGCGCCCTTGACGCCCTTCTCGAACTCGTCGGCGACGCCCTGGCCGTAGGCGGTGCGGTCGTCGATCACGGCGATGGTCTTGCCCTTGAGCTGGCTGACCGCGTAGCGGCCCAGCGTGCCACCCAGGTGCACGTCATCCGCCACCGTGCGGAAGGTGGTCTTGAAACCCTGGCGGGTGTAGCGCGGGTTGGTGGCCGACGGCGAGATCTGGGGGATGCCGGCGTCGCTGTAGATCTTGGAGGCGGGGATGGTGGTGCCGGAGTTCAGATGACCGACCACACCCTGGACCTTGGAGTCCACCAGCTTCTGAGCAGCGGCGGTGCCCTGCTTCGGATCGCCGGCGTCGTCTTCGGCCAGCAGTTCGAACTTGACCTTCTTGCCGCCGATCGTCACGCCCTTCGCGTTCAACTCGTCGATCGCCATGCGGGCGCCCAACTCGTTGTCCTTGCCCAGGTGGGCGATGCCGCCGCTGGTCGGACCGACGTGGCCGATGCGGACCACTTCCTGTGCCAGTGCCGTACCGGCCAGGCCCAGGGCTGCCGCACCCACGATCAGGTTCATTTTGAATTGCATGAATAGCCTCCTAGCTTGAAAGTTGAGATTTGGATGAATGACTCAACGGGCGGAACAATACTCGAAAAAATACGAGGCCTCCTGCGGGAATCCTCTAGGGAATCCCGAAACAGGCCTGTCAACCGCAGGTTATGGTTTACGTTAGTCCGAGTTGCGTGAGCGGCGGGGCAAGCAAGAGGCAGACCAGGGTCACGGGCAGGATCGCAAATCATGCCCTTTGCCGCGCCGGGCCCTTGTTCAGCGTTTACGCTGGCGCGCCAGTTCTTGTGCCACGGCACGTGCAATCACCTCGCGCAAAGTGGCCGCCAACTCGACCCGTGTATCGCGTATCAATTGATCTGCCATGCGCGCGAGCGCCGGGGTGAGGGTTTCGCGCAGCCGGTATTCGAGCATCACGTCGATCTGGCGCTGCAGGTCGGCCAGCACCCGTTGCGTGATTTGGTCCTCGCCGCCGGCCAGCAGGAAAGCAGGCGGCTCCGGTGGTGTCTCGGCGGCCACACCGCCGGGCAGCGGCGATGCCACTGCAGAGCTCGCACCCGGCGGGGCCGCGTCGCCGGAGCTCTCGGCGAGGGTTGGTTGCACCACTTCGGTGAGCGTGGGGACTTGCCGCAGCGGGGCGGCTTTCACGTGGCTCATCGACGCACTCCAAGGCAGGTACTGCTCATCTCGACTTCCTCAAGGGCGTCGGCCTCAGGCGCCGACTTCGAACTTCTGAATGGCGTAGCCGCGGTCGGCATATTGCTTCCAGCGGCGGCGCCCCGACAGGCGATCGGCCTCGGAGCCGCTGACCACCTCGATCAGGCGGTCGAAACGCTCGAAGCCCTCGGGCACCGCCTCGCCCAGATTGACCAGCACGCCGTGGTGCGGGACCTCCGCGGCATGCGACGCCAGCCACAGGCGAGTATGGGGCGCCAGCGCCGAGCCCGCCTGGCGGGCCGACGCATGCGGCAGGAATTCCAGCGGCTCGAAACACCACAAGGCCCGATCGAGCTCGCCGAGCAGCGCCGCCGGCCCCACCACCCCCAGCTCGGCCGAGCTGCGGTAGGCCTTGCGCAACAGGCGGCAGGCGTACCCCAGCTTGTCGGGGACGTTGAAGTGGAAGGCGATCTCGGTCATGGTTCAGCGCGCCTGGCCCAGCACGAAATGCGTGAGCAGCGGCACCGGCCGGCCGGTGGCCCCCTTGGCGCCGCCGCCCTTCCAGGCCGTGCCCGCGATGTCGAGGTGGGCCCAGCGGTACTTGGACGTGAACTTGCGCAGGAACATCGCCGCGGTGATGGCACCACCGGCGCGACCGCCGACATTGCCCATGTCGGCGAAGTTGCTCTTCAAGGCCTCTTCGTACTCCTCGTCGAGCGGCATGCGCCAGGCCAGGTCCTGCGCCTGGCGACCGCTGTCAAGCAGGGCCTCGGCCAACTCGTCGTCGGCGCAGAAGAGGCCGGTGCGCAAGTTGCCGAGCGCGACCACGCAGGCCCCGGTGAGGGTTGCGATGTCGACCACCGCAGCCGGCTTGAAGCGCTCGACATAAGTGAGCGCGTCGCACAGGATCAGGCGGCCCTCGGCGTCGGTATTGAGGATCTCGATGGTCTGGCCCGACATGCTGGTGACGACGTCGCCCGGCTTGACGGCGCGTCCGTCGGGCATGTTCTCGCAGGCCGGGATGACACCCACCAGGTTGATGCGCGGCTTCAGCTCGGCAACGGCGCGGAAGGTGCCGAGCACGCTCGCGGCGCCGCCCATGTCGAACTTCATCTCGTCCATCTCGGCCGCGGGCTTGATCGAGATGCCGCCGGTGTCGAAGGTGATGCCCTTGCCCACCAGCACCACCGGCGCCTGGGTGCGCGGTGCGCCGTCGTAGCGCAGCACGATAAAGCGCAGCGGCTCCTCCGAGCCTTGCGAGACCGCCAGGAAGGCGCCCATGCCGAGCTTCTCGACCGCCTTGCGGTCCAGCACCTCGACCTTGAGGCCGTGCTCCTTGGCCAGGCTGCGGGCCTGCTCGGCGAGGAAGCTCGGCGTGCAGTGGTTGCCGGGACGATTGGCGCACTCGCGTGCGAGCGTCACGCCGGCGGCGATGGCCTGGCCGCGCGCCAGGCCCTGCTGCACCGCCTTGGCATCGGCCTTCTCACCCAGCAGGCTGACCCGCGCCGGGCCGGCGGCGGGCGGCGCGCTCGGTTTGGTGTGGCGATAGACATAGCTCGCATCGGCCAGCGCGGCAACCACCGCTTCGGCATGTTCCGCCGTGAGGGCCGCACCGGCGGCAGGTGCCACCGCCACGTGTTTCGCACCGCTGTTCTTCAGCACGCCGGCGGCGTTGCCGAGCGCCGCACGCAAGGCCTTGGGGCCTGCATCGGCGGCGGCGGCCAGCACCACACGTGGGGCTTTCACGCCCTGCGGACGGTGCAGATACAGGGTGCGTCCGGCCTTGAGCTGAAAATCCTTCTGAGCGAGGGCGTCCTTGAGCTGCTGCGCGAGCGCGCCGTCGAGTCCCTGGCTGCTTGCATCACCCGTCACGATGACGATGAGGGCGTCGCAGGAAAGCTCGGCCAGGGCCGCCCGGGATGCAGGTGCAAACTTGAAGTCCATAATGCTTGTCTTCGCCTGAATTCATTGATGTTATTCGATTCCTCCGTCCGTCGAGAGCTGGCGCGCAGTTTCGGGGCCACCCTGGTGGTGTTGCTGACCATCGTGCTCACCATGATGCTGATCCGCACCCTCGGGCAGGCCGCCGGCGGTGCCGTCGCGCCCCAGCACATCGTGCTGCTGATGGGCTACACGGTGCTGGGCTACCTGCCCATCATCCTCAGCCTTTCGTTTTTCATCGCCGTGGTCAGTTCGCTGTCGCGCATGTACCGCGAGAGCGAGATGACCGTGTGGTTCGCCAGCGGCCTGCCGCTGGCGCGTTTCGTGCGACCGGTCGCACGACTGGGTGCGCCGGTGGTCGGCGTCATCCTGCTGCTGGCGCTGCTGGGCTGGCCCTGGGCCAACCAGCGCAGCGCCGAGTTGCGCGACCTGTATGAACGCCGCTCCGACCTCTCGCGCGTGGCACCCGGGCAGTTCCAGAGCTCCAGCGACGGACGGCGGGTGTTTTTCGTCGAGCGCAACACCGATGGCGGCCAGGTCGGACGCAATGTTTTCGTGCTGCTGCGCAGCGACAGCGGCGAATCGGTCACCTCGGCCAGCACCGGCCGCATCGAGATGCAGGGCGACAAGCGCTACCTGGTGCTGTCGCAGGGGCAGCGGGTCGACCAGAAGGCCGCGACGCCGGAGAAGAGCATCGCCCAGTTCGACAGCTACCGCATCCTCGCCGGCGAAAAGGCCCAGGCGCAGGGCGCCAACCTGCCGCCCAAGGCGCGCAGCAGTGTGGAGCTGTGGCGCGAGCCGAGCCCGCGCCATCAGGGCGAGCTGGTGTGGCGGATCGGGCTGGCGCTGACCGCCGCCAACCTGATGCTGCTGGGCATCGGCCTGTCGGCCGCCAATCCGAGGCGGGGCGGCAGCTGGAACGTGCTGATGGCCTTTCTCTGTTTTGTGGTCTATTTCAACCTGCTCAACCTGAGCCAGGCCTGGGTCGGCGGGGGCAAGCTGCCGGCCTGGGGAGCGCTCCTGCTGGTGCACGGCGGCGCCACCGCACTGGCCCTGGCGGTGCTGCGCTGGCGCCAGCAAGGGGCGGCCGGCTTCTGGCCGCGCCGGCGTGCCGACCCAAGCCCGGCCTGAGGCCTCTCCACGTTCCGATGAAAACCGTCCGCAGACTCATCTACACCGAGGTGCTGAGCGCCGTGGCCTTCGTCACGGTGGCCTTCCTCGCCCTGTTCTTTTTCATCGACTTCATCGACGAGCTGGAGAAGGTGGGCCGCAACGGCTATCCGGCCGGCACGGCGGTGCTGTACTGCCTGCTGCAGCTGCCGGGCCGGCTCTACGAGCTGGTACCCATCGCGGTGCTGATCGGCACCATCTACTCGATGGCCCGGCTGGCGCAGTCCTCGGAATTCACCGTGCTGCGCACCAGCGGGCTGGGCCCGGTCTCGGCGCTGGGCCTGCTGGTGCAACTGGCGCTGGCCTTCGCGGCCTTCACCTTCGTGGTGGGCGACTACATCGCGCCGGTGTCGGACCGGCACGCCGAGGTGGTGCGGGCCAAGGCGCGCGGCAACAGCTCCTACGGCCACACCGGCGCCTGGCTCAAGGACCGCCTGGAGACGCCCGACGGCGAACGCAGCTACTCGATCCAGCTGACCGCGGCGACGTCGGACGGCGAATTGCGCGACGTGCGCATCTATGAGTTCGACCCCAACGGCCGGCTGGTCTCCTCGGTCCGCGCGCCGAGCGGGCACATCGAGCCCGGCCCGCTGTGGCGGCTGCAGCAGGCCCGCGTCAGCCGCTGGCGCCCGAGCGCCGCGCCCGAGCGCGTGCAGGGCGAGCTGGAGGTCATCGAGCAGGGCCCGGTGACCTACGAGTGGCGCAGCTCGCTGAGCCGGGAGGTGGTCGCCGCCGCGGTGCAGTCGCCCAGCCAGATGTCGGCGGTCGATCTCTACCGCTACGCCAACCACCTGGCCGGCAACGAGCAGTCGGCCCAGCGCTACGAAATCCAGTTCTGGCGCAAGGCGCTCTACCCGCTGGCCTGCCTGGTGATGGTGGCGCTGGCCCTGCCCTTCGCCTACCTGCACAGCCGCTCCGGCGGCATCAGCCTGAAGGTCTTCGGCGGCATCATGCTGGGCATCAGCTTCGTGCTGCTGAACAATGTCGCCAACCACATCGGCCTGCTGCAGGACTGGACGCCCTGGATCGCCGCCTCGGTGCCCAGCGCGGTCTACCTGGTGCTGTCGCTGCTGGCCTTCAACTGGCTGGTGCGCAACCGCTGACGGCGGGCCGGCAAGAGCACACAACCGGGAGGCATCACGATGGAGCAAGGCATCCTCTTGTTCGCACACGGCGCCCGCGATCCGCAGTGGGCGCTGCCCTTCGAGGCGGTCGCGGCCAGGCTGCGCGTGCAGGCGCCCGACACGCCGGTCGAGCTGGCCTTTCTCGAATTCATGACACCCGACCTGCTCGAAGCCGGCGAACGGCTCGCCGCGGCGGGCTGCCGCCACGTCAACGTGGTGCCCCTGTTCCTCGGCGCGGGCGGCCATGTGCGCAAGGACCTGCCAGTCCTGCTGCAACAGCTCTCGGCGCTGCATCCCGACGTGAGCTGGATGCTGAACCCGGCGGTCGGCGAGACCGCCGAGGTGGTGGAAGCGATGGCCGCCAGCGCCCTGCGCATGAGCGCGGCCCGGTGAGCCCTGCGGGGGGCGGTACCCCCGGACCACCGTGCGTGGTCTTTTTCGAAGCAATTCACATGCCCTGATGACATAATTTCGGTCAATCTCAGATCAGGCCGAAATATGAACCTGCATCAGTTCCGTTTCGTTCAAGAGGCCGTGCGGCGCAACCTCAACCTCACCGAGACGGCCAAGGCCCTCTACACCTCGCAGCCCGGCATCTCCAAGGCCATCCTCGAACTGGAGGAAGAGCTCGGCGTGGACATCTTCGCCCGCCACGGCAAGCGGCTCAAGCGGGTCACCGAGCCGGGGCTGGAGGTGTTGAAGGCCATCGAGGTCATCATGCGGGAGGTCGGCAACCTGAAGCGCATCGGCGAGGAATTCTCGAAGCAGGATGCCGGCACGCTCTCGATCGCCACCACCCACACCCAGGCCCGCTACGTCCTGCCCGCCCCGGTGGCGCAGCTGCGCAAGCGTTTCCCCAAGGTCAACGTGAGCCTGCACCAGGGCACGCCCGAGCAGGTGGCGCAGATGCTGATGGAGGAGTCAGCCGAGATCGGCCTGGCGACCGAGTCGCTGGCGAGCTTCGAGGAGCTGGTCACCCTGCCCTGCTACGAATGGCAGCACGTCGCGGTCTTCCCGGCCAGCCACCCGCTGGCCCAGGCCGACCGGCTCACGCTGGAGCAGCTGGCCAACGAGCCGCTGATCTCCTACCACCCCTCCTTCACCGGCCGCACACGCATCGACCATGCCTTCTCGCTCAGGCACCTGAAACCCAACGTGGTTCTGGAAGCAATCGACTCGGACGTCATCAAGACCTATGTGCGGCTCGGGCTGGGCGTGGGCATCGTGGCCGAGATGGCGGTGCGCGAGGATCCGGCCTTCCACCCGGGCACCGGCGACCTGGTCTGGCGCCCCACCGGCCACCTGTTCGGCCAGAACGTGGCCCGCATCGCCTTCAAGCGGGGTGCCTATCTGCGCAACTTCGTCTACGCCTTCGCGGAGTCGCTGTCGGACCGGCTGAGCCGCAGCCTGATCGTCCGCGCGATGGGCAGCGACCCGCAGAACAGCTACGACCTCTGAACCGCAGCACATCGAGCCATGACCTCTCTCGTCCCCCCCGGCACGGCGCGTACCCCCGACGTTGCCACCAAGCTGCCGCAGGTCGGCACCACCATCTTCTCCATCATGTCCGCGCTGGCGCAGGAGCACAGGGCGGTCAACCTCGGTCAGGGCTTCCCCGATTTCGGCTGCGACCCGCGCCTGATCGAGGCGGTCTCGGACGCGATGCAGGCCGGCCACAACCAGTACCCGCCGATGCCCGGCGTGCCAGCGTTGCGCGAGGCCATCGCCGCCAAGATCGAGGCGCTGTACGGGCGACGCTACGACCCGCAGCAGGACATCACCGTGACGGCCGGCGCCACCCAGGGCATCCTGACTGCCATCCTGGCGGTGGTGCGGCCGGGCGACGAGGTGATCGTGCTCGAACCCTGCTACGACAGCTACGAGCCCAACATCGTGCTGGCCGGCGGCACCGCGGTGTTCGTCCCGCTCGGTGACGACGGCGAGCCCGGCAGCTTCCGGCCCGACTTCGACCGCATCGCTGCCGCCATCACGCCGCGCACCCGGGCGCTGATCCTCAACACACCGCACAACCCGAGCGCGACGGTGTGGCGACGCGAGGACATGCAGGCCCTGGCCGAGCTGCTGCGGCCGACCAAGGTGCTGGTGATCAGCGACGAGGTCTACGAGCACATGGTCTATGACGGGCGGCGCCACGAGAGCGTGGCCAGCCATCCCGAGCTGGCCGCGCGCAGCTTGATCGTCTCCAGCTTCGGCAAGACCTATCACGTGACGGGCTGGAAGGTCGGCTACGTCGCGGCGCCGGCCACCTTGAGCGCCGAATTCCGCAAGGTGCACCAGTTCAACGTCTTCACGGTCAACACGCCGATGCAGGTCGGGCTGGCTGCCTACATGGCCGACCCCCGGCCCTACCTGGAGCTGGGCGCCTTCTACCAGCGCAAGCGCGACTTTTTCCGGGCCGGCCTGGCGTCGACCCGATTCCGGCTGCTGCCCAGCGAGGGCAGCTACTTCCAGTGCGTGGACTACAGCGGCCTGGGCGAACGCGCGGCGATGGGCGAGGTGGAGTTCTGCCGCTGGCTCACCACCGAGATCGGCGTGGCGGCGATCCCTCTCTCGGTCTTCTACCGGGGCGGGCGAGAGCAACACATCGTGCGTTTCTGCTATGCCAAGCAGGACGCCACGCTCAGCGAGGCGCTGCGCCGCCTGGCGGCCGTCTAGGAGAGCCTGCGTGGCAGAGCGCGCGGCGGGCCGGGACCCGGCCCGCGTCAGCCGCGCGGATCGCGCCCGCTCTTGCCGCCGGCCCGGCGGGTGTCCTCGGGCAAGTCGAGCTGAATCGGTTCGAACTCGATGAAGTTGCTGGGCGCCGGCTCGCCGGCGGACGGCGCTTCCGCGGCCACCGGCTCGCGGCCGCGGGCCTTGAATTCCAGCGGCAGATCGACCTCGTTCGCAGGTTCCGGACCGTCGTAGGGCCGCACCGGCGTGGTCGCCACCAGCGGCTCCAGCATGGTGTGCGAGAACCCCTCAACCTCCTCGTCGAGCGGCAGCAGCAGGTCGACGCCCGCCGCGTCCGCCTCGGCCTCGACGCGGTCGCGCGCCACCGAGTAGAGCATCAGCAGCTCGCGGTAGGCCGGCAGGTCAAAGGTCTGCGAGGCACGGTCCTTGCGCAACAGCGAGGCCTGCAGCACGTCCAGCGCCCGGCTCGGCGTCTCCCACAGCGCCTGCAGGCGCGAGACCACGGTCGGGTAGTCTTCCAGCGAGCGGCCGTCGGAGAGCGCGTCCTCCCAGGCCGGGGCATAGGCATTGAAGCGGTCGTTGAACTGCCCCCGGATGCGCTCGTAGGCTTCCCGGTCGCCGCGACGCTGGTGGATCTCCAGCAGCTTCAGGTAAGGCAAGGGGCTGCCGTCGGGGTGGCCCGAGACATGGCCCAGCAGCAGATCGACGGCCGCCTCTTCCTGCCCCAGCGCGACGAAAAACTCGGCCTGCTGCTCCAGGTCGATCAGTTCCTCGACCGACACCGTCGGCTGGCTGACGAGTGCGTCCGCTTTCGCCACCGCCCCGGGCGTGGGCGCGGGGGCCCGCAGCGGCGCCGGTTCGGCGATCGGCTCCAGCACCGGCAGGGCCACCTCCGTCGCTGCGACGGGCGGCACGCCGGGCGTGGCGACGAGGAAGGGTTTGGCCTCGGCACCGGTGGACTCGAAGCGCTCGCCCAGGGTCTTGGCACGCACCGGCGGCGGCGCCTCGTCGGCATCGAGGTCGAGGTCGTCGTCGTCGGGCAGGGGGCCGTGGCGGCTGTGAGCCGGCGCGACTTCGGAGGGGCGCCACCAGATGCGCGGCCCGCCACGATGCCGCCACCGCAGGGCCCAGATCAGGCCCACACCCAGCAAGAGGCACACCCCGACCAGCAGGTAGACCAGCAGGGGCGAGCCGTCGCGTTCCTGCTCGGCGCGCTGCAGCTGGGCCCGCAGCGTGTCGAGGCTGCGGCGGGTCTGGGCCGACTCCTCGCGCAGCTGGACCAGTTGACGCTCCAGCTGGCGCATGCGCTCGCGTTCGGCAACGATCTGATCGGGCGTCGCATTGAGCGCCTGCCAGGTGGTTTCGGCGGCACGTCGTTGCGCCTCCGCAGCAGGAGCCGTGCCGGAGGCCAGCTCATCGGAGGAGCGCAGCGCCGGTCCGCTGCTCGGCACCGCCTCCAGGGGATCCAGCCGCAGCCGCGGCTCGGCGGTGCGGCTGCGCGCCCGCTCAGGGGTCGGCGCCCGCGCGGTGGCCGGATCGGCCGGTGCGGCACTGGCCGGGCGGCGGTTGCGTGGCGCGCGGGGCGTCGCAGCAGGGGCGCTGCGGGGCTCGGAAGCACGTGGCACGGGGCTGGCCGCGGGCGTGGGCGCGGCGGCGACCTCCACCTTGCCCGGATCACGCGCCGCATCGGCCGCGCGGCGGGCCGCGGCGCGCCGGGGCGCGGGCGCGGGGCTGGAGGCGATGGCCTGGGGCTCGGTCTCGGGCAGGCTGGCACGCACGGCGGGTGGGTCGGCGAAGGTGACGTAGCTGCGCGAGACCCGCCCCGTGCAGCCAGCGCTGACCGAGACATTGACGATGGGCTCGGCCACGGGCACCACGGTGCTCAAGTGCAGCCGCCACTCGCCCGGGCCGCTGCCGGGCGTGACCCGCAGGCGCAGCGAGGACGAGGGCAGCGGCGTGTCGCCGAACTGCACCTCGGCATTCACGCATTCGGACGAGAACTCGTCGCCCGGCTCGGCGCGCACCGGCACCGTGACCTCCAGCGGGCGGCCGATCAAGGCGGTACTGCGCGCTTCGCCCAGCCCCAGGGCCGCAGCGTTCGCGCACGCTCCCAGCAAGACAACGACAGTGGTCAGCCGGGTGCGGAACTTCTTCATGCGTGCGCTGGTGACAAACTGAAACGGACTCTAGCACGACCCGCCTTGCCGCCACCTTGATGCAGAAGGCAGGCCAAGACGGAGGAACAACAGGGCGCGTGCGGCCGTGTCGGCGCCGGGCGGCAGTTCACTCATGCACAATCGGCTTCGCCGACCAGGCCGCCTCCCGCTACCGCGGGGATGTCCCACAGTCTATCGAGAAGCACCCACGATGCCGAGCGAACTGCGTACCGAACGTCTGGATCGTACCCTGGTCCTGACTCTCCATGATCCCGAGACGCGCAATGCCCTGTCGGAGGAGGTCATGGCGGCCGGGGTGGAGACCCTGAACATGGCCGAGTCCTCGGATGAGGTCAGCTGCGTCGTGCTCACCGGCGCCGGCGGCAGCTTCTGTTCCGGCGGCAACCTGAAGCAGCTGGCCGTCAACAGCCGGCTGGGCCCGGAGGTGCAGACCCAGCGCCTGGACCGTTTCCACCGCTGGATCGAAGCGATCCGGGCCTTTCCCAAGCCGGTGATCGCCGCGGTCGAAGGCGCGGCCGCCGGGGGCGGCTTCTCGCTGGCCCTGGCCTGCGACCTGGTGGTCGCGGCACGCGACGTGCGCTTCAGCCTGGCCTACAACCGGATCGGCCTGTCGCCGGACGGCGGCATCACTTGGCAGCTGATGCAGATGCTGCCGCGCACCCTGGTGGCCGAGATGGTGTGGCTGGGCGAGCCGGTTGGCGCCGAGCGGCTGCAGGCCTGGGGCCTTGTCAATCGAGTGACAGACAAGGGGGAGGCGCTGGCGCAAGCTTTGACCATCGCGCAGCGTCTGTCGGAGCTCGCCCCGAACGCACTGGCCGGCAGCAAGGAGCTGCTCAACCAGTGGCCCGCCAGCCTGCCTCAACAACTCGACGCCGAACGGGACTGTTTTGTCGACAACCTGCATCATCCCAACGCCGCTGAAGGCATCGCAGCCTTCTTCGAAAAACGCCCGCCGCGCTATCGTTGAGCGCCGGACTCCTCGCCCGGGAGGTGCACGATGAGCGGCACCCTGCCCCGGCGGCGGCGCATCTACCTGATGCGCCACGGCTCGGTCGACTATTTCCTCGCCGACGGCACGCCGGTCGCGCCCGACACCGTGCCGCTCAACGAAACCGGCCGCCAGCAGGCGGATGCCGCGGGCGAACTGTTCAAGGCGGCCGGCGTGCGCTTCGACCGCGTGGTGGTCAGCGGCCTGCCTCGCACCGTGGAAACCGCGTCGCGCGTGCTCGCAGCGGCCGGCCAGGCCCAGCTGCCACTGGTGCAGGAGCCGCGCCTGCAGGAGATCCGCGGAGGCCGGCTGAGCGACATTCCGAAGGAGCAGCTGCGGGGCGCCTTCCTCGGGGCCTTCCAGGGCACGGTCGACGAGTCGTCGCGCTTCCTCGGCGGTGAATCGATTGGCGAGATGCAGGACCGAGCGCTGCCGGCGTTCCAGGAGCTGCTGCGAGACGAAGGCTGGCAGCAGCTCCTGCTGGTGCTGCACGGCGGCGTGAACCGCGCCCTGCTTTCCTATGCGCTGGCGGGCCAGCGCTGCTTCCTCGGCCGCATGGAGCAGGCGCCGGCCTGCATCAACGTGATGGACATCAGCAGCGAGGACATGGTGGTGCGGGGGATCAACCTCGCACCGACGCAGTGGCTGCACGAGCGGGAACGCTACACCACGATGGAAAAGCTGCTGGCGCAGTACCTGCGCATGGAAGGCAGCACGCCGCGCAGTTGAGGCGCTGCTCCCGGTTTGGCGCCCCGGGCGCCGGCCGCGAGCAAGCCCCCCCGGAGACGCTCAGTCCCGGTAGCCCGGATCGATGCGATCCAGCCGCCTCAGCAGGCCGGGCCAGTTCAGACTCCCTGCCCCCTGCCCGCGCGTCACCTGGCGCGCCTGCGCCCCAGCCGAGGCGATGATGGCCGGGTCCACCCGCACCAGCTCGCCGCCCCCCGCCTGCGCCCTCACCTGGATCGCGCACACCGTCTCGAACAGGTACATCGACAGGAAGGCGTCGGCCACCGTCTTGCCCACGGTCAGCAGACCGTGGTTGCGCAGCATCAGGAAGGTCTTGTCGCCGAGGTCGCGCACCAGCCGCGGCTTCTCGTCGTCGCGCAGCGCCACGCCCTCGTAGTCGTGATAGGCCAGGCTCGAGAGCACGAAGATCGATTGCTGCGACAGCGGCAGCACGCCCTCCTTCTGCGCTGACACCGCGATGCCGTTGAGCGTGTGCGTGTGCAGCACGCAGCCTGCATCGTGGCGCACCGCGTGGATGGCGCTGTGAATGGTGAAGCCGGCCGGGTTGATGTCGAAGGGCGTGTCGTCGATCTTGCGGCCCTGCAGGTCGATCTTCACCAGGCTGGAGGCTGTGATCTCGTCAAACAGCAAGCCGTAGGGGTTGATCAGGAACTGGTCCTCGGTGCCCGGCACGCGGGCCGTGATATGGGTGAACACCAGGTCGTCCCAGCGGAACGAGGCGACCAGCCGGTAGGCCGCCGCCAGATCCACCCGCACCTGCCACTCCGCCTCGCTGACACTGCCCCGGCGGCTGGAAATCTGCGACCCTGACACGTCCGAATTCATTGCGCTGTCTCCTGTGGGATAGTGGGTGGAAAATACGCCGTGAAGCGCTCGCCCCCTTGTCACTTCAGCGACAAAACATGAACAGCCCCATTCTTACAATCGCCGAACGCAACACGATCGAGTCCGGCCCGTGGTTTTCCAAACTGTCGCCAGCCCTGCGCTCCGCCATTTTGTCGAGATCGACAGTGCGACGCGTGTCCGATTCGGCGCTGTTGTCCTCACGGGGGCAGCCGGCCGACGAGTGGATCGGCGTGGCGCGGGGCGCGGTGCGGGTCAGTTCGGTGTCGCTCTCGGGCAAGCAGATCACGCTGACCTATGTGGAGCCCGGCACCTGGTTCGGCGACATCGCGCTGTTCGACGGCATGCCGCGCACGCACGATGCCAACGCGCATGGCGAGACCACCTTGCTGGTGGTGCGCAAGCCGGACTTCAAGGAACTGCTGCAGCAACACGTCGAGCTCTACGAGGCCTTGCTCAGGCTCAACTGCCGGCGCCTGCGGCTGAT
This sequence comes from Aquabacterium sp. A7-Y, assembly GCF_026153205.1. Lineage (GTDB taxonomy): Bacteria > Pseudomonadota > Gammaproteobacteria > Burkholderiales > Burkholderiaceae_C > Caldimonas. The sequence continues at coordinate 184,809 of NZ_JAPFBW010000007.1, read as the reverse complement.
GTTCAATGTGGTCGAGGACCTCAACACCCTGCCACTGGCCGCGCGGCTGGCCAAGCAGTTGCTGCTGCTGGCGCGCAGCTACGGCATCGCGCAGGGCGAGGAGATCCGCATCGGCCTGCAGCTCGCGCAGGAGGACCTGGCCCAGCTGCTGGGCGCCTCGCGCCAGCGGGTCAACCAGGAACTCAAGAGCTTCGAGCGCGAGGGGGCCGTGCGCATCGAGCCGACCCGGCTGGTCGTGCTCTCGAAAGACAAACTGATGGCGATCGCGGAGGGCTAGCCACGCGCGGCGTCCCGGCATCGCTTCTTCGTTCAAGAACCGCAGGAAGCATGAACTGATGGACGCCTACACCGGAACCCGCCCCGTCAGCGGGTCGCACGCCTTTGACACCGAGGCTCTCTCCGCCTACCTCCAGCAACACTTGCCGGGGTATGCCGGGCCGCTGACGGTGGAGCAGTTCAAGGGCGGGCAGTCGAACCCCACCTACAAGCTCGTCACGCCCTCGCGCAGCTATGTGATGCGCGCCAAGCCCGGGCCGGTCGCCAAGCTGCTGCCCTCGGCCCACGCAATCGAGCGCGAGTTCGCCGTCATGAAGGGGCTGTACGGCACCGAGGTGCCGGTCGCGCAGATGCACCTGCTGTGCGAGGACGAGGCCATCATCGGCCGCGCCTTCTACGTGATGGAGTTCGTCGAGGGACGGGTGCTGTGGGACCAGTCGCTGCCCGGCATGAGCCGCGAGCAGCGCGGCGCCATCTACGACGAGCTGAACCGGGTCATCGCAGCGTTGCACCGGGTCGACTTCAAGGCCCGCGGCCTGGGCGACTACGGCAAGCCCGGCAACTACTTCGAGCGCCAGATCGCCCGCTGGAGCAAGCAGTACCAGGCCTCGATCACCGAGCCCATCGTCGAGATGGACCGCCTGATCGAGTGGCTGCCGGCGCACGTCCCGGCCAGCGCCCGGGACGACAGTCAGGTGTCGATCGTGCACGGCGACTACCGGCTCGACAACGTGATCTTCCACCCGACCGAGCCGCGCGTGCTGGCGGTGCTGGACTGGGAGCTTTCGACGCTGGGCCACCCGCTGGCCGACTTCAGCTACCACTGCATGGCCTGGCACATCCCGCCCGGCACTTTTCGCGGCATCGGCGGGCTGGACCATGCCGGGCTCGGCATCCCGGTCGAACGCGAGTACGTGAGCCGCTACTGCGAGCGCACCGGCCGCGCCGACCCTGACGCGGTGATGGCGGACTGGAACTTCTACATGGCCTACAACATGTTCCGCATCGCCGGGATCATGCAGGGCATCGCGAAACGGGTGGTCGACGGTACCGCCTCGAGCGCACAGGCCAAGCAGACCGCCGCCGGCGCCCGTCCGATGGCCGAGATGGCCTGGCGCTTCGCACAGAACGTGCGCGACTGATCCGCCGCGGGCGCCGCCGCGCGCCCGCGCCGCTCCCATACCCACCACGGAGATCCCATGGACTTCGACTACTCTCCCAAGACCAAAGAGCTGCAGGCCCGCCTGACGGCTTTCATGGCCCAGCACATCTACCCGAACGAAGCCCGCTTCAACGAAGAGATCGAGGCCAACACCCGCGCGGGCAAGCGCTGGACGCCGCTGCAATTGCTGGAGGAGCTCAAGCCCAAGGCACGCGAGGCGGGTCTGTGGAACCTGTTCCTGCCCGACAGCACGCTCGGCGCCGGCCTGAGCAACCAGGAATACGCGCCGCTGGCTGAAATCATGGGCCGGGTGCCCTGGTCCAGCGAGGTCTTCAACTGCTCGGCGCCCGACACCGGCAACATGGAAGTGCTGGTGCGCTACGGCACCGAGGAGCAGAAGCGCCAGTGGCTGCAGCCCCTGCTGGAGGGCAAGATCCGCAGCGCCTTCGCGATGACCGAACCCGAGGTGGCCTCCTCCGACGCGACCAACATCTGCGCCCGCATCGAGCGCCAGGGCGACGAATACGTCATCAACGGCCGCAAGTGGTGGACCTCGGGCGCCGGCGATCCGCGCTGCAAGGTCATGATCTTCATGGGCAAGACCGACCCCGAGGCGCCGCGCCACCAGCAGCAGTCCATGATCCTGGTGCCCACCGAGACGAAGGGCGTCAAGATCCTGCGGCCGCTCAACGTGTTCGGCTACGACGACGCACCGCACGGCCACATGGAGGTGCTGTTCGAGAACGTGCGCGTGCCGGCGTCCAACATGCTGCTGGGCGAAGGCCGCGGCTTCGAGATCGCGCAGGGCCGCCTCGGCCCCGGCCGCATCCACCACTGCATGCGCCTGATCGGCCTGGCCGAGCGCTCGCTGGAGCTGATGTGCAAGCGCGCCTCGGCGCGCGTGGCCTTCGGCAAGCCGGTGGCCGCGCAGACCGTCACCCAGGAGCGCATCGCCGAGGCCCGCTGCAAGATCGACCAGGCGCGCCTGCTGACCCTCAAGGCCGCCTGGATGATGGACGTCGCCGGCAACAAGGCCGCCAAGGCCGAGATCGCGATGATCAAGGTGGTGGCGCCCAACATGGCCTGCCAGGTGATCGACTGGGCGCTGCAAGCCCACGGCGGTGGCGGTGTCTGCGACGACTTCCCGCTCGCCTCCTTCTACACCCAGGCCCGCACCCTGCGCCTGGCGGACGGCCCCGACGAGGTGCACCGCAACGCCATCGCGAAGATCGAGCTGGGCAAGCACGCCGCCTGAGCCCCGGGGCTGCGGCCCCTGCGGCCCCGGCATGCGCTGCCGGGGCTTTTTTATTTCGGCGGCTTGACCGGCGGGGGCTGCGAGTCGAGCGGCAGCTCGATGTGGGAGTCGTGCTGCCAGGCGATCGAGGTGGTGCTCATCCAGGAGCCGTCGCTGTCCTCCTCCCAGGCCAACATGGCCTCCTTGGCGCGCTCGGCGGCCAGGCGAAACAGCTCCACCACCTCCTCCAGCAGCGACAGCGGCAGCTTGGGCAGGCGCATGCGCAGGTAGAGACGCCCCCTGAGGGTCATCAGGACGAAGGGCACCCCCTCCAGCGTGCTCACGGCCTGCACCGACAGCCGCTCGCCCAGCGGCCCCTGCACCCAGCCGGACGCCGCGTGCGGCGCGTTGGAGACCATGCCGAAGTGCTGCTTCAGCGGTGGCGAGGACGGCAGCGCGACCTTGGGGTACATGGCCAGCCAGCGCATCTCTTCCGGCGACGCGGTGTCGATGTGGGTCTCCACCCGCTTGGTGAAACGCTCGAAGGCCGCGGTTTCCAGCTTGTCCTTCAGGACGCGGGTCATCAGGAGCACGTTGAGCGTGGGCGGCAGGTGCAGCTCCATGCGCATGCGCAGTTCCAGGCCATCGATGTAAGCGCGCTGCGGCGGGCCGTACTCGAGCCGCCAGCGCTCGCCGTCGTAGTCGCCTTCCATCAGGACCTTGAGCGACTCCCGATCCCGTCGCAATTGATAGCCCCGACCCAGGGCCCAGGCCTCGACCGACGCAAGGTCGACGACGGGCCCGGGTCCCCCCAACCAGCGTTTCAGTGCATTCAGCATCGTTTTTCGTACGATGGGGGCCGCCGCCCGGACCTGTGTTCACTCCAGTGGTTCACAGGCTCAGGCCGCGTCCCGACGGGCTTTTCAACACCCTGCTAGATTCCAGCGATCAGCCACCACCAACAGCAACGGAGTAGCGCCAGATGATCGAAGTGTATTCCTGGGCAACGCCCAACGGCCACAAAGTGCACATCATGCTCGAAGAGTGCGGCCTGCCCTACAAGGCGATTGCAGTCGACATCGGCGCCGGCGACCAGTTCAAGCCGGACTTTCTGGACATCAGCCCGAACAACAAGATCCCGGCCATCGTCGACCCGGTCGGGCCGGACGGCCGGCCGATCTCCTTGTTCGAGTCGGGTGCCATTCTGCTCTATCTTGCGGCCAAGACCGGCCGTTTCCTGCCCCAGGGGGACCGGGAAAAGTTCGAGGTGCTCCAGTGGCTGATGTTCCAGATGGGTGGCGTAGGCCCCATGCTGGGCCAGGCGCACCACTTCCGGATGTACGCGCCGGAGAAGATCTCCTACGCGATCGACCGCTACACCAACGAGGCGAAGCGGCTCTACGGCGTGATGGACAAGCGGCTGGGCCAGAGCCGCTACATCGGCGGCGACACCTACAGCATCGCCGACATCGCGATCTTTCCATGGCTGCGTTCGTGGAAGAACCAGGGCATAGACTGGGCCGACTATCCGGCCCTCAAGCGCTGGTTCGACGAGATCGCCGAGCGACCGGCAGTCCAGCGCGGCGTCGAGGTGCTGGCCAAGGCACGCAAGGAGTTGACGGACGACAAGGCGCGCGAGGTGCTGTTCGGTTCGCAGCAGTACCAGCGGCGCTGAGTCGCGCAGCGGTAGCAAGCAGGCCGCTGCAGCTGGCCTGCCCGGAGGGACTCGAACCCCCGACCTACTGCTTAGAAGGCAGTTGCTCTATCCAGTTGAGCTACGGGCAGACGTGGGGCCGCCAGACGCGGTCCAGGCGCGATTCTAAGCGCCGCGGCCGGCGCGCGGCCGCGCTGTCGGCATCCTCCCGACGCCAGGTACTTCCCATGCATGCTAGGCTCGACCCCAGCGAGCCGATGGAGCACCTATGCACAAACCCAACCCGGCCAGGTATCTCGTGCTGATCGAAGCGGGCGGGCCAATGATCGCCAAGCTCTTCGACGCCGAACGCCGCCTCGTCGCCGAAATCGACGGCACTTCTGAGGAAGTCGCGGTCATGACCTTCGGGCTGACACCCCTGGCCGCCGGTGCGTCGCCGGAGTGGGCCGGGCCGCTGGAAGGCCACAACCTACAGGAAAGAGCTGCCGCCCAGGTGTTCGTGCTGGAACTGTAAGGAGAGGGGCCGCCACCGCGTAGCGGCCCTCAGGGGTCAGGGCGCCTCGCCCGAACCTGTCAGCACCGTCTCCAGCTGCGCGAAGGTCGACTCCGCTGTGCTCGGCGCGTTCAGCTTCAGCAGCAGCAGCGAACGCCCGGTCACCTGGTAACTGTCGCCGGCGTCGATCTCCGGCAAGCGTTCGAGGTCGGGCGCGTTGGTGTCCACCAGGCAGGTCCAGCGCGAGCCGCCCGGCACCTCGGGCAGGGTGAACTCGACCAGGTCCTGCCAGGCGTTCAGGACCAGCAGCAAGGTCGCGTCCGAGGCGCGCCGCGGGATGCCGGTGGCCTGGGCGCGCCCATCGAGCACCACCCCGAAGCAGCGCATCGTCGGGTCGCTCCACTGCTCGGGCGTGAGCTCGCTGCCGTCCGGGCTCAACCAGGTGGCGTCCTTGACCTGCAGCGCCTCGTTCCATTCGCCGGTCAGGAAGCGGCTGCGATGCAGCACCGGCAGCGCGTGGCGCAGCGCGAGCAGCTTGCGCACGAAGTTCGTCAGCGCCCTGCCCCGCTCGTCGATGCCCTGCCAATCCACCCAGGAGATCTCGTTGTCCTGGCAGTAGGCGTTGTTGTTGCCCCGCTGCGTGCGGCCGAACTCGTCGCCAGCCAGCAGCATGGGTGTGCCCTGCGCCAGCAGCAGGGTCGCCAGCAGGTTGCGTTTCTGGCGTTCGCGCAATTCGACGATCTCGGGATCGTCGCTCGGGCCCTCGGCGCCGCAGTTCCAGGAGCGGTTGTCGGAATGCCCGTCGCGGTTGTCCTCGCCGTTGGCCTCGTTGTGCTTGTCGTTGTAGCTGACCAGGTCGTTGACCGTGAAGCCGTCGTGGGCGGCAACGAAGTTGACGCTGGCCCAGGGGCGGCGGCCGCGCCGGTTGAACTTGTCGCCGGAGGCGGTCAAGCGCTTCGCCAGCTCGGGCGCCAGGCCCTCCTCGCCCTTCCACCAGCCCCGCACGGTATCCCGGAAGCTGTCGTTCCACTCGGCCCAGCCGGGCGGGAAACGGCCCACCTGGTAGCCGCCCGGCCCGCAGTCCCAGGGTTCGGCGATGAGCTTCACGCTGGAGAGCACCGGGTCCTGCCGACAGCTGTCGAGGAAACCGCCGCCGTCGTCAAAGCCGTGCGGCTCGCGCGCGAGGATGGTCGCCAGGTCGAAGCGGAAGCCGTCCACCCGCATCTCGGTGGCCCAGTAGCGCAGGCTGTCGGTCACCATCTGCAGCACGCGGGGGTGGCTGAGGTTGAGCGTGTTGCCGGTGCCGGTGTCGTTGATGTAGTAGCGCGGCTGGTCCGGCATCAGGCGGTAGTAGCTGGCGTTGTCCACCCCCTTGAAGGAGAGCGTCGGGCCCAGCTCGTTGCCTTCGGGCGTGTGGTTGTAGACGACATCGAGGATGATTTCGAGGCCGGCGGCGTGGTAGCGGTCCACCATCGCCTTGAACTCGTCGATCCACGGCGTGCTCATATAGGCGGGGTGCAGCGCGAAAAAGCCCAGCGTGTCGTAACCCCAGTAGTTGGACAGGCCCTTGTCGATCAGCGACTGCTGGCTCACGTACATCTGGATCGGCAGCAGCTCGACGCTGGTCACGCCGAGCTCGCGGATGCCCTCGACCACTGCATCCGCTGCGAAGCCGGCGAAGGTGCCCCGCAAGTGCTCGGGCACGGCCGGGTGCAACTTGGTGTAGCCGCGCAGATGGGTCTCGTAGATCACGGTGCGGTCCCACGGCACCCGGATGCGGTCGGTCTGCTTCCATTCGAAGCGAGAGTCGACCACCACACACTTGGGCATGAAGGCCGCGCTGTCGCGCTGGTCGAAACTCAGGTCGGCGTCCGGGTGGCCCAGGGTGTAGCCGAACAGCTCGGGCGCCCAGCGCAGCTGGCCGACATGCGCCTTGGCATACGGGTCCAGCACCAGCTTGTTGGGATTGAAGCGGTGGCCGGCGTCGGGTTCGTATGGGCCGTGAACCCGGTAGGCGTAGCGGGTGCCGGGCTGCAGCCCGGCCACGTAGCCGTGCCACACCTCATCGGTGTATTCGGGCAGCACGATGCGCGCGGTTTCGCGCTCGCCCGCCTCGTCAAAGAGGCAGACCTCCACCTTGGTGGCGTGCGCCGAGAAGATCGCAAAGTTGACTCCCTTGCCGTCAAAGGTGGCGCCACGCGGAAACGGGGAACCTTCTTGTAGTCGGGCGGTATCGAAGTGATCGCTCATGGAATGTGCTCGTCGAAACCAGTGTCGCTGGTTGAGCAATCGCTATGCCGCGCTCTGTCCCCGGCCGCGAATGCCGGGGCACGGACCTTGCTTGACCCCTGATGGAGGTTGATACGTGCGTATCCTGATCGTGGACGACGACGCCGACGCAGCCCGCGGCCTGGCCGACCTGCTGCTCTTTTATGGCCACCAGGCCCTGGTGGCCCACAGCGCGACCGAGGGGCTGCGGCTGGGCGAGGTGCTGCGCCCGGAGGTCGTGATCACCGACATCGGCATGCCGGGGGTGAGTGGCCTGGAAGCAGCCCGCCTGTTCCGGCAAACCGGCTGGGGCAGCCACGCCCGCCTGATTGCGCTGACCGGCTGGCCGGCGGCCCGGGCGCATGCGCGCATCCTGAAGGCGGGATTTTTTGCCCATCTGCGCAAGCCGGTCGAGATCGCCGAACTGCTGCTGGCCCTGCCGACGCAGGACACCGGCTGGGGCGTCCCGGCCGGCCAGGCGGCGGAGGCCCCGAACGCGTCCTGCGCCGGGGGCTGAAGGTCCGGCCGCCCCTCGGGCGGGCCGGCCTCACATCGCGAACCGGCCGGTCTCTATCGCCTGGCGGGCCATCAGGAAGGCTGCCGCGTTCCAGCTCTGTCCCGCCATGCCCATCGGCTCGAAACTCTGACCGTGGAACCACTCGGTGAAACGCCAGCCGTCCAGGCTGTTGGTCAGGGCGAGCTTGGCCAGCTCCTTGCGGGCGACCTCGTGCTGGCCCAGGCTTGCCAATGCCATGGCCCAGAAGCCGCCGATGAAGGGCCAGATGCCGCCGTTGTGGTACTGGTGCGGGTGGTTCTGCTTGTGGCGCGCCATGTAGAGGCGCCACAGCTCATCGCCAGGCGTGATCGGCCGCGTGACGGTGCGGATGGGGTAGGGATCGGAGACGCCGGCATTGACGAGGGTCTTGACGATGCCGTGCGCCATCGAATCGCCCGCCAGCCCGTACAGCACGGCCAGCACATTGCCGAAGACATCGCCCTCCTCGCCGGCGAAGGACAGGTTCACGAAACTCAGGTAGAGCCCGGGGTTGCGCTGCCCGCGGCGCGCGTAGTGGCCCAGCAGCCGGGTGCGCCGGTACTCGGGCAGCTCCTGCTGGAAGGGGTGGAAGACGTGGTTGAAGTGGTAGTGCGTCTCCTGCTGGTGGGGCAGGTCGAACAACTGCTTGACGCGGTACCAGAGCGCATTGGTGTAGAGCACGAAACCCGAGCGCGGCATGATGTCGGCCCAGTCGCTCGCCTCGTTCTGCTGCAGCAGGAAAAAGCGCTGGTGCTCCTGCGCCTGCAGCCACAACAGCGCCCGCTGCACCTCTGTCTCCCAGCGGCCTTCCAGCCCGGCCACTGCGCCATGCCGGCGGGTGTGATCCACCGCGATCAGCCACCAGAGCGTGGCGTCGATGCAGCCGAGGTACCAGAAGTCGGCGTCCTGCCCCTCGGGGTCGACGTATTTCGGGATCTGCCCGTTGGGGGCCTGCAGGCGGGCCAGCGAGTCCAGGCTGGCGACGGCGCCCTGCTCCAGCGCCTCGACGCCGCTGCCGGCCATCGCGAGCACGCAGATCGCCGCATCGCGGCCGAAGATGCGGGTGTAGCTGCGCGCCTCGGCCGCTGCGGTACGGCTGGCGGCAAGGATGCCCTGCGGTGTCAGGTTGTCCTGCAGCAGGCGCAGCGACTCGCGGCTGCAGCGCTCCACCAGGCCCGGCCCGGGCATCAGCAACTCGTGCCGCGGGGTGTTCGCGGCCGGCGCGACGACCTGCTCGGGAAGCTCGTCGTTCTCCTGCAGGTCGGGCAGCAGCTCGGGACAGCTGGGGTCGGCGTATTTCATCTCTTCACTCCGGCAGCCGGGCGGGCTGCAACTGGGGGTGACCGGCCGGGCTGCCTCGTGAAGTGCCCCGCCGGCTGACATTGAGGAGGAGTTTAGAGACGGGCTCGCGTGCGTATATCAGGCAAGTCCGTAGCTGCTCGAGCAACGTGAAACATTAGACGGCAGCTTGTCACGACCTTGTGAACTGTGTCGTCAGACGTCGTCGGCACCCCCCTCGGTCGGGGGGGCCGGCGGCAGCCCCTGTGCGAGCGAAGCGGAGCGCGTCAGCGCCGCCATGGAGCGGCCGCACAGCGCATAGGTCTTGCCCTGAGGATAGAGCGTCGGCGGCGGCTCGCCCGTTTCGTAGCGGGTGTCGAGCAGGGCCTGCCAAGACGCCCCGGGCAGCGGTGGCATGACAAAGTGCACGTCGTCGTGGTGGGCGTTGAACATCACCAGAAAGTCGTCGTCGCGGATCGGCTCGCCGCGCCCATCGACGTCGGGAATGCCGGCGCCGAAGATGCACATGCCGAAGCAGCGGGCCTCGGCGTCGCTCCAGTCGGCCTCGGTCATCTCGCGACCGTCGGGGGTCAGCCAGACCAGGTCCTTGAAATCGCCCTCGCGCGACTGGCCGACGAAAAAGCCGCGCCGCCGGAAGGTGCGGTGGCCCCGCCGCAACGCCACCACACGCTGCACGAAACCGAGCAGCGCCCGGCGTTCGGGCGTCTCCCGCCAGTCGATCCAGCTCAGCGCGTTGTCCTGGCAGTAGGCGTTGTTGTTGCCGTCCTGGCTGTGGCCGAACTCGTCGCCGGCCAGCAGCATCGGCACTCCCTGCGAGAGCAGCACGGTGGTCAGGAAGTTGCGCTTCTGCCGCTCGCGCAGCTGACGGATCCCGGCATCCTCGGTCGGGCCCTCGACGCCGCAGTTCCACGATCGGTTGTGGTCGGTGCCGTCGCGGTTGTCTTCGCCGTTGGCATGGTTGTGCTTGTTGTTGTAGGAGACCAGGTCGTGCAGCGTGAAGCCGTCGTGTGCGGTGACGAAGTTGATGCTGGCGTGGGGCCGCTTGCCGGCCGACTCGTAGAGGTCGCTGGAGCCGGTAACGCGGCGTGCCACCTCGCCGATCAAGCCGCGGTCGCCCTTCCAGTAGGCCCGCATGCCGTCACGGTAGCGGTCGTTCCACTCGGCCCAGCCGGCCGGGAAGCGCCCGACCTGGTAGCCGTCCTGGCCCAGGTCCCAGGGCTCGGCGACCAGCTTGACGCGGTTGAGCACCGGGTCCTGGCAGATCGCCGTGAAAAAGCCGCTCAGGTGTTCCACCTTGCCGCGGGCGCGCGCCAGCGCCGGCGCCAGGTCGAAGCGAAAGCCGTCGACGTGCATCTCCTCGACCCAGTAGCGCAGCGAGTCCATGACCAGCTGCAGCACACGCGGATGCACCAGGTTCAGCGTGTTGCCGCAGCCGGTGAAGTCGGCGTAGTAACGCCGGTCTTCCGGCACCGGCTTGTAGTAGGAGCCGTTGTCCAGGCCGCGGAAGGACAGCGTCGGCCCCAGGTGGTTGCCCTCGCAGCTGTGGTTGTAGACCACGTCGAGCAGGACCTCGATCCCGGCCGAGTGCAGGGCCTTGACCATGGTCTTGAACTCCTTGACCTTGCGCGAGGCGCTGTAGCGCATCTGCGGCGCGAAAAAGCCCAGGGTGTTGTAACCCCAGTAGTTGTGCAGCCCCTTCTCGGCCAGGCTGCGCTCGTCGATGAAGCTGTGCGTGGGCATCAGCTCGACGGTGGTGACGCCGAGCCGCTGCAGGTGGTCGATCACCGGCGCGCAGGCCATCGCCGCATAGGTGCCCTGCAGGCGCGGCGGCACCCGCGGGTGCGTCTTGGTGAAGCCGCGCACATGCAGCTCGTAGATCACCATGTCGGCCCAGGGCACCTCGGGGCGGCGGTCGTCGCCCCAGGTGAAGGCGGTCTCCAGCACCCGCGCTTTGGGCATGAAGGGCGCGCTGTCGCGTCGGTCCAGCGACAGGTCCTCCTTCTTGTGGCCGATGGTGTAGCCGTAGAGCGCGTCGCTCCAGCGCAGCTCGCCCACCAGGTCCTTGGCATAGGGATCGACCAGCAGCTTGTGCGGGTTGAAGCGGTGGCCGTCCTCGGGCCGGTAGGGCCCGTGTACCCGGAAGCCGTAGGCCAGGCCCGGGCGCGCCTCCGGCAGGTAGCAGTGCCAGATGTCGTCGCTGCGCTCGCGCAGCGGGATGCGCTGCAGCTCGCGGCGGCCGTCCGCATCGAACAGGCACAGCTCCACGCTCTCGGCGTGCTCGGAGAAGACCGCGAAGTTCACGCCCTCGCCGTCCCAGGTGGCGCCGAAGGGATAGGGTCGGCCGGGCCAGACGATGCCGATCCGCTCGTCGTGTCGAGTCGGGTTCATAAGGGGCGGCGTGTTCAGGGCGTGAGATCGTCGCCGTCGTCGGGGCGGCGCCCGGAGCGCGGCGCCCGGGTGCTGGGCCACCAGCGCTCCAGCTTGTCGGCGGCCCAGTCCTTGCCACCCAGGCCGAAGGCCAGCGCGACGGCCAGCACCACCCCGGCCAGGATGATGAGGAAGCTTTCACGCACGATGTCGCCGCCGATAGCCAGCTGGTCGAGCGCGATCAGCACGACGAAGGTGATGATCGCGTAGCGCGCCAGCGCGCCGAGCAGCTCGGCGTCCTTGAGGTCGATGTTGCGTGCGTAGGTGATCACGGTTTCACTGACGAAACGCGCGAAGTAGGTGCCGAAGGCCAGGATCACCAGCGCGACGATGACATGCGGCACGAACAGCACCACCCGGCCCAGCAGCTCGGTGATGTAGGTCAGCCCCAGGCCATTGAAGGCGATCACGAGCGCACCGAGGATCACCAGCCAGTACACCAGCAGCCCGATGATGCGCGAGGTGTCGGTCTGCACACCCCCCTGGCGCAGGAACCCGTCCATGCCGGCGCGCTCGGTCAGCACGTTGAAGTTGAGGGCCCGCAGCGTCTTCTCGATCGCGAAGCGGATCACCTTGGCGAGCAGCCAGCCGCCGATCAGCACCACCAGCGCAATCAGCAGCCGCGGCAGGAACACGCCGACCTGGGCGAGAAAAACCCGCACCGGATCGAGCAGGATGTCGACGCTTTCCATGTTGTCTCCCTAGCCGTGCACGGTACGCCGTCGCGTGCCTGCGATGTCGATCAGCCGGCCAGGCCGGCGATCCCGTGCAGCGGGATGGCGACCCAGTCGGGGCGGTTGCCGAGTTCGTAGCGCAGCTCGTAGAGCGCCTTCTCCAGCTCGAACAGGTCGAGCAGCCCCTGCACCGGCACCAGCGAGGGGTAGAGCCCGCCCATCGCCGCGGTCTCCGCGTAGGACTGCAGGAAGGCCAGTCGCACCTGCGCCTCCCAGGCGCGCGCAAAGGGCGCCAGCCGGCGGAACTGCTCGCTGTCCTCGGCGACCCGGCGCAGGCCTTCCCAGTGCGCATAGTTGAAGGACCGCAGCATGCCCGCCACGTCGCGCAGCGCCGACTGCTTGGCGCGGCGCTCCTCGAAGCTGCGCGCCGGCTCGCCTTCGAAGTCGATGATGACGAAGTCGTTTTTGGTCAGCAGCACCTGCCCCAGATGGAAGTCGCCGTGATAACGCGTCTTCAGCGCCTCGGGCAGGCGGGCCGTGGCGACGTCAATGCGCGCCAACACCTGCTCGCGCCGCGCCAGCAAGGCCTGGGCGTCGGCCTGGGCCGCCTGCGGCAGCTGCGCCATGCTGGCCTGCAGCAGCTTGAAGGTCGACTCGGTTTCCTCGATGGCCTGCAGGCGCAGCACCTGCAAGTCCTCGTCACGCAGCGGCTCGGGGTCGAAGGCGGGATCGCCGCTGCGCGTGGCCAGCGCGATGTGCAGCTCGGCGGTGCGTCGGCCCAGGGTGCGGATCAGTTCCACGTAGGCCCCGTGCACGTCCTCCGGCAGCTCTGCCGTTCCGGTGCGGCGCTCGTCCAGGAAACGCTCCAGGTAGGCGACGCTGTAGTCCCAGCCGTCGCCCTGGTTGGAGACGTAGGCCTGCACCAGCGCGAGCGTGCTCTGCACGCCGTTGGCGTCGACATACTCGAGCGCGCCGGCGACCGGCACGCAGTGCGCGTAGCGCACCACCTCGGTCAGGTAGCGGCCCATCTCCAACTCGGGGTTGATGCCCGGGCGCACGCGCCGATAGCCCTTGAGGAACAGCCGCTCGTCCAGCGTCACGACGGTGTTGCTGCTCTGCGCTCCCGGTCGGCCCACCGGCAGCTTGGAGACGTCGTCGCCGGCGATCTCCCGGAACGCCGAGGTCGGGCGGAACAGGAGCCGGCCGCGCTGAGTCGCCATGTCCCTGCCGGTGCCGATGGCGGTCACCACCGCGCGGCAGAACACCTCGTCGTTGAAAGCATCCGCCATCACGCCGACATTGGCCTGCTGCCGCACCTTGGCGACCATGGCCGGGATCAGCCCCGGCAGGCGGGCCTCGTCGCGATCCTCCCAGGCCAGCGCCAGCGGCATGAAGTAGCGCGAGCGTTCCGGCGGCCCTTCGAGTTCGAACAGCGGCAGCAGCCAGGTCAGCTCGCCTTCGCGCCAGAAGGCGTGGTCGCACAGCGCGGCACGCTTGACGCTCGCGTCCTTGCTCGCGTACCAGCGCTGGGTCTCGACAAAACGCGGCACCGCCTCGTTCTCGAACTGGGCCCGGGTCTTCTCGGCCATGCCGATACGCCAGGGCACCACCTGGTCCCGGAACAGGCTGTTCCAGCCGTCGAACAGCACCAGCACCGGCCGGTCCTCGGGCGCCATGCGCTCGTCGTGCCACTGCGGCACCTCGACGTCGGTGGCGAGGCGGAACCAGTAGAAGCCGTAGGCCGGCAGCGTCAGCAGGTAGGGCAGTTCGCCGATCGGCGGGAAGGTCACGCGGCCGAGCAGCTCCACCGGCACCCGGCCCTTGAAGCGCGCCAGGTCCAGCTCCACCGGCTGGGCGGTGCGGCTGAGATTGGCAACGCACAGGATCACGTCCTCGCCGTACTCGGTCAGATAGGCCAGGATCTTGCGGTTGCCGGGCTTGAGGAAGCTGCGCTTGCCGCGTCCGAAGGCCTTGCTGGTCTTGCGCACCGCGAGCATGCGGCGGGTCCAGTTGAGCAGCGAGCTCTGCGCGCGTGACTGGGCCTCGACATTGACCGACTGGTAGCCGTAGATCGGGTCCATGATGGGTGGCAGGTAGAGCCGCTGCGGATCGGCGCGCGAGAAGCCGGCGTTGCGGTCAGGGCTCCACTGCATCGGCGTGCGCACGCCGTTGCGGTCGCCGACGAAGACGTTGTCGCCCATGCCGATCTCGTCGCCGTAGTAGATGATGGGCGAGCCCGGCATCGACAGCAGCAGGCTGTTCATCAGCTTGACGCGGTCCGGATCGTTTTCCATCAGGGGCGCCAGCCGCCGCCGGATGCCGAGGTTGATGCGGGCGCGCGGGTCGGCGGCATAGGTGTTGTACATGTAGTCCCGCTCCTTGCTCGTCACCATCTCGAGCGTCAGCTCGTCGTGGTTGCGCAGGAAGATGGCCCACTGGCAGCCCTCCGGGATCTCCGGGGTCTGCTGCATGATCTCGATGATGGGGTAGCGGTCCTCCTGCGCGATGCTCATGTAGATGCGCGGCATCAGCGGGAAGTGGTAGCACATGTGGCACTCGTCGCCGTCGCCGAAGTACTCGCGCACGTCCTCGGGCCACTGGTTGGCCTCGGCCAGCAGGAAGCGGTTCTTGTAGCGCGAGTCGATCGCCGAACGCAGCTGCTTGATCACCGCGTGGGTCTCGGGCAGGTTCTCGTTGTTGGTGCCGTCGCGCTCGATCAGGTAGGGAATCGCGTCGAGCCGGAAGCCGTCCACTCCCATGTCGAGCCAGAAGCGCATGGTGCGGAACACCGCCTTCAGCACGTGCGGGTTGTCGAAGTTGAGGTCGGGCTGGTGGCTGAAGAAGCGGTGCCAGTAGTAGGCCTTGGCGACCGGGTCCCAGGTCCAGTTGGAGGTCTCGGTGTCGGTAAAGATGATGCGCGTGCCCTTGTACTTCTGGTCGTCGTCGCTCCAGACGTAGTAGTTGCGCTTGGTCGATCCCGGCGGCGCGCGGCGCGCGGCCTGGAACCAGGGGTGGGTGTCCGAGGTGTGGTTGATGACCAACTCGGTGATCACCTTGAGCCCGCGCCGGTGGGCCTCGCGCAGCATCACCCGGAAGTCGGTGCGATTGCCGTACATCGGGTGGATGTTGTGGTAGTCCGAGATGTCGTAGCCGTCGTCGCGCAGCGGCGAGGGGTAGAAGGGCATCAGCCAGACCGTGTTGACGCCCAGCTCCTTGATGTAGTCGAGCTTGGAGGTCAGCCCCTTGAGGTCGCCGATGCCGTCGTCGTTGGAGTCGTAGAACGCCTTGACGTTGACCTGGTAGATGACCGCGTCCTTGTACCAGAGCGCCTCGTCGAGGGCCGGGTTGGCGCTCAGTACGTGACCCGGTACGGCACTGCGGGTCGGCGCTGTGTTCATCATGGCGTGGACCTCATTCGAAGTAGTCGAAATCCTTTTCGCTGCGCAGGTGGCGGCGCACCCGGAACACGTGCGCCGGCGAGCGCCGCGGGTCCAGGATCACGAAGTTGCGCCCGCCCCGCCAGGTGAAGCGCTGCCCGCTCAGCAGGTCGTGCATCTGGTAGGGCCGGTCGGCCTCCACGCCCAGCTGCTCCAGGTCGATCTCGACCCAGCCCGACTGCGTATGGTGCGGGTCCAGGTTGACCACCGACAGCACCACGTTCTCGCCGTCGGGGCTGCGCTTGGCATAGGCGATCAGCTGGTCGTTGTCGACCGGGCAGAACAACAGGCTCCAGTCCGACTGCAGTGCGCGGTTCTCGTGCCGGATCGCATTGACCCGTGCGATGAAGCTGGACAGGCTGTCGGGCCGCTCCAGGTCCCAGTGGCGCAGCTGGTACTTCTCGGAATGCAGGTACTCCTCGCTGCCGTGCTCGCGCGGCAGGTGCTCCATGAGCTCGTAGGCGGGGCCGTAGATGCCGTAGTTGGCGCACAGGGTGCCGGCCAGCACCAGGCGGGCCATGAAGGTGGCGCGCTCGCCCGACTGCAGCGCCTCATGCAGGATGTCCGGGGTATTGGGCCAGACGTTGGGCCGGAAATACTCGCGGCCCGGCCCCTGGCTCAGCTCCGTGAAGTACTCGATCAGCTCCTGCTTGGTATTGCGCCAGGTGAAGTAGGTGTAGGACTGGGTAAAGCCCAGCTTGGCAAGCCGGTGCATGACCTTGGGCCGGGTGAAGGCCTCGGCCAGGAAGATCACCTCCGGGTGCTCGCGCTTGACCTCGGCGATGGCCCATTCCCAGAAGGCGAAGGCCTTGGTGTGCGGGTTGTCGACGCGGAAGATGGACACGCCCTCGCCCACCCAGTGGTCGATCACGCTCTTGAGCTCGTCCCACATGCCGGCCCAGTCTTCGCTCTCGAAGTTGAAGGGGTAGATGTCCTGGTACTTCTTGGGCGGGTTCTCGGCGTACTGCACGGTGCCGTCAGGGCGCCAGCGGAACCAGCTCGGGTGCTGCTCGACATAGGGGTGGTCGGGTGCGCACTGGTAGGCGATGTCCATCGCCAGCTCCATGCCCTGCTCGCGCGCGGCCGCCACCAGGCGGCGAAAGTCCTCCGGCGTGCCCAGCTCCGGCAGGATGTCCTTGTGGCCGCCCTCGGCGGCGCCGATGGCCCAGGGGCTGCCGACGTCGCCGGGCTGTGCTGCCAGGGCGTTGTTCTTGCCCTTGCGCTTCTCGCGACCGATCGGGTGGATGGGCGGGAAGTAGATGACATCGAAACCCAGCCGCGCGATATAGGGCAGACGCGCCTCCACGTCCCGGAAGGTGCCGTGGCGGCCGGGTTCCGGCGAGGCCGAGCGCGGGAACAGCTCGTACCAGCTGCTGAAGCGGGCCCGCTCGCGGTCGGCGACCACGCTCAGCTCGGGGCTCCAGGTGACGGCCAGGCTGCGGTCGGGGTAGCGCCGCGTCAGGGCCGCCAGGCCCTCGTCGAGCGCCTGCGCCTTGAGCGCCGCGGGATCGGTGTCGCTCGCCTGCCCCTGCTCGCGCAGCCGCACCGCCCAGGCCTGCAGCGCGCGGCGGTCGTCACCCTGGGCACGTGCCGCGGCTTCGTCGAGCAGGCCGGCACCGACCTGGGCGGCGATGCGGATGTCGGCGGGCTCGACACGGCGTTGCAACTCCTTGCGCCAGGACTCGAAGTGGTCGACCCAGGCGGTCACCGTGTAGAAGTAGCGGCCCATCGCCTCGAGCGGGAACTCGCCCAGCCACTCGTCGTTGTAGCGCAGCGTCATTTCCACTTCGTGGTGCGCGCTCTCGCCCTCCGACCGCCACAGCAGGAAAACGCGCAGTGCGTCGTGGCCATCGGTGAAGCAGTGCGCCTCGACCTGCATCGGCTCGCCGCAGACGCGCTTCACGGCAAAACGGCCACCGTCGACGTTGGGCAGCACTGCATCGATGACGGCGCGTGCCCGCCCAGCAGCCGGCTTGCCGGCGCCGGACACCGCGGGCTGCGAGGCCTGCGCCAGCGCCTTCGTATTGGCCCCGGGCAGGTCCACAGCCTGCGCCGCCGGGGGGCGGGCGCTGACAGCGGGCCTTTTCGCGGCCGGCGGCGCCGCCGCTTCGACCGGGGAGGCGGTCGGCGTCTTTTTCGCCGCTGCCGACCGCTTGGCCGCGGCCGTCTTCCTGACCGGCGGCTTCGCGGCGTCGGAGGCGGGGGCGGCGGGGTTGGACGTCTTAGGCATCGGCTTCGGGTTTCAGGATGAGGGTGGCCAGGGGCGGCAGCGTCAGGCTCAGGGCCTGCAGCTGGCCGTGCGAGGGCAGCGGGGCCGCCTCGACGCCGCCGAGGTTGCCCCAGCCGGAGCCGCCGTAGTCCTGCGCGTCGCTGTTGATGAGCTCGCTCCAACGGCCGGCCACCGGAACACCGAGCAGGTAATTGGTGCGGGGCAGCGGCGTGAGGTTGCAGACCACCAGCAGCGGCGCACCGCCGTCGGCCGGCTTGCGCAGGAAGGCGAACACGCTGTGCTCGGCGTCGTTGCCCTCGATCCATTCGAAGCCGGGGTGGGCGAAGTCGACCTCGTGCAGCGCCGGCTCACGCCGGTAAAGCGCGTTGAGGTCCTTCACGAAACGCTGCACACCTGCGTGGTGGCTGGTCTGCGTGACCCACCATTCGAGCTCGCCGTCATGGGTCCATTCGCGCCGCTGGCCGAACTCGCCGCCCATGAAAAGCAGCTTCTTGCCCGGGTGGGCCCACATGTAGCCGTACATCGCGCGCAGGTTGGCGAACTGCTGCCAGGTGTCGCCCGGCATCTTGTTCACCAGCGAGCCCTTGCCGTGCACCACCTCGTCGTGCGAGAGCGGCAGCACGAAGTTCTCGTTGAAGGCATAGACCATCGAGAAGGTCAGCTTGCCGTGGTGGTACTTGCGGTGGACCGGGTCTTCCTTCAGGTAGGCCAGGGTATCGTGCATCCAGCCCATGTTCCACTTCATGCCGAAGCCCAGGCCGCCGAGATAGGTCGGCCGTGAGACCATGGGCCAGGCGGTCGATTCCTCGGCGATGGTCACCACGTCCGGGTGGTCGCGGTAGACCGCCTCGTTCATGCGGCGCAGAAACTCGATCGCTTCCAGGTTCTCCTTGCCGCCGTGGCGATTGGGAATCCACTCGCCGTCCTTGCGCGCGTAGTCCAGGTAGAGCATGGAGGCCACCGCATCGACGCGCAGCCCGTCGAGGTGGTACTTGTCGAGCCAGAACAGCGCCGAGGAGGTCAGGAAGCTGCGCACCTCGTTGCGGCCGTAGTTGAAGATGCTGGAGTTCCACTCGGGGTGGAAACCCTGGCGGGGGTCGGCGTGCTCGTAGAGATAGGTGCCGTCGAAGCGCGCCAGTCCATGCGCGTCGGACGGGAAGTGCGAGGGCACCCAGTCGAGGATCACGCCAATGCCGCGGCCGTGCAGGTGGTCGACGAAGTACATGAAGTCCTGCGGCGTGCCGTAGCGCGCGGTGGGCGCGAAGTAGCCGGTGGTCTGGTAGCCCCAGGAGCCGTAGAAGGGGTGCTCGGTGACCGGCATCAGCTCGACGTGCGTGAAGCCCATCTCCAGCACGTAGTCGGCCAGCGCGTGCGCCAGCTCCCGCCACGGCAGGAACTCGCCGTCGCGGCGCCGCCAGGAGCCCGGGTGCACCTCGTAGATCGACATGGGGGCATCGAGGGCGTTCTTGCCGGCGCGTGTCGCCATCCATTCCTGGTCCTGCCACTCGTAGGCCAGGTCCCACAGCCGCGAGCCGGTGGCCGGCGGCAGCTCGGCATACCAGGCGAAGGGGTCGGCCTTGTCAAGCAGTTCGCCGCCGTGGCGTGAGCGGATGCGGTACTTGTAGGCGTGACCGCGCTGCGGTCCGCTGACCGAACCTTCCCAGATGCCGCTGCCATCCGGGCGCGGCTCCAGGCGATGGGCCTGGTCGTTCCAGCCGTTCCAGTCGCCGATGACGCTCACCGCTTCGGCGTTCGGAGCCCAGACCGCGAAACCGGCGCTCCGGCCGTCGTCGGCAAGGTGGGCCCCGAGGGCGTCGTAGAGGCGGCCGTGGGTTCCTTCCCGGAACAGGTAGATGTCGTGATCGCTCAGCACAGCCGACGTCGCTCCGTGGTTGTTCGTGGTTGTTGTCCTCGCCGCCGTCTCGTCGGGCCGGCGGCCCTGTGGCGGCCGCTGGAGGAACCGGCCGGCCACCGGGAGACTGCAGAGGACAGCGGCAATCGGCGTGCCGAAGCGTCTGCCCGCCGGTGCCAGTCCTCACCCGTCGGGTGCTGCGCTGCGGAGGACCGCTCTCCCCCCTCCGCCGCGGCGCCCCTTGCCGCCCTTGCCGTAGAAAAGACAGCCGCGCGGCGGGCCGCCAGCCGGCGACAGCGCCGCAGTGCGCTTCGGCACGTGGATTGCTGAAGTGGCCTTGTGACCGATGCCACCGACACCCCGCAACCGCCGTCATCTGTCCCGCCCGCTGCCGCCCCGCTGCCGGCGGGTCGGCCCCGCCACCCCCTGTGGCGCCGCCCGGGGGGCATTGCCTTGCTGTTGCTGGCGCTGCTGGTGCTCGCCTTCGCGGCCTGTGAGATGGCTGGCTGGCCCTTCCTGCGGCAGCCCATTGAACGTACGCTGGAGAAACGCTTGCAGCGCGAGGTCGTGATCGGCGAGGACTTCCGCCTCAGCCTGCTGGGCGGCATCCGCCTGCGCAGCGACCGCTTCGTGATCGGGGCGCCGTCCTGGGCCATCGAGCGCGGCCACCCGGAGGAACTGGTGCGGGCCGACCAGGTGGTGCTGGCCCTGCCCTACGCCACCGTGCTGATGCCGCTGCGGCAGGAGCCGGGCGCCGCGCTGCACATCAAGGCGCTGGAGGTGCAGCGCATGCAGGCGGCGCTCTGGCGCGGCGCCGACGGCCGCGCCAACTGGCAGTTCGCCCCGCCCGAGCAGGCGCCCAAGCCGGGCGCGGCGCCGGTGCCGACCTTCGACCGGCTGGTGGTCGGCGGTGGCGAGGTCCGTTATCAGGACGAGGTCGTCGGCCTGCAGATGCAGGCCCGCGCCCGCACGGATGAAGGCTCGCAAGGCGGCGGCAAGGGCCTGGTCATCGAGGGCGACGGCGCCTACCGCGAAGGCGTCAAGCGTTTCGCCGGCGCGAAGTTCCACTTCGGCATCCAGTCGGAAGGCCTGCTGCCGCTGGTGACGCCGAACGAAAACGCCCCGCCGGTGCCGCTCACGCTGGACGCCAGCGCCGGCAAGGCCAAGCTGGCCTTCAAGGGCCAGGCGGTGGACATCCTGCGGCTGCAGGGCATCTCGGGCGAGTTCTCGGTCTCCGGCCCCTCTCTGGCGGCGGTCGGTGCGCCGATGGGCGTGACCCTGCCGACCACGCCCGAGTTCGAGATGAAAGGCCGCCTCAGCAAGGACGGCGATCTCTACAAGGCGGATGTCGCCCGCCTCGCGGTCGGCAGCAGCCGGCTGGCCGGCGAGTTCAGCTACGACCGGCGCCCCGAGGTGCCGCTGTTGACCGGCGAGCTGCGCGGCGAGAGCCTGACCCTGGCCGACCTCGGCCCCGCCTTCGGCGCGCGCGAGCCCGGCGCCGCCAAGCCCAAGCGGGCCGACGGCCAGGTGCTGCCGGCGCGCGAATTCAACATCCCATCGCTGAAGGCGATGAATGCGGACGTCAAGGTCAACCTGCGCAAGCTGGAGTTGGGCACCGGCCTGCTCGGCGACCTCACGCCGCTGCAGGGCCGCATCGCGCTGCGCGACGGCGTGCTGCACATCACCGAGCTGCTGGCGCGAGCTTCCGGCGGCGAGGTGCGCGGCAGCATCGGCCTGGACGGCCGGCCGGCCCAGCAGCCGCTCTGGGACATCGACCTGCGCTGGGCCGGCATCGACCTGGAGCGCTGGATCAAGGCGCGCAACAACCGGGCCGCCGCCGACACGGCCGCAGCGGCGCCGGGCTATGTGGGCGGCGTGCTGGGTGGGCAGGCGAAGTTCCGAGGCGCCGGTCGCTCGACCGCTGCCATGCTGGGATCGCTCGACGGCACCGCAGCCGTCTGGATCCGCCGGGGCAAGATCTCGCACCTGATCGTCGAGGCGCTGGGCATCGACGTCGCCCAGGCCCTGGGCGTCCTCATCAAGGGCGACGAATCGCTGCCCATGCACTGCGCGGTAGCGCAGTTCAAGGCGCAGGACGGCCGGCTGAACACCGAGGTGGGTGTCATCGACACCCCCGACACCCTGGTGCTCATCAGCGGCGACCTCTCGCTCGCCGACGAACGCCTGGGCCTCACGCTCGCAGCCCGCCCCAAGGACTTCTCGCCGCTGTCGCTGCGCTCGCCGGTGCGGGTGGAAGGCAGCTTCCGCGACCCGCAGGTCAAGCTCGAGGGCAAGGCCCTGGGCCTCAAGCTGCTGGCCGCCGCGGCGCTGGCCGCCGTCAACCCGCTGGCCGCCGTGGTCCCGCTGATCGACCCCGGCGAGGGCGAGGAGAACGGCTGCCGCCAGGCGCTGGAGGGCTTGCGTGGCAAGCCGGCCACGCGGGCCGTGCGCGAAAGCGCACGCGAGGGGGCGCAGCGCTGAGCCCGCGTCCTGACCTTTTCACTGCTTCAGAAAGATCCTTCACATGGGAACCGAGCTGATCGGCTGGCTCAGCGCCTCCGTGCTTCTTTGGACCATCTTCCACCAGGTGCGCAAGCAGTACCTGAGCGGCGACAGCTCGGGCGTCTCGTCCTGGCTGTTCATCGGCCAGTCGGCCGCCTCGCTGGGCTTCTCCATCTACAGCGCGCTGCTGCAGAACTGGGTCTTCCTGTTCGTCAACCTCGCCTTGCTGTGCAGCGCGCTCGCCGGTCAGGCCATTTACTGGCGCAACACCCGCCGACAACGAAAAACTGTCAACGCTAGCAGTTAACAGGAACACCATTTGCTGCTATGCGCTCATGGCAGCACGTGTAGTTTGGAAAGGCGCGATCACCTTTGGATTGGTGCACATCCCGGTCACGCTGCGCGCCGCCTCCCGCAAGAAGGATCTCGACTTCGACTGGCTGGACAAGCGCGACATGGCGCCGGTGGGCTACCAGCGCATCAACAAGCGCACCGGCAAGGTCATCGAGAGCGAGAACATCGTCAAGGGTTACGCCTACGAGCCCGGCGAGTACGTGTTGATGAGCGACGAGGACTTCAAGCAGGCCAACCCGGAAGCCACCCAGACGGTCGACATCCTCGGCTTCGTCGACGCCGCCACGATTTCACCGGCCTACTTCGAGGTGCCCTACTACCTCGAAGTCGGCAAGCGCGGCGAGAAAGGGTATGCGCTGCTGCGCGAGGTGATGCGCCGCAGCGGGCGCGCTGGTCTGGCCAAGGTGGTGATCCACACCAAACAGCGCCTGGCCGCCGTGCTGGTGCAGGGTGAGGTGTTGATGCTCAACACGATGCGTTTCCCCGACGAGGTGCTGCAGCCCGAGGACCTCTACGCGCCCGAGAGCGAGCTGAAAGCCGTGGGTGTGGGTCAGCGCGAGCTGGAGATGGCCGAGCGCCTGGTGGACGAGATGTCGCAGGACTGGCAGCCCGAGCAGTACCGCGACACCTATCGGGAGGACCTGCTGGCTCGCATCGAGGCCCGCATCCAGGCCGGCGAAACGCACACGCTGACGCCGGCCGGCGACGAACCGGCGGCACGCGAGGGGGCCCAGGTGATCGACTTGATGGCGGCACTGCGCGAGAGCGTGCAGCGCGCCGGCAAGGCACCGGCTGCGGGCGATGGGGGTGGCAAGGTCAAGCCGATGCATGTGGGTGGCAAGACCGCGGCGGCCCCATCGCCCGCACCCGCTGCGCGCCGCAGCGCCGACAAGGATGGCGCCAGCGCGCGCAAGACCAGCGCCCGAAGCAGCCGGACCGCGGCCAGCCCCGCGGTGCCGCACAAGACGGCCGCCTCGCGTGCGACGACCAAGGCAGCCCCGGCCTCCGCACCGGCCAAGCGCAAGCGGGCCGCCTGACGCTCGCGCCGGCGCGGCCCCCGCAAGATGCCAGAAGCCCTGGACCGCTACTGGGACAAGCGCGACTTCCGTGTCACGCCGGAGCCGCGCGGCACCGCCCGGAAAGCGGGCAAGGCGCTGTCCTTCGTGGTCCAGAAACACGCGGCGCGCCGGCTGCACTACGACTTCCGGCTGGAGCTGGGCGGCACGCTCAAGAGCTGGGCCGTGCCCAAGGGCCCCAGCTTCGACCCGCATGACAAACGCATGGCGGTGCATGTCGAGGACCACCCGCTGGCCTATGCCAGCTTCGAGGGGGTCATCCCGCCCAAGCAGTACGGCGCCGGCACCGTGATCGTCTGGGACCGCGGCACCTGGACGCCGATCGGCGACCCGGAAGCCGGCTACCGCGCCGGCAAGCTGAAGTTTTTCCTCGACGGTGAGAAGCTGCACGGCGCCTGGACCCTGGTGCGCATGCGCGGCCGCGGCAACGAGCGCCAGGAGCCCTGGCTGCTGATCAAGGAGCGCGACGAGGCGGCCCGCCCGGCCTCCGAATTCAGCGTCGTCGACGAGCTGCCCGACAGCGTGTTGAGCGGGCCGGCTGCAGCGGCCCGCTCGACGGCAGCGCGCGCGACGATGGCGGACGGACACCAGGCGGCTCGCAAGACGGCGCGCAGGGCCGCGCCCGCCGAGGACGACAGGCCGGCCCCTGCCCGCCGCAAGGCCCCCTCAGCCGCCTCGCTGCCCGAGGCCGCGGTCCCTGCGACGCTGCCGCTGACCCTCTCCCCCCAGCTGGCCACCCTCGTCGACCAGGCGCCCGAGAGCGGCGACTACATCTACGAAGCCAAGCTCGACGGCTACCGGCTGCTGACGCGCATCGACGGCCGGGACGTGCGGCTGTTCACCCGCAACGGCAACGACTGGACCGCCAAGATGAAAAGCCTCGCGGCGGCACTCGCGAAGCTGAAGCTGCCCTCCGCATGGCTGGATGGCGAGATCGTGGTGCTCAATGAGGCCGGCGTGCCCGACTTCAACGCGCTGCAGAACGCTTTCGACCAGTCGCGCACCGAGCAGATCCAGTACTTCCTTTTCGACTTGCCCTATTACGACGGCCACGACCTGCGGCGCGTACCGCTGTGGCAGCGCCGCGAGCTGCTGGCGCGGCTGCTGGAGGCCGGCCCTTCCGAACGGCTGCGCTTCAGCCAGGACTTCCAGGCCACCGGCAGCGAGATGCTGCAGAGCGCCTGCCGGCTGCGCCTGGAAGGCGTGATCGGCAAGAAGCGCGACGCGGCCTATGTGAGCCGCCGCTCGCCGACGTGGATCAAGCTCAAGTGCACCCAGCGGCAGGAGTTCGTGATCGGCGGCTACACCGAACCCAAGGGCAGCCGCTCGGGACTGGGCTCGCTGTTGCTGGGCATTCACGACGAGGCCGGCGAGCTGCGTTATGCCGGCAATGTCGGCACCGGCTTCGACAGCGCCACCTTGAAGGCCTTGCGGGCCCGGCTCGAAGCGCTGGAGACGCAGCGCACGCCCTTCGCCGGCAAGCCGCGCGAGGCACGCGGCCGCTGGGTCCAGCCCGAGCTGGTGGCCGAGGTCTCCTTCTCGGAATGGACCCCCGACGGCCGCATCCGGCACTCCGTCTTCCACGGCCTGCGCGGCGACAAGCCGGCACAGGTGATCACGAAGGAAGTCCCCATGCCGGCCGCCGATGCCGAGCAGGCAGCGGCACCGGCCGCCAAGTCAGCGCGGCGGTCCGCGGGTCGGCGGGCCGTGAAGCCGCCGCCCGATCTGCCGGGCGACCTCCGCATCACCCACCCGGAACGGGTCATCGACCCCAGCAGTGGCGCCACCAAACTGGACCTGGTGCATCACTACCTGCGCGTGGCCGAGGTCATGCTGCCCCACTTGGCGCGCCGGCCGGTCGCCCTGGTGCGCGCCCCCAGCGGCATCGGCGGGCAGCTGTTTTTCCAGAAGCATGGCGACACCTTGAAGATCGCCGGCATCAAGCAGCTGCCGCCGGAGCTGGACCCGAGCCGCGACCCCTTGCTGGAGATCGACAGCGTCGAAGCGCTGATCGGCGCGGCGCAGATGAACGTGATCGAGCTGCACACCTGGAACGCCACCAGCCGCGCGATCGAGAAGCCGGACCGCATGACCTTCGACCTCGACCCCGGCGAGGGCGTGGGGTGGAGCCAGGTCCAGGAAGGCGCCCAGCTCACCCGCACCATCCTCGACGAGCTGCGCTTGCGCAGCTTCCTCAAGACCAGCGGGGGCAAGGGTCTGCATGTGGTGGTGCCGCTGTCGCCGCGCCATGACTGGGACACCGTCAAAGGCTTCTCGCAGGCCGTGGTCCAGCACCTCGCGCGGGTGGTGCCGAGCCGTTTCGTCGCCAAGAGCGGGCCCCGCAACCGCGTCGGCAAGATCTTCGTCGACTACCTGCGCAACGGCCGGGGCGCCACCACGGCCGCGGCTTTCTCGGCGCGCGCCCGGCCCGGCATGGGGGTGTCGGTGCCCTGCGCCTGGGACGAGCTGGACGAGCTCGAAAGCGGCGCGCACTGGAACATCTTCACTGTCCACGAGCGTCTTGCACTCGACCCCTGGGCGGACTACGGGACCACCCGGCAGACGCTCACGGCAGCGATGAAGGCGCTGGGCTTCAGCTGAATGTCAGAGCCGCCCGACACAATTGGGCGCGCCGCACCGGCATTCCAGGCGGCCTTCGTGATGCGTCTCGCCGTAGTTGGCGGTCAGCTCCTCGCCGACCGCGATCGCCCGCAGTGCATAAAACTCGACCCGGCCCTGGCGGATCCGCAGCACGGTGTTCGCCGAGCAGGAATGGTTGGTGAACCGCATCGGGTCCTCGGAACCCGATGCGTCGATGGCGCGCTTCTCGGACACCTCGACGATCATGATGCGCTGCTGGCGCTTGGCGCGACGGCGCGCCTCGCTGACGCTGATCGATTCGCCGCGCAGCTCGCCGATCTTCTTGTAGGGCGGAATTGGCTCGGCGGCGAACACGCCGGTGCCATCTATCGTGCTGGGTTGGACGCGGACCGCGAACTTCTGCGGATTGTTGGGAGTGGCCATGCCGTCACGATAGCGCAAGCCGGGCCGCGCCCTCTGCCGCGCGCGCCGCTAGCTAGCGGAAGGAGCGCGCATAACGCAGCTGCACGAAGTCCTCGCCGGGATTGGGATGCTCGATGCCGCCGTTGGAGAAGTGCTGGTAGCGCAGCGACAGCTCGTGCTGCCCCTGCGCGCCGAAGTTGCGGCCGACGGCCAGGTGGTCGCCGAAATTGAAACCGGTGCTGAAACGTTTGCTGCGGCTGCGGTAGATGGGGGTGACCACGGTCAGCCCGATGCCGGCTTCGGCGAACCAGGGTGACTCTCCGCCGCGCCCGCGCCAGCGCAACACCGGCGTCAGGCCGAACTGGGTCGCCCAGGCACGCTCGCGCCCGTCCGGGCCCGGGGCGCTCCAGCGGCCGATCGCCGCTTCCCAGTACCCCGACCACTGCCCGCCGAACGCCGACCAGGCCTTCCGCCAGGGCCAGATCACCCCCGCGGTGGTGGCACGCGTGTCCTCAGCGACGCCGTACTGCACGAAGCCGATGGCCGGCGCCCAGCCTTCGGCCTGGCTGGGCCGCGCTCCGGCCAGCAGGAGCAAAAACACGATGGCCGCGCCCCAGCGCTGAGGTTTCGAGGCGCGGCTGAACCAGCGATAGATCGAGAAGAACAGCATGAACCACCCGGCAGTCGAAGATGCGACCCTCGATCGCTCGCCTGCTGTGCGGCCGGTCCGGCGCGAAAGGCCGGCACCCGACCGGGTGCGAGTCACTGCTGCCAAGGCAATGGGCGTGCCGGCCCGCGGGCGCCCGCCGGGGAGCCACCGGGCCGGTTGAATCTTGCCGGCGGGATGCTGCGGAGCGGCTCAGCGCAGGGCGCCGAGCGTGTCGTGGAAGGAATGGCCCATGGTGGCGTCGATCGCCGCATTGACGAGCTGAACCCGGTTGCGCGCCGAGAAACGCCGCCTCAGCTGGCGCAGGTGGTAGTCGACCGTGTGGGCGGAAAGTTTCAGGCGGTCGGCAATCTGCTTGTCGCTCTTGCCGCCGATCAGGCATTCCAGGATCTCGCGCTGCAGCGGCGAGAGCGCCGGCCACGGCAGGGAAGTGACGGGGTCGCTGCTACCGCTGGCGTGGCGCGACAGGAATTCGTGCATGCTGAGACCGAATGTCAGTGCCTGACCCAGCACCCCGTCGTCGATCCAGCCGCGATGCCGCACGCTGGACATCAGGCTGATGACTGTCCTTTCGTTCGGGCTGTAAGGCGAGGCGACTCGGAAAAACACGCCGCTGGCGATCCCGCTGTCGCAGAAGTCGGAGAGGAAACGGCGGGTGCGCGGCGGCGCCTGCTTGCCGCGCGAATTGGCGATGATGTCATCCAGGTCCCAGACCAGCGGCAGGCTGGAGCGGGGCGCGTCCTGATGGCGCGGGTCCAGCTCGTAATAGCGTTCGCGGAAGTAATGCGGGGTCCAGACCGGGTTGGAGTAGGTGCTGAAGAAGGACTGCGGCTGACCGCGACCGCGCTGCGTCGACACGGTGCCGTAGGCGAACCATTCGAAGCCGGTGGCATGCAGCATGGCGCGCACGCGGCGTTCGCGATCGGCGGCCGAGCCGAGCTCGAGCAGGTCGCCCACCAGGCTGGGCAAGCCGACCCGGCGTTGTTCCTGCGGCTGGCGCTGTTCCTGCTCCAGCAGCACCAGGTCGGCTTCGGTATACAGGAGCACGCCCGGCGGGCTGTCGTCCGGCGTGAGCGGGACGCCGTGGGCGTCCAGCAGCCCGCGGGCTTCGCTGCCCGGCGAACCTGCACCGACGTGCCGGCTCTGCGGGCCTGACGCGGTGGCCCGACGGCGCTCCTCACCAGCAGTCAGTTCCATAAATCACCTCCCCCCTGTCGGGGTTGCCAGCTGCGCTCCATGCCCGCCCAGCGGAGCCTGGTGACGCCTGTTGCCAAGCAGGAACAGGGGGCCGGCGCCGCCGGCTGCCGCGGCAGCGAACGGGCTCGGCCCAGGGGTCGTACCGCTTCCCCCCGGAGTACGGCGTCATCTGATTCGAATGCTTGCATCATGGTCCGGGTCCTCTGCTTCAGAGTACTAGCGTGCAGAATCGCCGCGGGCCTTACAAGCGCTATTTCGGCAAGCGAGCGTTCGCGGCGACAGAACGGTACACCGCGGCCACGGCCGCAGCCTCCCCTCGCCCCGCCGAGCCGTTACCGATTGTTCAAGGCACCATGCGACTCGACCTGTTTTCCTTGCATCTGTTTGCGGACATCGTCGAGACGCGCAGTATCGGCAAGGGGGCGAAAAGGCACAACCTCGCGGTCTCGGCGGCCAGCAAGCGCATCGCCGACCTGGAGTACCAATTCGGCACCGAATTGCTGCGCCGCCACGCCCGCGGCGTGCTGCCCACCGAGGCGGGCGAGACCCTCTACGGACGCATCCGGCAGGTGCTCGGGGATCTGCACCAGACCGCGGTGGAGATGAGCGAGTACGCCCACGGCACGCGCGGCCTGGTGCGAGTCTGCTCCAACTTGACGGCGATGGTGCAGTGCCTGCCTCAGGATCTGGCCGGCTTTGCGCAGGAGCACCCCCACATCGGCATGGCGCTGCAAGAGAGCTCGACCGCTGCCACCCTGCAAGCGGTCGCGAAGGGCCATGCCGACGTCGGCATCGTCGCCCCGGTGGTGCCCTACCTGCCTGAGCTGCACTACTGGCACTACAGCACCGCCACACATGCGGTGGTGGCGCCTGCCGGGCATCCGCTGGCGCGACGGGCCGCGGTCACCTACGCCGAGACCCTGGCCTACCCTTACATCGGTCTGGAGACAGGCGGCGGCTGGGACCGGCTGCTCAGCCGCAAGGCCGAGGGCCTGGGCACGGTGATGAACATCAAGGTGCGGGTCAACGGCTTTGAGGCAGCCTGTCGCATGGTGGAGGCCGGACTGGGGCTGACGCTGGTGCCGCACAGCAGCGCCGTCCTGCATGCCGGAGCGCTCGGGCTCAAGGTGCTGGCCCTGGATGAGGAATGGGCCGTCGTGCCGCTGGACGTCTGCTGTCGGGATCTGAGCCAACTGCCGGTGCCGGCCCGCCTGATGGTGCGCCACCTGATCACCCGCAACGGCACGCGCGCGAGCACCAAGATCGAAGGTCTGGCCGCCTGAGCCGGCGACCGGAAACCGGAGTTCAACGGGCGGCTCTGTCGTCACGAAGACAAGCGCCCGAGGCGGCATACCGACGCCGGCAGCACCGGCGGTGCGCCGCGGGCGGCTCAGGTCGTGGCGACCCGGGAACGCCGCCGAGGCGCGACCGCTGCTGCGTCGTCGCGTCGCGACGCCTGCTGGGTGGCGCGTTGCGCCTCTTCCAGGCTGCGTACCGCGGCGCGAAGCTCCTCGCGGCGCGCTTCCAACTCCGCCAGGCGTTGCGCCAGCAGCGCCTCGGCCGCGGCCACCGCGCTGTGTGCCGCATCGACACGCCGGGCCAGGGCATCAGTCGATGGCCCGCCGCTGGTGTCGGCGCCGTCTGCACCAGCCAACGAAAGCGAAGATGCGATCCTGCACACCGGCATCGTCCCCTGCGTGGCGACGGCTCGCTGGAAGCCGGCCGCCGGCGCGGTCGCGGCCTGCTGCACCTCGCGCACCTGCCTCAGCTTGTCCCAAAGATTACCCATATCGATTCACCTCGCCTTCCACGTCATGCCGGTTGCATCGCACCCTTCCTGCCCTGCGCGGGCCGTCGGCCACGGCAGCAGTTGCCGTTGCACAGGGATCGAACAGGCGCGCCGCGATACCGGCCGACAACCCCTCCATCAAGAGCATGCTTCAATGCGCCCAGGCACAGGTGCGCCGCCGCGATCCGGCCGGCCGAACCCGCAGCGGCCATAGCCCCACGCTGCGCCGCGCCCACGCGCCCGGACGCCGCCGAACACAAGGCGCGCAACCGGTGACCGACAACCATTGCCCGCGGGTAGCCGCACGGCGCCCACTGCGCTGCCGCCTGCCGAAGACCCTCTTCATCGCTGTCCTCCTCATGACCATGGCCCGGCCGCCGGGCACGGCGCAGGCGATGCCGCGCTTGTGTGGTCGCGGCTTCCACGACACCCCGGCTGCCGGGACGACGCAACAACTCGGTCCCGCCGGAGTGGGTTCATTTGCCGAGCGAGTGGCGCCGCAGCCCCTGTGGCCACCACAGCAGGCACAGCGTGGCGACCGGCAGCAACAACAGCAGCCACGTCAGCGCGCCCGAGGAAAACGCCGAGGCGATTCCCCAGCGTCCACCGGCCGCCCCGTCCTGCTCGGGCACAGCTCCCTGCAGCAGCGACAGTGCGACCTTCTCGCTCGCCAGTCCGCCGATGCGCTGCGCAACGAGTGCGCGTACCGCGGGCACCAGCCGATGCAGGTCGGCGCCCGGCCGGTGGGTCACCAGCACCGCCGCCGAGGACGGGCGCAGCTGATCGACCAGCGGGTCGCGCGCCAACACCACCACGTGCACCCGCGCCCGCAGCACACCGTCGAGCCGCATCACGTCGCGCGACACCTGCTGCGAAGCCAGGTAGACCGCGCTCAGGCCCTGCTCCTCGGCACTCGAGAGGCCCATGCGCCGGCGCAGGCCGTCATAGGCAGGGCCGTCGCTGCCATACCGCACCGCCGGCAGCCCGTGGGCTCGCAGCAGGTCCAGCGAGGCCCCCAGGTCGCGCCGGTCCACCTGGACTTCCCATTGGCCGTCCGGCACTCGCGCCTTCGCCACCGGGATGCCGTCGGCTGCCAGGGCCTGGACCATCTGATCGGCCTCCGGCTCGCTCAGGTCGAGGTAGAGCCCGATCTTGCAACCCGCGAGCATCCCCAGCAGTGCCAGCAGCGCCAGAAGACGATGCAGGCAGGCGGTTCGACTCGACAGTGAGTGGGGCAACATCGGATCTCCTCGCGGCCACACGACGGCGCTCGCGGGTCTCCAGGCAAGGCCGGTAGATGGATGGACTCTACGGTCGCGCACGCGGGCGTCGCAACACCGAGTTCTCGTAGTTGCCGCGACGCAGCACCACAGCAGAAGAATGGACCGGCCTGCGGCGCATCAACGGCGGCCAATGCAGGACCGGCGGCGGTGAAGTGACAAGTCGGTGCTCGCCGTTATCGCGAAGCACCGTGGCGAACACGGCAGCACGCCTGCGCAAACCCTTGCGCGGGGCGCGCCCATCGGTGATGGAGGGCTGCGCCGGCAGGACGCCGGGCAGCCTGGGTCGCCGTACTCAGCGGTCGAGATCGAGGAAGGCGGAGACGCCGAAGGCGACCGCACCGGCCACCGGGAGGCTGACGACCACCAGCAGGGCTTCACCCGCTGCATCGAGACCGAGCGCGGTCCCGGTGATGGTGAGCACCGCCGCGATCAGGCCCAGCACCTTCATGCCCACTGCCCAATTCCAGTTCGTCATTGCTGCACTCCTCTTCGCGCCAGACGGCCTGGCCTATGCTCGACCGGGTCCGGCCGCCCGACGGCTGCAAGAGCAACAGCAAGGGACAGCACCACCAGAACGACGGTCACTGCAGGATTCAGGGCAAACGGTGTGCCAACGACCACCGACAGGACCGCGAGAAGGGCAAATAGAAGAGACCACTTCCACATCCTCCACTCCTTCCAGGGATGGTTCAATGTGAACGGATGTTAGGAGTGCAAGGCCATCCAGCCCTGTCAGCGCCGCAGGCTGCGCCGCTGTGGGAGGCCGCCTACAGGCGTCGGGCCCGGTACCCTTGAGATCCTGACCCCTCCGCCACCGACCAGGGATTGCTTCCATGACGCTCTACGACCTTTCGATGCCGGCGCTGACCCAGGCCTTGCAAAATCTGGCGCACCTGCTGGAAAAGGCTGCCGGAATTGCCCACGCCCAGGGCCTCGCGCCCGCAGCCCTGCTGCAGCGGCGGCTGGCGCCCGACATGTTTCCGCTGGCGCTGCAAGTCGACATCCTCGTCAGCGGCACGCGCGGCGCCGCCGCCCGCCTTTGCGGCCGGCTCGCGCCGCGCGACGACTCTCGGGAGCACGCTGTCTTCAACCGCGGCAGCGAGGCCGAGTTCGACCCGCCGGCGGCCTCCTTCACCGAGCTCCAGGCGAGCGTCGAGCAGGCCCTCTCCGAGCTGAAGGCGCTCTCGCCCGCCGATGTCGAAACCGCACCGGACAGCCTGGTCAGCGTCGCCAAGCCGGGCAACGTCCGCGTTTTCGAAGCACGCACCTTCGTGCTGGGCTATGTGCTGCCCAACCTCTACTTCCACCTGACGCTGGTCTACGCCTTGTTGCGAAGCGCCGGCATCCCGCTCGGCAAGCAGGATTTCGAAGGCTCGCCGGCCTACCGGGTCGTCCCCGACGACCTGTCCGGCTGAGCAGCCGGAACACGGATTGCCTGCGCTGCTTGCGCGCGACAGCGCACTCGACCGGCGCCGCCGGCCGCGCTCCGGCCCGAAAGCCGGGCAGCGCCACGCGGCTGCCGGTCGACCATCGCTTGACAGAGGAGGCATCCATGAAGAGCAACAAGCTGGGCGGCGTCCTGTTGGGCGCGGCCCTGGCGTTCGGCGGCGCGGCCCAGGCCGCCACGCTGCGCGTGTCCTGCGGCTCCGTCGGGCAGGAGCTGGAAATGTGCAAGGACAACGCGCAGGCCTGGGCCAAGAAGAGCGGCCACGAGGTCCAGGTCGTCGCAACCCCCGCCGACGCCAGCGAGCGGCTGGCGCTCTACCAGCAGGTGCTGAGCTCGCGCTCGGACAAGATCGACGTGTTCCAGGTCGACGTGGTCTGGCCCGGCATGCTGGCCTCGCACCTGCTCGACCTGTCGCGCTACAGCAAAGGCACGGAGCAGGCCCACTTCCCCGGCATCCTCAACAACGTCAAGGTGCGTGGCCAGCTGGTCGCGATGCCCTGGTTCACCGACGCCGGGCTGCTCTACTACCGCAGCGACCTGCTGCAGAAACACGGCCTCAAGCCGCCCGCGACCTGGGACGAGCTGGCGGCCGCCGCGAAGAAGGTCCAGGACGCCGAGCGCGCGGCAGGCAACGACAAGCTGTGGGGATATGTGTGGCAGGGCCGGGCCTACGAAGGCTTGACCTGCAACGCTGTCGAGTGGATCGCCAGCCATGGCGGCGGCACCGTGGTCGATGCATCGGGCAAGGTCAGCGTCAACAATCCGCAGGCCATCGCGGCGGTGGAGCGGGCCGCCGGCTGGATCGGCAGCATCTCGCCGACCGCCGTGCTGAACTATGGCGAGGAAGATGCGCGCGGGGTGTTCCAGGCTGGCAATGCGGTGTTCATGCGCAACTGGCCCTATGCCTGGTCGCTCTCCCAAGCCGAGGGCAGCGCCGTGAAAGGCAAGGTCGGTCTCACCCTGCTGCCCAAGGGCGGCGCCGACGGCCGCCATGTGGCGACGCTGGGCGGGCAGTTGCTGAGCGTCTCGCGCTACTCGAAAAACGCCGATGCCGCGGCCGATCTGGTGATGTACATGACCAGCAAGGCGGTGCAGAAGGAACGCGCCCTCAAGGGCTCCTTCAATCCCACCATCGCGGAGCTGTACAAGGACGAGGAGATCCTGAAGGCCAACCCCTTCATGGGCGAACTCGGAGATGCCTTCACCAACGCGGTGGGGCGGCCCGCGGCGGTCACGGGCCCCAAGTACAACCAGGTCAGCAACCAGTTCTGGAACGCGGTGCACGAGGTGCTCTCGGGCAAGGCCAAGGCAGCGGAAGCGCTGAAGCGGTTCGACGCCACCGCCAACCGGCTGAGTCGCGGCGGCAAGTGGCAGTGAAACAGTGAGCCGCAGCCGCCCCGGCAGCACGCGCTGCCGGCGGCCGGCCCGCGGATGTGCCTACCGTTCAGGGCCTTTCTCATGATCTTCCGACGCTCCTCCCTCCCGTCGCGCCGCGCGCGGCTGGCATGGTTGATGGCCGCGCCCATGCTGCTGGCTCTGTTGATCGTGGCCGGCTGGCCGCTGGGTCGCACGATCTGGTTCAGCTTCACCGATGCCCAGCTGTCGCAGACCGGCGACTGGAGTTTCGTCGGGCTGGAGAACTACCTGGGCGAATACGGCCTGCTGCGCGACCCGGACTGGTGGGGCGCGGTCGGCAACACGCTGGTGTTCGCCCTGCTGTCGGTCAGCATCGAGACGCTGCTGGGCCTGGGCGTGGCGCTGCTGCTGAACCACCCCTCGCGGCTGCGCACCCTGCTGCGCGCGGCCATGCTCATCCCCTGGGCCATCCCCACCGTGGTCTCGGCCAAGATGTGGAGCTGGATGCTGCACGACCAGTTCGGTGTCGTGAACCACTACCTGCTCTCGCTGGGACTGCTGTCGGCCCCGGTGGCCTGGACCGCCAACCCCGACCTGGCCCTCTTCACCGTCGTGCTGGTCGACGTCTGGAAGACCACCCCCTTCATGGCCCTGCTGATCCTGGCGGCCCTGCAGATGGTGCCGGCCGACTGCTACGAGGCCGCCCGCGTCGACGGCGTGCCGCCCTGGACCGTGTTCCGCCGCGTCACCTTGCCCCTGATCCTGCCCGGCGTGGCCGTCGCGATGATTTTCCGCCTGCTCGACGCGCTGCGTGTCTTCGACCTGATCTATGTGATGACCTCCAACAGCCGCAGCACCAAAAGCATGTCGGTGTTCGTGCGCGAACAGCTGATCGACTTCCAGCAGGTCGGCTACGGCTCGGCCGCCGCCACGGTGGTGTTTTTCACCATCGCGCTGCTGACCCTGCTCTACATGGCCCTGCTGCGCCCGGCGCTCGAAAAGGTGGACGCATGAGCATTTACCGCCCCCCGAAGTGGCTGCCCCGGCTCGGCTACCACCTGGCCGCCGCCGCGCTGGTGCTGTTCTCGGTGTTCCCCTTCCTCTACGCGATCTCCAGCTCGCTGAAGGGCCGCACCGGGCTGTTCTCGCCCGAGTTCATCCCGGCGCAGCCGACCCTGCAGAACTACCTCAGCGTGTTCCGCGAGCAGCCCTTCGCGCACAACCTGATGAACTCGGTGCTGGTGGCCGGCGGGGTGGTGCTGCTGTCGCTGGGCGTGAGCCTGATGGCGGCCTGGGCGCTGGGGCGGGTGGACTTCCGCGGCCGCGGGACGCTGCTGCTGACCATCCTGTCGGCCTCGATGTTCCCGCAGGTCGCGGTGCTCTCGGGCATGTTCGAGCTGGTGCGCTGGGCCGGGCTCTACGACCGCCTGGGCGCGCTGCTGTTCGCCGACCTGCTGCTGACCCTGCCGTTCACGGTCTGGGTGCTGGTGACCTTCATGAAACAGCTGCCCAAGGAGCTGGAGGAGGCCGCGACGATGGACGGCGTCGGGGTCTTCACGCTGATCTTCAAGATCTTCCTGCCGCTCTTGTGGCCCGCGGTCGCCGCCACCGGGCTGCTGGCCTTCATCGCCGCCTGGAACGAGTTCCTGTTCGCCCTGACCTTCACCCTCTCCACCGAGCAGCGCACCGTGCCGGTGGCCATCTCGATGATCAGCGGCCCCAGCGGCTACGAGCTGCCCTGGGGCAGCATCATGGCCGCCTCCGTCATCGTCACCTTGCCGCTGGTGGCCCTGGTCCTGTACTTCCAGCGCCTGATCGTCTCCGGCCTCACCGCCGGCGCCGTGAAGGGCTGAGCCGCCCCACCTCCAGCCGAGACCCCAAAGCCATGAGTCGCATCCAGCTGCGCCAGGTCGCCAAGCGCTTCAACCAGACCACCGTGCTGCAGAACATCGACTTGGCGGTCGAGCCCGGCGAGTTCTGCGTTTTCATCGGCCCCTCGGGCTGCGGCAAGTCGACCCTGCTGCGCCTCATCGCCGGGCTGGAGGACCCCAGCGAGGGCGAGATCGAGATCGACGGCGTGGTGGTCAACGACCGCCCGCCCTCGGCGCGCAATGTGGCGATGGTGTTCCAGAGCTACGCGCTGTATCCCCACATGACGGTCTACGAGAACATGGCCTTCGGCCTGCAGCAGCAGAAGCTCGCCCGCGACGAGATCGACCGCCGCGTGCAGGAGGCCGCCCGCATCCTCCACCTGGACGGCCTGCTCGAGCGCAAGCCCAAGGCGCTCTCCGGCGGACAGCGCCAACGCGTGGCGATCGGCCGGGCCATCGTGCGCAAGCCCAAGGTCTTCCTCTTCGACGAACCCTTGTCCAACCTGGACGCCTCGCTGCGTGTCGCCACCCGGGTCGAGATCGCGCGGCTGCACCGCGAGCTGGGTTCGGTCAGCATGGTGTATGTCACCCACGACCAGGTCGAGGCGATGACGCTGGCCAGTAAAATCGTGCTGCTGCGACCCGATCCGGCCGCACATGGCGGCCACAGCATCGCGCAGGTCGGCCACCCGCTGGAGCTCTATCACCACCCGGCCAACCTGTTCGTGGCCGGCTTCATCGGCTCCCCGGCGATGAACTTCCTGCCGGCGGTGGTGCAGGCGGCCGAGGACGACACGCTGCAGGCCCGCTGGAACGGCACCGCGCATGCGGCACGGGTGGCGGGCAGCGTGGCCGCAGGCGAGCCGGTCACGCTCGGCATACGGCCCGAGCATGTCGAGGTGGGCCGCGGCCCGCATCGTGCCCGCATCACCCATGTCGAACGGCTGGGCGAACACAGCTATGTCTACCTCGCTGTGGCGCAGAACGGACAGGACGGAATCGACGCCGGCCAGGATCGGGAGGGTCAGACGCTGCTGGCCAAGACGCTGGACGAGCGCCTGGCGGTCGGCTCGGACGTCGCCTTCTCGCTACCGGCCGAGACCCTGCACGTCTTCCGCCGCGACGGCCGGGCCTTGCCGCGCACTGTCCAGCAGGAAAGCGTGAGCGGCTTGGCGCCACAGTGATCCGAACACAGGTTTTCCCTGGGGCCTTCTCCCATTAGAGACATGCTTCAATAGCGAGAGCAATAGCTGCAGGCACATCGAACATGTCCGACAACGGCAGGTCCGAAAGGATGGAGGCAGGCGCCAAGTCATTGGTCCGGATCAGCGAAAGGCTATGCTCGACCCTTGATATGGACGTTCTGCTGGAGGCCCTCGCCGAGGAAACGGGCGTCTGGATGGGCGCGGGAGGTGCGCTGGCCGGCCTGCGAACCGGTGACGCGATCATCTGCCACAGTCATTGGCGCCATGGCCACACCCACCGGCTGGAACAGCGCTGGGGCCCCGAGCAGGGCCTGGCGGGTCATGTGCTCGTGCACCGCCGGCCCTACCACGCCCCGGACACCCAGGCCGATCCGCATGCCGAGACAGCGCTTTACGCCCGCCTCGGCGTGGCCTCGGCGCTGGCGATGCCAGTGATCGAAGCCGGCGGCGAGTTGCTCGGCGTTCTGGAAGTGCACGACAAGCAGAACGGTCAAGCCTTCGACGAAGCCGACCGCGAACGCCTCGCCGCGCTGGCGCGGCTGGCGGCGGTGGCGATCCGCAATGCACTCTCGTGGGGCCGACTGCGGCAGGTCGAAGAGCAGCTGCTCGAGGCCGACCGGCGCAAGAATGAATTCCTCGCCACGCTGGCGCACGAGCTGCGCAACCCGCTGGCCCCCATCCGGCACGCGCTGCAGATCATGCAGCTGGCCGGCAACAAGCCGCAAAT
Source organism: Aquabacterium sp. A7-Y (assembly GCF_026153205.1). GTDB lineage: Bacteria > Pseudomonadota > Gammaproteobacteria > Burkholderiales > Burkholderiaceae_C > Caldimonas. The sequence continues at coordinate 146,791 of NZ_JAPFBW010000007.1, read as the reverse complement.
GCTGGAGACCACGCGTGCCGTGATGGAGCGCCAGGTTCTGCAGCTGGTGCGCCTGGTCGAGGACCTGCTCGACGTCTCACGCATCAGCACCGGCCGCATCGAGCTGCGGCGCGAGTGGGTCGACCTCGCCTCCAGCGTGCACGACGCGGTGGAGTCCGTGCGTCCGCACATGGTGCAGCGCGGCCACCGGCTGCGCGTCAGCCTTCCCGACGACCCGGTCTACCTCGACGCCGACCCGACCCGGCTGGCGCAGGTCTTCACCAACCTGCTCAGCAACGCCAGCAAGTTCACCCCGGTGGGGGGACGCATTTCGCTGACCGCCCGCACCGAACGCGGCAGCGTGGTGGTGACCATCGCCGATACCGGCCGCGGCATCGCGCCCGAAGCCCTGCAGCGTGTGTTCGACCCGTTCACGCGCATCGACCAGTTGCTCGATCGCAGCGAAAGCGGGCTGGGCGTGGGCCTCTCGCTGGCGCGCACCCTGGTGGAGCTGCACGGCGGGCAGGTCGAGGCCAGCAGCCAGGGCCCGGGACTCGGTGCCCAGTTCACGGTCCGGCTGCCGCTGTCCAGCACCCAGCCGGGGCCGGCCGCCTCTTCACAGCGCGACACCGCTGGGGGCGCCGCCGCGCAGCGCGTGTTGCTGGTCGACGACAATCCGGACACCGTGAGCACGCTGGCCTCGCTGCTGGCGATGATGGGCCACGAGGTAAAAACCGCCAGCGGCGGCCAGGAGGCGCTGGAGACCGGCCCCGGCTTCCTGCCCGACGTCGTGCTGCTCGACATCGGCATGCCGGGCATGGACGGCTACGAGACCGCGCGGCGCGTGCGGGACACCCACTGGGGCAAGGACACGGCGCTGGTGGCAGCCACCGGTTGGGGGCAGGACGAGGACAAGCAGCGGGCCTACGCCGCGGGCTTCAATGCCCACATGACCAAGCCGATCGATCCGGATGAGCTGGAACGTTTGCTGGACGGTTTGCAGGGTCGCGGCGCAGAAGCCGCACTGCACGACCGACGCCAGCGCTGAGAGACCGCCGAACGGCGGATGACGGAAGGGAAAGCGGAGTCGGGACGAACGTCGCGCCTGGCGCGCGGCGGCCGGCTCAGCTCTCGATGTCGGACAAGCCTGCCGAGACCTCGCGCACCTGGTCGCGCACATTGCGGCCCACGTCGGTCAAGCGCAGCGTGCCGCCATGCCACTCGAGCCACTCGAGGGCCAGGTACTGGCCCAGATCGCGCGGCGAGAGCAGGTCCACGCGCCGACTCAGCAGGTGCCGCTCGACCATGGGCAGCAGCGCCCGCAGCACCTCGCGCTGGCAGGGCGGCCCCTGCATCAGCGGCGCGGGCAAGTGGGGGACGCGCGCGCCGCCAGCAGACCGCCGCTGTTTCCTCGCGACCGTCCCGACCTTGCCCGAACATTGATCGATCATGCTGCTCCAGTGGGCGTCGTTGGGGGGATCGGGCGGTCGCTTCGGCATGGCGGGCTCCAGGTAAGGCTGCTGTCCCGACTTTCTCGCGGGCTGCCCTCGAACGCAAGGCCCTGCTTGTGGGGAGGCGCAAGGGATGCGACTTGCGCCTCAACTCGGACGGAGCGCGCTGCCGCGCGCGTTGTTTCAGTGCAGCGTGCGCGGCACAGGAGGACCCGCCTCTTCCTCCTCGTCCCAGCCGGCGAGTTCCGTGTCGGCGGCCTCCTCGGGGCTGTTCCAGTCCTCGGCATCCCACCACAGGTCGGCTGCCAACGTGATCGCCTGGTCGGCTCCCAGCCACGGGTTCTGATCCAGGATGCGCTGCGCGCAACGTCGGATCCAGCGAATTTTGGGCATCTCCATCGTCGACTCCTGCAACTGCCTGCTCTGGCTGTGCGGCAAGTGCCATGCCCCGACGCGCTTCGCCGTCAGGCGCGAAGACCGCAGCGTCGGCCAAACATACGCAACACGCAGTTACAAACTCATTCACACCCAGGGGGAAGTTTCCCAATTTCCTGACTAGGTTTCCAAGATGCTTCCCCGGCTGCCCGTTCGCTTGTCATTTCCTGCCGAAGATTTTTCCGGACCTGCTCTCCTCGCCGGGGGCCAACTTCAGGACCCCCCATGCCGAACCGAAGCCCGCTGAAACAGTTCGCCGAGATCCTTTTGCCGCGCTCGGCCATCGTCCGCTTCCAGGTCCACCGCGGCTTGCGCGGCAGCCCCGATCGTGAAGCGCAGCTGTTGCCCTTGCTCGCTCGCCGCGGCTGCTTTCTCGACATAGGCGCCAATCGCGGCAGTTGGGCCGGCCCCGCCGCGCGGGTGTTTCGGGAGGTGCATGCGTTCGAGCCCGAGCCGGAACTGGCGGCGGCACTGCGCAAAGCCGCGCCGGCCAACGTGACCGTCCATGGGCTGGCCCTGTCCGACCATGAAGGCTGGGGCCGCTTCGCCGTGCCGGTCTACGGCGGAGAAGCGGTCACCACTCGTGCAACGCTGGAGGCCGGCGCGAACGTCGGTTTCGAACGCGAGCTGGTGCACGAAGTGCAACTGGCGCGGCTCGACAGCCTGCGGTTGCGGCATGTCGACGCGATCAAGATCGATGTGGAGGGCCACGAAGCAGCGGTCCTGGAGGGCGCCTGGGACACGATAGACCGGGAGCACCCGCCGCTGATCGTCGAGATCGAGGAACGCCACCACCCGGGCGAGTCCGAGAGCATCATCGAACGCCTGGCGGCGCATGACTATCTGTGCTACTACATCGGCGACGAGGGGCTCGAAAGTTTCGTGCCGGGCAGCATCGAGGTCTTGCAGCAGGACCGAGCACGTCCGGACCCCGGACGCCGCCCGGGCGGGTACATCAACAACTTCATCTTCTGGCCCCGCGAGCGCCATCGCGAGCTGGCGGGGCTGGAAAGCTTCGTCGCGGCGCAGCTGCATTGAGTCCGGCCAGGCCCCAGGTCGTGGAACGCCGGCCGTTCGGCGCCGCGCGACCCCGCTTGCCGGCCCGATCCCGCGGGCCGTTTACAAGATACGTGAACGGGGTTGAAGCAAAGCGCGTACCATAGCGGCCTGTCTCGATGTTGTGGAGCGCCGTTTCGGCGCCCCGCGCTGTCCTTGTCTGCCAAGGCGACCGTTCGGATCCCGAGCGTTTTCTTGCGTGCTTCTGCACAGCGATCGCGTGTGCCATGCATTGCCTGGGCAAGAGCCGCCGGCCGCGGCGGGGCAATGCGCCGTCCCGCGCGCCCCGCCCTCGGCTCTCCGAAGACCGACCCCGGAGCCGCCGGCCTCGCGCCGGTCGCTCAGTCGCGAGAGAGCAAAGGGCAGGCAGGCCTATCCAGGCTGAGTCGTCGATGGCGCACCGGAGGTCCGTGCGCGTTTTCCTGCGCGGCTGCCCCGCGGGGGCGCGGAAGCGCAAGCGATGGTCGCTGGCGAGCCGCACGGCGCAGGGACGGTCAGGCGCGCCGCATGCAGGAGCGCTTTGGACTCCTGCAATGTTTGATTTTTTGTTTGGAACAGGAACAATGGCGAAAGAAGAACTGATCGAAATGAACGGCCTCGTCGAAGAAGTGCTGCCCGACTCGCGCTTTCGCGTCACGCTGGAAAACGGCCATCAGCTCGTGGCTTACACCTCCGGCAAGATGCGCAAGCACCACATCCGCATCCTGGCGGGTGACCGGGTGTCGCTGGAGCTCTCCCCCTACGACCTGAGCAAGGGCCGGGTCACCTTCCGCCATCTGGAAGGCCGCGGCCCGAATTCGGGCTCCGGCGCGCCCCGCCGTCCTCGCTGAGCCGCACGGCTCGCACGGGCAAACGCCGTTTCAGGCCACCGCGCCGCACCGGCTTTCGGCGCGTGCACAAGGCCGGCGCCCGGGTCCTTGCCCGGCCGCGCTGCCCCCCTTCGACATCACCCTTGACACGCCGACGTCGTCAAGCCGCTCAACGCGGCTGCGGCTTGTGCCCGGGCTTGCCCGACTCGCTGGTCGGGCCCTCGCGCGGAGCCGCGTCCGGCGTTCCGGGCGCCGTGCCGCCCAGGTGCCGGGTCGGGTCACCATACCCCGCACCGTAGTGGCCGACGGCGGCTTCCGGCCGGTCGCTGACGTCGGGCCGCTCGGGCTCGCCGGGAGCAGCTCCGGGCGGGAGCTGCCGGCCGGCGTCCTCGGGGGCCGCCGCCCTGGCGCTGCTCGGGGTCCGAGACTCTGAGGAGGTTCGAGAGGGCTGCATCACTACTGTCCTTTCCGGTTTGAAGCTACAGGGACTGTCCGGCAAGCGCTGTACCTTTGTCACCTTTTCGCGCCGTTCGCGTCTAACGGGAAACAGCGAAAGCACGACATGCCAGAACAGTTGTTTCGCCCGATGGAGCACTCCCTGACCGCCACCTCCCTGCGACTGGCCGACGCCCGTAGCGACCTCGATCTCGTCGCTGCCGTGTTGCGCAGCGACACCTCCGCCTTCGAAGCGATCATGCGCCGCTACAACCGCCTGATGTTCCGGACGGCTCGCGGGATCGTCGCGGACGACGCCGACGCCCAGGACGTGGTGCAGGAAGCCTACCTGCGCGCCTTCGGCTCGATGGCCAGCTACCGGGGCGAGGCGGCGCTTGCGACCTGGCTGGCGCGCATCGCCATCAATGTGGCCCTGAGCCTTCAGCGCAAGAAAAGCCGGCTGGTGCAACTCGACGAGAGCGAGCCGCCTTTCGACGTGGACCCCCTGGTCGAGGACCCGATGGCAGAACTCCCTTCCGACACCGCGACGCCGGAGACCCGCGCCGCGCAGGTCCAGCTGCGAGAGCTGCTGCAACGCGCCATTGACCAGCTGCCGCCCATCTACCGCAGCGTCTTCATGCTGCGGGCCGTCGAGGAGATGAGTGTCGAGGAGGCCGCCTCGTCGCTGCAGGTCAGTCCGGACGTCGTGAAGACACGCTACCTGCGCGCCCGCTCGATGCTGCGCCACCTGCTCCACGCCGACGTGGGCCCGGAAGCGACCGGGCTCTACGCCTTTGCCGGAGAGCGCTGCGACGCGGTCGTCACGGCCGTGCTGGCCGAACTCCACGTCCGCGGCCTGATACGGCCGCACTGATTCCCCGCGATTTTTCCCACCCCCCCGATAGGAGATGGCCATGTCAGGTCAGGACCTCGTCTTCCCGAAAAACTTTCAACTCTCGCGCCGGCGCGCCCTCTCAGGCAGCGGTCTGGCGCTCTCGGCGGCCGCGGTGGCGCTGCTCGGCGGACGCGATGCGCTGGCCGCTGCGTCCGCGGCCACACCGGCCCAGCTGGAGGCCGACGCTCGCATCCTCAACTCGGCCCTGGGCGCCGAGCTGGAGGCGGTAGCGGCCTACCAGACCGGCGCGCAAAGCGGCCTGCTGACGTCCGGCGTCCAGAAGGTCGCGCTGCAGTTTCAAGGCCATCACCGCGAACATGCGTCCGCACTGGCCGAGGCGATCGAGAAGCTGGGAGGCAAGCCGGTCGGACCTAAGGCCAGCTACAGCTTCCCGGTCGACAAGCTGAAGTCCGAGGCGGACGTGCTGCGCTTCGCGGCAGGCCTGGAACGCGGCGCGGTGTCCGCCTACCTCGGTGCGGTGCCGCTGTTTGCCGACCGCGCCCTGGCCCAGGTGGCGGCCAGCATCCTCGGCGACGAGGCGATGCACTGGGCGGTGCTGCGGCAGGTGCTCGGCGAGACGCCGGTGCCGTCCGCCTTCATGTCGTGAGGGCCGACCGCATGAGGACCGCGGCGCTCGCGCTGGCGGCTCTGCTGCCCGCGGCCCTGTCTTATGCGGCTCCCGGCGAGGCGGCCTTGCAGCGTGGCGAGCAGGTCTACGCGCGCTGCATCGGCTGTCATGCCGTCGAGGGCAACCGGACCGGTCCGCAGCACTGCGGCGTGTTCGGCCGCCGTGCGGGGACCGCACCGGGCTATGACGCGTATTCGCAGGCGATGCGCAACTCGCGCATCGTCTGGACCGAGGCGACGCTCGACGCCTTCCTGCGCGACCCTGCGGCACTGGTACCGGGGACCACCATGGGCTACGCCGGCATCAAGGACGCCCGCGAACGGGCCGACCTGCTGGCGTGGCTGAAGGCCGCGAGCCAGGCACCGGCTGCCTGCCGGGTGCAGCGCTGAGTCGCCCGTCGAGCGCATGCTCTGTCCGACTTGCCGTTGAAACCGGACTTGATCCACATCAAGCACAGGAAGTCTTCCAGGCATCCCATCTCTGGCGGCCCTCCAACTCGTGAAACAGTGCCTCAAGCCGGGCCGTCTGCCGTCGAAATACCCGGCTCCGACACGGCCTTCGAGCTCTGGTACATGATCACTTCCACTCCGTCCCTGATCGCAGGCGATCACGACCCTATCGAGCAAGCCTCACAGAGCATCATTCGCATCGTCGACAAGGTGATGCTCGTGCTGCTCGGCATGGTGAGCCTCGCGACCGTCGCGGCCGGAGCAGCCCACGGCAGCGCCGGCGCGGCCGCCGCTGTGGCGCTGGCGCTGTTCGCGCTCCCCTTCCTGAGCTTTCACCTGCTGCGGCCCGGCATGCCGGCGACCCGCATCCTGGCGGTTGTCGCCGGCGTGGGCCTGGTCGCGGCACAGATTCATTTCGCTCACGGCGCGACGCCCTACCACTTGGGCGTCGCCGTGTTCATGGCGCTGGTGATGGTGTACCGCGACTGGAGGCTCGTGGCCCTGTCCGCCGGTCTCTTTGCCATCCAACACCTGGTCGTCGACCGGCTGCAGGCCAGCGGCGTCGCGGTGTTTCTGCTGCCGCAGCCCGATCTCCGGCAGGTGTTCCTGCATCTGGCGTTTCTGACGGCCCTGACGCTGTACCAGATCCGCTTCGCCCGCCAGGGATTCGATCAGCTCGTGGCGGCCCTCGAGGTCCAGATGCTCATCGCCGTGCTTGGCAAGGACGATGCGATCCAGCTCAACGTCGGAGGTATCGCCTTCAGGTCCGCGGCCGCCCAGCACCTGCAGAAGGCGCTCGGCCGCGCCCACGAGGCGCTGCAGCAGGCGCAGCGCGCGGTGGGCAGCATCAACGTCGCCTCGGGCGAGATTGCCAGCGGCAACAACGACCTCTCGGCTCGCACCGAAACCACTGCCGCCAACCTGCAGCAGACCGCCGGCTCGATGCAGGAGCTGGCCGCCAGCGTGCAACAGACGGCTGCATCGGCGCAGACCGCGGCGCAGCTCGCGACCGGGGCGCGCGATTCCGCCGTTCAAGGCAGCGCGGTGGTTTCACAGGTCGTCTCGACCATGGACACCATCAGCGCCTCCTCCAGGAAGGTGGTGGACATCATCGGCGTCATCGACGGCATCGCCTTCCAGACCAATATCCTGGCCTTGAACGCCGCGGTGGAAGCAGCCCGGGCCGGCGAGCAGGGCCGCGGCTTCGCGGTCGTGGCCGGCGAAGTGCGCAACCTGGCCCAGCGCTGCACGCAGGCTGCCAGGGAGATCAAGAGCTTGATCGGCGCATCCGTCGAAAGCGTCGAATCGGGCAGCGCCCTGGTGAGCGAGGCCGGCCGTGCGATGGACGAGATCATGTCGGCGGTACAGCGCGTCACGGCGACGATCAGCGAGATCGCGTCGGCGGCGGCCCGGCAGAACAAAGGTCTTGCCCAAGTGAATACTTCCGTGCTACAGCTCGACCAGGTGACGCAACAAAACGCCGCCCTCGTTGAGCAATCAGCCGCAGCGGCCGAATCGCTGAAGGAGCAGGCCAGCCGGCTGGCCGAGGTGGTCGCTGTTTTCCGACTCGACGATGCGTTGGAGCTGGCCGCCTTCGACGCGCAAGAGCTGCTGCGCCGCATGGGAGCGCAGCCTGAGCCACAGCGCTGAACTGGACGGGACCGGCGCGGAGGCCGGGTTTAGATGGTCGGGGTGAGATGATTCGAACATCCGACCCACTGCTCCCAAAGCAGTTGCGCTACCAGGCTGCGCTACACCCCGAAGCGACGCATTGTAGCCGCTACGCGAGCCGCTTTTCGCTCAGCCCGCGCTGAAAATCGGTGTCGCCTGCGCGGCAGCGTGGTCGTCCGGCGCCGGCAGCTGCTGCAGCACCCGCGCGACTTCCATGCATTGACGAATGTGCTGCTCGCAGACGAGCTTGAGCGCCGAGAAGGTCAATGCCGCCGACACCGCCTGGCCGGCCAGCGGCACGAACTTCGCGGCCTGCTGAGCGCTCAGGCGCACGCCGACCAGCTTCACGGCGCGGATCACGAGTTCACGCGTCACGACCCGGCCGACCATGAAACCACCGGCGGCGCTGATCGCCTTGTAGGCATAGACCCGCCGGTTGGGGCTGAGTCGCTCGACCTGTTCGGGCGTCAGGCCGAAGGCATGGTTGATCTCGCCGAACAGCTTCACCAGCACGCCGACGTCGGCCAGCCAGTCCAGCCCCGGCACCGGCACCACCGCCACGCCGGCCGCCATCAGGGCACGCTGGTTGACGAGTCGCCGACAGTAGCGCGCCACCTGCTCCACCTCCGCCGGCGAGGACGGCACCAGCACCCAGTCGCCGGGGCCACCGGGGCGCCGCGACCGCTGCTCGGAACGGGCAAAGGGATTTTTCATGCGGGCCATGCTGTCATGCAGGTCGGCGCTGGTCAACCCGCGTGCAGGCCGAGGTAAACCTCGCGGAAGCGCTGGTAGCCGGCGTCGTGGCAGGTGCGGGGTTCGATGGCATCGCCGCCGGCTGCGGACAGACCGGCCTGCACGCATTCGGCGAGCGGCCCGGGCAGTTCGCCGGCCGCCGCCGCACCGAGCCAGGCCGCCCCCTGCGCGGAGGCGTTGGGCAGCTCGACCGGATCCAGCGGGCAGCCGAGCACGTCGGCCAGCAGTTGGCGCCACGCCGGCCGCGTGGTGCCGCCGCCGGCCAGGCGCAGCCGTGACACGGGCAGGCCGCTCTCGCGCAGGCTGTCATAACCGGCCCGCACCCCGTAGGCCACCCCCAGCAGGGCGGCGTGCAGCAGGCTGCCCTGCGAATCGCTGCGTGACAGGCCCACCCAGCCGCCGCGCGCGGTCGGGTTCATCCAGGGGCAACGCTCGCCGTTCAGATAGGGCAGGAACAGCGCCTCGGACGGCGGCTGGCCGGGCGCGAACGCCCGCTCGTAGAAGCTGTCCCAGCTCAGCCCGAACAGCGCCCGGACCCATTCCAGCGCGGTGCCAGCGTTCTGCATCGCCGCCATCGTGTACCAGGCCGGCAGGCCCGGCCCGCCCACCGCGTGGTAGGCGTTCAACCGGGGCGAGCGCGGTGGGCAGGTCGAACGCATCACGATGATTTGGGCGCCGCTGCCGACGCTCAGCTGAGCGGCACCGTCTTCGACCAGGCCGCTGCCCAGCGCCGCGGCCGCCGTGTCGGCGGCACCGACGGCCACCGGGATGCCGGCCGGCAGGCCGAGCTGCCGGGCTGCCTCGCCCAGCAGGGGGCCGGCCGAAGATGCAGAGGGCTGCACCGGCGGCAGCAGCGAGGCGTCCAGCCGCAAGGCCGAAACCAGCGTCTCGTCCCAGAGGCCGTCAGGGCCGGCCAGCAGGGTGCCGCTGGCATCGCTCGGGTCGGTCGCGGCCCGCCCCACGAGTTGCAGGCGCAGCCAATCCTTGGGCAGCAGGGCCCAGCGCGCGCGCCTGAGCAGCGGCGCCTCATGCCGGGCCAGCCAGAGCAGGATGGGCCCCATCATGCCCGGCGTCGGCGGATTGAGCAGCCGCTCGCGTTCCGCGGGGCCGTAGCGCGCCAACTCCTCCACCGCGCGGCTGTCGGCCCACAGCACGGCCGGCCGCAAGGCCTGCCCGGCCGCATCGGCGAGCACCACGCCATGCATCTGCCCCGACACGCCGATGCCACGCACCCGCTCACGCAGGGGCGCCGGCAGCGCGTTCACACACCGGCACACCGCCACCCACCAGTGCTCGGGCTGGGTCTCGGCCCAGCCCGGGACAAAGGAGGCGACCTCATAGGCGCCGGCCGCCTCTGCCACCACCTCCCCGCGTGCGGACATCAACAAGGCCTTGGCCGAGCCGGTCCCCAGGTCCAATCCCAACCACATGGCGGCTTATTCGACCTCGCTGCGGCGCGGCAGGTCGGCACTTCGCCGCGAGCAGGTGATGGCCGCCGCGCGGCTCGCGAAACCCAGCACGCCGGCCAGCGTTTCGGCACTCAGGCCCTCCAGTGCCGCCGGGCTCAGCGCGTCGAGCTCGTCGAGGCGGGTCAGCAGCGCTGCCTGGAAGGTGTCGCCGGCGCCCACCGTGTCGACCACGGCGACCGCCCGGGCCGGCGCCTGGGCCTGCACCTGGCGGGTCCAGGCCAGGCTGCCCTCGCCGCCCCGTGTCACCACCACCAGCCGGGCTCCCTGCCCCAGCCAGCGCTGCGCCACCTCGGCCGCCGGCACGCCCGGGTAGAGGCAGCCGAGGTCTTCGTCGCTGACCTTCACGAGGTGCGCGCACGTCGCCATCACCTCGACCACCGCCTGCCAGCGTGACACGTCCGGCTCGACATTGAGCCGGACGTTGGGGTCATAGGCCACCAGGCGCCGGCCGCATTCGCGCGCGGCCAGGGCCCGCAGCGCGCTGCCGACCGGCTCCACCACCGTCGTGTAAGAGCCGAACTGCAGCACGCGGGTCGCCTCCGGCAGCGCAGGCAAGCTCTGCTGTGTCAGCAGCCGGTCGGCCGCGCCCTGGCCGTGGAAGGCGTACTCCGGCACACCGTGGGCATTGAGGCCGACCACGCTGAGGGTGGTCGGCCCGGTGCTGCGCACGACGGTCGAGACGTCGACCCGCTCCTGCCGCAGCGCCTGCAGCAGGCGCTCACCGAAGGCATCGGTCGAGACGCCGCCGAGGAAGGCGACCGGGCGGCCCAGCCGCGCCAGCCCCACGGCGACGTTGTAGGGAGACCCGCCGAGGCGCGCGTCGAGCCCCAGGCCGGCGGGCGTTGGCTCGCCGGTGTAGACATCCATCAAAGCTTCACCGCACACGACGAACATGGCAGGTTCCGTCCTTTTCTTGTGGTTGCGTTCGGGCTTCGCCCGGGAACCGGGCGCCCCCGGTCGATCAGGCCGCGGCGGCGCAGCGGGCGGCCCATGTAGATGTTCTCGGCCACCGTCAGCTTGGGCGCCAGGCCCAGCTCCTGGTAGATCACCGTCACCCCGAGCGCCTTGGCGGTGACCGGGCCGTCAATGACCTGTTGCAGCGCCTTGACGCCGGCGAAGGTCTTGGAGACCTGGCGAAGTTCGAGCAAGGGCACGCTGTCAGACATGGAGGACCGCCGCGGATCGGGGCGCCTGACCCCGCAGCACGTCGGCGCGCGGCGAGAAGTTGAAGAACATCGGCAGGCTGGCGGCGCCCAGTGCGCCAGCGTCGGCGCCGAAGCTGCCGCGCCGCAGTTGCGGCGTGCCGCACGACTCGGGCGCGATCGAGCGCAGCCCGGCGTCGAGGCGTGCGATCAGCTCGTCGATCAGGCCGGCATCGATGTCGGCGTCGATCACGCACACCGGCACGTCCAGCACCGCGATGGCGGAACGCACGGCCGGCACCAGCGCATCGATGCAGTCGTCCAGCCACTCGCGCACGGCCGGCAGTCCGCGCTCGCAGCAGGTCTCGAGGTCGGCACGGCCGGTGATCGGCTCGCCGTGGAAACGCAGGTGGCGCGCCAGCGCGTTGAGCGAGGCGCGCGACAGCAGGATGTCCCAGGACTTGCCGGTATCGGGCGCCGAGGCCAGCCGGCTCGGTGGCACCGGGATCATGGCGACGTCGGCTGCATTGCCAGTGCTGCCGCGCATACCCTCCCCGTCCACCACCACGGCGCCGCCGATGGCCGGGCCGATGAAAAGGTAGAGGAAATCGCTGCTGGCGCGGCCAACACCGAAAAAGAGCTCCGCAATGCCGGCCGCGTTGCCGTCGTTCTCCTTGAACACCGGCAACTGCACCGCCTGCGCCAGCAGGGCCCCGAAGTCGACCTCGTCCCAGACGCGGAAACCGGCCTGCAGGTCCAGCTCGCGCAGCCAGCTGCCCAGGTTGCAGGGCAAGGCAAGACCGACGCCGCTGAGGCGCTGCCGCTCGGCAGGGTCCAGCACGGCGAGCACCGATGCGACATCGCGGCGCACCAGGTCCAGCGCCCGGTCGGGAGGCGGCAGCAACAGGTCGTGCGCCCGGCGCGCCAGGATCTTGCCGGAAAGATCGACCAGCACCGTCTCGATGCTGCTGCGGTCCAGCCTCACGCCGACCCCGAAGGCGCCTTTGGGATTGAGCCGGTAGAGGCTGGCGGGCTGGCCGCGTTGACCCTCCTGACGCCGGCCGAAGGTCTCGATGAGGCCGGCTGCCTCCAGCGACTGCACGATGCTGCCGACCGCCGTGTTGGTCAGCTGGGCCCAGCGGGCCAGGTCCGCCTTGGACGCTTCGCCGGCGCGGCGCAGGCGTTGCAGCAGGGTCCGTTCGTTGTAAAGGCGGAGGTTGACCGAGTTGCTTCCTCTGCCGGGCCGCGTGGTGCTCACGGGGTGGTCTATTAACTAATTCAGGTTGAATTAATTTTAGGAAGGCGCCTCTGCCTGTCTGCGAGGGATAACCCCGAGCTTCGCGGGTCACGGCCTTCGCCGAGGCGCAGGCCGCTGCAAGCCCCGGGGCGGCGCGTCTTACACGCCCCTTGCCCACGGACTGAACGAACTTTCATACTCACCGCCCGTCCGCTGACAAAGTCGGGCGCCCGCGCTGCGCAAGCTGTCGCACAGGCAGCGCCGACGCAGGAAATTTCCTGCGCTCGCAGCCCCGCGAAGGCACGCCGCTTGCGGCACTTCTGCCGATTTCGCGACTGCTGTATCTCGCCGCCATGACTACCCGCGTATCCCGGCCGTTCCCGCTCCGCAAGGTGGTGGGCACCTTGGACTCGTCCGAGGTGTTTCCCCTCGGCACCATCGTCATCCTGGAATGCGGGCACACCGTCGCTTCCACGGCCCGCGACAGCACCCGCTGCCCCAAGTGCTGGGCAGGGGCGCCGCCCGATTGCGAGCCGGCCGACCCGGAAGAGAACGGAACCGAGCCGCCCTCCTCCCTGCAGTGAGACGACAGGGCTTCGCGGCCGTGACCGGCCGCGGCCTGACGTCGTTCAGGAGGCGAGCTGGCTCCAGCTCTTTTCGAGCCGCTTCACCGACACCGGCTGCGGCGTGCGCAGCTCCTGGGCGAACAGGCTGATGCGCAGTTCCTCCAGCAACCAGCGGAACTCGTCCAGGCGGCTGTCGGCCGCCCCCTTGCGATCGGCCAGCGCCCGCGTGTAGCGCTGCTCCAGCGGGCGCAGCTCGGCCGAGCGCTGGGTGTCGCGCGCCGGGTCGGCTCGCAGCTTGTCCAGACGCATCTGGATGCCCTTCAGGTAGCGAGGGAAGTGCTGCAGCTGCACGTAGGGCGTCAGGGCCACGAAACGCTTGGGCATCAAGCGCTGCAGCTGTGCGTTGATGTCGTCGGCCACCTCTTTCGGCGCCCGGGCGTCCTTGAGCTTGCGCCCCGTGGCCTGGTACTCCAGCAGCACACTGCCGGCCAGGCGCGAGACCTCCTGGGCAATCAGGTTGAGCCGTGTGCGGCCCTCCTCGATACGCGCCTTGAAGCTGAACTCGTCGTGCGGCAGCGGCTCCTGCAGGAAGGCGCGCTCCAGCGCCACCTCGATGATCTGGTCGCGCAACTCCTCGGCGGTGCCGAGGCTCATGTAGGCCACCGCCATCTTCTGCAGCTCCGGCAGGTTTTTCTCCAGGTATTTGAGCGGCTCCTTGAGCTGCAGCGCGACCAGCCGGCGCAGGCCGGCGCGGTGCCGGGCCGCCGCCACCTCGGGCTCGTCGAAGACCTCGATCTCGACATGCGCGCCCTTGTCGATCAGGGCCGGAAAGCCGATCAGGCTCTGTGCGCCGCGCTTGACCTCCATCAGCTCGGGCAGCTCGCCGAAACTCCAGGCGGTGTAGCGGGCCGCAGCGGCCGGTGTCGCGGGCGGCGACGGCTCGCGCGCCGGTGTGGCCGGCACGCGCGTCTTGCCGCCGTCAGCCGGCGGCGGGGCCGGTGCGGCCGCGGCCTCGCCGCCACTGCCGATCTTCAGCGCGGCCAGGGCCTGGAAGGCGCTGCGTGCCTGGCTGCCCAGTTCGGCCTTGAGCGCGGGCAGGTTGCGCCCCATGCCCAGCTGCCGGCCATGCTCGTCGACGACGCGGAAGTTCATGAACAGGTGAGGCTGCAGCGTCTCCAGTTTGAAGTCGCCGCGCTTGACGTCGAGCTGGGTCTTCTCGCGCACCGCTTTCAGCAGGACCTCCAGCAGGCCGCCCTGCGCGAACGGTGTCGCGGCGACGAAGGCATCCACATATTCCGGCAGCGGCACCAGGCGCGCACGCGGCTTCTGGTGCAGGCTCTTGACCAGCGCCAGCACCTTGTCCTTCAGCATGCCGGGCACCAGCCACTCGCAGCGCTCCTCGCTGACCTGGTTGAGCGCGTAGATCGGCACCGTCACGGTCACACCGTCCTTCGGGTCGCCCGGATCGTGCAGATAGGTCGCCGCGCAATCGACGCCGCCCAGCCGGAGGGTCTTCGGAAAGGCCGAGGTCGTGATGCCGGCCGCCTCATGGCGCATCAGCTCGTCGCGCGTGAGCATCAAGAGCTTGGGCTCGCGCTGGACCTGCTCGCGGTACCAGCGCTCGAAGCTGCGCCCGCTGTGCACGTCGGCCGGCAGCTGCTGGTCGTAGAAGGCGTAGATCAGCTCGTCGTCCACCAGCACGTCCTGGCGGCGCGACTTGTGCTCCAGCTCCTCGACCTGGCGCACCATCTTCTGGTTGTGGGCCAGGAAGGGCAGCCGGGTCTCCCACTCGCCCTGCACCAGGCCTTCCCGGATGAAGATCTCGCGCGCCGCCGCGGGGTCGACCGTGGCAAAGTTGACGCGGCGGTTGTTGTAGATCACCAGGCCGTAGAGCGTTGCGCGCTCCAGCGCCACCACCTCCGCCGGCTTCTTCTCCCAGTGCGGCTCCAGCAGCTGGGTCTTGAGCAGGTGGCCGGCCATGCCGGGAATCCACTCGGGCTGGATGGCTGCGATGCCGCGGCCGAACAGCCGCGTCGTCTCCACCAGCTCCGCGGCGACGATCCAGCGGCCCGGCTTCTTGGACAGATGGGCGCCGGGGTGGCGCCAGAACTTGATGCCGCGCGCCCCCAGGTACCACTCGTCCTCGTCGCTCTTGAGGCCGATGTTGCCGAGCAGTCCGGACAGCATCGCCAGGTGGATCTGGTCGTAGGTGGCGGCCAGCGTGTTGAGGCGCCAGCCATGCTCGGCCACCACGGTGTGCAGCTGGGTGTAGATGTCGCGCCACTCGCGCACCCGGCGCGGCGAGATGAAGTTGTCGCGCAGCAGCTGCTCGTACTTGCGGCTGGAGAGCTTGTGCGAGTCGCCACCCGCTGCGCCCGGCGCACCGGGGGCGGCCGCGGCCGCTGCAGACGCGCTGCGGTGCCCGCCGCGCGACTCGTCCAGCCATTTCCAGAGCTTGAGGTAGCCCATGAACTCCGACTTCTCGTCGTCGAACTTCTTGTGCTTCTCGTCGGCTGCCTGCTGGTGCTCCATCGGCCGGTCGCGCACGTCCTGCACGCTCAGGGCGCTGGCGATCACCAGCACCTCGCTGAGCGACTGGCGTTCGCGGGCCTCGATGATCATGCGGCCGACCCGCGGGTCGAGCGGCAGCTTGGCCAGCTCCTTGCCCATCGACGTCAGCTCGTTCTGCTCGTCCACCGCATTGAGCTCGGCCAGCAGCTGGTAGCCGTCGGAGATGGCGCGCCGCGGCGGTGGCTCGATGAAGGGGAAGTCCTCGACCGCGCCCAGGTTCAGCGCCTTCATGCGCAGGATCACGCCGGCCAGCGAGGAGCGCAGGATCTCGGGATCGGTGAAGGGCGCTCGGGCGGCGAAATCG
This sequence comes from Aquabacterium sp. A7-Y, assembly GCF_026153205.1. Taxonomy (GTDB): domain Bacteria; phylum Pseudomonadota; class Gammaproteobacteria; order Burkholderiales; family Burkholderiaceae_C; genus Caldimonas. The sequence goes on along the minus strand of NZ_JAPFBW010000007.1, from coordinate 130,941 downwards.
GCCTCGTCGTAGAGCCGGATGCAGATGCCGTTGGCGACCCGCCCACAGCGTCCGGCGCGCTGGTTGGCGGCCGCCTGGCTGACCGGCTCGACCTGCAGCTGCTCGACCTTGTTGCGGTAGCTGTAGCGCTTGACGCGCGCCTGGCCGCTGTCGATCACGTAGCGGATGCCAGGCACGGTCAGCGAGGTTTCCGCGACGTTGGTCGCCAGCACGATGCGGCGGGCGCCGCCGGTCTCGAAGACGCGGTCCTGCTCCTGCTGGCTCAGGCGCGCGAACAGCGGCAGGATCTCGACGCCGGGCGGGTGGTGGCGCCGCAGGTGCTCGGCCGCGTCGCGGATCTCGCGCTCGCCGGGCAGGAACACCAGCACGTCGCCCGAGCCCTCGCGCCACAGCTCGTCGACGGCGTCCGCGATCGCGTTGTTGAGGTCGTAGTCGCGGTCTTCTTCGAAGGGCCGCCAGCGCTGCTCGACCGGATAGAGCCGACCCGAGACCATGATCACCGGCGCCGGCCCCTTGATGCTGGCGAAGTGCTGGGCGAAGCGGTCGGCGTCGATGGTCGCCGAGGTCACGATGATCTTCAGCTCCGGCCGCCGCGGCAGCAGCTGCTTCAGGTAGCCCAGCAGGAAGTCGATGTTCAGCGAACGTTCGTGCGCCTCGTCGATGATCAGGGTGTCGTAGGCCCGCAGCAGCGGGTCGGTCTGGGTCTCGGCCAGCAGGATGCCGTCCGTCATCAGCTTGACCGAGGCGCCGGGGGACAGCCGGTCCTGGAAACGCACCTTGAATCCGACGTGTTCGCCCAGCGGCGAGTTCAGCTCCTGGGCGATGCGCTTGGCGACGCTGGAGGCCGCGATGCGACGCGGCTGGGTGTGGCCGATCAGCCCCTTGCCCCCGGCCCCCTTGCCGCGGCCCATCGCCAGGCAGAGCTTGGGCAGCTGGGTGGTCTTGCCCGAGCCGGTCTCGCCGCAGACGATCACGACCTGGTGCTGGTCGATGGCGCGCGCGATCTCCTCCCGCCGCGCCGAGACGGGCAGGGACTCCGGAAACTGGATCGGCGGCACCGGGTTGGCACGCGGGGCGGCGGATCCCCGCGGCTCGCGTGCGGGCGCGCTGCGCGGCGGCATGTCGGTCATGGGGGCTTCGTGCAAAATCCGACATTATTTCAAAGCCTCGCCCGAGCCACCCCCTCCACCGCTGTACCCCCCGATGAGCTACGTCTTCCCGCATACCTTCGTGCCCTGGTTCCGGTCGGTGGCGCCCTACATCCACGCGCATCGGAGCAAGACCTTCGTGGTGGCGATCGCCGGGGAGCTGATCGCCGCCGGCAAGCTCGCCACCTTCGCGCAGGACCTGGCCATCATCCACGCCACCGGCATCAAGCTGGTGCTGATCCACGGCTTCCGGCCGCAGGTCGAGGAGCAGCTGGCGGCCAAGGGCCACACCTCGCGCTTCAGCCACGGCATGCGGGTGACCGACGCCTTCGCGCTGGACTGTGCCCAGGAAGCGGCCGGTCAGCTGCGCTACGAGATCGAGGCGGCCTTCTCCCAGGGCCTGCCCAACACCCCGATGGCGCACAGCCAGATCCGGCTGCTGTCGGGCAACTTCATCACCGCGCGGCCGGTCGGCATCGTCGACGGCATCGACTTCCAGCACACCGGCTTCGTGCGCCGCATCGACGCGATGAGCATCCGCCGCGCGATCGACTTCGGCTCCATCGTGCTGATGTCGCCCTTCGGCTTCTCGCCCACCGGCGAGGCCTTCAACCTCAGCATGGAGGACGTCGCGACCAGCACCGCGATCGCGCTGCAGGCCGACAAGCTGATTTTCGTCACCGAGGTGCGCGGCGTGCCGCAGGACCCGGCCCAGGCCAACGACCCGGAATGCGAGATCGACCAGGAACTGGCGCTCGCCGATGCCGAGAAGCTGCTGCGCGGCCTGCCCGACCCGGTGCAGCCGACCGACACCGCCTTTTACCTGCAGCACGCGGTCAAGGCGGCCAAGAACGGCGTGGAGCGGGTCCACATCATTCCCTACTCGGTCGACGGCTCCATCCTGATGGAGCTGTTCACGCACGACGGCGTCGGCACCATGATCGTCGACGAGAAGCTGGAGAGCCTGCGTGAGGCGAGCAACGACGACATCGGCGGCATCCTGCAACTGATCGAGCCCTTCGAGCGCGACGGCACGCTGGTCAAGCGCAGCCGCACCGAGATCGAGCGCGACATCGGCCACTACACGGTCATCGAGCACGACGGCATCATCTTCGGCTGCGCAGCGCTCTACCCCTATCCCGAGGCCAAGACCGCCGAGATGGCGGCGCTGACGGTCTCGCCCGACGTGCAGGGCCAGGGCGACGGCGAACGCATCCTCAAGCGCGTCGAGCAGCGTGCCAAGTCCATGGGGCTGGACAGCATCTTCGTGCTGACCACCCGCACCATGCACTGGTTCATCAAGCGCGGCTTCCAGCAGGTCGACCCCGAATGGCTGCCCGAGGCGCGCAAACGCAAGTACAACTGGGACCGGCGCTCCAAGGTGCTGGTCAAGCGGCTGGGCTGAACCCGGCGGCGACAACACCACACCGATTCACGGAACCAAGAGAAGGAGTACCCATGGCTCGCACCGTCCAATGCGTCTACCTGAAAAAAGAAGCCGAGGGCCTGGACTTCCAGCCCTACCCCGGCGACCTGGGCCTGCGCATCTACCAGAACGTCAGCAAGGAGGCGTGGCAAGGCTGGCTCAAGCACCAGACCATGCTGGTCAACGAAAACCGGCTGAACCTCGCCGACCAGCGCGCCCGCCAGTATCTGGCGCGGCAGATGGAGCGCTATTTCTTCGGCGAAGGCGCCGAGCAGCCGGCCGGCTACGTGCCGCCCAGCGCCTGAGCGGCGCAACACCGGCAGGCCCCGGCCGCAGGCAGGCGCCTGCGCCGCCCCCCGAGCGTCAGGTGAAGAGGGAGGTGGGGCGCTCTTCCGGGGCAAGATGCCCGAGCCCGATGCGGCGCAGGATCTGCCGGTCGAGCTCCCGCGGGTGCAGCGGCTTGGCCAGCCAGGCGCCCCCCGCCAGTACACCTCGCAGCCCCAGCGCACGCCGCTGCCCTGCCCCGCCCAGCAGCACCAGCTGCGGCGCCGGACGGCACGGGTGTTTGCGGCGCAACTGCTGGCACAAGGCCAAAAGCGGCGCTCCGACCACCTCCGCGTCGACGAAAGCCACATGCACGAGATGTTCGGCACAGTGCTCGACCGCCTGGGTCGCGGTCCAGGCTTCGTGCACCGCGACGCGGTAGAGACTCAGCCGGCTGCGCAGGTAAAGCGCCTCCTCACTCTCGCAGGCCACCAGCAGCGCCTGCGGTCCACGCGCGCTCGGCAAGGGCGAGGACGACATAAGGCTCATGGTCCTGTCCTGGTCAAGGGTGGCGTAAGTGAGGTTTTTCACGGGCGGCATCTTGGTCTGCTCCGACCAACGCGGCAAGCGACAGAAGTCACACTTTCAGGGTTGGCGACAAATCCCTTGGTTTTTGCTCGTTCTGAGAATCATTCTTGTTCACGCTTAGAATGCAAGCACAATTTTTCGAAGGAGATTTCCACCATGTTGAGACGTTTCGCCGCCCCGCTGACGGTATTTGCCCTGGCCGCCGGCCTGCATGCCTCGGCCGTTGCCCAGGAAAAGGTCCTCAACCTCTACTCGGCCCGTCACTACCAGACGGATGAAGCGCTCTACGGCAACTTCGAAAAAGCCACCGGCATCAAGATCAACCGGGTCGATGCCGATGACGCCGGCATCCTGGCCCGCCTCAAAAGCGAAGGCACGGCCAGCCCGGCCGACGTGATCTTGCTGGTCGACGCTGCGCGCCTGTGGCGTGCCGAGCAGGACGGCCTGTTCCAGCCGCTGAAGTCCAAGGTGCTCGAAGAGCGCATTCCCGCCCATCTTCGAGGCGAAGACAAGGGGCAGGGATCGCAGTGGTTCGGCTTCTCGACGCGGGCCCGTGTGATCGTCTACAACAAGGCCGGCGTCAAGAAGGAAGACGTGGACACCTACGAGGAGTTGGCCGACCCGAAAAACAAGGGCAAGGTCTGCACCCGCTCGGGCTCGCATCCCTACAACCTCTCGCTGTTCGGCTCGCTGATGGAGCACCTGGGCCCTGAAAAGGCCGAGGCCTGGGCCAAGGGAGTGGTCGAGAACATGGCGCGCGAACCCAAGGGCGGCGACACCGACCAGATCAAGGCGGTCGCCAGTGGCGAGTGCCGCATTGCGCTGACCAACACCTACTACCTGGCCCGCATGATGCGCTCGAACAAGCCCGAGGACCGTCAGGTGGTCGAAAAGGTCGGAGTGGTCTTCCCCAACCAGCAGAGCGGCGGTACACATGTGAACGTCGCCGGCGGTGCCCTGGCGAAAAACGCCAAGAACCGCGAGAACGCCCAGCTCTTTCTCGAGTACCTTTCTACCGCCGAGGCGCAGAACTATTTTGCAAACGGCAACAACGAGTACGCGGTCGTGAAATCCGTGAAGATTAGCAACCCGGCGCTGGACGCGCTGGGCCCCTTCAAGGCCGAGTTGATCCCGATCTCGGTGGTCGGCGCGAACCAGGGCAAGGTCCAGCAAATGCTCGACCGCGTGGGCTACAAGTAAGCCCGACCGCTCAATTGAAAACACCCGCCCGCCCCGCGTGGGCGGGTGTTTTTGCTTTGTGGGTCATGACATAAGTCAGCTTCGCTGGTGCAACGAGAACGTTGCAACAGCGCAGGAAAAACTTAAGAGGTGCAGCTAGCACTTCTTGGCGAACAGCGACGCACGAAGCAGTTCACGAGGCAGGGTCCCTGTGCCAGGCTGCACTAACCCCGAGCAAGGGCCCTGCCATATGCCGAATAAAACCCGTCGGCCAGCGACGGGAATACCGTCCGAATTGAGGTCGGCCGAACTCGCCGGTTGCGCGGCTTCCCCACTGCGGCTATTATCGGCCCGCTGATTGCAGCTTCCCCTCTTTCCAACCCTTTCGCGAGCATATTGAGAAATGGCCACATACCAGGAACTTCTCGCCCAGAAAGCCGACCTCGAAAAGCAAATCGAGAGCGCCCGCAAGCAGGAATTGTCCGATGCCATCGCGCAGATCAAGTCGCTGATGGCGCAATACGGCCTGACGGTGGCAGATCTCGGTGGCAAAACGGGCACCAAGACCGGCAGTGCGACCAAGGGCAGCAAGGTGGCCCCTAAATATCGCAACGGCGCCACCGGCGAGACCTGGACCGGCCGCGGCCGCCAGCCCAAATGGGTGGAGCAGGCGCTGGCCTCCGGCAAGACGCTGGAACAACTCGCGATCTGAGCCCGGCTTGCGAGCTTCTGGCCGGCCCAGGCGGCCGGCCCTCCAGCCCGCATGCCATGGAACGAAAACGCCCGCGACTGCGGCGTTTTCGTTGGCGTGTCCTTCGCTCAGCGCGCCAGATATTCGAAAAACGCGTCGGGGCGTGCGGGCCGGCCCAAAAAACGCCGGATCAGCACCTCCGGGCGCACTTGCCCGCCGTTGGCGAGCACGGTCTCTCGGTAGCGCCGCCCGGTCGCCGGGTCCAGCCGTTTGTCCTTGAAAGCCGTCTGAAGGTCGCGGGCGATCACCTCGCTCCAAAGATAGCCGTAATACCCGGCGGCGTAACCGCCGGCCACATGACTGAAACTGGCCGGGAAACGGGTACCGCTCACATGGCCCAGCGGCGTGGCCGCTTCCATGCGGGCCCAGAGCGCCAGCGGCTCCACCGGCCGACGCCCGTGCAGCGCCAGGTCGTAGCTGGCGAACAGGTGTTGGCGCGCGGTGAAGTTGCCTTTGCCGAAATGCTTGGCCTTCACCGCCTGCTCCAGCATCTCCGGCGGCAAGGTCGGGCAGTTGCTGCAGACCTCCCGGAACAGTGCCAGCACGTCCGGCTGGTAAACCCAATCTTCCAGCATCTGCGAAGGCGCCTCGACAAAATCCCTCAGCACGCTGGTACCCGACTGGCTGGCATGGCGGGTCTTGGAGAGATTGTTGTGCAAGGCATGGCCGAACTCGTGCAGCAGTGTCTCGAGTTCTTCCAGGGTCAAACCCTTGCGATCGAAATTCACCACCAGAGCCGACTGCGGCGTGCGGCCCAGGCGCGTGGCGCCGCTACGGAAACTCCATACCGCGGCATGGTTGTATTTGCCGCGACGCGGATACATGTCGACAAACAGGCTCGCGAGATACGCACCGCTGCGCTCGTCCCGCATTGCGTAGTTCTGCACCTCGGGATGCCAGGCGGGGGTGTCGCGGCGCTCGAAGTGCACCCCGAACAGGCGCTCGCTCAGCCGCAGCACAAACTCCAGGCTCTGCTGCGGCGGGAAGTAGGAACGGAATGCCTCCTGGTCGACCGAATAACGCTCGCGGCGCACCCGCTCGGTATAGAAAAGCACATCCCAACGCTCCAACTTCACTGATTCGGCCGGCTGCTGCAGGTGGCGTGCTTTGGCGAGGCGCAGTTCCTCGATGTCGCGCCCCTCCCGCTGGGCCACGGCCTGCTTCACTTCGCCCAGGAAACGTTGCACCTGGTCGGCGCTTTTTGCCATGCGACGACGCAAGGCAAAGTCCGCGTAGCTTGAAAAACCGAACAGCCTTGCATATTCGTGTCGCAGCCGGGCGATTTCACCCAGGGCATGGAGATTGGCTTGACCGCCTTCGTCCAGCTTCGCACGCCACATCCGCTCACGCGCCGCAGCGCTTGACGCGTGGCCCAGCACCGGAAGGTAGCTGGGGTAATCCAGTCCCAGCAGCACCTGGCCCTGCTCGTTGCGCGGCGCCTCCCTCCAGACCCCCTCGGGAACGCCGGCGAGTTCCTCCGGCGCGAAAGCCACCGTTCTGTCGTCGTCCCGCAGGCGCTGGTCGAACTCCGTGCGCAGGGCGCTGACGCGATCCTGGATCGCCTTGGCACGCTGGCGCTGGGCGGGCCGGAGGGCGGCGCCGCCGTCCTCCAAGTCTTCGAGGGTTTCGCGCAGCAGCATCGCATCGACCGGATCAGCCGGACGCACCTGCTTGAGCTTGCGGTACAGCAGCACGTTCTGACTGAAGCTGGACCAGAAATCCTGCCACTTCAGCGAGCAGTCCTGCGCCGCATCACGCAGCGCCTTGTCGGGATGCACGTTGAGCAGCAGGTAGATGGCGCCGGCAGCGTCCTCACCGGCCACATGGAGATCGTCGAGCGCCGTCAGCATCGCCGTTCCCGGCGCCATGCGGGCCAGCGCCTGCTCCTGCTCCCGCAGCCGTGCCAGTCCCGCGTCGCAAGCACGTCCCAAGTCCTCGGCGGAGGCGAATTGAGGAAACGGCGGCTCGTCACCGACGTCGGCGTCCACCGGCGTCTCGGAGGCTCCTGTGCCCGGCACCCCCCCGGACAACAGGCCGGCCAGCAGCAGACCCCGAACCCACGTCAGACCGGCGAGCGACATGCAAGAACTCCCACACGACAAGGAAAGCGCGATTGTGCAGTGGCTGCGCTTGCATGCCGCGCGCCTGCGCCGCCGGCGGGGTCAAGCGTGCAGCGACGTGGCGGCGCGCTACGCCAGGCAGGCCTGAGGCACAATCGCGCCCATGTCCGCCTCCCGCCGGTCTCCGCGTCTTGCCTTCTGGGTCATCGCCTTCGCGCTGCTGCTGAAGGCCGGCACCCCGCTGCTGGCCGCGGCGGCAGCCAGCTGGCAGGGACGCACCCTGGTAGAGGTGTGCACCGCCTACGGCGTCAAGACCGTCATGCTCGCTGCAGACGGCAGCGAGCTGGGCGCCCCGAACGATACGGACCCCGACAGGTCTGGCTCGTCGACCTTGCACGGTGACGCGCACTGCGTGCTCTCGGGCCTGCTCGCGTTCGCCGCGCCCGGCGGCCCCGAGGCAGCCGCGGGCCCCCACGCGCCGCGTCTGCCGCCGCGCGCGACGGCGCCGCCAGAGGCCTTCGCTCCCGATGCCGCCGCCGACTGGACGGCACGTCTGCAACACGCCCCGCCCATCTCCGGCTGAACCCGCGCCCTTGGCGTCCGTATCGAGCGCCTGGCGCCGCGCCTGCGGGTTCGACCGCGCCCGCGAGGCGCTCCGCCTCCTCTCCGCTTCGGATCCTTCCCCTGCCCTGCCCGGCGACGTGCTGAAGCGGCACACAGCGGGCGGTCTGTTTGCTTCCGTACTGCCATCAGCACCATGTCGCCACCCGCCCTGCCCCATGCCGCCGCAACGGCCGCGCTGTCCGGCCTGCTCTGTGCGCCCCTGCTCGTCTTCGCCGCCCTGACCGGCCTGCTGTATGTCTGCGCACCGCTGCTCGAAGCCCGGCTGCATGTGTCCGGCCTCATGAGGTGGCTGCGGCGGCCGCGCGGCCGTGTAGCTGCGCCGCCGCTGCTGCTTCGGCAGCTGCGATCGGTGCCGCCATGGATCTGGATCGCGGCGCTGCTGCTGGCCTTCGCGCTGCCCGTCTTGGGCTGGAGCCTGCTGGCTTTCGCCCTGGTCGAAGCGCTGCGCCTGCGGGGTGAACACCGACCGCGCCGCACGCTCGCGGCCTGAACTTCACCTCTTTTCCATCAACTTCACACTGAAAGGCATCCGAGATGAAACGCGCTCTCTGCCTCCTGGCGCTCGCAGGCGCCCTCGGCTCCGCCGCATCGCCCCCCCCCGCCGCCGGCGTCCTGGTCCACAACGCCTGGGCCCGGCCCACGGTGCCGGGACAAAACTCGGGCGGCGGCTTCCTGACCCTGGAGAACCCCGGTCAGGCCGCCGACCGGCTGGTCTCGGCGCGCACGCCGGCGGCAGCCTCCACCGAGCTACACAGCATGAAGATGGAGGGCCTGGTGATGCGCATGCGCCAGGTGGAGGGCATCGAGCTGCCGCCCGGGCAGAAGGTGGAACTCAAGCCGGGCGGACTGCACGTGATGTTTTTCGGGCTGAAGGCCGCGCTGAAGCAGGGCGACGTCCTGCCTGTCACCCTCCAGTTCGAAAAGGCCGGCGAGATCACGGTGCAGATGAAGGTGGGCAGTGGAGCCGTCCCAGCGGCCGTGCAGCCGCACCACGGCCAGCACGCCCCTCGTTGAACGGGACCTCGGGACACCTGTTGCTCTTGTTGTCTCTGTAAGCCGATGTGCGACGAAGGCCGCTGCGTCGCACATCGTGACCGGCTCGCTTCTCCCTCTCCGGCCGCGTCCCGCCAGGGCTGAGGGGCAAGCGCGGCATCACTGACATTCCCTTACCCGGTGTCACCTCGGTCGGCGAGAATCCCGGCCGGCCGCGTTATATGTGGTCCGGCCGCAGTTCAACTTTGCGACCCCGTCCCTGCTGGGGCGGCCATCTGCACAGGGAGGTTTCAATGAAAAACGTCATCGCAGGACTGGCTCTTGCGCTCACTCTGCCCATCGCCATGGCGGACAGCGCGACCGCCCGTCTGTCCAATCTTGCGATCACGGTGGAAGACCTGGACCCGAGCGACCCCAACGTCCCGAACCCGAGCTGGAGTCAGAACGTCGGCCGCAGCGAAGTGACCTACATCCTGCCGGGCGCCCAGCCCATCGTTTTCGGCCGTGACCTGACCGGCCCTACCGACACCCTCAGCTACGAGCAAGGTGTCGACAACTTGACCGTCAATGCCGACTGGAACGAAGGCCTGCTGGAAGCGACAGCGGACGTCAGCGGCACCGGCGTCGCCTACTCCGGCTTCACCTCGCGCGACATCCAGGCGCCCGGGCTGTTGTTCCTGATCCCGGCCCAGACCAGCGTGACGCTGTCGGCCGATGCCTTCGTCACCGCTGCCACCGACTACCTGTGCGCCACCACCTGCTTCGGTGCACGCGCCTTCGCCGGCCTGACCCTGACCGTGAACGGTGAAGAACAAGCCGACCAGGCGGAAGTCGCGGTCGGCAACGGCGCCACCTTCGACACCTTGTCGGGCCAGCTCACGCTGACCTACAGCAACACCACCGAGGCTGCTCAGTGGGCCAGCCTGTCGGCCTTCGTCGACGTCACCGGCGAAGTGGTGCCGGTGCCGGAGCCCGAAACCTATGCGCTGATGGGCCTCGGCCTGGCGGCGCTGATGCTACGCCGCCGCTCGACGGCAGCGAGCAAGGCCCAGGCAAGCGCCTGAGACCTGGTGCCGGGCAGGGCTTGCTGCGGCCCGGCGATTCGACCGTCACTTCAAGAACGACCTCGACCTCGATCCATGCCACCTTCGGGTGGCTTTTTTTTGGCCCGCGCTCGCGACAAAAACAAGCGACGAACAAAAAAGCCACCCGAAGGTGGCTTTTTTGTTTTTGCTTGGCGGAGACGAAGGGATTCGAACCCTTGATGCAGCTCATCACCGCATACTCCCTTAGCAGGGGAGCACCTTCGGCCTCTCGGTCACGTCTCCAACCGGAAAATCGGTGAAGCCGACATTCTAGCGCGGAAATGCCGGATCACAACAACAACTTCACGAGGCCTGCTGGTCCAGATCGAAAGCACGATGCAGTGCGCGCACGGCGAGCTCCATGTACTTCTCGTCGATCACGACGCTGGTCTTGATCTCGCTGGTCGTGATCATCTGGATGTTGATGCCTTCTTCGCTGAGGGCACGGAACATCGCGGCAGCCACGCCGACATGCGAGCGCATGCCGATGCCGACGATCGAGACCTTGCAGATGCGCGTGTCGCCGGCCACCTTCTCGGCGCCCAGCTCGGGCAGCACCTTGGTATTGAGCAGCTCGACGGTCCTCGCGTAGTCGTTGCGATGCACCGTGAACGAGAAGTCGGTCTTGCCTTCGTGCGAGACGTTCTGCAGGATCACGTCGACATCGATGTTGGCTTCGGCCACGGCACCGAGGATCTGGTAGGCGATGCCGGGCTTGTCGGGCACGCCCATCACGGTGATCTTGGCCTCGTCGCGATTGAACGCGATGCCCGAGACAACTGCTTGTTCCATTTTCTCGTCTTCCTCAAAGGTGATCAGCGTTCCGGACTTGGCCTCTTCCTCGATGGCGATGTCCCACGGCGTGAAGCTCGACAGCACGCGCAGCGGCACGCGGTACTTGCCCGCGAACTCCACCGAGCGGATCTGCAGCACCTTGGAGCCGAGGCTGGCCATCTCGAGCATTTCCTCGAAGCTGATGGTGTGCAGGCGGCGCGCTTCCGGAACGATGCGCGGGTCGGTGGTGTAGACGCCGTCGACGTCCGTGTAGATCAAGCACTCGTCGGCCTTCATCGCCGCGGCCACGGCCACCGCGGAGGTGTCGGAGCCACCGCGACCCAGCGTCGTGATGTTGCCCAGAGCGTCGATGCCCTGGAAGCCGGTGATGATCACGACCTTGCCGGCGGCCAGGTCGGCACGCACCCGGGCATCGTCGATGCTCTCGATACGCGCCTTGGTGTAGGCCGAATCGGTCTTGATCGGGACCTGCCAGCCGGCATAGCTGACGGCCTGCATGCCTTCAGCCTGCAGCGCGATGGACAGCAGGCCGACCGAGACCTGCTCGCCCGTGGACGCGATCATGTCCAGCTCGCGCGCATAGGCGTCGGTGTGGCTCTGCGGGGCCAGCTCTTTGGCCAGGCCCAGCAGCCGGTTGGTTTCGCCGCTCATGGCCGAGGGCACCACCACCATCTGGTGGCCGGCCCGAGCCCATTTGGCGACACGCTTGGCGACATTGCGGATGCGCTCGGTCGAGCCCATCGAGGTGCCGCCGTATTTGTGAACGATCAGTGCCATGGGAGTTGGGTGCGCGGAAAAGGATGGGAGGAGAGGGTTCGCGCCGCGGTCGCGAACCGGCGATTGTAGCGGCTGCGCCGCCCACACCGTCGCCCTGCGAGGCGCCCTCAGCCCACCTCGTCCGGCAGCCAGTCCAGCGACACCTGGGCCTCGCCGCTGCCCGCCCGCGCGCGCGCGTCGATGCCGAGGCCCGGCACCCACAACAGGCGCTCGCCGGCATAGAGCAAGGGGCCGCTGCGGGCCCAGGCGGGCACGCCCTGGGCCTGGAACTGCTTCTTGAGGCTGCGGGGCGGACGCCCCGGGCCACTCTGGAACTGCTCGCCCCCGCTGCGCTCGGCCAGGGTCAACTCGGCCAACAGCGGCAGCGCCACGCCGCCTGCCGCAACCCGGCGCGCCACCAGCGTGCCGCCCCAGCCCGCCAGCCGGTAGCGCCCGGCACGGCGGATCTGCAGGCGGGCCTGCCGCGCGGGACCAGACGCAGCCGGCGTGGCAGGCCGGAGGCTGAAACTCAGGCGTCCCCGGTAGCAGCGCAGCATCCCTGCCGGCAGCTCCCACTGGGCCGCGCCAGCGCCCGGCAGCTCAGCCCACAGCCTTTCGAGCGCAGCCGCCGGCAGCGGCTGGCCAGCCAGGCGGCGGTACCAGTGGCGCAAGGTATTGCGCGCACGCGCTGCACCCAGCTTGAGCAGCGGTGACAGCCGCAGGGCGTCGTCTTCGTCCTGCAACGCGGCGAGATCCAGCTCGGCCAACTCGGCGAGGCAAACGCTCGCGTCGCGGGCCCAGGTACCGGCGTCCGACAGCGTCGCCTCGGCCTGAGGGAAAGCCGCGGTCAATGCCGGCCAGACCTGCAGGCGCAGGCGGTTGCGCGCGTAGCGGGGGTCGCTGTTGCTGTCGTCGTCGATGTAGCGCAGGCGGTGCTGGCGCACATAGGCCTCGACGGCCTCGCGGGGGTGTTCCAGCCAGGGCCGCGTCCACACCACCCCGGCACGCTCGGCCGCCTGCGGCATGCCGGCCAGGCCGGCCACGCCGGCACCGCGCAAGGCTTGCAGCAAAAAGGTCTCGGCCTGGTCACGCCGATGATGGGCCAGCAGCACGATGCCGGCGCCGTGCGACTGCGCCATCTCGTGCAGGGCCTGGTAGCGTGCCTTGCGCGCCACCGCCTCGACGCTGTCGCCACGGCCCGGTGCCAACTCGAGCCGTCGCGACACCAGCGTCAGGGGCCAGCCCTTGCGTCTCCAGGCGGCGCATTGCCGCTCGCAGTGCGCCAGCCAGTCGTCCGCGCGGGGCTGCAGTCCGTGGTGGACGTGCAGCGCCAGCACCTCGACACCTTGCTCGTGCGCGGCCTGCGCCGTCGCGTGCAGCAGCGCCGTGGAGTCGCGGCCGCCGCTGTAGGCCACCGCCACCACCGGACGGTCAGCCTGCAGCGCCCGCCGGATCATCCGCGTTCTTTGGTGTCGACGTAACGACCGTAGCTCTGCAGCCGCTCGTAGCGGTGCTGCAGCAGGTCGCGCGGACGCAGGTCAGCGACCTGGCGCAGCGCATCGTTGAGGCCGCGCTTGAGGTAGGCGGCCATCTGCTTGTGGTCGCGATGCGCACCGCCCACCGGCTCGTTGACGATCTTGTCCACCAGCCCCAGCGCCTTCAGCCGGTGCGCCGTGATGCCCAGCGCCTCGGCGGCGTCGGACGCGCGGTCGGCGGTCTTCCAGAGGATGGAGGCGCAGCCTTCCGGCGAGATCACCGAATAGACCGAGTACTGCAGCATCAGCACCTGGTCCGCGACGCTGATCGCCAGCGCACCGCCCGAACCGCCTTCGCCGATGATGGTCGTGATGATGGGCACCTCGAGCTGCGCCATCTCGAAGATGTTGCGCCCGATGGCTTCGGACTGGCCCCGCTCCTCGGCGCCGATGCCGGGATAGGCCCCCGGCGTGTCGACGAAGGTGAACACCGGCAGGCCGAACTTCTCGGCCAGCTTCATCAGCCGCAAGGCCTTGCGGTAGCCTTCCGGGCGCGACATGCCGAAGTTGCGCGCCGCTCGCTCCTTGGTATCGCGGCCCTTCTGGTGGCCCAGCACCATGCAGGCCTGGCCGTTGAAGCGCGCCAGCCCGCCGACGATGGACTGGTCATCGGCGAAATGGCGGTCGCCGTGCAGTTCCTGGAACTCGGTGAAGATCTCGTTGATGTAGTCCAGCGTGTAGGGCCGCTGCGGATGGCGCGCGATCTGCGTCACCTGCCAGGGGCTCAGGCTGGAGTAGATGTCCTTCGTGAGCTGCAGGCTTTTTTTGCCGAGCCGGTCAATCTCTTCGGAGATGTCGACCGCCGACTCGCTCTGCACATACCGCAGCTCGTCGATCTTGGTTTCAAGTTCGGCGATGGGCTGCTCGAACTCGAGAAAGTGTTTTTTGCTCATCCCAAGTCATCCCGACGTGATGTGTGAGGATCGCCCCCTCATCTGTTATCAGTATCCGAATCAGTATTCGACGGGCAGGGGGTCGAGGCTGCGCCAAATGTACCACGTCGCAACCGATCGAAAAGGGGCCCAGGCGTCGCCGACTTCACGCGCTTCGGCACGCGAAACCGGCTCACCGCTGAAGTAGTTGACACTGATGCCCTTGAGCAGGCCGAGGTCGTCGAGCGGCATCACATTGGGCCGCATCAGGTGGAAGATCAGGAACATCTCGGCGGTCCAGCGACCGATGCCGCGGATCGCGACCAGCTCCTCGATGATGGCTTCGTCGTCCATCGAGTGCCACTGCCGCACATGCACGGCGCCGCTGTCGAAGTGCGAGGCCAGGTCGCGCAGGTATTCCACCTTGCGCGCGGACAGACCGGCATCCCGCAGGCTCTCGGTGGGCAGTTGCAGCACCTGGGAGGGCGGGATGCGGGTGGACGGCACACTGAGCAGGCCGGCGAAGCGGTCCCAGACCGCCTGCGCCGCCTTCACGGAGATCTGCTGGCCGACGATGGAGCGCGCCAACGTCGTGAACGCGTCGCCTCGGCTCTGCAGGCGTGCTTCGCCGAACTGGGGAATCAGCTTGCGCATCACGCGGTCGCGCCGGGACAGGTGCTTGCACGCATCGTCCCAGTAGTCGGGGGTCACTGCCTTGGCCATCTGGACCGTCAGGCCTTCACCCAGGTGGTGCCCTGCGGCGTGTCCTTCAACACGATGCCCTGCTCGGCCAGCGCCTCGCGAATGCGGTCGGCCTCGGCGAAGTTCTTCGCCTTCTTCGCGGCCGCACGTGCCTCAATCTGCGCCTGGATGGCGGCCTCGTCCAAGCCGCTGTGGCCGCCCTGCAGGTAGGCGCGCGGCTCGCTCTGCAGCAGGCCCAGCACGCCGCCCAGCGCCTTCAGCAGGCCGGCGCTCTCGGGCGACTTGCCACGGTTGACCTCGCCGGCCAGCTCGAACAGCACGGCCACCGCCTCCGGCGTGTTGAAGTCGTCGTCCATCGCGGCCTTGAAGCGGGCCGCCTGGGGCTGAGCCCAGTCGATCGTCACCTCGGCGGGCGCCACGGCGTCGAGCGCCGTGTAGAGCCGGCGCAGCGCGTGGCGGGCATCCTCGAGATGGGTATCGCTGTAGTTGAACTGGCTGCGGTAATGCGTGCGCAGCATGAAAAAACGCACCGTCTCGCCGTCGTAGCTCTGCAGCACGTCGCGGATGGTGAAGAAGTTGCCGAGCGACTTCGACATCTTTTCGTTGTCGACATTGACGAAGCCGTTGTGCATCCAGACCTTCACGAAGGGCTTGCCGGTCGCACCCTCGCTCTGGGCGATCTCGTTCTCGTGATGGGGAAACTGCAGGTCCATGCCACCGCCGTGAATGTCGAACTGCTCGCCCAACAGGGCGCAGCCCATCGCGGAGCATTCGATGTGCCATCCCGGGCGGCCCTTGCCGAAGGGGGCATCCCACTTGGCGTCCTCGGGCTCGTTGTCCTTGGCGGCCTTCCAGAGCACGAAGTCGAGCGGATCCTCCTTGCCGTCGGACACCGCCACACGTTCGCCGGCGCGCAGCTGGTCGAGCGACTTGCCCGAGAGCTTTCCATAGCCGGGGAAGCGGCGCACCGCGAAGTTGACGTCGCCGTTGGCCGCCCGGTAAGCCAGGCCCTTGCCCTCCAGCGCCGAGATCATGCCCACCATCTCGCCGACGTACTCGGTGGCGCGGGGCTCGTGGGTGGGCGGCTCGATGCCGAGCTGGCCGATGTCCACGTGCATCTCGTGCGCCATCTCCTCCGTGAGCTGACGAATCGTGATGCCACGCTCCAGCGCGCGCCGGATGATCTTGTCGTCGATGTCGGTGATGTTGCGGACGTAGGTGACCCGAAAGCCGCTGGCCTTGAGCCAGCGCTGCACCATGTCGAAGGCCATCATCATCCGGGCATGCCCCACGTGGCAGAGGTCGTAGACCGTCATGCCGCAGACGTACATGCGCACATGGTTGGGCTCGATCGGTTCAAACGGCTCCAGCCGGCGTGTCAGGGTGTTGTAGATGGAAAGCGTCATGAGCGGAACTGCGAACGAGTCGCCAGGCAACAGGGGGAGGCGCCGTCAGGGCCGACGGGCGCGCGCAGTCGGGCAGCCGGCCGGCGCGATTTCGGTCGAAAGAGATTTCAACACGGCGCCAAGCGTGCGTGCATGCGGGTTTGCGGGAAGAGGTCCGGGACTGGACGATACAATCGTCGGATTGTAGCGGGCCCCTGCCAGAAGGATCGTTCATGCATTTTCGAGCGTCACGCCGCAGCCTGCAACACGCGATGCGCGCCTGGCTGCTCGCCTTCGGGCTCTGCGCGCTGGCCGCCGCCGCCCGAGCGCAGAACGCGGCCGAGGCCCGCGAGTTGCTGCGCGCCGGCAAGACGGCCGAGGCCATGGCCAAGCTGGAGCAGGCGCTCACCCGCCAGCCCGCCGACACCGAGCTGCGTTTCCTGCGCGCCGTCGTGCTCGCCGAACAGAAGCGCAGCGCTGAAGCGATCGAGCAGTACGCCTGGCTGATCGCCGACCAGCCTCAGCTGCCCGAACCCTACAACAACCTCGGCGTGCTCTACGCCGGTGACAAGCAGTACGACAAGGCGCGCACCGCCTTCGAAATGGCGGTGCGGCTGCGCCCGGGCTATGCCGCCGCCCATGAGAACCTGGCCGACGTGCACGCTGCTCTCGCGGGCTTGGCCTATGCGCGCGCGCTGGAACTCGACGCCGACAACGCGGGACTGGCACGGAAGCTGGCCCAGACTCGCCTCCTGCTCGGCATGCCCCCTCCTGCGGGCCGTCACTGATCAGCACTCACCCTGCCCTGTCGCGGGGACACCGGGCGGGTGCCGCGTCCGGAAGGTGGACAATGTCGGATTCTCAAGAATGCACGAAGGAGTGATTGGATGACGAATTCCCGGATCGCCCTGGCCGGCTGGGCGCTGGCCTTTGGTTGCCTGGCCACCGCAGCATCGGCACAGACCGTCAAGCTGAGCACGTCGGCGGGCGACATCGTCGTGAAACTGGACGCGGCCAAGGCACCGAAGTCCGTGGCGAACTTCCTGCAGTACGTCAAGGACGGGCACTACGACGGCACCGTCTTCCACCGCGTCATCCCCGACTTCATGATCCAGGGCGGTGGCTTCACGCCCGACATGGCCCAGAAGCCGACCCGGGAGCCCATTCCGCTCGAAAGCCGCAACGGCTTGAGCAACCAGCGCGGCACCATTGCCATGGCGCGCACGATGGACCCGAACTCGGCGACGGCGCAGTTTTTCATCAACGTCAAGGACAATGTTTTCCTCGACGCCGCCCACGCGCGCGACGGCAACGGCTATGCGGTCTTCGGCAAGGTGGTCAGCGGCATGGAGGTGGTCGACAAGATCAAGGCGACCGCCACTGCCGACAAGAAGGACGCCCAGGGCAACGTGCATCAGAACGTCCCGGCACAGCCGGTCATCATCAAACGAGTCACTGTGGAGAAATAAACATGGCAGTCGAACTGCACACCAATCACGGCGTCATCAAGATCGAACTCGACGCCGAGAAGGCGCCCAAGTCGACCGAGAACTTCCTGTCGTACGTGCGCAAGGGCCACTACGACAACACCATCTTCCACCGCGTGATCGACGGCTTCATGATCCAGGGCGGCGGCTTCGAGCCGGGCATGCAGCAAAAGCCGACCGACGAGCCGATCCAGAACGAGGCGAACAACGGTCTGAAGAACACCACCTACACCGTGGCCATGGCGCGCACCCAGGCGCCGCACTCGGCGACCGCGCAGTTTTTCATCAACGTCGCCAACAACGACTTCCTCAACTTCAAGGCCGAGAACGTGCAGGGCTGGGGTTATGCGGTGTTTGGCAAGGTGGTCGCGGGCACCGAGGTGATCGACAAGATCAAGGCCGTGAAAACCGGCCGCAGCGGCTTCCACGACGACGTGCCGCTCGACGACGTGGTCATCAACAAGGCCGTGGAAGTCTGACCTTGAGTCCCTCCGGTGCCGCCCCGGGAACAGCCCAGGGGCCGCTGCCCCTGCCCGAGGTGCACCGGCTGGTCGCCCCGCCGCATTGGCGAGCGGTCGATCTGCTGTCCGACCTGCATCTGCAGGAGGGCCTGCCGGCCACCCTGGCGACGTTTCGCGAGCACCTGCTGCACACGACGGCCGAGGCGGTGCTGATCCTCGGCGATCTGTTCGAGGTCTGGGTCGGCGACGATGCGGCGGCCGACGGCTTCGAGCACCACTGCGCGGAGCTGCTGAGGGAGGCGTCCCGACATCGCTGGATCGGCTTCATGGCCGGCAACCGCGACTTCCTGGTCGGGCCGAACTTCCTTTCCGGCGCCGGAGTGCATGCCCTCCCCGATCCCACACTGCTGGACTTCCAGGGTCAGCGTTACCTGCTGACGCACGGCGACCTGCTGTGCATCGACGACCTCGACTACCAGCGCTTCCGGGCCCAGGTGCGCGCAGCGCAGTGGCGCGCCGGCTTCCTGGCCCAGCCGCTCGCCCAGCGGCGCGAGATCGCGGCGGGACTGCGGCGGGCCAGCGAGCAGCGCAAGCGCGAGCACGGCCCCGAGGCCTATGCCGACCTGGATGTCGCGTCCGTCGAGCGCTGGCTTGACGACAGCGGCGCCGACGTGCTCGTGCACGGTCACACCCACCGCCCGGCCAGCCATCCCGTCGCGGGCGGCCGCTGCCGTCATGTGCTGAGCGACTGGGACCTCGATGCTGCGGACCCCGGCCATCCCCGACGCGCCGAAGTGCTGCGGCTGAGCGGGGCCGGGGTCGTCCGCCTCGACCTGTCCGCGCCGTGTTGAACTGGCTGCAGAGCTGGCGCCAGCGGCAGGAGGAGCGCCTGCTGCAGAACCGCCCGATTCCCGAGCCGCTGTGGCAGTACACGCTGGCGCGTCACCCCTTCCTCGCGCGGCGATCGGACGCCGACGTGAACGAGCTGCGGCGGCTCACGACGCTCTTCCTGGCCCGCAAGGAATTCACCGGTGGGGGCGGTTTTCTCGTGACCGACGAAGTCGCCGTCGCCGTCGCGGCCCAGGCCTGCGTGCCGGTGCTCCGGCTGGGTCTGGCGATGTACGACGGCTTCGTCGGGATCGTGATGCACCATGACGAGGTGGTGGCCCGCCGCGAGGTGCTGGACGAGGACGGCGTGATGCACCACTACGACGAGGTGCTGGCCGGGGAGGCCATGGAGGGCGGGCCGGTCACCTTGTCCTGGCACGACGTGCAGCTGGGCGAGGAAGCGGCCGAGCTGGGCTACAACGTGGTGATCCACGAGTTCGTGCACAAGATCGACATGCTGGACGGCGAGGCCGACGGCATCCCGCCCCTGCCCGCTGCGGCGCGCCAGGCCTGGGCCGACTGCATCGACGCCGACTACGAGCGCTTTTGCGACCGCGTCGACCGCGGCCGCCCTACCTTCCTGGACCCCTACGGGGCCGAAGGCGTGGACGAGTTTTTTGCGGTCGCCGCCGAGGCGTTTTTCGTCGCGCCGATCGCCTTCCGCGACGAACACGCCGCTCTGTATGCCCTGTTCCGGGGCTACTTCGGCCAGGATCCCGCGGCCTTCTGAGCGCCGGCGGTGAAGAAAAAGGCCCCTCGCGAGGGGCCTCGGGGTCGGGGCTGAAAGGCGTCAGGCGGTGGCCGGCTCAGCCTTCGGCTTGTCGCTCTTCTTGCTCGGCTGGATATCCAGCACGACCTCTTCCTTGTCGTCCAGATCCACGGTCAGGCGCCCGCCGTCGACCAGGCGGCCGAACAACAGTTCGTCGGCCAAGGCCCGCCGGATGGTGTCCTGGATCAGGCGTTGCATCGGCCGCGCACCCATCAGCGGATCGAAGCCCTTCTTCGCCAGGTGCTTGCGCAACACGTCGGCGAAGGTGACCTCGACCTTCTTTTCCGCCAGCTGACTTTCAAGCTGCAGCAGGAATTTGTCGACGACCCGCAGGATGATCTCCTCGTCCAGCGCGCGGAAGCTGACCATGGCGTCCAGCCGGTTGCGGAACTCTGGGGTGAACAGGCGCTTGATGTCCGCCATCTCGTCGCCCTGCTCGCGGTGGTTGGTGAACCCGATCACCGACTTCTGCATGGTTTCGGCTCCCGCATTGGTCGTCATGATGATGATGACGTTGCGGAAGTCGGCCTTGCGACCGTTGTTGTCGGTCAAGGTGCCGTGGTCCATCACCTGCAGCAGCACGTTGAAGACATCCGGGTGGGCCTTTTCGATCTCGTCGAGCAGCAGCACCGCGTGCGGCTTTTTGGTCACCGCCTCGGTCAGCAGGCCGCCCTGGTCGAAGCCGACATAGCCCGGAGGCGCACCGATCAGGCGGCTCACCGCATGGCGCTCCATGTACTCGGACATGTCGAAGCGGATCAGCTCGATGCCCAGGATATAGGCCAGCTGCTTGGCCACCTCGGTCTTGCCGACGCCGGTCGGGCCGCTGAAGAGGAAGGAGCCGATGGGCTTGTCCGGTTTGCCGAGGCCCGAACGCGCCATCTTGATCGCGGCCGCCAAGGCGTCGATCGCAACGTCCTGCCCGTACACCACGCTCTTGAGATCGCGGTCCAGGTTCTTCAGCTTCGAGCGATCGTCGTTGGAGACGCTGGCCGGCGGGATGCGGGCGATCTTGGCAACGATCTCCTCGACCTCGAGGCGTGTGATGGTCTTCTTTTGCTTGCTCTTGGGCAGGATGCGCTGAGCCGCACCGGCCTCGTCGATCACATCGATGGCCTTGTCCGGCAGGTGCCTGTCATTGATGAACTTGGCCGACAGCTCTGCCGCCGCCTGCAGCGCGTTGAGGGCGTACTTGACGCTGTGGTGCTCCTCGAAGCGCGACTTGAGGCCTTTCAGGATCTCGACCGTCTGCTCGACCGAGGGCTCGACCACGTCGATCTTCTGGAAGCGCCGGGACAGCGCGGCGTCCTTCTCGAAGATACCGCGGTACTCGGTGAAGGTGGTCGCGCCGATGCACTTCAGGTTGCCGGAGCTGAGCGCCGGCTTGAGCAGGTTGCTCGCGTCCAGCGTGCCGCCCGAGGCAGCGCCCGCGCCGATCAGCGTGTGGATCTCGTCGATGAACAGCACCGCGTTGGGCTGGTCCTTGAGCGCCTTGAGCACACCCTTCAGGCGCTGCTCGAAGTCGCCGCGGTACTTGGTGCCCGCCAGCAGCGCGCCCATGTCGAGCGCGTAGACGGTGGAATCGGCCAGCACCTCGGGCACGTCGCCCTCGGTGATGCGCCAGGCCAGGCCCTCGGCGATGGCGGTCTTGCCAACTCCGGCCTCGCCCACCAGCAGGGGGTTGTTCTTGCGGCGGCGGCACAGCACCTGGATGACACGCTCGACCTCCAGCTCGCGGCCAATCAACGGGTCGATCTTGCCTTCGCGCGCCAGGTGATTGAGGTTCTGCGTGAACTGCTCGAGCGGCGAGCCCTTGCCTTCGCCCTCTTCCTTCTCGCCCTCGCCACTGCTCGTGCCGTCACTTGATTTGGCGGGCTCGGGCGGGTCGGACTTCTTGATACCGTGGGCGATGTAGTTGACGACGTCCAGGCGCGTCACACCCTGCTGGTGCAGGTAGTAGACGGCGTGCGAGTCCTTCTCGCCGAAGATCGCCACCAGCACATTGGCACCGGTAACTTCCTTCTTGCCGCTGCCGGTCGACTGGACGTGCATGATCGCGCGCTGGATCACGCGTTGGAAGCCCAGCGTCGGCTGGGTATCCACCTCGTCGCTGCCGCCGACGGTCGGCGTGTTCTCCTTGATGAAGTGCGTCAAGCTCTTGCGCAGATCATCGATGTTGGCCGAGCAGGCCCGCAGGACCTCGGCGGCCGACGGGTTGTCGAGCAAGGCCAGCAGCAGGTGTTCCACGGTGATGAACTCGTGGCGCTGCTGGCGCGCCTCGACGAACGCCATGTGCAGGCTGACTTCAAGTTCCTGGGCAATCATGCGGCCTCCATAATGCACTGCAAAGGATGCCCCGCGCGGCGCGCGGCGGCAAGCACCATTTCCACCTTGGTCGCGGCAACGTCCTTGGTGTATACGCCACACACCCCCCGGCCCTCATGGTGGATCTTCAGCATGATCTGCGTCGCGGTCTCGAGATCGCGATGGAAGAACTGCTGCAGCACCATCACCACGAATTCCATTGGTGTGTAGTCGTCGTTCAGCATGACCACCTGATACAGCCTCGGTGGCTCCACCTTGGATGACTGTCTTTCTAGGATGACAGTTCCCTCCCCCCCATCAGGCAGCGAAGGCTGGTTGGGCGGCTGCGGGAGCTTCGGGGGAACGGGACTGTCGCTGGGCATGAATCGATTCTATCGAGTTGATCAGTGCCGGTTTCGACTTCGGCAATTGGTGGCAAGTCACAAAAGGTCAAGTGCCATCGTTTCGTCACGAACGCTCACCAGCTGCCTTTTTCCGTCCTTGACATGCCCCCAGGCGGCGCCGAGAATGCTTTGAGAAAAGGAAGTGCCCGGGGAGGAATCAATGGGTATAGGCATCGTCAAGTGGTTCAATGACGCCAAGGGCTTTGGTTTTATTGAACCAGAAGAGGGCGGCGAAGACGTCTTCGCACATTTCTCTGCCATTCAGATGGATGGCTTCAGGACACTGAAACAGGGCTCGAAGGTGACCTTCGACTTGGTGCAGGGTCCCAAAGGCAAGCTCGCTCAGAACATCCAGTTGCTCGAACCCCGAGCACCTCGGGGAGAGCGCGGGACCCGCCCGCCCTCGACTTCGGAGCCCGGAGCTGCAGCTTACGCCGACTGAGCCCGCCGTGTCGTTTCATCCGCGGCGGCCGCCTCGTGCGGCATGAAATAAGCCCGCTTCTCGCGGGCTTTTGATCTCCTCGGGATCCGGTCCGGAGCTGGGTTGCTCCGCGGCGCCGTCGAGCGAGATGGCTCTTTCAGCGTGCCAGCGTCTGTTACAGCATGTCGTTCCTCGACGCCGCAGCTTCGAAGGCTGCTGTTTCTGCCTGAATTCCAGACAGGTTTCACGGCAATGCCTCGAGCACGTCGTGCCCTCGCGGCTTGTGCTGAGCGCGGTGCTTGCTGCGCTGTTTCGCGGGCTCCTGGCGCGCTTGACCTCCGAGCGTAGAAGAAAAAGCCCGCCGGAAGCGGGCTCTTCGGTCGCAGCTGGTCAGCTTGCTTACATGTTGTCAATCATCACTTGACCGAAGCCGGAGCAGCTCACCTGGGTCGCGCCGTCAAGCAGCCGGGCGAAATCATAGGTGACCTTCTTGCTCAGGATGGCCTTTTCCATCGAGCTGATGATGAGGTCGGCCGCCTCGGTCCAGCCCATGTGGCGCAACATCATCTCGGCCGACAGGATTTCGGAACCGGGGTTCACATAGTCCTTGCCGGCGTACTTGGGCGCCGTGCCGTGGGTGGCTTCGAACATCGCGACCGAGTCCGAGAGGTTGGCGCCGGGGGCGATGCCGATGCCACCGACCTGGGCTGCCAGCGCGTCGGAGATGTAGTCGCCATTCAGGTTCAGGGTCGCGATGACCGAGTACTCGGCGGGGCGCAGCAGGATCTGCTGCAGGAAGGCATCAGCGATGGCGTCCTTGATCACGATTTCCTTGCCGGACTTCGGATTCTTGAACTTGCACCACGGGCCGCCGTCGATCAGCTCGGCACCGAACTCCTTCTGGGCCAGGCCGTAACCCCAGTCACGGAAGCCACCCTCCGTGTATTTCATGATGTTGCCCTTGTGCACCAGCGTGACAGAGGGCTTGTCGTTGTCGATCGCGTACTGGATCGCCTTGCGAACCAGGCGCTCGGTGCCTTCGCGCGAGACCGGCTTGATGCCGATGCCCGAGGTCTGCGGGAAGCGGATCTTCTTGACGCCGAACTCCTTGATCAGGAAGTCGATCAGCTTCTTCGCCTTGTCGCTCTCGGCTTCGTACTCGATGCCGGCGTAGATGTCCTCCGAGTTCTCGCGGAAGATCACCATGTCGGTCTTGTGAGGCTCCTTCACCGGCGAGGGCACGCCCTTGAAGTAGCGCACCGGCCGCAGGCAGACATAGAGGTCCAGCTCCTGGCGCAGCGCAACGTTCAGCGAACGGATGCCGCCGCCGACCGGGGTCGTCAGCGGGCCCTTGATCGACACCACGTACTCCTTCAGGACCTGCAGGGTCTCCTCGGGCAGCCACACATCGGGGCCGTAGACCTTGGTCGACTTCTCGCCCGCGTAGATCTCCATCCAGTGGATCTTGCGCTTGCCGCCGTAGGACTTCGCGACCGCGGCGTCCACCACCTTGATCATCACCGGAGTGATGTCGAAGCCGGTGCCGTCCCCCTCGATGTACGGAATGATGGGTTGGTCGGGAACGTTCAGGGAGAAGTCCGAATTGACGGTGATCTTCTGCCCACCCTCGGGCACCTTGATGTGCTGGTACATGTGAGAAAGCTCCGCGCGAACGGGTTAGAGAAATCTTGTAGAACCGGCGATTCTAAGGCAGCGCAGCTGTCGAAGGACTTGCACAACCCCGCTTGCCTAGCGGTGGCGCGGCGGGCAGCCCGGCGACACGGCCGCTTCAGGCGCAGAACTGCGCCAGCGGTCCGGTCATCAGGGTGTGGCCCAGTGCCCAGGCCGAACTGGCCGCCAGCGCCAAGCCGCCGACGCGGATGCCCCAGCCGCCTGCCGCCGCGGCGCGGGCCGGGCCGCCAGCCGTCGTCAGCCGCCGCCACAGCAGCGGCCCGAGTTGCAGCCCGACGCCCGAGCCGAGGCCGAAACCCACCATCACCGCCCCGCCCTCCCAGGGCGTGGACGCCAGCGAAGCCACCATCAACGCCGAATACAGCAGGCCGCAGGGCAGCAGCGCCCACAGCAAGCCGGCGACCACCGGCCAGCGCCGGCTGTCCAGCCCCAAGGTACGGTGCCGCAGCCCTTGCCAGACGCGCCCGGCCAGGGCGTCGAGCCAGGCCGGCTGCCGGCCCAGCCAAAGCAGCGCCAGCCCCAGCAGGACCACGGCGAGGTGGAACATGGCCCAGAACGGCTGCAGCACGACCAGCTCGCGTGCGCCCCAGCGTAAGGCCTCCGAGGACGATGCGATCACCGCACCGAACAGCCCGTACCCGCCCAGCCGGCCGAGCTGGAAAGCCACCGGGCGCGAGGCGCTGCAGCCCAGCGTGGCGCTGGCCGCGCCGCACATCGTGGCGCAGTGCGGGCTGCCCGCGAGGCCCATCAGCAAGCCGGTCATCCACAGGGCGGTCTGCATGCTCGGAGCCTCAGATGACGCGCGAGAAGCGCTCGCGGCAGCGATCGGCCTGCAGCTGCCGGTCGAACACCATCGCAATGGCCCGCACCACATACCAGCCGGCCGGGCTCACGCGCAGCCCATCGGGCTCGATCGAGAGCAGGCCTTGCTCCACCAGCGGCGCGAGCCGCTCCAGCTCGGCGGCGAAATAGGTGCGGAAGTCGATCAGCCAAGCCAGCTCGACCGACTCGAAGGCCACCGCCCCCTGGCACATCAAGGCCATGATGACCGCACGCCGCACCAGGTCATCGCGCTCCAACGCCAGGCCGCGCACCACCGGAAACTGCCCCTGACGCAGGCTGTCGTAGTACTCGTCCAAGGTCTTGGCGTTCTGGCTGTAGGTGGCGCCGATCCGTCCGATCGCCGAAACGCCGAGGCCGATCAGGTCGCAGTCGGGCTGGGTGCTGTAGCCCTGGAAATTGCGGTGCAGCCGGCCCTGGCGCTTCGCCACCGCCAGGCTGTCCTCGTGCAGCGCGAAGTGGTCCATGCCGATGTAGTCGTAGCCGGCCGCCTGGAAGGCCTCGATGGCCGCCCCCAGCATGCCGAGCTTGGCGGGCGCCGGCGGCAGCTCTGACACTTCGATGCGGCGCTGCGGCTTGAAGCGCTGCGGCAGGTGCGCATAGGCATAGAGCGCGATGCGGTCAGGCCGCAGACCGGCCACCTGCTGCAGCGTGCGGGCGAAGGAGGCGGCGTTCTGGCGCGGCAGGCCGTAGATCAGGTCGACATTCAGCGATTCGAAGCCCAGCGCGCGCGCCGAGGCCATCAGCGCCGCCACGCTCTCATACGGTTGGACCCGGTGCACCGCCTTCTGCACCTCGGGATCGAAGTCCTGCACGCCGAAGCTGAGCCGGTTGAAGCCGAGCGCGCGCAGGTGGGCCAGCCGCTCGGGCGTGACGGTGCGCGGGTCGACCTCGATGGAGTATTCGCCACCCGGCGCCAGGCGGAAGGCTCGGCGCAGGCCGTCCATCAGCCGCTGCAGCTCGGCGTCGCTCAGGAAGGTCGGGGTGCCGCCGCCCAGGTGCAGCTGCGACACCGCCTGCCCGCTGCCCAGCACGCCGACATGCAGGGCGATTTCCGCCTCCAGCGCGTCGAGGTAGTCGGCGGCGCGCTCGTGGTGCCGGGTGATGACCTTGTTACAGGCGCAGTAGTAGCAGACCGACTCACAGAAGGGGACGTGGACATAGAGAGACAGCGGCGCCCGGCTGCCGCCGGTGGCGCCGACGCCGGCCGCCCGCTGGGCCAGTGCCTGGCGGTAGTGCCCTGGTGTGAAGGCTTCGACGAAGCGGTCGGCGGTCGGGTAGGAGGTGTAGCGCGGACCGGGCACGTCGAAGCGGGCCAGCAGTTCGGGCGTGAGCAGGGGGGCAGCGGTGTCCATGGGGATCGACTGTGCCCAAGGTGGCCTCGGCCGGCCTTGACGTGGCTCAAGCCCGGTTCAGTCGCCGACGGAAACAATCGATGCCTACCCTGAGGAAGATCAATGGAGTCCGATATCCCCTCCCCCGCCCCTGCCGCCTCCGCTACGACGCTCAAGGTGGCGTGCTCGAGTTGCAATCTGCGTGAACTCTGCCTGCCGGTGGGCATGTCACGGCCCGAGCTGGACCGGCTCGACGCCCTGGTCGCCGCACGCCGGACGGTCAAACGCGGCGAGAGGCTGTTCCAGGCCGGCGAGCCCTTCCAGGCGCTCTACGCGGTGCGCACGGGGTTTTTCAAGACCTGCGTGTCCTCCGAGGACGGCCGCGACCAGGTGACCGGCTTCCAGATGGCCGGCGAGCTGCTGGGGCTGGATGCGATCAGCCAGGACCGCCACACCTGCGACGCGGTCGCGCTGGAGGACTCCCAGGTCTGCCAGATCCCCTACGCGCGGCTGGAGGAGCTGTCGCGTGAGTTCACCGAGCTTCAGCACTCCTTCCACAAGATCATGAGCCGCGAAATCGTGCGCGACCATGGCGTGATGCTGCTGCTGGGCAGCATGCGGGCCGATGAGCGGGTCGCCGCCTTCCTGCTCAACCTGACCCAGCGCCTGCAGGCGCGCGGTTTTTCGCCCACCTCGCTGGTGCTGCGCATGACACGCGAGGAGATCGGCAGCTACCTGGGCCTCAAGCTCGAGACGGTCAGCCGCACCTTCTCCAAACTGCAGGAAGACGGCGTGCTCGAAGTGCGCCAGCGCCACATCCGCATCCTGGATCTGGCCGGCCTGCGCGCGCTGCTCAACAACAGCAGCGCTTGTTGAGCCAAAGCGCCTCGGCACCCGTCAGGGTGCTGAGGCGCCAGGACCTCAAGACGCCGGCGGCCGCGGGCATGCGGCCGGCCGACCATCCACCGGCAACGGGCAGCGGTTCACCTCGAACGGCGACATCGCCAACAGGCAGGTCAGCGCGCTGGACAGCATCGCCGCCCCCCAGAAGACGAAAAAGGCCAGCGTGTAGACCGCGCCGGGCGACAGCTCCAGCGGTCCCTGCGCGAAGCCGTGCAGGTCCTGCGGATCGACCACCGCGAACACCAGCATCTCCAGCACGCCCGCCACCAGGAAGGCCGGCCAGGCGATCCACATCAGGCGCGGGCCGAGGCCGGCGCCCCAGACGGTGCCGCTGCTCATCGCGGCTGCTCCCCGGGCGCCGGCACCGGCGTGGCGGCATGGTTGCGCGCCTGCATCGCCGGGCGCAGCCCCTCGGGCGGCACCGCGGCCGCCTCGCCGGCTGACTGGCGCAAAGTCTGGTTGATCTCGATGCCACGGCGGTAGTAGTCCTCGGCGAGCACCGGATCGGGCCGCGTGACGGCGATGATGGTCGTCGCGACGCCGGCCAGCACCACGGCCGCCGGGCCGCCGGCCACCAGCCACATGGTGGGTTCGCGCCACCACCGGCGTGCGGCAGGGCTGGCAACGATGGCTTGCTGGGTCATGAGCAACTCCTGGGCGCCGTCAACGCGGCACGAGAAAGGTGGACTTCTCCTGGACCGTGCGCGCGGCATGCTGCGCGTCGCCCAGGCGTTCGATGTGGAAGCGGATGGGACTGGATCGGCCCTGCAGGTCGAGCGCCGCCTCGGGCGGCAGCTGCACCCGCACCGCGACCCAGCGCGCCTCCGCCG
The DNA here is from genome assembly GCF_026153205.1 of Aquabacterium sp. A7-Y. GTDB lineage: Bacteria > Pseudomonadota > Gammaproteobacteria > Burkholderiales > Burkholderiaceae_C > Caldimonas. The sequence goes on along the minus strand of NZ_JAPFBW010000007.1, from coordinate 102,445 downwards.
GGCCGACCTCGACGGTCGGCTGCGAGGCGACCGCCAGGCCCGGCAGGCCCTCGGCCGCGATGCGGTAGCGCTGCGGCGCCTCGGTGCCGTTCATGATCTGCAGGCGGTAGACGTTCTCGACCCGTCCGTCCTCGACCAGTCGAGCCAGCGCGCCGCGGTCGCGGACCACGTCGACCTTGAAAGGCTGGCGCAGCGCGAGGCTGGCGACAAAACCCACCGAGACCGCCAGCAGGATGGCACCGTAGATGAGCACCCGCGGCCGCAGCACCCGGCGCAGCATCTGGGCCCGGCTCCAGCCTCCGGCGATGCCGTTTTCGGTGGAATAGCGGATCAGCCCGCGGGCGTAACCCATCTTGTCCATCACGTCGTCGCAGGCGTCGATGCAGGCGGCGCAGCCGATGCAGTCGTACTGCAGGCCGTTGCGGATGTCGATGCCGGTCGGGCAGACCTGCACGCACATCGTGCAGTCGATGCAGTCGCCCAGGCCGAGCTGGCGCGGATCGGCCTTGCGCGAACGCGAGCCGCGCGCCTCGCCGCGCGCCGTGTCGTAGCTGATGACCATGGTGTCACGGTCGATCATCGCGCTCTGGAAGCGCGCGTAGGGGCACATGTACTTGCACACCTGCTCGCGCATGTAGCCGGCGTTGCCGTAGGTCGCGAAGCCGTAGAACAGCACCCAGAACCACTCCCAGGGCCCGAAACCCAGGGTCAGCGCTTCCTGCGCGAGCGTGCGCACCGGCGTGAAGTAGCCGACGAAGGTGAAGCCGGTCCACAGGCCGATGGCGATCCAGACCGCCTGTTTCGCGCCCTTGCGCCACAGCTTCTCGATCGTCCATCCGCCCTGGTCCAGCCGCATGCGGGCCAGGCGGTCGCCTTCGATGTGGCGCTCGACCCACAGGAAGATCTCGGTGTAGACCGTCTGCGGGCAGGCATAGCCGCACCACAGGCGGCCGGCCACGGCGGTGAAGAAAAACAGGCCCAGGGCCGAGATCACCAGCAGCGCCGTCAGGTAGATGAAGTCCTGCGGATAGAGCACCAGGTCGAAGATGTAGAAGCGCCGCGAGGCCAGCTCGAAGAGCACCGCCTGGCGGTCGTTCCACTGCAGCCAGGGCAGGCCGTAGAACACCAGCTGGGTGATCCACACCAGCGCCCAGCGCCAGGCGGCGAACCAGCCCGACACCGAACGGGGGTAGATCTTCTGCTGCTTCTCGTACAGCGACACCACCTGGGCGCCGCCCTCGCCCGCCACGGCCGCGACGGGCCGGATCGGGATCGTGCGGTGCTTGCCTGCGCTCACAATGGACCTCCCTTGCCTCGCCTTACTTCGACGCGGCCGCGTCGGCCCGCTCGGTCCGGCCGTTCGACATGCCCCAGACGTAGGCCGCCAGCACGCGGATCTGCGGCTCGGTCAGCTTGTCGCCATGAGCCGGCATCTGGTTGGACTTGCCGCTGTTGATGATGTTGACGATGGCCTGCTCGCCCCAGCCGTGCAGCCAGGTGCGGTCGCTCAGGTTGGGTGCACCGAGGGCCGGGTTGCCGCGGCCGCCCGGCCCGTGGCAGGCCGCGCAGGCGCCGAACTTGTCGCGCCCCTTCTGCGCCGCGATGGTGTTGTGCGGGCTGCCCGACAGGCTCAGCACGTAGTGGGCGAGCTGGCGCACCTCTTCAGACGTGCCGACCGCGGCGGCCATCGGCGGCATGTTGCCGTGGCGGCCCTTGGTGATGCTCTCGATGATCTGCTCGTGCGAGCCGCCGTAGAGCCAGTCGCTGTCGGTCAGGTTGGGAAAGCCCTTGCTGCCGCGCGCGTCCGATCCGTGGCACTGCGCGCAGTTGTTGACGAACAGGCGCTCGCCGATGCCCATGGCCTGGGCGTCGCCGGCCAGCTGCCTGGCGTCCTTGGCCTCGAAACGTGCATAAAGGGGCCCGAGCTCCTGGCGGGCGCGCTCGACCTCGGCGCGGTACTGGCCTTCCTGCGACCAGCCGGTCGTGCCCTGGTAGCTGCCCAGGCCCGGGTAGAGCGCGAGGTAGCCGAAGGCGAACACGATGGTCAGCACGAACAGCCCCATCCACCAGCGCGGCAGCGGGTTGTTCAGCTCGCGCAGGTCGCCGTCCCAGACATGGCCGGTGGTGTCGTCGTCGGACATCACCTTGCGCCGGCTCGCCACGATCAGCAGCGCCAGGCAGGCGAGCACGCTGAGCACGGTCACGACGGCGATGTAGACCGACCAGCCGCTGTTGAAAAAATCACTCATGAAAAAACTCCTGCAGTCCTGTCCTACTCGGACTGGAAGGGAAGCGCCGCGGCTTCCTCGAAGCGGCTGCGGTTGCGCAGGGCCCAGGCCCAGGCGCAGATGCCGGCGAAGACGGCCAGCGAGACCAGCGTGACCGCGGTGCGCAGATCGTTGACGTCGAAACTCATGGCTCCAGTGCTCCTCACTTCAGCGCGGTGCCCAGCACCTGCAGGTAGGCGATCACCGCCTCGATCTCGGTCTTGCCCTGCACCGCCTCCGCGGCGCCGGCGATGTCGGCATCGCTGTAGGGCACGCCCACCTTGCGCAGCGCGCGCAGCTTGGGCGCCATCTGCGAGGCGTCTACGGGTTGGCTGGCCAGCCAGGGATAGGCCGGCATGTTGGACTCGGGCACCACGTCGCGCGGGTTCATCAGGTGCACCCGGTGCCACTCGTCGCTGTAGCGGCCGCCGACGCGGTGCAGGTCGGGACCGGTGCGCTTGGAACCCCACTGGAAGGGGTGGTCGTAGACGAACTCGCCGGCCACCGAGTAGTGGCCGTAGCGCAGCGTCTCGGCACGGAAGGGCCGGATCATCTGCGAGTGGCAGTTGTAGCAACCCTCGCGGATGTAGACGTCGCGCCCGGCCAGCTGCAGCGGCGTGTAGGGCTTGAGGCCCACCACCGCCTCGGTGGTCGACTTCTGGAAAAACAGCGGCACGATCTCGACCAGGCCGCCGACCGAGACCACCAGGATGATCAGCACGATCATCAGGAAGTTGTTGGTCTCGATCTTCTCGTGCGAGAAGCCGCCGTCCTTGCCGTGGTGGCTGTTGTTGCTGCTGGGGGTTCCCATCTCGATTCCTTGCTGCTTGTCCGGAGCTTCGCCCTCAGGCACCGACCGCGGCGATCTGCACGCCGGCCGGTTCCTCGCGGCGCTCGCCGCGGGCAGTCATCCAGGTGTTCCAGGCCATGATCAGCATGCCGCCCAGGTAGAGCAGGCCGCCGAGCAGGCGCACGACATAGAAGGGGTAGGTCGCCTTGACGCTCTCGACGAAGCTGTAGGCGAGCGTGCCGTCGGGGTTGACCGCGCGCCACATCAGGCCCTGCATCACGCCGGCGATCCACATCGCGGCGATGTAGAGCACCACGCCCAGGGTCGCGATCCAGAAGTGCAGCTCGATGGCGCGCACGCTGAACATCTGCTTCTGCCCGAACATGCGCGGGATCAGGTAGTAGAGCGAGCCCATCGTGATGAAGCCCACCCAGCCCAGGGCGCCGGCATGCACGTGGCCCACGGTCCAGTCCGTGTAGTGGGACAGCGCGTTGACCGTCTTGATCGACATCATCGGCCCCTCGAAGGTCGACATGCCGTAGAAGGACAGCGAGACGATCAGGAACTTCAGGATCGGGTCGTCGCGCAGCTTGTGCCACGCCCCCGACAAGGTCATGATGCCGTTGATCATGCCGCCCCAGCTGGGCGCCAGCAGGATCAGCGAGAACAACATGCCGACGGACTGGGCCCAGTCGGGCAGCGCGGTGTAGTGCAGGTGGTGGGGGCCCGCCCACATGTAGGTGAAGATCAGGGCCCAGAAGTGCACGATGGAGAGCCGGTAGGAGTACACCGGCCGCTCGGCCTGCTTGGGAATGAAGTAGTACATCATCCCGAGGAAGCCCGCGGTCAGGAAAAAGCCCACCGCGTTGTGGCCGTACCACCACTGCACCATGGCGTCCTGCACGCCGGCATAGGCCGAGTAGCTCTTCCAGAAGCTCACCGGCATCGCCGCGCTGTTGACGATGTGCAGCAGCGCGACCGCCAGGATGAAGCTGCCGAAGAACCAGTTGGCGACGTAGATGTGGCGCACCCGGCGGATGCCGACGGTGCCGAAAAACACGATGGCATAGGACACCCAGACCAGCGCGATCAGGATGTCGATGGGCCACTCCAGCTCGGCGTACTCCTTGCCGCTGGTGTAGCCCAGCGGCAGCGAGATGGCGGCGGCGACGATCACCGCCTGCCAACCCCAGAAGGTGAAGGCCGCCAGCTTGTCGGAAATCAGCCGCACCTGGCAGGTGCGCTGCACGACATAGAAGCTGGTCGCCATCAGCGCGCAGCCGCCGAAGGCGAAGATCACCGCGTTGGTGTGCAGCGGGCGCAAGCGCCCGTAGCTCAGCCAGGGGATGCCGAAGTTCAGCTCGGGCCAGGCCAGCTGGGCGGCGATGAAGGCGCCGACCAGCATGCCGACCACGCCCCAGACCACCGCCGCGATGGACAGCTGACGCACGACCTTGTCGTTGTAGCTCACCGGCACGGGGGTCTTGTTGGATGTCGAGGCACTCATTGAAGACTCTCTCGTTAGCAATAGGGTCATTCTTCGCGAGCGCCCGCGAGGCGGGCTTGATCGGCGTCAACCCGGGCCGGCTCCGGCGCCTTGTCGTCCCAGAGAATGCGCTCTCCTTCACGGTCGACGTTGTCGAACTGCCCGCCCCAGAGGGCCCAGGCGAACAGCGCCAGCAGTGCCAGCACCAGCACCACCGACAGCGGCACCAGCAGAAACAGGATGTCCATGAACGTCAGGCGGCGAGCGCCGCAGGCAGGGCCGCGTCAGGCGCGGCGGGAGCAGAGGTCGGGCCGGTGACGGCGTTTCGGGGGACGCACGCCAGACGGGCGGCGTTGAGCACGACAAACAGCGAACTCGCGGCCATGCCCAGACCGGCCAGCCAGGGCGGTAGCAGCCCGAGCAGCGCCAGCGGCACGCACAGCCCGTTGTAGAGCGCCGCCCAGGCGAGGTTCTGGCGCATCACGCGCAGGCAGCGCCGCGCCAGGCGGCGCGCGGCCACCAGGTCGGCCAGCCGCCCGCTCAGCAGGGTCAGGTCGGCCTGCGCCTGCGCCAGCGGCGCGCCCTGCCCCATCGCGATGGAGACGTCGGCCGCGGCCAGCACCGGCGCGTCGTTGATGCCGTCGCCCACCATTGCGACAGCCTGTCCGCGCGCCTGCACGGCCTGCACGGCGGCCAGCTTGTCCTCGGGGGTCGCGCCGCCCCGGCAGTGCGGAATGCCGAGCGCAGCAGCAACGCGCGAAGCCGCCTGCGGGCGGTCGCCGGACAGCAGCAGCAGTTCCACGCCGTCGGCCCGCAATTCGGCCAGCGCCGCGCGGGCGTCCGGGCGCAGGTGTTCCTCGAAGTCGAAACGCGCCACCGCTTGCCCGTCGACCGAGAGCCAGGCGAGCGGACCGTCGAGGCCCGCCAGAGACACACCGGGGCAGGCGAAGGCTGCCGAGCCCAGGCGCCACTCGCGCCCCCGGGAGTCGCGGCCGGAGAGGCCCTGGCCCGGCATTTCCTCGATCGCATGCAGCGGCAGGTCCGGACGCGCATCGGCGGCGGCGCCGGCCTCGCGCACGGCGCGCGCAACCGGGTGCAGTGAAGCCGATGCCAAGGCTGCCGCCAGCGCCAGCGCCTCGCTACGCGGCCGGCCGTCGAACAGCTCCAGCTGCGCCAGCGACAGCCGGTCCTCGGTGAGCGTGCCGGTCTTGTCGAAAACGAAGCAGCGCGCCCGGGCCAGCACTTCGAGCGCTTGCAGCCGCTGCACCAGCACGCCGCCGCGCGCCAGCGCCCCGGTGGCGGCGAGCAGCGCCGAAGGCGTCGCGAGCGAGAGCGCGCAGGGACAGGTGACGATCAGCACCGACACCATCACCCAGACGGAGCGCGCCGGATCCACCCACCACCAGGCGACACCGGCGGCCAGCGCCAGCAACAGCACCCCCCAGAGGAAGGGAGCGGCGATACGGTCGGCCAGCCGGGCCAGCTCGGGCCGCTGGGTCGCGGCGCGCTGCATCATCGCGACGATCTGCGCGTAGCGGGTGTCTGCCCCGGTGGACACGACCTCGACCAGCACCGGCGAGGACAGGTTGAAGCTGCCCGCCACCACGCCGTCGCCCGCGCCGCGCAGTTGCGGGCGCGATTCGCCGGTGAGCAGGGCCTCATCGACCTGCGCCTGTCCGTCGAGCAGGCGAGCGTCGGCCGGGAAGGCCTGCCCCGGACGCACCCGCACCCGGTCGCCCACGCGCAGACGGTGCGCCGGAACCGGCTCGACGCTGCCGTCGGCCGCCAGACGCTCGACCAGCTCCGGCAGGCGCTGCATCACGCTCTCCAGCACGCCGGCGCTGGCCGCGCGGGCTCGCAACTCCAGCGCCCGGCCGCACAGCAGGAAAAACACGAACATGGTGAGCGAGTCGAAGTAGACCTCGTGCCCGAACACGCCGCCGGGCTCGAAGGTGGCGCCGGTGCTCACGACAAAGGTGACCACAATGCCCAGCGCCACCGGCACGTCCATGCCGATGCGCCGCCGCGCCAGGTCGCGCCAGGCGCCGCGCAGGAAGGGACCCGAGGAAAACAGCAGCACCGGAATGCTCAGCAGCCAGCTGGCCCACTGCAGCAGGCGCACGATGTCGGCACTCATCTCGCCGGGGCCGGCCACGTAGACCGGCACCGCATACATCATCACCTGCATCATGCAGAAGGCGGCGACAAACAGCCGCCACAGGGTGCGGCGCTGCTCGACGCGGCGCTCGCTCTCGGCCTGCAGCGACAGGGCCGGCAGGGCCCGGTAGCCGGCCGCCGCGACCGCCGCGGCGAGCGCCGAGGCGCGGGTCTGCTGCGGGTCCCAGCGCACCCGGGCGCGCCGGCTCGCGGGGTTGACCTCGGCTTGCAGCACGCCGGGCACCCCCAGCAGCGCCTGCTCGATGCTCAGCGAGCAGGCGGCGCAGTACATGCCCTCGATCGCCAGCACCGAGTCGCCCACGCGTGGACTGTCGGTCGGCGCACTCCAGCGGGTGTAGCGCTCCAGTTCGAGCGGGTCGTCCCAGGCGGCGGCCTCGGTCGCGGCCGAAGGATCCGGGGGAAGCTTGGGTGACAATGAGGGCGCAGCGTGCAGTGATGCCATGGTGTTTCCGCGGGACCCGATGACGGGCCTGCGATCAGGACAGGCCGACTCTAGGTGCTCCCTCTTCCAACCGACATGACCTACATCAAGACGCCGATCCCCTTGCCCACCCCGCGACTGCGACGTTTTTCACGCTCGCTCGGCGCGCTCGCGCTGGCGCTCGTCGCAGCCGGCACGGCGGTGGCCGACGGCCGCCCGCAGAAGCTGCCCGCGGTGCCGCTCACGGTCGGCTTCCAGGTGGTGCAGGCCGAGGTCGCGCGCACCCCCGAGCAGCGGGCCACCGGGCTGATGTACCGCAAGAGCCTGGCCCACAACGAAGGCATGCTGTTCGTCTTCGAGGAGCCCGCCACGCAGTGCTTCTGGATGAAAAACACGCTGCTGCCGCTGTCCATCGCCTTCCTGGACGAGGCCGGCCGGGTCGTGAACATCGCCGACATGCAGCCGCAGAGCCTGGATTCGCACTGCTCGGCGCAACCGGTTCGGTTTGCGCTGGAGGTCAATCAGGGCTGGTTCGCCAAGCGCGGCATCAAGGCCGGCTTCCAGATCAAGGGCCAGCCCTTCGCCAAGCCTTGAGCACGGCGGACGGCCGCTTCAGGCCGGCAGGGAGACCGTGAAGCGGGTGCCCTCGATCTCGGGCCGGCTCTGCACGGCCAAGGACCCGCGCATGCCCTGAACCACCTCCTTGACGATGGCCAGCCCCAGCCCGGTGCCGTCGGGCCCCCGCGTGTCGGCCCGGTCGCCGCGCCAGAAGGGCTCGAAGATCAGCTGCCGCTGCGCCGGCTCGATGCCGGCGCCATCGTCCTTCACCTCGATGTCCAGCCCGCCCTCGCGCGGGCGCACCCGCAGCTCGACCGTTGTGCCGCCGTAGCGCAGCGCGTTGTCGAGCAGGTTGGACACCACCTCGGCCAGCCAGACCGGGTGGGCGCGGGCCCAGCACGGGCCGTCGGGGGCATCGAGCGAGACCAGCTTTCCCTCACGCGAGGCGCGCAGCAGCAGCGGCTCGGCCGCGTCGCGGATCACCGGCAGCACGTCGATGGGCTGCAGCTCGCCGGAGGCGAGGTTGCGCAGCGCGGCGTCCGAGCGCGCCAGGTTGAGCAGCTGACCGATCAGCCGGCTCATGCGCTCGGTCGAACCCACCAGGGCCTGCAGCATCGCCAGCGTGCCGGGGTCGGTCCCCGCATTGCCGCCGAGGTCGTGCTGCAGCTCCTGCGACAGCACGCGGATGCCGGCCACCGGCGTGCGCAGCTGGTGCGCGGCGTCGGCGACAAAACGGCGCTGAAGCTCCACCGAGCGGGTCACGTTGGCGAGCAGCTCGTTGATACGCTCGATCAGCGGCACCGCCTCGGCAGGCACCTCTTCGAGCGCCAACGGCCGCAGGTCGTGCGGCGCGCGGCGCGCCACCTCGCCGGCGATGCGGCGCAGCGGCGCCACGCCGCGGCGTATGCCCCAGGCCAGCAACAGGAAGGTCAGCGTCCCGAGCGCCAGCGTCGGCAGCAGGATGGCGACCTGCACCTCGCGCACCAGGTCGGCCCGCTTGCGCTGGGTCTCGACCACCACGACGGTGACGAACTGGTCCAGCATGGGCGAGCGGATCGAGTACATCGCGCCGCGCACCAGCTCGTCGGCATACATCGCGTCGAAGACCTCGGGCCGTTCGAAACTGCCGCTGCGGTCCTGCGGCATCGGCAGCCCGGCGACGCCGGCCAGCACCCGGCCCTCGGCATCGCTGACCATGAAGGCATTGCGATCGGCGCTGTCCCAGGCCAGCATTTCCTGGGTCTGGGTGCTCAGCTCCAGCAGCGGGCCGCGGTCGGTCCAGTGGACCTGGGTGGCGATCGCTCCGGCCTCGTCCTGCAGCGTGCGGTCGTAGGCAGTGCCGCCAGCATAGCTGGCGAGGCGGAAGGCGCCGTAGGCGGCCAGGGTCGAGCCGAGCAGCCAGACCCAGATCAGGGGCACGAACAGCTGGCGCCGCAGGCTCGGGTTCATGGCGGGCAGCGCTGCGGGCGGGACGCGACGACGGGCGCAGCGGCGCCGGTCCTCAGTCCTGCGTGGGGGCCGGGGCCGCCGGGGCGCTGACCTCCATCAGGTAGCCGAAGCCGCGCACCGTCTTGATCGTCACGCCCAGTTCGGCGAAGCGCTTGCGCAGCCGGTGGATGTAGACCTCCACCGAGTTTTCGCTGAAGTCGGTCTCCCAGCTCGACAGCGTGGAGACGATGTGGTCCTTGGGCACCACCCGGCCGGCGCGTGCCATCAGCAGCTCGGTGAGCGCCTGCTCTCGCGGGCTCAGGTGCACACGCTCACCGCGGTGCCGCAGCTCGCGGTGGCGCACGTCCAGCTCCAGTTCGCCCAGCACCAGGCGGTCCTCCGCGCGGCCGGCGGCGCGGCGCTGCAGCGCGCGCAGGCGCGCCAACAGCTCGGGCAGGTCGAAGGGCTTGACCAGGTAGTCGTCGGCGCCGCTGTCCAGGCCCTCGACCCGGTCACTGAGGTCGTCGCGCGCGGTCAGGATCAGCACGGGCAGCCGGGCCCCGCGGCTGCGCCACTGGCGCAGCACCTCCATGCCGTCGCGGCGTGGCAGGCCGAGGTCGAGCACGGCCAGGTCGTACTGGTTGATCAGGCCCTCGGCACTGGCGGCCATCCCGTCGGCCAGCACGTCGACCTGCCAGCCCTCGCGCTGCAGGGCCCGTGCGACGCCAAAACTCAGGGCGGGGTCGTCCTCGACCAACAGGATTCTCATCGTGGTGTGGGGCCCTTGGGGGCCGTGTCTCGCTGGGGCGGTATTGTGCCGCGCGGGGCCGGTGGTGCCGCGCGGGGCCGGTGCGGCGGCCGCCGGGGCCGCCAGTGTGCACCCGAACGGGGCAGACAACAAGGCAAAAGGCCGGCATCAAGCCGGCCTTGCGCCAGGAAAAAACCTGCTCAGGCGAAGTTCGCCTCGGCGAAGTCCCAGTTCACCAGGCTGGCGAAGAAGGTCTCGACGAACTTGGGGCGCAGGTTGCGGAAGTCGATGTAGTAGGCGTGTTCCCACACGTCGACGGTCAGCAGGGCCTTGTCCTGGGAGGTCAGCGGCGTCTGGGCATTGCTGGTGTTGACGATGTCGACCGAGCCATCGGACTTCTTGACCAGCCAGGTCCAGCCGGAGCCGAAGTTGCCGACCGCGCTCTTCGAGAAGGCTTCCTTGAAGGCGGCATAGCTGCCCCACTTCTTGTTGATCGCCTCGGCCAGCGCGCCCTTGGGCTCGCCGCCGCCGTTCGGCTTCATGCAGTTCCAGAAGAAGGTGTGGTTCCACACCTGGGCCGCGTTGTTGAAGACGCCGCCGCTGGAGCTCTTGACGATCTCCTCGAGACTCTTGTCGGCGAACTCGGTCGCGCTGGTCTTGATCAGGTTGTTGAGGTTGACCACGTAGGCGTTGTGATGCTTGCCATAGTGGAACTCGAGCGTCTCCTTGCTCATGTGCGGTTGCAAGGCGTCCATCGGGTACGGCAACGGGGGCAAGGTGTGTTCCATCTCTCTTGTTCCTTTCTGTGGGTGGGGTGGTCTGGGGAGCTGCGATTGTAGGCACAGCCTCATGACCCTGCCACGTGCCGCCGACTTCAGGACGAGGTGCCGCGCACCTCCGCCTGCAGGCGCCCGTCGGCCAGCAGCGCGTGAACCGTATCGCCCGGCTGCACGGCGCGGATGCTGGTGAGGGCCTCGCCGCGCTGGTCCGTCAGCAGCGCGTAGCCGCGCTGCAACACCTGCGCCGGGTTGGCGCTTTCGAGCCGCGCGCCCAGCGCATCGAGCCGGCCGAGCCGCGCCTCCCGGCACACCAGGACGGCGCGCTGCAGCCGCGCCGCGAGCGCGTCCAGCCGCCTCGCCTCGCCCTGCTGGAGCACCGCGCGCGAGCGCTCGAGCCGCCCGGCCAGGTGCTGCTCGCGCTGGCGCGCCAGCTGCAGGCGCTGCCCCGGCGCGGCGGCGAGCGCCTGCTGCAGGCGGTCGATCTCGCGGTGCATGCGCGACAGCACCTGGGCCGGTCGCGCCAGCCGCAAGGTCGCGTGGTCGAGCCGCTGCGATTCGCGCTCGACACGCCGGTCCACCGCGCGCTGCAGGCCCTCGTGCAGCGTCTGCAATGTCGCCAGACAGTCGTCGCGCAGCGGCGCCACCAGCTCCGCGGCGGCCGTCGGGGTCGGCGCACGCAGGTCGGCAACGAAGTCGGCGATGGTGAAGTCGGTCTCGTGACCGACCCCGACCACGACCGGCAGGCGGCAGCCCGCGATGGCGCGCGCCACCGACTCGTCGTTGAAGGCCCACAGATCCTCCAGCGAGCCGCCGCCGCGGCAGACGATCAGCGTATCGACCTCCGCCCGGGCATCGGCCAGCCCGATCGCGCGCACCAGTTCGCCGGGGGCCTCGGTGCCCTGCACGCTGGCCGGGTAGAGCACCACACGCAGGTGCGGTGCGCGGCGCGCCAACGCGCTCAACACATCGCGCAGCGCAGCCGCCTTGAGCGACGTCACCACGCCGACCGAGGCGGGGTGACGCGGCACCGACCGCTTGACGCTGGGGTCGAACAGGCCTTCGGCCTCCAGCCGCGCCTTCAGGCGCAGGAACTGCTCATAGAGCGCGCCCTGCCCGGCCGGTCGCATGGCCTCGGCCACCAACTGCAGGTCGCCACGCGCGTTGTAAACGGCCAGCCGGCCGCGCACCTCGACCAGCAGGCCGTCGCGCGGCTGGAAGTCGAGCATCGCCGCAGCCCGACGGAAGATCGCGCAGCGCACCAGCGCCGGCTCGACAGCGCGGTCGTCCTTCAGCGAAAAGTAGCAATGACCGCTGGGCGCACGGCTGAAACCCGACAACTCGCCCTGCACCGTGACGGCGGCAAAGCGGGCTTGCAGGGCATCGGCGACGGCGTTGAGCAGGGCCGCGACCGTCCAGACCCGGGGGGCGGAACGCAAGCCCGTCGGTGCAGGCGAGCGCAAAGAATCGGAGGGGGAGGTCATCGGGAAAGCAAGCCAGGAGCGGGCTTAGAACTCCACAACCGCGCCAGCACTGGGTTTGCGGGCAGGTTTGGCCGTCACAGACCTGTCATTTACGTGCAAGTTGTTGATTTTATTCAATTTTCTTCTGCTCACTCATGCAGCATTTTATTCCAGGGCCTGAAATGACGGGCGTTTGCGGCCCGTCGAAGCCGGTTGCCCACAAAGTTATCCACAGCAAAAGTGGATGTCTCGGAAGCCCACGTCCCGCCCGCCGGAAGCTCTTCCTGCGCCGACGGCGTGGGCCGTTTGAGAGCTCCGCGCGCTTCGCGCCATAATCGCCCCCACTTGTTTTTTCACCCACGAGGGGACGTGCTTGTTTGAGATCATCTTAGCCGCGGGCTGGCCGATTTATCCCTTGATCCTGTGCTCCGTTGTCGCGCTGGCGCTGATCATCGAACGATTCTCCAGCCTGCGCGAGGCCAAGGTCGCGCCCCCGAAGTTGCTCGACGAAGTGCTCACCGTGACCCGCAGCAACCTGCCCTCACCGGACGTCGTCAACAAGCTGGCCGAGAACTCCGTGCTCGGCCGCGTGCTGGCGACCGGACTGCGCGCCGTGATCAACGAGCCGCGCATCAACGAGGCCAACCTGCGCAATGCCTTCGAGAGCGCCGGCCGGGCCGCCATCCACCGCATGGAGCGCTACCTCAACACGCTGGGCACCATCGCCGCGGCCGCCCCGCTGCTGGGCCTGCTGGGCACCGTGATCGGCATGATCGAGATCTTCGCCTCGCAGGGCGGCGCCGGTTCCGGCAACCCGACCCAGCTGGCGCACGGCATCTCGATCGCGCTGTACAACACCGCCTTCGCGCTGATGATCGCGATCCCCGCGCTGATGTTCTACCGCTACTTCCGCGGCAAGGTCGACGAGTACGTGCTGGACCTGGAGCAGGCGGCCGAGCGCATGGTGCCCCACTTGCTGCGTTTCACCGTGCAGCGCTGAAGCCGCCCGAGGAGCCGCCATGGCGATGAACTTCCACCACCGCCGCAGCGAGGAGCCGGAGATCAACCTGATCCCCTTCATCGACGTGCTGCTGGTGATCCTGATCTTCCTGATGCTGTCGACCACCTACTCCAAGTTCACCGAGCTGAAGGTGAATCTGCCGGTGGCCGATGCGGAGAAGCTGCGCGACCAGCCCAAGGAGATCATTGTCTCGGTCTCCGGCGATGGTCGCTATGCCGTCAACAAACGCCAGGTGGACGGACGCAGCGTCGATAACCTGGCCGCCGAGTTGCGCGCCGCGGCCGGCCAGGCCAAGGACCAGGTCGTGATCGTCTCGGCCGACGCGACCGCCGCGCACCAGAGCGTCATCAACGTGATGGATGCGGCACGCCGGGCCGGCCTCAGCCAGCTCACCTTCGCCACGCAGTCATCTTCGGCCGGCGCTGCGGCGCGATAACCCGGCCTTCCGGTCTTGACCGACACCCCCGGCTGGCAGCAGCGCATCGAGGCCGCCTGGCTCGCACGCGGACCGCTGGCCTGCGCGCTGCTGCCGGTCACAGCGCTGTATGCGGCCCTGGTGCTGCTGCGGCGGGCGCTGTTCGCACTGGGCCTGCTGCACCGCGAAGCGCTGCCGGTGCCGGTGATCGTGGTCGGCAACGTGATCGCCGGCGGCGCCGGCAAGACCCCCACCACGATAGCGGTGGTGCAGCACCTGCGCCGCCGCGGCGAGCACCCGGCCATCGTCTCGCGCGGCTACGGCCGCGAGAGCTTCGACATCACTTTCGTGACGCCACACAGCCGAGTGCGCGAGGTCGGCGACGAGCCGCTGCTGATGTGCCTGCGCACCGGGGTGCCGGTGGCCGTCAGCGCCGACCGTGTCGAAGCCGCACGGGCGCTGCTGACCTGCCACCCGGAGACGACGGTGATCGTCTGCGACGACGGGCTGCAGCACCTGCGCCTGGCGCGCGACATCGAGGTGCTGGTGTTCGACGAGCGCGGCACCGGCAACGGCTGGTGGCTGCCCGCGGGGCCCTTGCGCGAAAGCGCAGGACGCCGCGCCGACCTGGTGCTGTACAACGCGCCGGCCGCATCGACAGCTCGGCCCGGCTACCTCGCCCGGCGCCGGCTCGGCGAGGCGGTGCCACTGGCCCGGTGGCGGCAAGGCGCCGAGCGCGGCCTGCCGCTCGCCTCCCTGGTGGCACGGCGCGTGCTAGCTGTCGCTGCAGTGGCGCACCCGCAGCGCTTTTTCGGCATGCTGAAAGCCGAGGGCCTCGCGATCGAGCGCTGCCCGCTGCCCGACCATCACGACTACGCCAAGCAGCCACCGTGGACCGGTTGGCCCGGCGAAGTGGTGCTGGTCACCGAAAAGGACGCCGTCAAGCTGCGCGACTGCGACGACCCGAGGGTGCATGTCGTCGCGCTAGACTTTGCCCCCGAGGCGGCCTTCTTCGCGGCGCTCGACGCGCTGCTGGCAGGCCGCTCCAACGCATAAGGAAGACTATGGACACCCGCCTGCTAGAACTGCTGGTCTGCCCCGTGTGCAAGGGCCCGCTGGAACATGACCGCCAGGCCCGCGAGCTGATCTGCCGGGCCGATCAGCTCGCCTACCCGGTGCGCGACGGCATCCCGGTGATGCTGGAGAGCGAGGCGCGAGAACTCGATGCGCCGGTGCCTGCCACCGTGGCCGGCGGAGCGGCTGCATGACATTTACCGTACTCGTTCCCGCCCGACTGGCCTCCACCCGCCTGCCCAACAAACCGCTCGCCGACCTCGGCGGCCTGCCGATGGTGGTGCGCGTCGCGCAGCAGGCGCGCAAGAGCCGCGCCGAGCGGGTCGTGGTCGCGGCCGATGACGCGCGCACCGTGGAGGCCTGCAAGGCTCAGGGCATCGAGGTGGTGCTGACGCGCGTCGACCATGCCACCGGCAGCGATCGCCTGGCCGAGGCCTGCGAGCAACTGGGCCTGGACGGCGCCGACGTGGTCGTCAACGTGCAGGGCGACGAGCCGCTGATCGAGCCGTCCCTGATCGATGCCTGCGCCGAGGTGCTGGGCCGTTGCATCGGCTGCGTGATGAGCACCGCCGCGCACCCGATCGACGACATCGCCGAATTCACCAGCACCAATGTCGTGAAGGTGGTGTGCGATGCGAGCAGCCGCGCGCTGTACTTTTCTCGCGCGCCGCTGCCCTGGTGGCGCGACGGCTACCGGGACGGCGTGAACGCGCTCAGCGCCCCGGCGCCGCTGCGCCACATCGGCATCTACGGCTATCACGCCGGCTTCCTGCGGCGTTTCCCCTCGTTGTCCCAAAGTCCGCTCGAAAACGTCGAGTCGCTGGAGCAGCTGCGCGTGCTGTGGCACGGCGAGCGCATCGCCGTGCATGTGACCGACATCCGCCCGGGTCCCGGCGTCGACACACCGGAAGACCTTGCCAGGGTAAGAGCGCACTACGAATCGCTGAACCTGTAAGCGTGCCCAAGGGGGGCCATGGTATCCTCGCCCCCAATCAGACGCGGGGCGTCTACGCGCGGCCTGTCCGCGCGCGACCCTGCCGTTCACCATCATTAAGAGGAACCCATGCGATTGATTCTGTTGGGCGCGCCCGGCGCAGGCAAAGGCACGCAAGCGGCATACATCTGCCAGAAGTTCGGCATTCCGCAAATCTCCACCGGGGACATGCTGCGTGCCGCCGTGAAGGCCGGCACCCCGTTGGGCGTGGCCGCCAAGAAAGTGATGGATGCCGGCGGCCTGGTGAGTGACGACATCATCATCGGCCTGGTCAAGGAACGCATCGCCCAGCCCGATTGCGCCAAGGGTTTCCTCTTCGACGGCTTCCCGCGCACCATCCCGCAGGCGGACGCGATGAAAGCCGCGGGCGTCAAGCTCGACTACGTGCTCGAGATCGACGTGCCCGACGAGGCCATCCTGGAGCGCGCCACCGGCCGCCGCGTGCATGTGGCTTCCGGCCGCACCTACCACGTCAGCTTCAATCCGCCCAAGGTCGCGGGCAAGGACGACGTCACCGGTGAGGACCTGATCCAGCGCGAGGACGACACCGAAGCCACGGTCAAGAAGCGCCTGGACGTCTACCAGAGCCAGACCCGCCCGCTGGTCGACTACTACTCCAAGTGGGCCGCCAGCGGCGACGCCGACGCGCCCAAGTACCGCAAGATCAGCGGGCTGGGCAGCGTCGAGGAGATCACCGCGCGGGCCCTGCAGGCGCTCAGCTGATCGGGTCGCCTCAGCTGTCGACGGCCGCCGCTTCGGGCGGCCGTTTTCATTTCGGCCGGCTGCTTCACGCAGCCGGCGGATGCCGCGCCGCGTAGGCCGCCAGCGCGAGGTGGACATCCTCGGGGATCGCGACGGCCTTCATGCTGTCCAGCGAGGTGCAGACCAGCACCTGCCGGGCGCGCATGCGCGGCTCGTCGCCGCAACGGCAGCCCAGCTCCAGGGTGATCGAGCCGGCGCCGAGGCGCTCCAGCGTCAGGCCCAGCGCGACCCGCTCACCCATGCGGCTGGGTGCGGTGAAGTCGCTGCTCAGCCGCACCGTCGGCAGGCCCAGGCGGCGCGGTCCCAGCAGGTGCGCATAAGGCAGCCCCAGGCCTTCGGTGAACCAGTCCTCCACGAGGTTGTTGAGCATCACGAAGTACTGCGGGAAAAACACGATGCCGGCCGGATCGCAGTGCGCGAAGCGGATCGTGAGTTCCCGCTCGAAGGCATGGCGCGGAGCGGGCCACACCGGGGGTTTCTCGAACACGGGCATGGCAGACCTTCCTTCTCCTCCTGTGGCGATCAGGCCTCGGGCAGGCCCAGCGGCAGCGTCGATGCGGCCGCTCCGGCAGCTGCCGGCCGAGGCTGCGAGACAGAGGCTGCAGGCGGCACCTCGTCCGCGTCGTTCTCGCCCAGGAAACCGCCGCTCTGGTGCGCCCACAGACGCGCATAGAGACCGCCTTGAGCGAGCAGGCTGCGGTGGTCGCCCTGTTCGACGATACGCCCCTGGTCGAGCACGATCAGTCGGTCCATCGCGGCGATGGTGGACAGGCGGTGCGCGATCGCGACCACGGTCTTGCCTTGCATCAGCTGGTAGAGGCTGGACTGGATCGCGGCCTCGACCTCCGAGTCGAGCGCGCTGGTCGCTTCGTCGAGCAGCAGGATGGGCGCGTCCTTGAGCATCACGCGCGCGATCGCGATGCGCTGGCGCTGCCCGCCCGAGAGCTTGACGCCGCGCTCGCCGACGTGGGCCTCGTAGCCGTGCCGGCCCTTGGGATCGTGCAACTGCTGGATGAAGTCGTGCGCCTCGGCGCGCCGCGCTGCGGCCACCATCTGTGCCTCGCTTGCGTCGGGCCGCCCGTAGAGCAGGTTGTCGCGCACCGAGCGGTGCAGCAGCGAGGTGTCCTGCGTCACCATGCCGATCTGGGTGCGCAGGCTCTCCTGCGTGACGGCCGCGATGTCCTGTCCGTCGATCAGGATGCGGCCGCCCTCGATGTCGTAGAAGCGCAGCAACAGGTTGATCACGGTACTTTTGCCGGCGCCCGAGCGCCCCACCAGGCCGATCTTCTCGCCCGGGCGGATGTGCAGGCTCAGGTCGTCGATGACCGGCTTGTCGCCGCCGTAGCCGAAGCTCACGTGCTCGAACCGGATCTCGCCCCGGCTGACCTGCAGCGGCTTCGCGTCGGGCCGGTCCAGCACGGTGTGGGGCCGCGCCAGCGTGCTGATGCCGTCCTCGACGGTGCCGATGTACTCGAACAGCGAGGCCATCTCCCACATCACCCAGTGCGAGATGCCGTTCAGGCGCAGCGCCATCGCGGTGGCCGCCGCGACGGCCCCCACCCCCGCCTGGCCGCGCGACCAGGCCCACAGCGCAACGCCGGCGGTGGCGACGACCAGGCCGATGGTCAGCACGTGGTTGACGATCTCGAAGGCTGTGACCAGGCGCATCTGCCCGTGCACCGTGACCATGAACTCCTGCATCGCGCTGCGCGCGTAGGCCGCCTCGCGCCCGGCGTGCGAGAACAGCTTGACGGTGGCGATGTTGGTGTAGGCGTCGGTGACCCGGCCCGTCATCAGCGAGCGGGCGTCGGCCTGCTCCTTGGCGACCCGGCCCAGGCGCGGCACGAAATAGCACAAGGCCGCGACGTAGCAGGCCAGCCACGCGACGAAGGGCAGCAGCAGCCAGGCATCGAAGCCGCCCAGCACCGCCAGCAGGGTGACGAAGTAGATGATCACGAACACCAGCAGCTCGGCGAACACCATCCAGGTGTCGCGCACCGCCAGTGCGGTCTGCATCACCTTGGCCGCGACCCGTCCGGCGAATTCGTCCTGGTAGAAGGACAGGCTCTGCGTCAGCATCAGGCGGTGAAAGTCCCAGCGCAGCCGCATCGGGAAGTTGCCGGCCAGGGCCTGCTGCTTCAGCATGGCCTGCAGCGCGACCAGCGCGGTGCTCAAGGCCAGCACGCCAGCCAGCGCCAGCAGGGTGCGACCCTCCTCGGCCCACAGGCGCGCGGGCTGCACGCGGGCGAGCCAGTCCACGATGTTGCCCATCATGCTGAACAGCAGCGCCTCGAAGGCGCCGATGCCTGCCGTCAGCAGCGTCATGCCGAACAGAAAGGGCCGCATGCCGCGCGTGCAGGCCCAGATGAAAGCGAAAAACGCCTTGGGAGGCGTCTGCGGCGGTGCATCCGGATAGGGATGCACCATCTTCTCGAAAGCGCTGAACAAGGTGGCTCCGTCGGCAAGGGGGACCCAAAAGGACGCCGGCGCACGCTGAGGGGAATGGCGCGGTCCGGACGGGGCGGCCCGCAAGCGTAGCGGAACTCGGCGCCCTCTGCAGCGCCCGGCCGGCAGGCCCCGACATGAGCAGGCCGCCCGCTGGTCGCCCCGAGCCGCCAAGGATCGGTCACAATTGACGTTTACGTCAACGTCAAGGCCGTCACAGCGACGGCGGTCCAGCACAGCGGAGTTCGAGCATGGAGATTCAAGGCAAGGTATTCATCGTGACCGGGGGCGCCTCGGGACTGGGCGAAGGCACGGCGCGCATGTTCGCGCGCGAGGGCGGCAGCGTGGTCATCGCCGACTTGCAGGCCGACAAGGGCGAGGCCCTGGCGCGCGAGCTGGGCGGCGCCTTCGTGCGCTGCGACGTCTCCAGCGAAGCCGACGGCCGGGCCGTGGTCGCGCGCGCGACCGCGCTCGGCAAGCTGGCCGGGCTGGTCAACTGCGCCGGCCTGGCGCCGGCGGCCAAGACCGTCGGCAAGGACGGCCCGCATCCGCTGGACCTCTTCGCCCAGGTGGTGACGGTCAACCTGATCGGCAGCTTCAACATGATTCGTCTGGCCGCCGAGGCGATGTGCCGCAACGAGCCCGAGCCCACCGGCGAACGGGGCGTGCTCATCTCCACCGCCTCGGTGGCGGCCTACGACGGGCAGATCGGGCAGGCGGCCTACTCGGCCTCCAAGGGCGGCGTGGTGGGCATGACCTTGCCGATCGCGCGCGACCTGGCGCGCAGCGGCATCCGCAACATGACGATCGCCCCGGGCATCTTCGGCACGCCCATGCTGTTCGGCATGCCGCAGGAGGTGCAGGACGCGCTGGCCGCCAGCATCCCCTTCCCGTCCCGCCTCGGCCGTCCCGAGGACTACGCCAAGCTGGTCCACCAGATCGTCACCAACGAGATGCTCAACGGCGAGGTGATCCGCCTGGACGGCGCGATCCGGCTGGCGCCGCGCTGACGCGCCGGCACGCCGGGGTGACCGAGGCGCTGGCGCGCGTAACCCTTGGACACCCCGGCTGGGCAAAGCGTCCTCGTATGATGCCCGCACCCAACGGCGCTCGCGGCATGCCGGGCGGCGCCTTCGATCCACGCACCGAGGACCCCCATGAAGCTGCGCCTGCCGCTCTTTCCCCTGGCCGCCGCCCTCCTCCTGGCCGGCTGCGCCACGACGCCGCGCCCCTTCCAGTACAACGCGCCCGAGCAGCCCGAGGCGGCCTCCGGCTACATCGACAAGCCGGGCTGGGCCACCCGGCGTTTCGCGGTGGCCGCGGCCAACCCGCTCGCCACCGACGCCGGCTACCAGGTGCTGAAGGCCGGCGGCTCGGCCATTGACGCCGCGATCGCGGTGCAGATGGTGCTGACCCTGGTCGAGCCGCAGTCCAGCGGCATCGGCGGCGGTGCCTTTTTGCTGCACTACGACGGCAAGCAGGTCGAGGCCTTCGACGGCCGCGAAACGGCGCCGGCCGCCGCCACGGACCAGCTCTTCGTGGGCCCCGACGGCAAGGCCATGGCCTTCTACGACGCGGTGGTCGGGGGCCGCTCCGTCGGCACGCCGGGCGTGCTACGCATGCTGGAGCTGGCGCACCGAGAGCACGGCAAGCTGCCCTGGGCCCAGCTGTTCCAGCCCGCCATCCAGCTGGCCGAGGGCGGCTTCAAGCTCAGCCCGCGGCTGCACACCCTGCTGAAGGCCGAGCAGCACCTGAAGAAGGACGAGACCGCCGCGCGCTACTTCTACAAGCCCGACGGCGACCCCCGCGACGTCGGCATGATCGTGCGCAACCCGGCATTGGCCGAGGTCCTGCGCGAGGTTGCCCAGCGCGGCGCCGACGCTTTCTACCAAGGCCCGGTGGCGCGCGACATCGCGGCCAAGGTGCAGGGCCACGCCGGCAACCCCGGCCGCCTGACCGAGCAGGACCTGGCCGCCTACCAGCCCAAAAAGCGCGAGGCCCTGTGCTCCGATTGGCAGCAATACCGCCTCTGCGGCTTCCCGCCGCCCTCCTCCGGTCACCTGGCGATCGCGCAGATCCTCGGCGTGATGCAGCAGCTGCCGGCGGTCAAACCGGCGCTGGACGGCGACGTCCCCAGCGCCGAACTGCTGCACCAGTACACCGAGGCCGCCCGCCTGGCCTTCGCCGACCGCGCCCAGTACGTGGCCGACCCCGACTTCGTCGCGCCTCCGGCGGGCTCCTGGCGCAGCCTGATCGATCCTTCCTATCTGAAACAAAGGGCCGCGCTGGTGGGCCCGCAGTCGATGAAAACCGCCCAGCCCGGCCGCCCCGGCGGCGCAGCGCTGTCCTGGGCGCCACAGGCCGAGCAGATCGAGCGCGGCACCTCGCACATCTCCATCGTCGACGCCGAAGGCCGCGCGGTCGCGATGACCACCACCATCGAGGACCAGTTCGGCTCGCGCCAGATGGTGCGCGGCTTCCTGCTCAACAACCAGTTGACCGACTTCTCGCTGGCGCCCACCGACGCCACGGGCCAGCCCATCGCCAACCGCGTACAGCCGGGCAAGCGGCCGCGCTCCAGCATGAGCCCGACCCTGGTCTTCGACAAGGCCAGCGGCCGGCTCCTGATGAGTGCCGGCTCGCCGGGCGGGGCGCAGATCATCCACTACACCGCCAAGACCTTGCTCGCGACCTTGGACTGGGGCCTGAACGCCCAGCAAGCCATCGCGCTGCCCAACTTCGGCTCCACCAACGGGCCCACCCTGCTGGAGGAAAAACGCTTCCCGGCCGCCACGCTGGAGGCGCTGAAGGCACGCGGCCACGAGATCCGCGAGATGCCGATGACCAGCGGCCTGCAAGCCATCCAGCGCACCCCGAGCGGCTGGTTCGGCGGCGCCGACCCCCGCCGCGAGGGGGTCGTGATGGGCGACTGAGAGACGACCGAGGCGCCGATTCGACGCTTGGCGGTGTGCGCCGGGTCGAGAAGCATCTCGGAGTTGCTGGGCAGCTGAAAACCGAAACTACAGGCAAGTAGTTCTACTACATCGTGTGAGAATTTTCGCCTCCCCACAGCAACACGGCTCGTACTTTGACTACATACCCTGCTGATTGACGAGTTGCCCCTGCAAGGCGGCCGCGCTGCGGCGGCGGACGGTCGGTAAACTCCGACGGTGATCCCGCCCGCCTTCAAGCAAGACCTGCTCGCCCGCACCGACATCGTCGAGATCGTCGGCCGCTACGTTCAACTCAAGAAGGCCGGCATCAACTACAAGGGGCTGTGCCCCTTCCACGGCGAAAAAACCCCCAGCTTCATCGTCAGCCCGACCCGCCAGACCTACCACTGCTTTGGCTGCGGCGTGCACGGCAATGCCATCGATTTCATGATCGAGCAGTCGGGCCTGAGCTTCATCGAAGCGCTCAAGGAGCTGGCCCAGCAGCACGGCATGGAGCTGCCCAACGACGACCGCAGCAGCCCGGAGCAGCGCGCCCAGGCGGCGCAGGCGCGCGAACGCCAGCAGACGCTGACCGAGGTGCTGGCCAAGGCCGCCGAGCACTATCGCAAGCAGCTCAAGACCAGCCCCCGGGCGGTCGAGTACCTGAAACGCCGTGGCCTCACCGGCGAGATCGCCGCCCGCTTCGGCCTCGGCTATGCGCCGGAAGGCTGGCGCGCGCTGGCCAGCGCCTTTCCACGTTACGACGACCCCCTGCTGGAGGAGGCCGGGCTGGTCATCGTCCAGGGCGAGGCCGAGGAGGCCAAGCGCTACGACCGCTTCCGCGAGCGCGTGATGTTCCCGATCCGCAACGTCAGGGGCGAAGTCATCGGCTTCGGCGGACGGGTGCTGGACCAGGGCGAACCAAAGTACCTGAACTCGCCGGAAACCGCCGTGTTCTCGAAGGGCCGCGAGCTCTACGGCCTGCATGAAGCCCGCACCGCGCTGCGCCAGAAGGGCTATGCGCTGGTGGTCGAGGGCTACATGGACGTGGTCGCGCTGGCCCAGCTGGGTTTCCCCAATGCGGTCGCGACCCTGGGCACTGCCTGTACCGCCGAGCACGTGCAGAAACTGTTCCGCTTCACCGATTCGGTGGTCTTCAGCTTTGACGGCGACGCGGCCGGCCGCAAGGCCGCCGCACGCGCCCTGGAAGCAGCCCTGCCGCACGCGAGCGACACGCGCAGCGTGCGCTTTTTGTTCCTGCCGCCCGAGCACGACCCGGATTCCTTCGTGCGCGAGCAAGGCGCGGAGGCCTTCGAGCGTCTGGTCGACGAGGCGGTCCCGCTATCGCTCCAGCTGATCGACGCAGCCAGCCAGGGCTGCCGCATGGACAGCCTCGAAGGCCGCTCCCAGATGCTCGCCGCGGCCCGGCCGCTGTGGCAGCTGCTGCCCGACGGCGCGCTGAAGCGCCAGCTGGTGGGCGCGATCGCGAACCGGGCCGAGATGCAGGCGCAGGACGTGCTCGACCTGTGGCAGCAGGCCGGCGAGCGCGGCCGCCCGCGCCGCGAGCCCAACGGCCCGGGGGCCGACGACGGGTTCTTTTCCGCCGGCCAGGAAGCGCCCGACTGGCCCGAACCGCCCCCTCCCCTCGAGGAAGACTGGGCGCCCTCGCCCGCACGCGGCAGCTCGGGCGGCTGGGGCCCGAAGCGCGGCCAGGGCGACTGGGGGGGGGCGCGCCAAGCGCGACTGGCAGCCGCGCGGCCGGGGCGAGCGCTGGCGCGACAAACGCGAGCCCTTCGCCGACGACCCGAGCATGACCGCACCGAAACGCCGTCCGCCCACCCATGCCGACCACGCCGCCCGGCTGGTGCTGGAGCACACGGCCTGGTGGGAGCAGCTGCCGCCCGACGACCACCGGCTGCTGGCCGGCCTGCCGGCCCCGCACGGCCCGCTGTTCTGCTGGATCGAGCAGCAGGCGATGGAGCAAGGGCCTCAGCCCTGGTCGGTGGTGCGCGAGGCCCTGCAGGGACAGGACTTCGCCGCCGTCGCGATCCGCCTGGTCGAGGACGTGATCCCCAGCGAACAGGCCGGCGAGGAGCAGCAGCGCATCGAGCTGCGCATCGCGCTCGAAGAGCTGCACCTCGCCGCCGACCGCGTGGAAGCCGAGCGATTGGCCAAGGACCCGGCTTCGGTCGAGGCCTTGCGCGAGATCCTCGGCCGCCTGGCCGACCGGCGCCGCACCGTCGAGGAGCTGCGCAAATCCCTCAGTCCCCAGGCCGCCCGCTGAGGCGCTGCCGGTCTCACCGCAGGACGACAGCGCCTCGCGCGGCCGTCGCGGCCCTGGACGTCCGGGCAGGAGGTATTTGACTATCTTCTGCAGTGCAACGATAATGGAGAGTTTGTTACACGCGCGGCAAGAGTGACAGCAGCACCTCCGGGCCCCGGCCACCCGCGACACGGGATACATACAGGCCACCCAATTCCCGCAAGGGCTGCCCTCGAAACACGTTCACGCCAGCTTGCCCCAAGGAGCCGACGCTTGACCTCCGACCGGATGACCCCATCTGTTGGATCGAGTGCGATCGGCCCATCCTGCCCGCCAGAAAACCTGCAGCCCGGCTCGAGCCGGGCGCACGCGTTGGCTGACGGCGCCTGAGCCCCTGACCCATCCGAGGAAGTTCATGACCGCGAAGAAAAGCGCCCCCGCCAAGACCGACGCCGTGCCCGCCACCGAAGTGGAAGACAAAAAGAAGAAAGTGACCAAAGCGGCGGCGAAGGACGACAAAGCCAAGGCCACAGCCACGGCCAAGCCGCGCGCCGCCAAGGCCGAAGCGGCGGCGGCGGACGATGGCAAGGTCAAGGCCAAGCGCGGTCGCAAACCCAAGGCCGAGACCACCACAGCCGCCGCCGCGGGCAAGAAGGAAGGTTTTGACGCGGACGAGGATTTCTCGGACGTCGAGGCCGACCTCGAGGGTGAAGGCGGCGACGTCGAAGCCGAGGTGGAGGTGGAGGAAGTCGGCGCCGGCGAGGACAAGCCCAAGGCCAAGCCGCTGCGCATGAAGGTCTCGCGCGCCAAGGAGCGCGCGCTGATGAGGGAATTCGGTCTCGACGAGACGATGCTGACCGATGAAGAGGTCGCCAAGCGTCGCTCCGAGCTGAAGACCCTCATCAAGATGGGCAAGACCCGGGGCTTCCTGACGCACTCGGAAATCAACGACCACATGCCCGAGAAGCTGGTCGAGACCGAGATCATGGACGCCATCGTGTCCATGCTCAACGACATGGGCATCGCGGTCTACGAGCAGGCTCCCGATGCCGCAACCTTGCTGATCGCTGGCGGCAACACCACCACCGCGACCGAGGAAGAGGCCGAGGAAGAAGCCGAAGCCGCGCTGTCGACGGTGGATTCCGAGTTCGGCCGCACCACCGACCCGGTGCGCATGTACATGCGCGAGATGGGCACGGTCGAGCTGCTCACGCGGGAAGGCGAGATCGAGATCGCCAAGCGCATCGAAGGCGGTCTGCAGGCCATGATGCTGGCCATCTCCGCTTCGCCGACGACGATCGCCGAGATCCTGCTGCTGGCCGACAAGATCCGCGCCGGCGAGATGCAGATTTCCGAGGTGGTGGACGGTTTCGTCTCCGAGGACGAGGCCGACGACTACGTCGCCGAGGAGGACGTCGACTTCTTCGACGAGGAAGACGACGACGACGGCAACGGTGGCTCCAAGGCCCTGACCAAAAAGCTCGAGGAGCTGAAGAACGCGGCGCTGAACAAGTTCGACGAGCTGTCGTCGCACTTCGACCGCATGCGCAAGGCCTACGAGAAGGACGGCTACAAGTCGCCTGCCTACAACCGCGCCCAGATGTCGGTCAGCGCCGAGATCATGAGCATCCGCTTCACGGTCAAGATCATCGAGAAGCTGTGCGGCATCCTTCGCTCGCAGGTGGACGACATCCGCCGCTACGAGCGCGAGCTGCGCAAGATCGTGGTCGACAAGTGCGGCATGCCGCAGGAGTACTTCATCAAGACCTTCCCGGCCAACGCACTCAACCTGGAGTGGGCCGAGAAGGAAGTCGCCTCGGGCAAACCTTATAGCCCGGTGATGGGCCGCAACCTGCCGGCCATCCAGGAGTTGCAGCAGAAGCTGATCGACCTGCAGGCGCGCGCCGTCGTTCCCATTGAAGATCTGAAAGAGATCAACAAGAAGATGAACGAAGGCGAGAAGGCCTCGCGCGACGCCAAGAAGGAAATGATCGAGGCCAACCTGCGCCTGGTGATCTCGATCGCGAAGAAGTACACCAACCGCGGCCTGCAGTTCCTCGACCTGATCCAGGAAGGCAATATCGGCCTGATGAAGGCGGTGGACAAGTTCGAATACCGCCGTGGCTACAAGTTCTCGACCTATGCGACCTGGTGGATCCGGCAGGCCATCACCCGCTCGATCGCCGACCAGGCCCGCACCATCCGCATCCCGGTTCACATGATCGAGACGATCAACAAGATGAACCGCATCTCGCGCCAGCACCTGCAGGAGTTCGGCTACGAGCCGGACGCGCCGACCCTGGCCGAGAAGATGGAGATGCCCGAGGACAAGATCCGCAAGATCATGAAGATCGCCAAGGAGCCGATCTCCATGGAAACCCCGATCGGCGATGACGACGATTCGCACCTGGGCGACTTCATCGAGGACACCAACAACACCGCGCCGGTGGAGGCCGCGATGCAGGCCGGCCTGCGCGATGTGGTCAAGGAGATCCTCGACAGCCTGACACCGCGCGAGGCCAAGGTGCTGCGCATGCGTTTCGGCATCGAGATGTCGACCGACCACACGCTGGAGGAAGTCGGCAAGCAATTCGACGTCACCCGCGAGCGTATCCGCCAGATCGAGGCCAAGGCGATCCGCAAGCTCAAGCACCCCAGCCGCTCGGACAAGCTGCGCACCTATCTCGACAACCTGTGAACCGGGGTTGATCGACAACCGGTAACAACTTCGCTTCCGGCACAACGGCTCGCCGTCGAAGACGGCGAGCCGTTATTGCTGGGGCTTGCTGCGAGCTACACTCCTCGCGTTTCGGCCAGCGTTACCCTTTTGCATCGCACAATGACCGCCGCCTCCAGCGACCGTACCGTCATGTTTGCCGACCTGCGTGGCAGCACGGCGCTCTACGGCTCGCTCGGCAATGCCCAGGCGGCGACCATCGTCACCCAGACCATCGCGCTGCTGTGCAACGTCGCGGTCAAAAACGCCGGACGTGTGGTCAAGACCCTGGGCGACGGCCTGATGGCCGTGTTCGACACGCCGCAGCGCGGCGTTGAAGCCGCCTACGAGATGCAGGAGTCGATCAACCGCATCCTGGCCGAGGCCGACACCGACAGCCCGGCGCTCAAGCTCTACATCGGTCTGGCCCACGGCGAGATCGTCGAGGTGGCCGGTGATTGCTTCGGCGATGCGGTCAACGTCTCGGCCCGCCTGCTCGACCACGCCGGTGAGAGCGAGGTGTTGATCACCCACCCGGTGTTCGAAGGACTGCGGGCCCCGGACCGGCAGCGCTTCCGCAGCCTGGAGCGGCTGCACCTGCGCGGTCGCGCCGAGCCCTGCCACGTCTACCGGCTGGAATCGCGCCACGACGACTCCCCCACCTCCACCCTCTTCACCGACTTCACCGACACCTCGTATGCCGACCGCATCCGGCTGAGCTTGGCGGGCGAGTTACCGCGCGGCTTCGGCAGCCAGCAGACGCCGCTGATGCTGGGGCGCAGCCCCGAGTCGACCTTCTGCATCGACGACGCCCGGGTATCGCGCCTGCACGCCCGCATCGAGTGGCACGGCGGCAACTTCCACCTCGCCGACCAGAGCAGCAACGGCAGCTATGTGCGCTTCAGCGGGCGCGCCGAGGTGGTCAGCCTGCGCCGCGGTGTCTGCATGCTGCATGGCAGCGGCGTGATCGGCCTGGGAGCCTCGCCGGCCGAGCCGGGCGCCGCCTGCGTGTACTTCGAGGTGCTGTCGGCCACCAGCCGGTAAGCCGCCGACGGCTTCAAGCACCGAGGCAGTCGGCCAACTGGTTCAGGTCCGCCACCACATGCCGGGTGCCTCCGGGCGCCTCGACCGGCTGGGGATGCACCTCGGGCCGTGCCATCCAGGCCGCCTGCAGCCCGGCGCCCAGCGCCCCGTGCACGTCCAGCAGCAGGTCGTCGCCGACGTGCAGCACCTGGGCCGGCACCGCACCGGCCAGCCGGCAAGCCTCGGAGAAGATGCGGGGATCGGGCTTCGCAATGCCGAAGCCGCGCGCCGTCACCCCGCCCTGGAACCAACGTGCCAGGCCGACACGCTGCAGGTCGGCATTGCCGTTGGTCAGCGCAATCAGCGGGAAGCGCGCTGCCAGCCGGGACAGGCCGGTTTCCACGTCGGGGAACAGCTCGACCCGCTGGCGTTCCTCGAAAAACACTTCAAAAGCGCGCACCGCCAGCGCCGGGTCCTCGCCGGCCTCCGCCAGCGCGCGCGCCAGGCTTTCCTGGCGGATGCGGCTCAGGTCGTGGCGCCATTCGGGATGCTCACGCGCCACGGCATCGCGCAGGCCACGCAGCGCCGTGGTGTCAAAGCGGGCCGCGGTCGCCGGCGCATGGTCGGCGAGCCACTGATGGAGGACCACCTCGGCGCGGGCGATCGCCGGCCAGATCGGCCAGAGCGTGTCGTCGAGGTCCAGGGTCAGGGCGTAGATGGGCGTCAACAAGGGGCATATCCCGAGAGATCAGGCCGCTACCGTACCCGACTTTGAGTCGATTCCTCCGCGGATGGGCAAGAAACCTCGGTCCCGACCCGCCTGACGCAGGGGTGGCTTGACCTATAGTGCGGCGGGGCGCCGCTTGCCCCGCCTCCTGTTGCCCGCATGACCGACGCCGCTCTTCCCGCCGACGAAGCCCAGCGCCTTGCCACGCTGCGCGAACTCCGCATCCTCGATACCGGCCCGGAAGCCTGCTTCGACACCGCCGTGCGCCTCGCAGCCCAGGTGGCGGATTGTCCAGTGGCCCTGTTGACCCTGGTCGATGCCGAGCGGCAATGGTTCAAGGCGACCCACGGCACCAGCTTGCGGGAGACGCCGCGCGCGCAGTCCTGCTGTGCCCGAACCATCCTCTCGGATGCGCCGCTGGTGCTGGAAGACCTGCGCGAGGACGAGCGCTTCGCCGCCAACCCTTTTGTCACCGGCGCGCCCCGCCTGCGCGCCTACGCCGGCGTGCCGGTCAGCGTGGAAGGCCGGCGCATCGGCACCGTCAGCGTGCTGGATACACACGCACGCCGTTTCGACGCCGGCGTGATCGGCCATCTTGCGGACATCGCCCGCCTCGTCAGCGAGATGCTCGAGTCGCGCCTGAAGGAGCAGCGCTGGCGTCTGCAGGAAGCGCGTGTACGCACCGCGAGCCGCGCCGGCAGCGACTGGCTCTGGGAGACCGACGCCGACGGCTGCATCCGCTGGGCCTCGGCGAGCATCGAGGCCCGCACCGGCCAGAAGGCCGAAGAGGAGGTCGGCCGCCCGGCCTCCGAGATCCTGATCCCCCGGTCCGACCCGGACCACCAGGCTTCCTACCAGGCCTACCTGCAGGCCCGCGCCCGGCACGAGCCCTTCTCCAACCTGATCGCCGACCGCAAGACCCCCGCGGGCCTGGTGACGGTGTCGATCAGCGGGCTGCCGGTGTTCGATTCGGCCGGCCACTTCCGCGGCTATCGCGGCGCGACCCGGGTCGTGACCGAGGAGATCCAGGCGCAGCGCAGCGCCCGCGACGCGCAGCAGCTGCGTGAAGCCCAGCTGCGCGATTCGGAAGCACGCACCGCCGCCGTGCTGCAGGCCCTGCCCGACCTCTGGTTCGTGCTCGACGACCAGGGTCGCTACCTGGAATGCGGCGTCACCGAGCGCCAGCAGCACCTGCTCTCGGTGGAGGACGCACGCGGCCGCAAGCTCGACGAAGCGCTGCCCGCCGCGGTGGCCCGCCTGCACCAGGCGGCCCTGCAGCGCGCGCTCGACACCGGCCTGCTGCAGCGGGTGGAGTACGAGCTGACCCCGCTGGACGGTACCCTGCGCACCTTCGAAGGCCGTTTCATGCCGATGTCGGAGCGCCAGGTGCTGCTGCTGGTGCGCGACCTGACCGAGCTGCGCGCGATGGAGCGCGACCTGCAGATCATGCAGCGTGCCATCGAGGCCGAGGCCTCGCTGCCCATGACCGTGGTCGACGCCCTGGCGCCGGGCCAGCCGCTGATCTACGTCAATCCGGCCTTCGAGCGCCTGACCGGCTACCGCCGAGAGGAGATCCTGGGCCGCAACTGCCGCCTGCTGCAGGGCAGCGACACCGACCAGCCCGGGCTGCAGCAGCTGCGGGCCGCCCTGCGCGCCGGCCACTCCAGCACGGTGGTGCTGAACAACTACCGCAAGGACGGCTCGCGTTTCATCAACGAGCTGCACGTCGCACCGGTGCAGGACACACACGGCCGCATCACGCACTTCATCGGCGTGCAGACCGACATCACCCAGCGCAGCATCGCCGCCGACCGGCTGCGCCTGAGCGAGGAGCTGTACCGCTCGGTGGCGCTGTCGATCAGCGACGGTCTGATGGTGGTCACCAGCGCGAGCTTCGTCGTTGCGGTCAACCCGGCGGCCTGCCGCATCCTCGACGCCAGCATGGACGAACTCGTCATGGCCCCCGGCCTGGACCTGCTGACCGAGTCGCTGCACCCGCTGCCGCCCTCGCAGCACCCGGTGACGATGGCACTGCAATCCGGCGAGACGGTGACCGAGCGCGTCTTCGGGCTGCGCCGCCGCGACGGCCAGCTGCGCTGGCTGGGGGTGAGTGCCCAGCCGTTGCGGGTGGCGCCCAACGACAAACCGATGTCGGCCGTGGTGACCTTCCGCGACATCACCCGGCAGCGCGAGGCCGAGCAGGCGCTGTCGTTGAGCGAGCAGCGCTGGAAGTTCGCGCTGGAAGGCAGCGGCGACGGCGTCTGGGACTGGGACGTGAGCAGCGACCGCGTCTATTTCTCGCGCCGCTGGAAAGAGATCCTCGGCTACGCCGAGCATGAGCTGGGTGACGCGCCGCACGAGTGGTCGAGCCGCCTGCACCCCGACGACCTGCCGACCGTGCTGGAGAAGCTCGAGCTGCACATGAAGGACAGCACGCCGGTCTACCAGTCCGAACACCGCATCCGCCACCGCGACGGCCGCTGGCTGTGGGTGTTCGAGCGCGGCAAGGTGGTGCAACGCAACGAGCAGGGCCGGGCGCTGCGCATCGTCGGCACCTATTCCGACATCACCCGACTGAAGTCGGCCGAGCGGGCGCTGCGCGACAAGCAGGCGGTCGAGCTGGCGAGCCGCGCCAAGACCGAGTTCCTGTCGCGCATGAGCCACGAGATGCGCACCCCGCTGAACGCGATGATCGGTTTCTCGCAGCTGCTGAAGTTCGGCGCGGCCGAGGCGCCGGCCTCCCAGGTGCGCCACTATGCCGACCACATGCTGCAGGCCGGGCAGCACCTGCTGGCGCTGATCAATGACGTGCTGGACCTGCAGCGGGTCGAAGCGGGACAGATGTCGATCTCGATCGAGCCGACCTCGCTCCGCAAGACGCTGGCCCAGACGCTGGAGCTGCTGGAGCCCCTGGCGCTCAGCGCCGCCGTCAACTTCGACAACCAGGTCGAGGAGGACGTGACGGTCCTGGTCGATTCCCAGCGCCTGCGCCAGGTACTGATCAACATCATCTCCAACGCCGTCAAGTACAACCGGCCGGACGGCGTGGTGCGGCTCAGCCTGGGCGACCGCCAGGGCGACGCGATCGACATCCGCGTCGAAGACAGCGGCGAGGGCCTGCGGCCGGACCAGCTGGCGCGCCTGTTCCAGCCCTTCGAGCGGCTCGGGCGCGAGACCTCGCCCATCGAAGGCACGGGCCTGGGCCTGATCATCGCCAAGCGCCTGCTGGAGGAAATGGGCGGCAGCATCGAGGTCAGCAGCGAACCCGGCACAGGCACCTGCGTGACCCTGATGGTGCCGCTCGCGGGGCCGGCATCGGCCGGCCCCCCGGCCGATACGCCGGCACCGGCCGAGCAGGCCCAGATGCCGGAGGAAGGAATAGACCACGTGCGCATGCTGTATGTCGAAGACAACCCGATCAACGCACTGCTGTTCGAGGAGGCGATGAAGCTGACCGGCTACATCGACCTGATGATCGCGGAAGACGGCCCGCAGGCCTTCGAGCTGGTGCGCGACTTCCGGCCCGACGTGCTGGTGCTCGACGCCCACCTGCCCGGCATGAGCGGCTTCGACGTGCTCAGGGAACTGCGGGCCCGCCACGGCCTGGCCGACGTGCCGGCCTTCATGTGTTCGGCCGACGCGATGCCCGAGGACATCCAGCGCGCCATGGACGCGGGTTTCCTCGGCTACTGGACCAAACCCATCGAGGTGGCCAAGGTCATCGCCGAGATCGAGCGCGCCTGCCCGCGCCGGCCGCGGGGCGGCTGAAGGGGCCGCCGGCGGCCGCGGTGCCGCTCGGGAATAATTCCTGCTCGCCATCCTGGACTGCCCATGAGATTCCGCCCCGAACCCCCGCATGCCCACGGCCGCGCCGACAGTACCGGTCTGCTGCTGTGCAATCTCGGCACGCCGGACGCCCCGACCGCCCCGGCGCTGCGCCGCTACCTGGCGGAATTCCTGAGCGACCCGCGGGTGGTCGAGATCCCGGCCGCGCTCTGGAAACCCATCCTGCACGGCGTCGTGCTGCGCACCCGGCCGGCCGCCTCGGCCGCCAAATACGCCAGCATCTGGAGCCCCGAAGGCTCGCCCTTGCGGGTCTGGACCGACAAGCAGGCCAAGCTGCTGCAGGGCTACCTGGGCGAGCGCGGCGTCTCGGTGAAGCTGGCTTGTGCGATGCGCTACGGCCAGCCTTCGATCCCGGCCCAGCTCGACGCGCTCAAGGCTCAGGGCGTGACGCGCGTGCTGGTGCTGCCGCTCTACCCGCAGTACTCGGGCACCACCACCGCGAGCGTGATCGATGCCGTCTCGGCCTGGGCAAAACAAGTGCGCCACGTGCCGGAGCTGCGTTTCGTCAACCACTACCACGACCACCCGCTCTACATCGAGGCGCTGGCCCGGCGCATCGGCGCCTACTGGCAGGCGCACGGCCGCCCGGACCGGCTGGTGATGAGCTTCCACGGCGTGCCGCGGCGCACGCTGGCGCTGGGCGACCCCTACCACTGCGAATGCCAGAAGACCGCCCGCCTGGTGGCCGAGCGCCTCAAGTTGGCCGCCGGGCAGTACACGGTGACCTTCCAGAGCCGCTTCGGCAAGGCCGAGTGGCTGCAGCCCTATACCGAGCCGAGCTTGCGCGAGCTGGGCAAGGCGGGCGTGAAGCGGGTCGACGTCGCCTGCCCGGGGTTCGTCAGCGACTGCATCGAGACGCTGGAGGAGATCGCGATGGAGGGCCGCCAGGCCTTCCTGAGCGCCGGCGGCCGGGACTTCCACTACATCCCCTGCCTGAATGACCAGCACGAGTGGATCGTCGCGCTGGCGGCCATCGCGCAGCAGCACCTGGCCGGCTGGCCGACCTCGCCGCCGGACGCGCATGCCTTGGACCAGCAGCGCGAGCGAGCGCGGGCCCTGGGCGCCGCGAACTGAGCCGCGGCGCGCGGATCGTCAGGACGCGAGCGGGGCTGCCGCGCCGGCACGCGCCGCCGCACGGCGCGCCGCCAGGCGGCGCAGCACCCGCGGCATCACCAGCACCAGCACGCAGAGCGCCAGCAGCGTGGCCGACAGCGGACGCTCGACAAACACGCTCCAGCGGCCTTCGCCGATCGACATCGCGTTGCGCAGCTGGGCCTCGGCCATCGGGCCCATGATCATGCCGACGATCACCGGCGCGGCCGGGAAGTCGAAACGCCGCATCAGCACCCCCAGCAGGCCGACGCCGAACAGCAGCACGAGGTCGAAGGCCGATTGGCGCATGCCGTAGACGCCGACCGTCGCGAAGATCAGGATGCCGGCGTACAGCGGCGGCTTGGGGATCTTCAGCAGCTGGGTCCACAGGCCGACCAGCGGCAGGTTGAGCACCAGCAGCATCACGTTGCCGATGTAGAGCGAGGCAATCAGCGCCCAGACCAGCGCCGAAGAGGTCTGGAACAGCGTCGGGCCCGGCTGGATGCCGTAGTTCTGGAAGGCCGACAGCATGATGGCGGCCGTCGTCGAGGTCGGGATGCCCAGCGTCAGCAGCGGCACCAGCGTCCCGGTGACGGCGGCATTGTTGGCCGCCTCGGGGCCCGCCACGCCCTCGATCGCGCCGGTGGTGCCGAACTCCTCCTTGTGGCGCGAGAGCTTCTTCTCCAGCCCGTAGGACAGGAAGGTCGGGATCTCGGTGCCGCCCGCCGGCACCGTGCCGAAGGGAAAGCCCAGCAGCGTGCCGCGCAGCCACGCGGGCAGCGAACGCCGCCAGTCGCTGCCGCTCATCCACAGGCGCGACATGGTGTTGCGGCTCTCGGGCTGGCGGCCCTCGTACAGCACCAGGTACAGCGTCTCGCCGACCGCGAACAGGCCCACCGCGACCAGCACGACCTCGATGCCGTCGACCAGCTCGCCCACGCCCAGCGTGTAGCGGGCCTGGCCCGTGATCTGGTCGAGCCCGATCAGGCCGATCGCCAGACCGAGGAAGAGGCTGCACAGCCCGCGCAAGGTGCTCTTGCCGAGCACCGCAGTGACGGTCGTGAAGGCCAGCATCATCAGCGCGAAGTACTCGGGCGGCCCGAACTGCAAGGCGTAGTCGGCAATGCTCGGCGCGAACAGCGTGACCAGCAGCGTGGCGATCGAGCCGGCCACGAAGGAGCCGATCGCCGCGGTCGCGAGCGCCGCGCCGGCCCGGCCGCTCTTGGCCATCAGGTTGCCTTCCAGCGCGGTCACCATCGTGCCCGTCTCGCCCGGCGTGTTGAGCAGGATGGACGTCGTGGAGCCGCCGTACATCGCGCCGTAGTACACGCCGGCGAACATGATCATCGAGGCGACCGGATCGAGCTGCGAGGTCAAGGGCAGCAGCATCGCCACCGTCAATGCCGGGCCGATGCCGGGCAGCACCCCCACCGCGGTGCCGATGAAACACCCGATGAAGGCCCACAGCAGGTTGACGGGCGTGGCGGCGGTGGCGAAGCCGTTGAGCAGGTTGTGCCAGAGTTCCATGTCAGATCCAGCCGGTGGTCGTGAGGCCCGGCAGGTTCAGGCCCAGCGCCTTGGTGAACAGCCAGTAGGTCGGCGCCGAGATCGCGGCGCCGATGAGCAGGTCGGCCGCACTGCGCGCCAGCGGGGTCGGCTCGCCGCCGGCCCGGCGCAAACCGCGCACCGCCAGCGCGAAAAGCAGCGAGCACGAGACGATAAAACCGAGCCGCGTGACCAGCGCGGCATTCAGCAGCAGGCCGGCTGCCACCCAGGCCAGGCTGGTCCAGTCCGGGCGCGCGGCCTCGTCGTGGCCCTCCAGCATGCGGAAGCCGCCGCTGCGCGCTTCCCAGACCAGCCAGGCGCCGAGGACTGCCAGCGCGACCGCGACGACCCAGGGCAGGAAGTTGGCGCCGACGCCGGAATAGCCGGCTTCCGACGGAATGTGCCTCGCGCCGAGCGCGAGCAGCCCGCCCAGCGCGATGGTGCCGGCGCCGACCAGCTGTTGAGAGAGTTGCTTCATCGATGCAGATCCTGTGGGAGCGGACCGCCCCCGCGGCGCCGAGGCGGCGGGGGCGGCTGCAGGGCCGCGGCCCTGCGGTCTCGTCGAGGCCGGTGGCCTCAGACCATGCCGAGCTTGACCATCAGCGCACGCAGGCGTGCGTGCTCCTCGTCGACGAAGCGGGCGAACTCGTCGCCGGTCAGCAGCGCGGGGCTCCAGTTGTTGGCGGCGGCCGCGTCGGCCCAGGCCTTGGTCTTGGTGGCCCGCGACACCGCGTCGATCAGCTTCTGGCGCTGCGCCGGAGTGATGCCGGGGGCGCCGTAGACACCGCGCCAGTTGCCGATGGCGACGTTGATGCCCTGCTCCACCAGCGTGGGCACGGTGCTGCCGCGCAGGCGGTGCGGCGAGGTCACGGCCAGTGCGCGCATCTTGCCGGCCTTGATGAACTCCTCCAGCTCGGCATAGCCGCTGGTGCCCACCGTGACGTGGCCGCCCAGGATGGCCGCGGTCGCCTCGCCGCCGCCCTTGAAGGGCACGTAGTTCATCTTGGTCACGTCGACGCCCGCCTCGCGGGCGATCATGCCGACGCTGACGTGGTCCACCGAGCCCTTGGAGCCGCCGCCCCACTTGACGCTGGCCGGGTCCTTTTTCATCTGTTCGACGACGTCCTTCATGGTCTTGAAGGGCGAGCTGGCCGGCACCACAAAAACGTTGTACTCGGCAATCAGGCGCGCCACCGGGGTGGCGTTCTCCAGCGTGATGGGCGGCTTGTTCTGCACGATGGCGCCGACCATCACGGCACCGGTGACCACCAGCGCGTTCGGGTCGCCCTTGCTGGCGTTGGCGAACTGGGCCAGGCCGATGGTGCCGCCCGCGCCACCCTTGTTCTCGTAGGTCACCGAACCGGCCGCCTTCGCCTCCTGCAGGGCCTTGCCCAGGCCGCGTCCGGTCTGGTCGTAGCCGCCGCCGGGATTGGCCCCGATCATGATCTTGAAGCTCTCCTGGGCCAGCACCGCAGTCGGCAACAGCGCCAGCACGGAGCCGAGCGCGGCTGCCGAAGCCGTGAGGGCAAGGCGCTGCAGGAAGGTTCGACGCATGGAGATCTCCTTATCGAGTTGTGGACAGAAAGCGGGTGCCACCGGCCGGCATCCCGATTGCGACCTTGGCGCAATGGGCGCATCGTGCGCCCACCTTCGGTGCACCGGGATGAGGGCAAGCCCGGATCCTAGGCCCTGGCCTGTCAGCACGCTGTCGAAACCCTTCGGGCAGCTGTCATTCAGCTGTCAAGGCGCTCCTCGGAAGTGCCGAGGCGGGCCGCGCGGCTTCGTTGCACACTTGCGGAATGAGACTGCTGCTCGTCGAAGACGATGATTCGATGGCGCGCGCGCTGCGCCTCGCGCTGGAGCGCCGCGGCTTCGAGGTGGACCACTGCGGCAACGGCACCGATGCCCTGCAGCGCCTGCGCTTCACCCCGCCCGATTTGACCCTGCTGGACCTCACCATCCCCGGCATGGACGGGCTGGCGGTGCTGCAGAAGGCACGCGCCCAGGGCGTCACCGCGCCCATCCTGGTGCTGACCGCGCGCGGCGCAGTCGGCGACCGCATCCAGGGCCTCAACGCCGGCGCCGACGACTACCTCGCCAAGCCCTTCGACCTCGACGAACTCGAAGCACGCGTGCGCGCCCTGCTGCGGCGCAGCCACGGTGAGACCGAAGCGGCGCTGCAATGCGGGCCGTTGCGGCTGGAGCGCGACTCGGGCGCCTTCTACCTGGGCGACCAGATCCTCGAAGTCACCCCCCGCGAGCAGGCGCTGCTGAAGGCGCTGATGGCCAAGCCCGGGCACGCCTTCCCCAAGGAGCGGCTGTTCCGGCTGGTGTTCCCGATGGAGTCGGCGATCCAGTTCGAGGCCATCGAGGTAGTGGCCTACCGGCTGCGCAAGAAGCTCGCCGGCTCGGGCGTGTCGCTGATCACGCTGCGCGGCCTGGGCTACCTGCTCAAGGCCGACAACAACGGCCGTTGAGGTGCAAGGCGATGCGGCTGCGCCCGCCCCAGTCCTTGCGCCGCTACCTGCTGGCCTGGATCGTCGCGCCGATCGCGTTGTTCGTGGTGGTCGACACCGTCAGCCTCTACCGGCGCGCGCTGCAGTCGATCAACCTGGCCTACGACCGCTCGCTGCTGGCTTCGGCCCGCTCCATCGGCGAGCTGCTGCAGCTGCAGGGCAGCGAGCTGAAGGTGGAGGTGCCCTACGCGGCGCTGGAGATCTTCGAGGCCTCCAACAAGGCCCGCATGTACTACCGCATCGACGGCTTCGAAGGCCAGTTCCTGTCGGGTTTCGAAGACCTGCCGCGCTACCGTGGCCGCATCCCTCAGCAGACCGCCTACCCGGCGCTGGTCGATTTCTACGATGTGCAATTTCGCGGCGAGACCGTGCGCATGGCGGCGCTCTACCAGCCGGTCGCCTCGGCCGAGGCGCGCGGCATGGCGCTGGTGCAGGTGGCGGAAACGCTGGAGGTGCGCGAGAAGCTGGCGCGCGAGATCCTGCTCGACACCCTGCTGCGCCAGGCCTTGCTGATCACCGTCGTGGCGCTGGTGACCTGGACCGTGGTGACGCGGGCCCTGCGCCCGGTGGAGTCGCTGCGCCGCCAGCTGCTGTCCCGCAGCGCCGAGGACCTGTCCCCGCTGCAGGCCGGGGCTGCCCCGCGCGAACTGCGCCCCATGGTCACGGCCCTCAACGACCTGATGCAGCGGCTGCAACGGCTGGTGGGCCACCAGCTGCGTTTCGTGCGCGACGCCTCACACCAGCTGCGCACGCCTCTCGCGGTGCTCAAGATCCAGGTGCAGAACGGTCAGAGCGGCCATGCCGGCGGGGCGGAAACCCTGCAGGCCATCGGACAGACCGTGGACCGTGCCATCGCGCTGGCCAACCAGATGCTCGCGCTGGCCAAGGTCGAGCAGGTGCACGGCGAAGGCCAGAGCGAGCCGCTGGACCTGGCCGAGGTCGTCAGCGAGGTCGCGCTGGAACTCTCGCCGCTGATCGCCGAGAAGCAGCTCGACTTCGAGCTCGATGCCCGGCCCGCGACCGTGCAGGCGCATCACTGGATGCTGCGCGAGCTGAGCCGAAACCTGCTGCACAACGCGATCCGCGAGAGCCCGCCGGGCGGCATGCTGCAGGTGGTGGTTGCCGCCGGAGCGAGTACCGTGCGACTGCTCGTGCGCGACAGCGGCCCGGGCATCGGCGCGGCGCAGCGCGAGCATCTCTTCGAGCCCTTCCACACCGCCCATCCGAACAGCGGCAGCGGCCTGGGCCTGACCATCTGCAGGGAGATCTGTCAGGCACTGGGCGCGCGCATCGAGCTCCTCAACCGCAGCGAGCAGGGTCGTGTCGCCGGTTTGGATGCGGTGGTGGTCTTCCCGGGGGGAGCGACCGCGACACGGGTGCCGGGCTCACAATAGCGCCATGGAAGGTGTTCGACTCGACAAGTGGCTGTGGGCCGCCCGCTTCTACAAGACCCGCTCGCTGGCAGCCGGCGAAATCGAAAAGGGCCGTGTGCAGGTCAATGACCAGGTGGCCAAGGCCTCGCGCGAGGTGCGCGTCGGCGACAGCGTCAGCCTGCGGCAAGGCCATGGCATCCAACGTACCGTGGTGGTGCGGGGACTGAGCCATGTGCGAGGCCCGGCCCCGGTGGCCCAGCAGCTCTACGAAGAAACGCCCGAGAGCCTGCAGTCGCGCGAGCAGGCCGCGAAGAACCGCCGTTTCCTGGCCGACCCTTCGCAGTCCATCGAGCACGGCCGGCCCACCAAACGCGACCGGCGCGAGCTGGCCGACTGGAACCGCTGGAGCGTCAGCGTCGACGACACGGGCGACGCCTGATCCCGAGCGCCGCTCGGGTCGTGCAGCGAAGGGCGGGCGCCTCGTGGCGCCCGCAGCAGATCGTCAGTCTTCGCACTTCAGCCGCGTGGCCCAGACCACCGATCCGGGCCGGCGGCCGGACAGCACCCGTCCCTCGATCTCGACCCGCCGGTCGTTGACCAGCGGCCGCGCTCCGCAGCCTTCGAAGTCCGAGATCCCGCTCGCATCCACCTCGGTGCCCCGCACCAGGAAGGAGGTGAGCCCGGCGAACCGGCTGATGCGCCCTTTCAGGCGCACTTCGCGGAAGTCGGCATCGGCGCTCCGGGAGATGCGGACGCGGCTGGCCTGCAGCACACCCTGCGTGTCGTACACCCCCTCGGCCTGCACATAGGCGCCGTCGGTCAGCGGTCGCTGCGGCGGAACGATTTCCGCCGCGGCGTAGCTGACCGTCACGCCGGCCAGGTCGAAGCGCTTGGCTTGCACGTCGTGCGCACTCACGCTGCCGCCGAGACGAGCCGGCAGCTCGGTGGCGCCGACCATGCGCTCCACGGTGCGCACGCCGGTGGCCGTCAGGACGCCGTCGCGCGGAGCCTCGGACGCCCACACCACCACCCGAGCGCCCGCCGTCGGCTCACGCCCCTGGGGCAACAGGACGGCAGCGCTGCGGTCGACCACCAGGCCGCCCAGCTGGAAGCGGCCGGGGCTCTCGGTGTCGCGCAGGCTGGTGACGACACCCGCGACGCGCAGTGCGGTCGGTGCCGAGCTCAGCTTCTCGATGCGGGTAGCCTGCACGTCGTAGCGCCGTGTCAGGCTGTTGTAGCGGGGCATGCCGTGGACCTCCACGGCGTCGCCTGCGCTCAGCCCGTCCAGACCGGTCACGCCCGCATAGAGGGTAACCGGGCCGCCGTCGGCGTTGTCGTTCTCGAACACCGTCTGGCCCATCACCTCCAGCACCCCTTCAGCCGCCGACACCGCGCTCACATAGCCCACCACGGCCGCATCGAGGCGGATCGAGCGTGCCCGGAACTCGCCGTTCAGACGTTCGAATTCGAGTTCGACGAACTGCCCCAGCTTGGCCTCGGCCGGACGGATGACACCCGGCTCGCGCTCGGCCACCGGCGTGACTTCGTCGTCGTGGAACTCGGTGCCGTCGACGATGACGCTGGCAAAACCGGTCACGGTGCCCGAGCTCTGACTCATCGGTGCGCCTGTGCCGCCCGAGCCCAGCCCCGCACCGCCGCCGCAGGAGGCTGCGGTCAAGGCCAGTACGGATGCCAAGAAAATTGCCCCGAAACGGGGCACGTATTTACTGCTCTTCAACTTCGGTCACCCTTGCTGCGTGCTGTCGTTGCGTGCGGGCTCGCTGTAATAGTAGACCCCGAAACGCATGCGGTGGCTATCGGTTTCCTCCTGGTCGGCCTCGCTGCGCGGCTGGTACTCGCTGGCCATGCGCTGGAAAGCCTGGGCCCAGATGTCGCGTGCGACCTGACCCAGCTCACGCACCGACTGCGCGCTGAGGCCTGCGCCGAAGACGCTCTGCTCCAGGAAACGCGGCTGGTTGGTGGTCAGGTTGTGCACCGCGGCCGACAGGTGGTCGCCGGTGTTGGCCGCCAACAAGGTCGCCAGCTCCTCGTAGTCGGCCGACGGAACGAAGGCCGCCGCGACCAGTTCCACCACATCGCCGTTGATGTTGACGAGGTGCAGCCGGACAAATTCATCGAGCAGGGTGCGAGGGTGGACATCGGAGGAAACCTCACGCGCCAACGCCTCGAAGGACCCCTGCTCGCCGAGGCGGGGCAAGGGCCGCGGGGAACCGTCGTCGTTGCGGTAGCGCGGATCGGTCACCCAGCGGGTGAACACCTGCGATACCAGCGACACCGACTTGGGGCGCAACTCGCGACGCACGTCGCCGGTCAGCGCCCGCACGTCCTTGCGATGGACGCCGGACAGCACGCTCAGCGCGGAATCGGTGGCCCTGCGCCCGCTGCGCTCGATCTCCTCGCGCGCCACCTGCAGGAACACCGACTTCAGCGCGGTCGCAAAAGCGCCGTACTGCACCCCGTTACGGATCAGCCAGCGCGCCACCGGCGCCATCACGGCCATGCTTGCGCGCAGCGCCACGTCCGCATGGCGGTCGCTAGGCGCCACGGTCATCATCGCGCTGGTTGGCGGCCGAGCCGCCTTGTCTGTGCCT
Organism: Aquabacterium sp. A7-Y; assembly: GCF_026153205.1. Taxonomy (GTDB): domain Bacteria; phylum Pseudomonadota; class Gammaproteobacteria; order Burkholderiales; family Burkholderiaceae_C; genus Caldimonas. The sequence continues at coordinate 60,973 of NZ_JAPFBW010000007.1, read as the reverse complement.
ATGGACTTGTGCATACCTCTCGTTGGTAACGCCTCCGAAACCAGGTCAAACCCCAGGGCAAACCCGCATTTTCGCCGCTCAGTGTGCCTCAGCCGGCGGCTGCCGCTGGACGGCGGTTGTGACCACCTGAACGGCGATCTTTTCCCACTGCGACAGGCGAATGACAAAGCCGGCAAGATCGCGCAGTTTGCCGGCACAATGCGGTCCCTTCGCCAGCAACTGGCCTTTCGCCGGGGGAATCCGGGACCTCTTGAACTCTCGGACAGTGACCCCATTTCCGGCGTTTTGGTGGGAACGTGTCATGACAGAACCTCAAAATTCTCAAACAAATCAAAGTGCAACGGCGGCCCCGGAAGCCGAGGCGGCCCAGTCCGCACACGGGGTGGCCACGCCCGAGCAGCGCCTGGCCGAACTGGAGATCAAGCACGCCGAGGTGTCCGACGCCTACCTGCGCGCCAAGGCCGAGACGGAGAACATCCGTCGCCGGGCCGAGGAAGAGATCGCCAAGGCGCGCAAGTTTGCCGTCGAGGGCTTCGCCGAGAGCCTGTTGCCCGTCAAGGACAGCCTCGAAGCGGCCCTGGCCGTGCAGGGCGGCACCCCTGAGCAACTGCGTGAGGGCGTGCACGCGACCCTGCGCCAGCTGGTCCAGGCCCTGGAGCGCAACAAGGTGCTGGAGATCAGTCCGGCAGCCGGCGCGAAGTTCGACCCGCACCAGCACCAGGCGATCAGCGTGGTGCCGGCCGATCAGGAGCCGAACACCGTGGTGGCCGTGCTGCAGAAAGGTTACGTGATCGCCGAGCGGGTGCTGCGCCCGGCCCTGGTCACGGTGTCGGGACCGAAGTGATGACGGTGGACGCCGCCCGGCCTGCCGAGGACGACGAGACGCAGGGTTTTTTCGAGCGTTTCGGCATGCGGCCGGTCTCGGCTGTCGGCTTCGATGCCGCGCTGGAGAACGCCGGCGAGGCCTTGGTGGCGGTCTACTTCTGGGGCGAGAACTGCTTCAACTGTGAACAGTTCAAGAAGGCCGCGCTGCTGCGGCACGCGGACATCGCCACGCTGCGGTTGCACTGGCTGCACGCCAACGTCTACAGCGACACCGAACTGGGTCGGCGCTTCAGCCTGCACGGCGTCCCGACCTTCTACTTTTTCCATCGCCGCCGCAAGCTGGGGCGCATCACCAGCTGGCCGGGACTGCCTCGGTTCACCGAGGCAGTCCAGCGCCTGCAAACGCAGCTTTCAAGCGCCGCCGGGGCTTGAAAGCAGGCCGCTTATCCACAACTAGACGACAACCAGATTTTTCAGTTTCAAGGAGTCATCAACATGGCAAAGATCATCGGCATTGACCTGGGCACGACCAACTCGTGCGTCGCCATCATGGAAGGCAACACGCCCAAAGTGATCGAGAACAGCGAAGGTGCCCGCACCACGCCCTCGATCATTGCCTACCAGGAAGACGGCGAGATCCTCGTCGGTGCCTCGGCCAAGCGTCAGGCGGTGACCAACCCCAAGAACACGCTGTACGCCGTCAAGCGCCTGATCGGCCGCAAGTTCACCGAGAAGGAAGTGCAGAAGGACATCGACCTGATGCCCTACAGCATCACCGCGGCGGACAACGGCGACGCCTGGGTGGAAGTGCGGGGCAAGAAGCTGGCACCCCCGCAGGTCAGCGCCGAGGTGCTGCGCAAGATGAAAAAGACCGCCGAGGACTACCTCGGCGAGCCGGTCACCGAAGCGGTGATCACGGTGCCCGCCTACTTCAACGACAGCCAGCGCCAGGCCACCAAGGACGCCGGCCGCATCGCCGGCCTGGAAGTCAAGCGCATCATCAACGAGCCGACCGCAGCCGCGCTCGCCTTCGGCCTGGACAAGACCGACAAGGGCGACCGCAAGATCGCGGTCTATGACCTGGGCGGCGGCACCTTCGACATCTCCATCATCGAGATCGCGGACGTCGACGGCGAAAAGCAGTTCGAAGTGCTGTCGACCAACGGCGACACCTTCCTGGGTGGCGAGGACTTCGACCAGCGCATCATCGACTACATCATCGCCGAGTTCAAGAAGGAACAAGGCGTCGATTTGTCGAAGGACGTGCTGGCCCTGCAGCGCCTGAAGGAAGCCGCCGAGAAGGCCAAGATCGAGCTGTCCAACAGCTCGCAGACCGACATCAACCTGCCCTACATCACGGCCGACGCGTCGGGCCCCAAGCACCTCAACATCAAGCTGACCCGCGCCAAGCTGGAAGCCCTGGTGGAAGAGCTGATCGCCCGCACCATCGAGCCCTGCCGCATCGCGATCAAGGACGCCGGCGTCAAGGTCACCGAGATCGACGACGTGATCCTGGTCGGCGGCATGACCCGCATGCCCAAGGTGCAGGAGAAGGTCAAGGAATTTTTCGGCAAGGAGCCGCGCAAGGACGTCAACCCCGATGAAGCGGTGGCGGTCGGTGCCGCGATCCAGGGCCAGGTGCTGGGCGGCGAGCGCAAGGACGTGCTGCTGCTGGACGTCACCCCGCTGTCGCTGGGCATCGAGACCCTGGGCGGCGTGATGACGAAGATGATCGCGAAAAACACGACCATCCCGACAAAGTTCGCACAGACTTTCTCGACCGCCGACGACAATCAGCCGGCAGTGACGATCAAGGTCTTCCAGGGCGAGCGTGAGATGGCCTCGGGCAACAAGGCACTGGGCGAGTTCAACCTCGAAGGTATTCCGCCCGCGCCGCGCGGTGTGCCGCAGATCGAGGTGACCTTCGACATCGACGCCAACGGCATCCTGCACGTCAGCGCGAAGGACAAGGGCACCGGCAAGGAGAACAAGATCACCATCAAGGCGAACTCCGGCCTGTCCGAGGAAGAGATCCAGAAGATGGTGAAGGACGCCGAGCTCAACGCCGCCGAGGACAAGAAGAAGCTCGAGCTGGTGCAGGCCAAGAACCAGGCCGACGCCACCGTGCACAGCGTGCGCAAGTCGCTGACCGAGTACGGCGACAAGCTCGAAGCCGGCGAGAAGGAGAAGATCGAGGCCGCGATCAAGGACGTCGAGGAGTCGCTCAAGGGTGACGACAAGGCCGACATCGATGCCAAGACCGAAGCCTTGATGACGGCGAGCCAGAAGCTGGGCGAGAAGATGTACGCCGACATGCAGGCCGCCCAGCAGGCGGCGGGCGGTGCGGCAGGCGCCCAGCCGGGCGCGGCACCGGGCGGCGGGCAGGACAGCGGCAAGCCGGCCGACGACAACGTGGTGGACGCGGAATTTACCGAAGTGAAAGACAAGAAGTAATTCAAGCGCCGGCCGTGCGGCCCGACAACGCAAGAGACCGGCGTCGCGACGCCCTCTCTTGCGTTTGTGTTTGCGCGGCCGACAGGCATCGAAGAAAAATCAGGGTCGATATTGATGAGTCAAGCTGTGCCTGCGCGGGTGGTGTTTGCCCCCCGCGCGCCCTTTTTCGAAACCTTGAAGGCCCGCGTACGGGCCCATTTCGCTTCCGAGGGGAAGCGCGAGACGGGGGATTGGCGGCTGCACGCCAAGACGCTGTTTGCCTTCGCACTGTTCGCGGCGAGTTACGTCAGCCTGGTGTGGTGGGTGGAACACGGGTGGTCGGCGGCCCTGGCCGCCCTGGGTGTCGTGCAGGGCTACGTGCTGATCGCCTTCAACGTGATGCACGACGGCGCGCACGGCAGTTATTCGCGCAAGCCCTGGCTGAACCGGCTGATGGGGGCGACCATGGACCTGATGGGCAGCAGCAGCATGCTGTGGCGCCAGAAGCACAATCAGTTGCATCACACCTACACCAACATCGACGGCAAGGACGACGACATCGCGATCGGCGCCCTGCTGCGCCTGAGCCCCAGCCAGCGCTGGTACCCCTGGCACCGGCTGCAGCACTGGTACGCGCCGCTGCTCTACAGCCTGCTGACGCTCTACCTGCTGCTGTTCGGCGACTGGCAGAAGGTGCTGAGCGGGCGCATCGGCACCACCCCGCTGCAGCGCCGCGCCTGGTGGGAGACGCCCTATTTCGTCGCGACCAAGTTGTTCTATGTCGGCTACACGCTGGTGCTGCCGATGTTTTTCCATCCCGCCTGGCAGGTGCTGGTGGTGTTCCTGGGCATCCACTTCGTGTTCGGCCTGACCCTGTCGCTGGTGTTCCAGGTGGCGCACACCGTGGACGGCACCGACTTCCCGCAGCCCGATCCGGCCAGCGGCCGGCTGGAAGACGACTGGGCCACCCACCAGGTCAAAACCACTGCCAACTTCGCTCCCGGCAACCGGCTTGCGTCCTTCTACATGGGGGGTTTGAACTTCCAGGTCGAACACCATCTTCTGCACCATGTGAGCCACGTGCACTACCCGGCCATCAGCCGCATCGTGCGGCAGACCTGCGAGGAGTTCGGCGTGCCCTACAAGAGCTTCCCCTCGGTGCGTTCGGCCGTCGCCGCGCACTTCAGATTCCTGCGCGGGCTGGGCCGATCCCCGGTGGCCGCCTGACTTTCCATTCGATTCCGGACCTGAAACACCATGGCAAAGCGTGACTACTATGAAGTCCTGGGCGTAGCGAAAAACGCCTCCGAGGACGACATCAAGAAGGCCTATCGCAAGCTGGCGATGAAATACCACCCGGATCGCAACCAGGGTGACGCCGCCAAGGAGGCCGAGGAGCGATTCAAGGAGGTCAAGGAGGCCTACGAGATGATCTCCGACCCCAAGAAGCGCGCTGCCTACGACCAGTATGGCCACGCCGGGGTCGATCCCAACATGGGCGGCCGGGGCGGTCCGGAAGGTTTCGGCGGTTTCGCCGAGGCCTTCGGCGACATCTTCGGCGACATCTTCGGCGGTCAGGGCGGCGGCCGCCGCGGCGGCGGCGGCCCGCAGGTCTACCGCGGCGGCGACCTGTCCTACGCGATGGAAATCACGCTGGAGGAAGCCGCCCACGGCAAGGAAGCGCAGCTGCGCATCCCCAGCTGGGAGGAGTGCGACACCTGCAACGGCAGCGGTGCCAAACCCGGCACCAGCGCCAAGACCTGTCCGACCTGCGCCGGCTCGGGCACCGTGCACCTGCGCCAGGGCTTTTTCAGCATCCAGCAGACCTGCCCCCACTGCCACGGCACCGGCAAGATCATTCCCGAGCCCTGCACGGCCTGCAACGGCCAGGGCAAGCTGAAGAAAACCAAGACGCTGGAGGTCAAGATCCCCGCCGGCATCGACGAGGGCATGCGCATCCGCTCCGCCGGCAACGGTGAGCCGGGCACCAACGGCGGCCCCCCGGGCGACCTCTACATCGAAATCCGCCTGAAGAAACACGACATCTTCGAGCGCGACGGCGACGACCTGCACTGCACCGTGCCGGTGAGCGTCGTCACCGCGGCGCTGGGCGGCAGCATCGAGGTGCCGACCCTGGGCGGCGGCGCCGAGATCGAACTGCCCGAGGGCACCCAGCACGGCAAGACTTTCCGCCTGCGAGGCAAGGGCATCAAGGGCGTGCGGTCGGCCTACCCCGGCGACCTCTACTGCCACATCGCGGTGGAGACGCCGGTCAAGCTGACCGAGCACCAGCGCAAGCTGCTGAAGGAGCTCGACGAGTCCTTCAAGAAGGGCGGCGACCGCCACTCGCCCAACGCCAAGAGCTGGACCGACCGGGTCAAGGACCTGTTCAAGTGAGCCGGCGGGTCGACGACCCGCTCCCCGATCTCGAGAGCCGCCGCAAGGCGGCTTTTTCGTTTCCTGCTCATTTCGGCTGGAAAACCGCGGTCGAGCAGAAACCAAGGGTTATGGGGCGGACCCACGCCGGCCTCTCTTCATGAAACCGACACCCGGGCGGCCGACAATCGCCCGCTCCGGGGCAGTGCGGCAGTCGTCCCGGCCCCGGCTGCCGCAGCAGCCGACTTTGCCCAAGGACCGACTTTGCCCAAGGAGATCGACATGCAGAAGAGCTACCTGATCCTCTCGGCCGCCCTGTTCCTGGCGTCCGCCAGCGGGTATGCGCAGGATCCGTCCGATTGCACCATCCACTACACGCGCACCGCCTGCCCCGGCAAGGAAGCCGAGAGCTACAAGAAATGCGATGGTCAGCAGTCCTGCGCCAAGCCGGCGCCGGCCAGCTCGGAAAAAGCCTGCCAGGAGGCGGCGTTGAAAGCCTGTGCCAACGACCGCCTCGACATCACGCACAGCAAGGTCATCACCGCCACCTACAAAGGCAAGCCGATCAAGTCGACCACCGGCAAGGACGATTTCTGCGCCGACTACGCCAAACGCAAGACCGAATTCGACCGCTGCTCGGCCACCAAGTAGCCGCCACGGCGCTTCTCGGACGGGCCAGGCTTCAGAACAGCACGCCCTGCCCGTCCTTCTGCGGCGGCCTGAAAACGCCGGCGTCGAGCGCCTTGACCTGGCGCGTCAGGCCGCAACGGGTCACCGCCTTGTCGATGCGCTGGCGGATCAGTTCGGCCCACAGGCCGGTGCCCTTCATGCGAGAGCCGAAGTCCGCCTTGTAGTCCTGCCCGCCGCGCATCTCCCGCACGCGCGCCATGACGCGGCCGGCGCGCTCGGGAAAATGCTGCTCCAGCCACTGGTGGAACAGCGGATTCACCTCCCAGGGCAGCCGCAGCACCGTGTAGTGGATGGAGCCGGCCCCCGCGTCAGCCGCCGCCTCGACCAGCCGCTCGATCTCAGGCTCGTTGAGGAAGGGGATGATGGGCGCGATGTTGACGCCCACCGGGACGCCCGCGGCCGACAGGCGGCGCACCGTCTCCAGCCGCCGCAGCGGCGAGGCCGCGCGCGGCTCCATGATGCGGCACAAGACGCCGTCGAGCGTCGTGATGCTGATCGACACCCAGGCCCGGCCCGCCTGCGCAGCCGGAGCGATGAGGTCCAGGTCGCGCTCCACGCCCGAGGACTTGGAGATGATGGTGAAAGGATGGGCGCAGCGCGTCAGCACCTCCAGCACTTGGCGCGTCAGCCCGAGCTTGCGCTCGACCGGCTGGTAGGCGTCGGTGGCCGAACCGATGTTGATCGGCGAGGGTCGGTAGCGCGGCCGGGCCAGTTCTTCTTCGAGTCGTTCGGCCGCATTGACCTTGGCGACAATGCGCGTCTCGAAGTCCAGCCCGGGCGACAGGTTCAGATAGCTGTGGGTAGGCCGCGCATAACAGTAGATGCAGCCGTGTTCGCAACCTCGGTACGGGTTGATGGACAGCTCGAAGGGAATGTCGGGCGAATCGTTGGCCGCCAGCAGCGACTTGACGCGCTCTTCGATGATCGTGGTGGCGGGCGGCAGGTGCTCCTCGCGGGCGTCCTGCTCCAGCGTGCCCCAGCCGTCGTCGAAGCCCTCCCGCTCGGCGCGCTCGAAACGATGCGCAATGCGCAGGGCCGTGCCGCGCCCTTTGAAGGCCCCGGGAAGGAGAGGATCGGAGGGCATGGCAGGTTCGAGGACCGGCCCGAAGACCGGGCCGGAGTGTGGGATATGACGGGGCATTGAGAACTGTATTTCCATACAGTATATTCACCCCTCGACGGGCTGCCAAGACAGCCCGCACACGCTGCCGCTCGCCACCCACCGTGGCGCGGCCCGATTGAGACTCAGGGAGGTTTCAACATGACATCACTGCCGTCGCCGCTCAGGCGCGCCCTTCACCCGATGCCCGGCTTCGTCAAGCACGCGCTGGAGCAACGGGATCTGATGGCCGCCTACGAGGCCCGCCCGCCCTACCAGCGCAACGACTACCTCGGCTGGATCCTGCGCGCCAAGACCGACGCGACCCAGCTGAAGCGCCTGGAGCAAATGCTGGACGAACTGGCCGATGGCGCGCTGTACATGCGCACGAAGTGGAAGCCGGCCACTGCGAAACGGCGCTGAGAGGGGCGCGGCTCCGTGAAGGGCCGCCCCTGCCCTTGAGCCGGGCGCTGCCCGGCCTTGGGACTCAGGCCGCGCAGAGCTGCTGGCGCGCAGCCTGGTATTCGCTGCGCAAGCGCTCAATCAGCACGCGGGCGGGCACGACTTGCTTGATCGCGCCGATGCCTTGGCCGCAACCCCAGATGTCCTTCCAGGCCTTCTTGGCGCCTTCGCCGCCGAAGTTCATCGCGCTCGGATCGCTTTCCGGCAGCTTGTCGGGGTCGAGGCCGGCGTTGACGATGGAGCCCTTCAGGTAGTTGCCGTGCACGCCGGTGAAGAGGTTGGAGTAGACGATGTCCTGGCTGCTGCTCTGCGTGATCATCTGCTTGTAGCCCTCGATCGCGCGCGCCTCCTCGGTGGCGATGAAGGCCGAGCCGATGTAGGCGAAGTCCGCGCCCATGGCCTGGGCGGCGAGCACCGAGCGGCCGTGGGCGATCGCACCCGAGAGCGCCAGCGGACCGTCGAACCACTCGCGGATCTCCTGCACCAGCGCGAATGGGCTGGTGGTGCCGGCGTGGCCGCCAGCTCCGGCCGCCACTGCGATCAGGCCGTCGGCGCCCTTCTCGATCGCCTTCTTCGCGAAGGTGTTGTTGATGATGTCGTGCAGCACCACGCCGCCGTAGCTGTGCACCGCCTGGTTGACCTCCGGGCGTGCCCCCAGCGAGGTGATGATGATGGGCACCTTGTACTTCACGCAGAGCTCCAGGTCCTGCTCCAGCCTGTCATTGGACTTGTGCACGATCTGGTTGATCGCGAAAGGTGCCGCGGGCCGCTCGGGGTGCTGCCGGTTGTAGGCTGCCAGCGTCTCGGTGATCTCGGCCAGCCACTCGTCCAGCAGGGAGGCCGGACGGGCATTGAGAGCCGGCATGGAGCCCACCACGCCGGCCTTGCACTGCTCGATGACGAGCTTGGGGTTGCTGATGATGAACAGCGGCGAGCCGATGACGGGCAGCGGCAGGTTCCGCAGGACGGTGGGCAAAGACACGCGAGTCTCCCTGGATGAAGACGGCCGCGGCGCGGCCGGCGGAAACGGCCGCACTGCGGCGGCCCGGGTCGTACAGACCGATGCTCAGAAAGCGTCGAGCGCCAGGGCGGTGACGCTGTCGCCGCCCTCGAGGATGGTGTCGCGCTGGCCCGGCACGCGCGCCAGGATGTGCTCGGCATAAAAGCGCGCGGTGGCGATCTTGGCCTGCATGAAGGGCACGTCCTGACCCGCCTGCAGGCGCTCCTCGGCCACCAGCAGCGCGCGCGCCAGCTGCCAGCCGGCCACCAGGTTGCCGGCGAGCATCAGGTAGGGCACGCTGCCGGCGAACACCGCGTTGGGCCGCGTCTTGGTGTTGGCGACGACGAAGTCCACCACCTGCACGAAGGCCTCGCGCGCTGCGCGCAGCCGCTTCAGCGTGGCCTGAGCGGCGGCGCTGTCGCGGCGCGCCAGCTCGGCTTCGGTCGCTTCGATCTGCGCCGCCACGGCGCGCGCCACCTGGCCGCCGTCGCGGGCGGTCTTGCGCCCCACCAGATCGTTGGCCTGGATCGCCGTGGTGCCCTCGTAGATCGTCAGGATCTTGGCATCACGGTAGTACTGCGCCGCACCGGTTTCCTCGATGAAACCCATGCCGCCGTGCACCTGCACACCCAGGCTGGCGACCTCCAGGCTCATCTCGGTGCTGTAGCCCTTGACCAGCGGCACCAGGAATTCATAGAAGGCCTGGTTCTGCTTGCGCACCGCGGCGTCCGGATGGTGGTGGGCCGCGTCGTAGGCCGCGGCCCCGACCAGGGCCATCGCGCGGCAGCCCTCGGTGCTGGCACGCATGGTCATCAGCATGCGCTTGACGTCGGGGTGATGGATGATGGCGGCGGAGCCGGGCAGCGATCCGTCCACCGGGCGCGACTGCACGCGGTCCTTCGCGTACTGCACGGCCCGCTGGTAGGCGCGCTCGGCCACCGCGATGCCCTGCACGCCGACCGCAAAGCGGGCCGCGTTCATCATGATGAACATGTACTCCAGGCCGCGGTTCTCCTCGCCGACCAGGTAGCCGATCGCACCGGGGCCGACCTCACCCTTGTCGTCGCCGTAGACCAGCACCGCGGTCGGGCTCGCCTTGATGCCCATCTTGTGCTCGATCGAGGCGCACCAGACGTCGTTGCGCTTGCCCAGCGTGCCCTGCGCGTCGACCAGGAACTTGGGCACGATGAACAGGGAGATGCCCTTGACGCCCTCGGGAGCGTCGGGCGTACGGGCCAGCACCAGGTGGACGATGTTGTCCGCCATGTCGTGCTCGCCGAAGGTAATGAAGATCTTCTGGCCGCTGATGCGGTAGCTGCCGTCGCCCTGCGGCACGGCCTTGGTGCGCACCAGCGCCAGGTCCGAGCCGGCCTGGGGCTCGGTCAGATTCATCGTGCCGGTCCACTCGCCCGAGATCATGCGCGGCAGGTAGAGCTTTTGCTGCTCGGGCGTGCCGGCAGTCAGCAGGGCCTCGATCGCGCCGTCGGTCAGCAGCGGGCACAGCGCGAAGCTGAGGTTGGCGCTGTTGAGCATTTCGACGCAGGCCGCGCCGATGGTCTTCGGCAGGCCCTGGCCGTCGAATTCGGCCGGGTGCTGCAGGCCCTGCCAGCCGCCTTCGCCGAACTGGCGGAAGGCCTCCTTGAAGCCGGGGGCGGTGCTGACTTCACCGTTCTTCCACGCGCCGGGGTTCTTGTCGCCTTCGAAGTTCAGCGGCGCGACCACACCTTCGTTGAAACGGGCGCACTCCTCCAGCACGGCCTGGGCGGTTTCCAGCCCGGCATCCTCGAAGCCCGGCAGCCCGGCCACCTGTTCGAGGCCAGCCAGTTCCTTCATGCAGAACAGCATGTCCTTGACGGGGGCTTGGTAACTCATGGGGTCTCCTTGGTCCTGATGTGCAAAAAAGAATGACGGGCGGAAAAAAACCCGTTGCCCACGAGCTGGGGGCGAACGGGTTCCTGACGCTCGCGCCGGCTTACAGCGCTTTGACCAGCTCCGGCACCGCCGTGAAGATGTCGGCTTCCAGGCCGTAGTCGGCCACGCTGAAGATCGGCGCCTCGGGGTCCTTGTTGATCGCGACGATCACCTTGGAGTCCTTCATGCCGGCCAGGTGCTGGATGGCGCCCGAGATGCCCGCGGCAATGTAGAGCTGCGGAGCGACGATCTTGCCGGTCTGGCCGACCTGCCAGTCGTTGGGCGCGTAGCCGGCGTCCACCGCGGCGCGGCTGGCGCCCAGGGCGGCGCCCAGCTTGTCGGCCAGCGGGGTCAGCAGCTCGGTGAACTTGTCGCTGGAGCCCAGCGCCCGGCCGCCGGAGACGATGATCTTGGCGCCGGTCAGTTCGGGCCGGTCGCTCTTGGTCACTTCACGGCCGACGAAGCTGGAAGTGCCGGCGTCGGCCACGGCCGCGACCGACTCGACCGCCGCAGAGCCGCCGGTGGCAGCCGCCGCGTCGAAGCCGGTGGTACGCACCGTGATGACCTTGACCTTGTCGGCGCTCTGCACCGTCGCGATCGCGTTGCCGGCGTAGATCGGACGCTCGAAGGTGTCGGGGCTGTTCACCTTGATGATGTCGGAGATCTGGGCCACGTCCAGCTTGGCCGCCACGCGCGGCGCGACGTTCTTGCCCATCGCGGTGGACGGGAACAGGATGTGGCTGTAGTTGCCGGCGATCGCCAGCACCTGGGCGGCGACGTTCTCGGCCAGGCCTTCGGCCAGCGGCGCGCCGTCGGCGTGCAGCACCTTGGCGACGCCCGCGATCTGGGCTGCGGCTTGAGCGGCGGCGGCGGCATTGGCGCCGGCCACCAGCACGTGCACATCAGCGCCGCAAGCGGCGGCCGCGGTCACGGTGTTGAGCGTGGCGCCCTTGATGGAGTTGTTGTCGTGTTCAGCAATAACCAGTGCAGTCATCATCAACTCCTCAGATCACCTTGGCTTCGTTCTTCAGCTTCGCGACCAGGGTCGCGACGTCGGGCACCTTCACGCCGGCACCGCGCTTGGGCGGCTCGGACACTTTCAGGGTCTTGATGCGCGGGCTCACATCCACGCCCAGGTCGGCCGGCTTGACGGTGTCCAGCGGCTTCTTCTTGGCCTTCATGATGTTGGGCAGCGTGACGTAGCGCGGCTCGTTCAGGCGCAGGTCGGTGGTGATGACCGCCGGCAGCTTGAGCTTGATGGTCTCCAGGCCGCCGTCGACCTCGCGGGTCACCACGGCATGGCCGTCGGCCACCTCGACCTTGGAGGCGAAGGTCGCCTGCGGCAGGTCCAGCAGCGCAGCCAGCATCTGGCCGGTCTGGTTGCAGTCATCGTCGATGGCCTGCTTGCCGAGGATGATGAGGTCGGGCTTTTCCTTGTCGACCAGGGCCTTGAGCAGCTTGGCCACGGCGAGCGGCTGCAGTTCCTCGGCGGTCTCGACCAGGATGCCGCGGTCGGCGCCGATGGCCATTGCCGTACGCAGCGTTTCCTGGCACTGCGTGACGCCGCAGGACACAGCCACCACTTCGGTCAGGGCGCCCTTCTCCTTCAGGCGGGTCGCCTCTTCGACGGCGATCTCGTCGAAGGGGTTCATGCTCATTTTGACGTTGGCGACGTCCACCCCAGTGCCGTCGGACTTCACGCGAACTTTCACGTTGTAGTCCACGACGCGCTTGACCGGAACCAGTGCCTTCATGCGACGATCTCCTTTGATTGACGTAAACGTAACTCGGGATTCTATGTTGCGGTGCACTCGTCGGGCTGCCGCACAGGTGACTCGGAAACCCGGTACGGGAAACCTCGCCGAAAAACGAACGATCGTTCTATTCTAGCGGAAGCCGGGGGGCTTCCGTCCACCCCCTTCAGGCTTTTGTAGGGAAGCCGCCTCAGGCCGGTTTTTCTCGACGCTCATCGTGTCCGGGCAACGGCGATGCCAGGCTGGCCGCTGCTAGACTGCCGCGACTTCGTCCTGGAACCTGAGCCGATGTCCCTGCCCTCCGCCTCTTCGCCGGTTGTCGGCGTCTTCGACGCCGGCGTCGGCGGGCTCTCGGTGCTGCGCGCGATCCGCCGCCAGCTGCCGGGCGCCGGTCTGCTGTATGTCGCCGACTCGGGTCACGCGCCCTATGGCGAACGCGAAGCGGCCTATGTGCTGGAGCGTTCGCGCCGCATCAGCGACTTTCTGCGCTCGCAGGGCGCACGAGTGGTCGTCATCGCCTGCAACACCGCCACCGTGGCCGCCATCAAGACCCTGCGCGAGCTGAGTCCGGACACCGCCTTCGTCGGCGTCGAGCCGGGGCTCAAGCCGGCCGTGGCCTTGAGCCGCACGGGCCGGGTGGGCGTGGTGGCGACCACCGGCACCTTGAAAAGCGAGAAGTTCCAGGCCCTGCTTGCGACCTACCGCCAGCAGGCCGAGGTCCACCTGCAGCCCTGCCCCGGCCTCGCGCACGCGATCGAGCAGGGCGACCTGGACTCGCCGCAGGTCCGCGAGCTGGTGCAGCGCTACAGCAGCCCGCTGCGCGAGGCCGGCGTCGATACCGTCGTACTGGGCTGCACCCACTACCCCTTCGTCGCGCCGCTGTTCCAGGCGGCGCTCGGGCCCGGGGTGCAGCTGGTCGACACCGCCGAGCCGGTGGCCCGGCAGACCGTCACCCAATACCTGAAGATGCACGGCGACCTGCCCGATCCCGCCGTGCCGGCCCCGGTGCACCTCTACACCAGCGGCGATGAGGCGACGCTGAGGCAGATCGCCGCGCAGTGGCTGGACTTTCCGGTCACGGTGCAAGCCCTGCCCGGCTGAGGCGCCCGGGAGCCTCAGCCCGTCAGCGCCGCGGCGCGGCCGCGCTCGACGTTCACCGGGCGCAGCATCGCCAGACCGGCCGCGAAAAAGACCGCCGTCACGCCGAAGGCCAGCCGGTGGTTGCCGGCGGTGGCCCACGACACCAGGCCATAGGTGAGCGGCCCGACCACCGCCGCCAGCCGCACCGAGAAGGTCCACAGCCCGTAGAACTCGGCCAGCCGGGCCCGCGGCGCGAACACCCCCACCAGGGCCCGGCCGGCCGACTGGCTGGCGCCCATGCACAGCCCGGCGATCACCGCGGCGACCCAGAACAGCGCTGCCGAGGTGGCCAGCACCGCCAGCACCGTCATCACGATCCAGCCGACCAGCGTGCAGGCCAGCGACGTCTTGTGGCCGACCCGGTCCTGCAGGTAGCCGAAACCGAAGGCACCCAGCGCGGACGCGATGTTGACGAGGAACACCAGGGCCATGGTCTGCGCCTGCTTGAAACCGAGCACCTGCTCCGCATAGACCGCCGCCAGCGCAATGACCACCGCGATGCCGGCCTGGTAGCTCGCCGTGCAAGCCAGCAGCCAGCTGAAGTCGGGCAGGTGGCGGGCGCCGCGCAAGGTGCTTGCGAGCTGGCGCAACGAAGCCCGCACGCCGCCGCTGCCGGGGGCGGCGCCTGGCTGCGGCAGCGCGCGCTCCTTCAGCAGCGTGAAGGTGACGAGCGAGGCCGTCCCGTAGACCACCGCGGTGATGACCATGGTGACCGGCACGAAGTCGCTGGCCGGCAGGCCGCGCGACTGGGCCCACAGCACATAGGCCAGGCTCAGGCCGAGCGCGAGCATGCCGCCGCAATAGCCGAAGGCCCAGCCCCAGCCCGACACGCGGCCGAGCGCCTCGCCGCGCGCGAGCTCGGGCAGGAAGGCGGCGATCAGCGATTCGCCGTAAGCGTAAAAGCAGTTCGACAGCACGACCGCGACCACCGTCCAGCCGACCTCGCCCGGCCCCGCGAATGCCAGGGCCAGGGTGGAGACGACGCAGCCGGCGGTCGTGAAGGCCAGCAGCCGCTTTTTCGCGGCGCGCAGGTCGGCCCACGCCCCCAGTGCCGGCATCGTCACCATCACGATCAGGCAGGACAGGGCCAGCGAGGCGGTCCAGGCAAAGGTGCCCCAGCCTGCATTGCCGGTCACGACACCGACGAAATAGGCGTTGAAGACGGCTGTCAGCACCACCGTCGTGTAGCCGGAGTTGGCGAAGTCGTACATCGCCCAGGCAAACACCTCGCGCTTGCGCACCCCCTCGTTGAGCGCGGCTTGGGGGAACCAGGACATGGTTGTTGTCTCCTCCCCCGAAGCGGTGGGGGCGCAGCCAATCATGCCAGAGCACCAGCACGGCCCGGCCGGCAGCCACGCGGCCGCAAAGCTCAGGGTTATCCGCTGGTCATTTTTGGGGATGTACGCGGCCGGGCCGGGCTTCGACACTGCGTCGGAAGGAGGAAGGCCATGAACCCGATCGCCTTTTGCGTGGCGGCAGCCGCCCTGCTCTGCGCCGCAGAGACGGCGGCGCAGACCGCCCCGCACGCCCACGCTGCAGCGTCTACGCCCCGCATCGAGCGCCTGCGCCAGTCGCCCCCGCCACCAGGGGCGCCCGCCGAAACCCTGCGCGACCCCGCCCGCGAACGGAGCCGCGGTCCTGCCGCAGTGCCGTCCGTCGACGTCAACCAGCTGCAGGACCGCCGCATGGCCCCCGGCGGCGCGTCGCCGGCACACCCCGACGACACGCTGGCCGAGGAAAACCGCCGGCTGCGTCAACTCAACGAGTTGCTGGAGCGCAAGGTGGTGCTGCTGGAAGCCGAACTCAAGCTGCGGCACCGCGGCGCGGGGAGCGGGCCTTGACGCGCGCCTACTCCGAGCTGCAGGCCGCGTCGGAACTGCAGTCGCTCGACGCGCGCATCGCCGAGATCAAGCAGGGGCTGCCCGCACCGGCCGCGCCGCCACCCGACAACACTATGCCCGGCTGGTGGAGCACCACCGAGGCGATGACGATGAGCGCCTCGGTGCTGGTCTTCGGCAGCTTCGTCATCTGCGTCGCGGCGCTGCTGGTCAAGCGGGGCAAGACCGCGGAGTCGGTGCTTCGCATGTTCGGCACCATCCTGATCATCGTCGCGGCGCTTTTCCTGGTCGTGGCCGGTTACAGCGACCAGCAGGTCGCCCCCGTGATGGGCCTGCTCGGCACCATCGCGGGCTACCTGCTGGGCAAGGACAGCGGCGAGGGCGGCACCCGCCGCAAGGAGCCCTCCGACCCGGCCTGAGACGGCGGCCTCGGGAAGCGCCGGCTGCGTCGTGTCCTGTATGCTTCGGGTCGGGCCCGAGTGGTGAAATCGGTAGACACAGCGGACTTAAAATCCGCCGCCCCTCATCGGGCGTGGCAGTTCGAGTCTGCTCTCGGGCACCATCTCTTCAAGTCGCCCCCGCTCCACCCCTCCCCTTCCGCCCTCGCTCGAAAAGCGCGAGCGGCTTCCCGACCGCCCGCACCCGGTCGCTGGCTCAGTAGCTCTTGTAGGGCAGGAACTTGCCCGACATCGTGATGTGGACCCGGTCTCCCGCCGGGTCAGGCTCACGCTGCAGATCCATGCGGAAGTCGATCGCGCTCATGATGCCGTCGCCGAACTCCTCGTGGATCAGCTCCTTGAAGGTGGTGCCGTAGACGTTGACGAGTTCGTAAAAGCGGTAGATCAGCGGATCGGTCGGCACGCTGGTCGGCAGCGAGCCCTTGTAGGGCACCACGGTGAGCCACTGCGCCTCGGCCTCGGTGAGGCCGAAGATCTCGGCGACCACCTGGGCCTGCTCGGGCGTCAGCGTCATCTGGCCCAGCAGCGCGGCGGTCGTCCACTCCTTGCTGCGGCCGACACGTTCGGCGACGTCGGCCCACTTCAGGCCCTTGGCGACCTTGACGGCGATGATCTTTTCGGTGACATCCAGACGGTTCATGGAGACAGCTCCTTGTTGGCAAGTGAAAGGCCGCAGGGCCGACGGGCCGGGGGCCCTCAACCCTGCAGGGCCGCCCGGGCTTCGGGGCTCAGTTCGAGGTCGAGCCCGGGCCGGACCTCGGGCGGCCGCGCCGGCGCCCGCCCATGCGAGAAGCGTGCCGAGCGGTCGACGAGGAAGTCCAGCAGGTGGTTGCGGATGCGGTAGTACTGCGGGTCGTGATGCAGGCCGGCGCGCTGGCGCCCGCGCGGCATGGTGTTGCGCACCACCTCGACGATGCGCGCCTGCGGACCGTTGCCCATCAGCAGGATGGTGTCGGCCAGCAGGATGGCTTCGTCGACGTCGTGCGTGATCATGAAAACCGTCTGCCGCGTTTCGGCGCAGATGCGCAGCAGCTCGTCCTGGATGGTTCCGCGGGTCAGCGCGTCCAGCGCACCGAAGGGTTCGTCGAGCAGCAGCATCTTCGGTTCGATCGCGAAAGCCCGCGCGATGCCGACGCGCTGTTTCATGCCACCCGACAGCGCCGCCGGCCTCTTGTCGATGGCGCTGCCCAGGCCGACCATCTCGACGTAGCGGGTCACCTGGGCATCCACCTCACGGGGCGACCAGCCGGGCCAGCGGCTGCGCACCGCGAAGGCGATGTTCTGGCGCACCGACAGCCAGGGCATCAGCGCATGCCCCTGGAACACCACCCCGCGGTCGAGTCCCGGCCCGCCGACCGGGCGCCCCTCGATCAGCACCCGGCCGGCGCTGGGCCGCTCCAGCCCGGCCAGGACTTGCAGGATGGTGGTCTTGCCGCAGCCCGAATGGCCGATCAGGCAGACGAACTCGCCGCGGTGAACCTCGAAGTTGATCTGGTCGAACACCGTCGGGCCCGGCCGGCCGTCGGCCCCCGCATAGGCCTTCGCCAGCCCCTCGACACGCAGGAAGTCCGGGCCCGGCTGGGACGTCATGCTCTCCTCACTCAACATAGGTCACCGCCTTCTGCAGGCGCGCAAAGCCCAGATCGAGCAGCATGCCCACCACGCCGATGACCAGGATCGCGAAGATCACGTTGGCCAGCGAGAGGTTGTTCCACTCGTTCCAGACGAAGTAGCCGATGCCGGTGCTGCCCACCAGCATCTCGGCCGCGACGATCACCAGCCAGGCGATGCCCATGCTGATGCGCATGCCGGTCAGGATGGTCGGCGCCGCGGCCGGCAGGATCACCTCGAGCGCCAGGCGGCGCGGCGGCACTTCCAGGGTGCGTGCGACGGCCAGCCACTCGCGCCGCACGCCGGCGACGCCGAAGGCCGTGTTGATCAGCAGGGGCCAGATCGAGCAGATGAAGATCACGAACACGCCGGAGATCGAAGAGTCCTTGATGGTGTAGAGCGCCAGCGGCATCCACGCCAGCGGCGAGACCGGCTTGAGCACCTGGATGTAGGGCTGCAGCGCCCGGTAGGCCAGCGGGCTGGTGCCGATCAGGAAACCCAGTGGCACCGCGACCAGCACGGCGATGCCGAAGCCCAGCCCGACACGCAGCAGCGAATGTCCGAGTTGCACGCCGATGCCCTTGTCGTTCGGCCCGGCGTCGCGCCAGGGGTCGGACAGGTGGGCGAGCATGGCCCGCCCCAGTTCGGCCGGTTGCGGGAAACCCGCTTCTCGGCGCTGCCCGGGCTCCTGGCCCATCAGGCGGGCGTACTCGATCTGCTCGGGTGTGAGCCCGGCCTGGCCGTCGGCTCCCGGCAGCGTGGCCCACTGCCAGACCGCCAGCAGCGCCGCCAGCAGCAACAGCGACAGCAGGCCCGCGTGCAGCGGGAGCCGCGAGCTGCGGCGTACCGTCGCCGCGGGTACCGTCGCCGCGGGGGGCAGCGACTCGGACACGGCCTCCCTCATGCCACCACCTTCCGGATCGCGAAGCTCTTGAGGTATTCCTCCGGCTGCTCCGGGTCGAACACCTTGCCCATGATGCGGGCCTTGCGGTAAGCCCCCTCCGGGGGGCGCCAGCCGGCCATGCCCATCTGCTTTTTCGCGTCCGTCAGCATGAACACCTTCTCGGCGATCTGGCTGTAGTCGACGTCGCCCTTCAGGAAACCCCAGCGTTTCATCTGCGTCAGCATCCACACCGCCATGCTCTGCCAGGGCACCGGATCGAAGAGCGCGCGGTCGGGCACCCGCCGGACATGGCCCAGCCCGTCCGGGAACTCGCCCGTGAGCACCTGGGCCACCACCTCCTCCGGCTGGTTGAGGTAGGCCGCCGGCGCGATCAGCCGTGCCATGCGGGCCCGGTCGGTCGAGACGCTGGCGATGAAGGACGCACCGATGATGGCGCGGAACATCGCGGCAAAGCTGTTGGGGTGCTCACGGATGAACTCGTCGCTCATCCCGAAGGCGCAGCAGGGATGGCCGTCCCAGATGTCTTTCGAGAGCACGTGGATGAAACCGATCTGGTCGTAGACGGCACGCTGGTTGTAGGGGTCCGGACCGAGGAAGCCGTCGATGTCCCCGGCCCTGAGCCGGCCCACCATTTCAGGCGGCGGCACGACGTGGATCTCGACCTCAGTATCGGGATTGAGGCCGTGCTCCGCGAGGTAGTAGCGCAACAAGAAGTTGTGCATGCTGTAGACGAAGGGCACGGCGAACTTGAAGCCCTTCCAGGCCTTGGGATCGCGACGCCCCTTGTGCCGCACGTGCAGGGTGATCGCCTGGCCGTTGATGTTCTGTATCGTCGCCACCGAGGTCGCTACCTTGTCCGAGCCCAGGCCCAGGCTCATCGCCAGCGGCATCGGCGACAGAAAATGCGAGGCGTCGTGCTCGCGGCTGATGACGCGGTCGCGGATGGCGGCCCACCCCGGCGTCTTGACCAGCTTCACGGCGATGCCCTGGTCGCGGTAGAAGCCCAGCGGCTCGGCCATCAGCAAGGGTGTCGCGCAGGTGATGCTGATGAAGCCGATCTTCAGGTCGCGCTTCTCGGGCGCGCCGCGTTGCTGGGCCAGCGCCTGCAAGGGCGCGATGGGCAGCAGGCTGGCGATCGCCGCCATCGCGGTGCGCCGGCCCACGGCGCGCAGGAACTGCCGCCGGACCTCGTCGCGAGGAAACAGGGCCTTCACCAACGCAGCCTCGACAAACCGGTTCACCGCCTGCTCAGCCGTGGCCGGGCTGCAGGCTGTCGCCGGCTCCTCGTTCAGGCCCGCGCCGCGCGCCTGGCCGCAGGCACAGCGCATCAGCAGCGGACGGTCGGCATCGTAAGGGTCGTGGCCCGGTATCGCTGAATCGGTCATCGAAGTTCCAGAAAGACTAAGCCGCCTTGCGAATCGCAAAGCTCTTCACGTACTCTTCGGGCCGTGCCGGATCGAAGTCGCGGCCCATCACGCGGATCTGCTGCCGGCGCTCGTCGGGCTCGGCCTGATCGAGCAGCTTCATCTGACGCCGTGCGTCGGTCAGCAGGAACACCTTCTCGGCGATCTGCCGGTAGTTCACCTCGCCCTTCAGATAACCCCAGCGTTTCATCTGCGTCAGCATCCACACTGCCATCGCCTGCCACGGCATCGGGTCGAAGTCGGTGCGGTCGGGCACGTTGCGCACGCTGCCCAGGCCATCGGCGAAGCGGCCGGTAAGCACCTGCCGGACCACCGTCTCGGGCTGGTTCAGGTAGGCCGACGGCGAGATCGCGCGGGCGATCTCCTCCCGGTTGGACGGATCGCGGGCCATCGCCGCCGCGTTGAGCACCGAGCGGTAGAGCGCCGCGAAGGTGTTCGGGTGGCTGCGGATGAACTCCTCGCTGACGCCAAAGGCACAGCAGGGATGCCCGTCCCAGATTTCCTTGGACAGCAGGTGGATGAAGCCGGCACCGTCGTAGACGGCACGCTGGTTGAAGGGGTCGGGCCCGAGGAAACCGTCGATGTTGCCGGCATGCAGGTTGGCCACCATCTCGGCCGGCGGCGTGACGCGGATCTGCAGGTCGCGATCCGGGTCCAGGCCATGCTCGGCGACGTAGTAGCGCAGCAGGAAGTTGTGCATCGAATACTCGAAGGGCACCGCGAACTTCATGCCCTTCCACTGCTTCGGGTCGCGCTTGTCCTTGTGCTTGACATGCAGCGTGATGGCCTGGCCGTTGACGTTCTGGATCGTGGCCACGCTGGTTGGCGCCCGTGTCGAGCCCAGGCCCATGGACATGGCCAAGGGCATCGGCGACAGGAAGTGCGAGGCGTCGTGCTCGCGGTTGATCATCTTGTCGCGAATCAGCGCCCAGCCCGCGGTCTTGTTGAGCTGCACGTTCAAGCCCTCGCGCTGGTACATGCCCAGCGGGTGGGCCATGATCAGCGGCGTCGCGCAGGTGATGGCGATGAAGCCGATCTGCAGGTCCTTCTTCTCCAGCGGCGCCTTGTCCTGGGCCATGGCTTCGAGCGCCGACATCGGCAGCAGCGAGGCGATCGCCGCCCGGGCGGTGCCGCTGCCGACCGCCTGCAGGAAGCGGCGCCGCAGCCGCTCCTCGGGCAGCAGCGCCTTGACCAGGGCGGCCTCGATGAAGTCGCGCGTGTAGCCCTCGGTGCACTGCGGCGAGGCAGCTGCACCGTCCTCGTGCACGCTGCCGCAGCGGCAACGCAAGCCCAGAGGTCGGTCGGCGGCATAGGGATCGAAGCGCTTCGTCTCAGGGCGGCGGGATGTATCGCGCATGCTGGCCTCCTCGCGTTGCATGTCAGGGCTGCCGTCGCGCCCGAGCGCCGGCAGCCTGGCGGGCAGGTGCCGTCTCAAAGACGGTCCTGCGCCTTGTCGGTGGGTCTTCGTGTGATCGTGTGAGCGATCGCCGTCGCTTGCGCCGGGGCGGCCCGGCTCGGCACTACCGGCCGGCCGCAGCCCGGCCCAAAGGAGTGATGCGCGGGAGTGCGGTGATGCCCACGAGGGCCCACCTGCTGTCTGCCACTGCTGCTGTCACAGCCGGGATCATCAGACAACGTACCGATACAAAGCGACTGTCAGAGTTATCAGTGATGAGACAGAAATGCTGGTGGAGTGTGAGCTTTGTCGCCAGCTGTTCGCCCGCCCGCCCCCCCGCCGTTGAAGCCCGACGTCGCCTCGTTCAAGGCGCCACCTCACCGCCAGGCCGGCACAGCGGCGAGGCCGCGCTGCCCCGGCAGGACCACTCCAAGGCCGGCCGCAGGTCCAGCCGGGTCGAAGCGCCTCGCCCCGGCAACCAGACCTCCAATTCGTCGGGGCGTGTCGTCACCGGCAGGTAACCGGTGATCACCCGCTGCCGAAGCACCACCAGGCCGCGCCCCTCCTGCACGTTGACGCGTGCATCGGGCAGGCGTGCCGCGCCCACCTCGCGCCCCGCGGTGCGGGCCACCAGACGCAGCGTTTCGCCTTCGGTCGAAACCCGCTTGTCGCGCGGCACCAGCAGCAGGCGCGCGTCGGCCAGGCGCACGCTGCGGCCGTCGATCTGCAGCACGAGCGCGAGGCCGGGGGTCAGCTGCTGCAGCACCGGCGCGTTGTCGAGCCCCGGATCGACCGAGCGCTCCGGACTGGTCGATTCGCTCACCTGGCCCCAGGCCGTGCCCAGGAGCAAGGCGAGCAGACCGGCCCAGGGGTTCATGCGGCGGTGCGACATCGCTCTCATCGTCAGCTCCTTTCGCGGGCAGCCTCGGTCGGGTGGGCTCAGTAGCAGGTGCTCCTTGCACAGCGCGAGAGCCGCCGCTCGACGCAGACGCGGCTGTTGTCGAGCCACTGGCTCTCGAAGGTGCGGTCGGCCATGGTTTCGTAGCCGCCACCACTGTCGTTGCGCCAGCTGCCGGTATTCCCGATCGTGACGCAAGCTCCCGGGTCCACGCCCTGCGCGAGTGAAGCGCTGCGGCAGGCCGCGGACGAGGAGAACACGTTGCCGCAGTCGCCCGCATAGCCGTAGCCGCCGTCGCAGCAGTACTCGTCGCCCTGTCCGAACAGGAAGTGGGCGCTCTCGTGCATGAAGACCCAGGCCGCGTCGGTCAGCTTGCCCCAGACGCTGCCCGCGCCGCCCAGCGACAGCGAAGCGCAGTCGCGGAACTCGTTGCGGTGCACGATGACCTGGCCGTCGAGCACCGCGGCGACTTGTGCCGCATCACCGTCGACGCGGCGCAAGCACCCTTCCGCATCGGCGCCCGCCGGTCCGGCCCAGAGGTTGAAGCTGCGGCGCCGTGCGGTGTAGGTCTGGGCGAAGGACTGCCCGTCATTGAAGAAGGCCCCGAGCAGCACGGTCTGCAGGTCGCGGGTGAAGTCGTGGTAGTCGCTCCCGTAGTCGGCGTCCGGGAACAGGCCGACGTCGATGCGGCGGCCCGCATTCGCCATGCGCTCCCACACCACCGGGCGGGCCAGCGGCGCCGCCGGGGGGGTGCCGCCGGCATAGCTCACTTCCTCGGAGGACACCGGAGTGCCGAACACGGGCCGCAGCACGGCCCGGTAGCTGACCAGCCGCCGGGCCGTGAGCACCTGAGAGTAGCTACAGGTCGCCTGACGCGGCCAGCCGAGATAGCTGCAGCGGTGTACCACCGTGGTGGCGCCGCGCCGACAGGGCAACACGCTGGTGCCCATGCCGAGTTCGGAGCAGTCGGTCATCTCGCCGGTGGTCACCGTGATCTCGATGGCGACCACGCCGTAGGGCTGGTCGACGGCGCTTGCGGTGATGGTGGAGGTGTGGGTGGTGGCCTGATAGAGCGGGTCGTGCACCACGCTGAAGCGGGCCTGGGCAGTCGCCGCCAGGCCCAGGGCCGCGAGCGCCAGCAGGCAGCGCAGCGACCGGAACAGGGCGGACCGGTACGGACGGGACAGGTTCATGCGCACTCCTCGGATCCCCGGCGGGACAGGCCCCCTCCGCCAGCCGGCGAGAGCCGCTTGCAAAGATAGAGCGCGCCGGTGACCGCGTCACCTCGTTTGTGCGCCAGGGGACCTGTCCCCTCCGGCCGGTGACTTGCGTGTGCGCGGCGGCTCAGCCGGCGGCTGCCTTCGTCACGCCGTCGGCCTTGAACATCGCCTTGATGCCGCGCACCGCCTGACGGATGCGGGCCTCGTTCTCGATCAAGGCGAAACGCACGTGGTCGTCGCCATGATCGCCGAAGCCGATGCCCGGCGACACCGACACCTTGGCGCGCGCCAGCAGCTCGGTGGCGAACGCCAGTGAGCCCATCGCCCGGTAGCGCTCGGGAATGCGAGCCCAGACGTACATCGACGCCTTGGGGCAGTCGACCAGCCAGCCGGCCTCGTGCAGGCCCTTGACCAGCACGTCGCGGCGGCTGCGGTACTGCGCGGCGATGTCGCGCACGCATTGCTGGTCGCCCTCGAGCGCCGCGATGGCGGCCACCTGCAGCGGCGTGAAGCTGCCGTAGTCGTGGTAGCTCTTGATGCGTGCCAGCGCCGCGCACAGGTCGGCATTGCCGACCATGAAGCCGATGCGCCAGCCGGCCATGTTGTAGCTCTTGGAGAGCGTGAAGAACTCGACCGCGACGTCCTTGGCGCCAGGCACCTGCAGGATGGAGGGCGCCTTCCAGCCGTCGAACACGATGTCGGCGTAGGCCAGGTCGTGCACCACCAGGATCTCGTGCTTGCGCGCCAGCGCCACGACACGCTCGAAGAAGTCCAGCTCGACACACTGCGCGGTGGGGTTGGACGGGAAGCCCAGCACCATCATCTTGGGCTTCGGATAGCTGCCGCGGATGGCCTTCTCCAGCTCGCCGAAGAAGTCCACCTCGGGCGTCAGCGGCACCGAGCGGATGTCGGCGCCAGCGATCACGGCGCCGTAGATGTGGATGGGGTAGCTGGGGTCGGGCACCAGCACGGTGTCACCGCGGTCCAGGGTCGCGAGCATCAGGTGGGCCAGCCCTTCCTTGGAGCCGATCGTGACGATGGCCTCGCTGTCGGGGTCGATCTCCACCTCATAGCGCTCGCGGTACCAGTGCGAGATCGCGCGACGCAGCCGCGGGATGCCCTTGGACGAGGAGTAGCCGTGGGTGTCGGGCCGCTGCGCGACCTCGGTGAGCTTGGCGACGATGTGGTCCGGCGTGGCGCCGTCGGGGTTGCCCATGCTCATGTCGATGATGTCTTCGCCCCGACGCCGGGCCGCCATGCGGAGTTCGGCCGTGATGTTGAAGACGTAGGGGGGAAGGCGGTCGATGCGCGCGAAGCGGCGCTTGCCGGTGGAAGCGGACATGTGGAGTCTTTCACGTGAGCGCCCGGAACCGTCCGAGCGACGTGAGCCGCGCATGAGGGCGGCCCGCAGGCATCGTAGCTGAAACGGCAGCGGCCGCGGCGGCGGCACGCAGGTGACTGCGGCGTGAAAACGACACGCACTGCGGCCGCTCGTCGGGGCCGCAGCGCCCCCGGAAGGCGCCCTGCCCGCGAGTGCGTGGACAATCGTGGGTTTTGCCCGGCGCCGCAGTGCCCCGGGGCACTCCCGCATAGCAAGGAAGACAGTTCGTGTTCAAGAACCTGACGGTGTATCGCATCGGCCCCGACTGGGCCGCGACCCTGGAGCAGATCGAAGAAAGCCTGGACAAGGCCCGTTTTGTCCCCTGCGGCACCACCCAGCCCAAGTCCTTCGGCTGGGTGGAGCCACGCGGCATCCCGCACGCGCCGCTGGTCGAGTCGGTCGGCGGGCAGTTGCTGCTCAAGCTGATGATCGAGGCCAAGGTGCTGCCCGGCTCGGTGGTGAAGCGCCGCACCGAGGAACTGGCCGCTCACATCGAGCAGACCAGCGGCCGCAAGCCGGGCAAGAAGCAGATGAAGGAGATCAAGGAGCAGGCGGTGCTGGAGCTGCTGCCGATGGCCTTCACCAAGCAGGCCTCGGTGCATGTCTGGATCGACCCGAAGGCGCGGCTGCTGGTGATCGACTCCGGCAGCCAGGCGCGCGCCGAGGAGGTCGTCACCGCGCTGGTGAAGGACCTGGACGGCTTCGCCGTCAGCCCGCTGCAGACCCAGGAGTCGGCCGCCGTGGCGATGTCGGAGTGGCTGGTCGCCGGCGAGCCACCGGCCGGCTTTTCGGTGGACCGCGAGTGCGAGCTCAAGTCGGCCGACGAGATGAAGTCGGTGGTGCGCTACTCGCGCCACCCGCTGGACATCGAGGAGGTGCGCCAGCACATCGCCGGCGGCAAGGTTCCCACCAAGCTCGCGATGACCTGGAGCGACCGCGTCTCCTTCGTGTTGACCGACACCATGCTGGTGAAAAAGCTGAGCTTCCTCGATGTCGTGTTCGAAGGCCAGTCCAGCGACAAGGACGACAACTTCGACGCCGACGCAGCCATCGCCACCGGCGAACTGTGCAAGCTGATCCCCGACCTCGTCGACGCGCTCGGCGGTGAGTTGACCTTGGGTTGAGCGAGCGGGGCGCGTGCCCCGGGGACCAACACCAGCGCCGGGATGGCTCGACCCTGCCCTTTCGGGCAGGCGGGCGTGCCTGCCCCCCCATTTTTCACAGCAGCCTGCCTAGCATCGCGGCGCCGGTCGAGTGGCGGGCGGCCGCCCGACGCGAGGACCGGTGTCAATGCCAACAAGAAGGTTCTGCTGTGATGAAATTCCGTCCCCCCTCTCGCGCCCTCCCTCGCTCCTTGTCCAGCCTGGCTCTGACCCTGCTGCTCGCCGCGTGCGGCGGCAGTGGGGGCAGCGACGGCGCTGATCCGACCGGTGCCGCGCACGCCTCCCGGTTGCGCGAACGAGGCAGCACCTTGTCGGTCGTCGCGGTCACGACCCAGGACCGCCCGGCCATCTCGGCCGCCATCGACCGGCTCGACATCCGGGAGCTGAGCGGCGACCCGCTGTGCGCGGTGCGGATCTGGCGACTGAGCTACGCCACCCGCACCCCGGACGGCCGCGACGCCCACGCCTCGGAGGCGCTGATGGTGCCAACCGGGCTCGACCCCGCTTGCCGCGGGCCGCGTCCCGTGGTGCTCTACGCGCACGGCACCTCGACCGACCTCGCCAAGAACATGAGCGACGTGAAGCACGACAACGAGGCCGCGATCGTGATGGCCATGTTCGCTGCACGCGGCTACATCGTCGTCGCGCCGAACTACCTGGGCTACGACGGTTCCTCGCTCGACTTCCACCCCTACCTGCATGCCGACTCGCAGTCGGCCGACATGCTTGACGGACTGCGGGCCGCACTCGCCCACCCCTACCCGTCCGGCACGGCAAGCCCCGCGCGCAGGCTCTACGTCACCGGCTATTCGCAGGGCGGCCACGTCGCGATGGCGACGCTGCGCCGCCTGCAGGTCGAGCCGGTCGAGGGCCTGCAGGCGACCGCGGGCGGTCCGATGTCCGGCCCTTACGACCTCGCCGGCATGGGCGATCAGGTGGTGGCCGGCACGCCGGTGATCGGCGGCACCTTGTTCATGCCCATGGTGCTGACCAGCTTCCAGCGCATCTACCGCGACATCTACCAGCATCCGTCCGAGGTCTACCAGCCGCCCTTCGACCTCTTCATGGACAACCTGCTGCCCCATCTCATGCCCCGCGAAGAGCTGGCGCGGCGCGGTCTGTTGCCGGCCGATGATCCGGGCTACTCCCGCGTGTTCGGCCCCGGCGGCCTGCTGACCGACAGCCTGCGGCACAGCTACGCCGGCTCGCGGCTGCAGGCGGCGCTCAGGGCCAACAGCCTGCTTGAGTGGACCCCGGCCCGACCGATGGCGCTGTGCGGTGCACGCAACGATCCGACGGTCGCCTTCGCCAACACGGTGGCGGCACGGGCCGCCTTCGCCGCGCGCGGCGTGACGGTGCCGGCCTGGGATCTGGAAGACGTCGACAGCCTGCCCGAGGACCCGCTGCTGCGCAAGACCATCCACGCGGGCTTCCAGGCACTGGCGCGCGCCAACGACCAGCCGCTGGGGTATCACGAGAGCGCCCTGCCCTTCTGTGCTGCGCTGATGCGACGCTTCTTCGAGAAGACGCCGGCCTGAGCGGCGCGCGTCGAGCCGTCGCACGCGTCCCTGTCCGCCCCTCAGTCGGGCGACAGGACCGCGATGCGGTACTCGAACAGGAAACCCTCCAAGGCTGCCGCGACCGCCTGCACCAGCGGCGGGTCGTCATGCCGCAGCAGCACCGTCACTTCCATGCCCTGGGCGCCGCCGGCGCTGACCTGCAGGCCGGGCTGTTCCGTCAGCTGCCAGTCGCGCAGGCTGTCGGCGAGCAGCTCGCTCAGCACGCGCCGCGCCGCGTCGCAGCGCAGCTCCGGCTTGTAGACCTTGCCCACCTCGGTGAGCGGCAGGGCATCGACGATGTAGATGTGGCGCGGCCAGGCCGGGCGCTCGGCGATCAGCGGCTCGACGAAGGCACGCAAGACCTCGGCGTCGACGTCCTCGGTGCCCGGGCGCAGGCAGACGTAGCAGACCGGCACCTCGCCCGCGTAGCGGTCCGGCTGCCCCACCGCGGCTGCCTGCACCACCGCGGGGTGAGCGAGGAAGGCGTTCTCGATCATCGCCGGGTCGATGTTGTGGCCGCTGCGGATGATGAGGTCCTTGAGCCGGCCCGTGATGTAGAGCCGGCCCAGCCGGTCGGTGCAGGCCAGGTCGCCGGTGTGCAGCCACCCGTCGACGAAAACGCCCTCGTTGCGGCTCGGGTCGCGGTAGCCCGGCGAGATGGTGGGGCCGCGAACGGTCAGCATGCCGATCTCGCGCGGCTCGCAGGGCGGCCCGAGGCGGCCGTCGGCCTCCACGCGGCGCACGCAGACCTCGGTATACGGCAGGCGCCAACCCGCGCAGCCGATGACCGGCTCAGCCTGGGCCGACAACATGGCGGTGAGCCCCCCGCTCTCGGTCATGCCCAGCACGTCGAGCAAAGGCTTGCCCGTCACCTGCCCGAACCGTTCGGCCACCGCCACCGGCGTGCTCGCCGCGCCCACCACGCCGCAGCGCAGCGAACTGATGTCGGCGTCCACCGGCACATCGAGCACCGCCGCCAGCGCGGTCGGCACCGCCCCCATCACGGTGACCCGGTAGCGCTCGACGATACGCCAGAACTGCCGGATCATGGCCCGGTTGCGCAGGCCCTCGGGCGACATCATCAGCACCCGCGCCCCCACCAGGAAGGGCGCCAGCGAGCCCGCGATGCAGGCGCCGACGTGAAACAGCGGCGCGCCATTGGTCGTGACATCCTCCGGCCCCAGCCCGGTCAACACCGCCCCGCCGAAGGCGGCTGCCAGCTGGTTGCGATGCGTCTGGGCCACCAGCTTGGGCTCACCGGTGGTGCCGCCAGTGTGGAACCAGGCCGCCACCGTGTCGCCGCCGTTGGGCCGCCCCTGCAACAGTTGCCGGCCCGGCTGCTCCATCAGCACGGTCCAGAAGCCCCGCGCGCCGTCGACCACCGGGACGTCAGGCGGCGACACCTGCACCAGCACCAGCCACGGCAACAAGGCCTGCACGGCCAGCGCCTTGCTCCAGATGTCCGAGCCGGCATGCGGCCCGAGCGCGACCAGGATGCGCGCACCGGAGGCGCGTACCAGTTGGGCGAGGGCCTCGGGGCGCATCATGAAGTTGAGCGGCACCGCCTGGCCGGCGATCTCGGCGCCCCACAGGGTGAGCTGGGTCTCGAGCAGGTTGGGCAGCAGGAAGGCGACCACCGGATCGCGGCCGCCCAGGACGGTGAACAGGTTCGCGGCGCGTGTCACGCCGTCGAGCAGCGAGCGATAGCTCATGCAACGTGGCGACTCCCCGGCCTCGCCAGTCATCAGCATCGTGAGCGCAATATGTTCGGGGTAGGCAGCTGCGGCATCGACGAACACGTCATGCACGCTGGTGGCCCGCAGCCTTTGTTCCAACGGCGCCTCGGCCTCGAAACGCTGCAGGTCCTGCAACGTGCGGATGGGGGTGCTGCGATAGGCGGCCATGCGTGATTCCTCCCTGAAGACAATGGCAGCGCGCTGCATACCAAGCGGCAGCGCCAGGGCATCGTTTCACGTCGGCGCGCAGAAGTCTTGAAGGAAACCGCTACGACGCAACCGCGACGGCGAGACGCCGAAGAAGCCCACAAAGGTGCGTGTCATGTGGGCGGCGTCGGAGAAGCCACAGCGGTTGGCCAGCTCGGTGAGGCTGGGGCAGCGCGGCAGCTGGATCAGCGCCGCACGGTAGCGCTGCCACAGCATGTAGGAGCGCAGCGGCATGCCCATCGTCTCCACGAACAGGTGAGACAGGCGGTCGGCGGACAACCCGACCGAGCGGGCCAGGGCTGCCAGCGGGGGCCGCTCGGGCAGGTCGGCCTGCAGGGTGGCGAGCACGTGCTGCACGCGGCGGTCGCGCTCGGTGGCGGGCTGGGGCCGGCCGGCCGCCATGTCGAGCAAGGTTTCGATGGCGCCGAGGATCGCGGCTGCACCGCGGCGGGCTTCGTAGCCCAGCCGCAGGGCGTCGCCCCCGCCGTCGAAATGCCGGGGCGCGAAGACGCGTGCCCGACGCCCTGCCAGGCTCTCGGCCAGCGAACGAAAACGCGGGTGGCCCGGTTCGATGTTGAGGCTCAGCAGCTCGGACTCCGGCGCCTGCAGGCTGCGCACCTGGCCGGGTGCGATCAAGGCCGACGTGCCGCGCAGCGCCTGCAGCCCCGGCATATGGAGTGTGAAGGGCTGCCCGTTGGCCGAAAGCAGCAAGGTCGCCGCGGGTCGCCGCGTGACGCCGGTGACGGCGCCCCGCGTCGCGACCGCCAGCAGCTCGGGAACGCACAAGCCGCGGGGATCGCAGCACCAGGCAGAGTTGGACTGCAGCCGCATGGTGGAACTCCTGAGGCATAGAGGGCCGGCGCAAAGAGGCGCCATTCCACTTCAAGCACGCGCCCTTGTCGAGCCTTGACCCCATGTCGTCCCGGGGACTGGACGCGTGGCGCTGGACCTGCCATCCAAGGTCGCGATCCCGTGTGCCATGCTTCGAGCCTCTGCTGCCGCACTGCTGTCGATGACCGCGCGGCTTGCCTCGGCCGCGCGCGGCGCTCAGTCGTTGGACGAGCTGGAGTCGGAGTCGGAGTCAGAGTCGGAGTCCGACTCCGAGGACGAGTCGGAGGACGAAGAGCTGTCGCTGCGGCGGCCATCGTCCTGACCCGGGCCCTCACGGGTGTCGTCGTCGACGCAGGCGTCCGCCACGCGCTCGCCGTCCTGCTCCTGCGGTTCGGTCAAGGAGCCGCTCCAGTTGAGGAACTCGCCGCTGTCGCTGCGCCCATCGCTGCCGAAGCCGGACGAGGCGCTGCCCTCGTTCACGTCCAGGTTGCGCGCGAAGCGCAGCACCGCGACGACTCCGTAGATCAACAGCGCAAAGCCCGCCAGGGCCAATGCCAGGTGCGCTGCTTCGGCCAGCCAAAGCAGAGCCGCCAGCCCCAACGCAGCGGCCAGTATCTTGTGTCTCATTGTGCTTGTCCCTTTCCCCGCGCCGGGCTGTACCCGACGCCTCACCATCCCGGGACAGCTTAGTCGCCGTCGACCCGGAGCAACATCGCTCACTCAGGTGGGTAGACAGCCCACCATCACCGAGCCATCCCTGCATACATCAAGGAGTTTTCTCACCCTTGCGGCTTTCGCTTGCGTGCGACAGCTTCGCCGGGAAAGGCCCGAACGCGAGGCGCCATCACTCGTGGCCCCAACGAACGGGAGCGCAGGTGACCGGCCTTCCTCAGCGTTTCCACGATGGCGCCATCCTGGACATGCAGGTGCACGGCAGGCACTTGATGATGGGGTGGGCCACCGGCTTGTGAGGCAGCGGATCCTCTGCTCGCAGGCCGCGATGAGCCCTCCCGCGCTCTGGCCGCTTCGGAGAAGTCCATGCGTGCCGGAGCGTCCAAGTGTTTCCTCCGAGGAGATCTTCGATGACGAACACGAGACCTTCCCTGCGGCGCCGCCTGCTGCTGCTCGCGGCTGCGATGCTCTGCGGCACGGCTGCATCCGCCGAACCGGACCTGGCGCAGGTGCGCACCGAGACAGGACTGCTGCGCGGCGTGGTGAGCAGCGGTCACCGCGCCTTCCTTGGCGTCCCCTATGCACAGCCGCCGCTGGGTGAACTGCGCTGGCGTGCACCGCGCCCGGCCCAGCCCTGGGAGGGCGTGCGCGATGCCACCCGCCTGGCCAGCCCTTGCGTGCAGGCGCCGACGCAGCTGCCCCTGCCGCGCGGCAGCGAGGACTGCCTCTACCTCAACGTCTACACGCCGCCTGCCCGCGCCACCCTGATGCACCGGCCGGTGATGGTGTGGATCCACGGCGGCGGTTTCGTGATCGGCACCGGCAACTCCTACGACGGCAGCGCCATTGCGGCGCGGGAGGACGCCGTCGTGGTCACGATCAACTACCGGCTGGGGCCGCTCGGTTTCCTGGGCCTGCCCGAGCTGGCCGAGGAGTCGCGAGACGGGTCGCGCGGCAACTACGGGCTGCAGGACCAGCAGGCGGCGTTGCGCTGGGTCCAGCGCAACATCGCGGCCTTCGGCGGCGACCCCGATCGCGTCACCATCTTCGGCGAATCGGCCGGCGGCGCGAGCGTGTTGCTGCACCTGGTCTCACCGCAGTCGCGCGGCTTGTTCCACCGCGGCGTGGTGCAGAGCTCGCCCGGCGCGAACGGGATCAGTGTGGCGAGCCGCGAGGCTGCGCGCACCGGCGACGTGCTGGCGGAAAGACTGGCCTGCACCGAACCCGCCGGACGGCTGGCCTGTCTGCGCGCAAAGCCGGCCGAGGCTGTTTCGCAGGCGGGGGGCGCCTACGCCGTCGAGCTCTTCGTTGACAGCGAAAGCTGGGCGCCGGTGGCCGATGGCCGGGTGGTGCCGGTGTCGCCAGACCACGCGCTGAAAAGCGGCCGGCTGCAGCACGTGCCCGTGATGATCGGCACCACACGCGACGAAGGACGGCTGTTCGTGGCCCTGATGGAGCTGCGCCAGCAGGCAGCGCTGAGCGAGGCGCAATACCGGGAGGTGCTGGAGCGTTTCGCCGGAGAGACAGGCGCGCAGCGGGTCATGTCGCGCTACCCGTCGTCGGCCTATGGAGGTCATGCGAATCTCGCCTTGTCCGCCATGCTGACCGATGCGCTGTTCGCCTGCCCCAACCTCGAGACGTACGAGACCTTGTCGCGATGGGTACCGACCTGGGCCTATGAATTCGACGACCCTCAGGCCCCAGCGGTGCTGGTCGAGTCGCCCTACATGCCGTCCGGTTCAGCACATGGCACGGAAATTCCTTACATCTTCCAGATCAATATAAGCACTGGCCTACCGCCCCAGTTCGCGCCGGCACAGCAGGTGTTGTCGGATCAGATGCGGGCGTACTGGGCCGCGTTGGCGCGCATCGGCGCGCCGAAGGTGTCCGGGGCTGCGAAGTGGCCGACGTTCCGGGTGCCGACGAAGGCCGTACAGCATCTGTCACCGGACGGGATCGGGACCTTGAAGTGGGGGACGTTCGAGCAGATCCATCAGTGCGACTTCTGGGGGGCACTGCCGGGGGCGAAGCAGGGGCTGCGCTGAGAGGTGGGGGGCAGCAACGGCGCGCTCTTCGCCCTCCGATCGAAGCACAAGGGTTCAGGCGCGAAGCGCGCAGGCAGAGGGCCGTTGGCCCTCTGAATGAGGGTCAACGGCGACAGCGATAGCCGGCAGAATCCCGAGCGATGAAAGTAGAACTGCTAGCACGGGCTGCGCACGGCGTGTCGAGCATGCTGCGCGCGCTGTTCGCCGTGTGCCTCTTTGCGCTTGCCCTGGTGATGTTCGTCAACAGCCTCAAGTCGTCGGCGGAGGCATTGAACATGCTCTTCGCCTACGACGAAGTGACGGGTGTCGTGGTGAGTGTCGACAGGACTCAGCGACGCGCCCGCGTCACGTATCTCGACTCGTACGGAGAACAGAAGTGGCTTGCCACTTCGGACGGCGGCAAGCGGTTTCACCGGGAGGTCGGGACCAAGGTCGCCGTGCTCGTTCCTGCCTACGGTGCAGGTCTCTATGACGGCACCGAAGGCAAGCTGAAGGACGACTTGTCCGTTGCAGGGACAGGATTCATGATCACGGTCCTCGCCGTGTTCGGCGGGATGCTCGTCTGGCCCCGGTCTCCCGCCCCCGCTGATACCCCGCCCTCCTCCTTCAATCGTTGGGAGAAACACGGCATTGTCGGTGATCGCAAATCTCCACCACAGGACCCGGCACGCCAGGCGCAACTGCAAGCATCGATCGAACTGGAGATCGCTGAAAGACTGGCGGCCAAGAAGAGCAAGGGGCGCAAACGGCCGGTCTCATCCGACTGACACCTTGCTGCTGACGGCAGAGTCGCCGCGCTCCGGGAGCGCCGCAGCCGCTCCAACGCTACTTGGCCGAGCTTTTTGCGAGGCCTGTCGCGATCAGCATGCAAACACCCGCCGCAAGGCCGAACAGCATGCCGCTCTGGCCGGTAAAGGCGCGGTAGGCGGCAATGAAGGAACACACCGAGGCGCTGAGAAAGGCAGCCACGATGAAAAAGGTCATGACGCCGCTGGGAGCGTCCCCTTGAGCGGGCGAGTCGGGCGGGAGCCGCGGTAGAGATTCAGCGGATGGCTTCGGTTCGGACGGGTTGGACATGGACGACACCTCCCTGGTGTGTTGTTGTGAATATCGGAGCGATGCACGACGCCTTGGGCGTCAGGCGGCTCTGTCGGCGGGCATGATGGTCGGCCAGGGGCAAGGGGCAATCCCTTGAAACAGGCCCTCCTCCCGCAGCAGCCGCTGCACGAAGGCCGGATCGCTCTCCTGGTAGCGGATGCAGGGCGAGCGCCTGGAAGGTCCGGCTGTCCTGCCGCCAGCCCAGGACAGCGAGCCAGGCTGCCGCGCCAGTGCATCACGCGCCAGCCCGCCGTCCGCGCTCAGCAGCGAAAGGACGTGACGCAATCCAGCGGCCCTGAAGGGATCAGCCCACCTTGTACTTGAAGCCCCCGTCCTTGCCCGCGCCGACCTTGATCTTGGCCAGCGCCGCGCCTTCGGCCATGCGCGTCAGCACGGTCTCGGCGATCTCGGGCAGCAGGGTGCCGTTGAGAATGTGGTCGACGTTGCGGGCGCCGGTGTCCACCTCGGTGCAGCGCGCCAGCACGGCCTCCACCAGGGCGTCGTCGTATTCGAACTTCGCCTTGTGGTTGGCTTGCACGCGCTGCGCCACGCGGTCGAGCTTGAGGCGGATGATGCGCTCCAGCATCTCGTCCGACAGCGGGTAGTAGGGCACCACCTTCATGCGCCCCAGGAAAGCCGGCTTGAAGGCCTTGTAGAGCACCGGCCGCAGCGCCTCGGCCAGCGCGTCGGCGGCGGGGATCTCCTCGGCCGGCTTGTTGAGGCAGGCCTGCATGATCTGCGACGAGCCGATGTTGCTGGTCAGGATGATGATGGTGTTGCGGAAGTCGATCTCGCGGCCTTCGGCATCGTCCATCACGCCCTTGTCAAACACCTGGAAGAACAGCTCCAGCACGTCGGGGTGGGCCTTCTCGACCTCGTCGAGCAGCACCACGCTGTAGGGCTTGCGGCGCACCGCCTCGGTCAGCACCCCGCCCTCGCCGTAGCCGACATAACCCGGGGGCGAGCCCTTGAGCGCGGAGACGGTATGGGCCTCCTGGTACTCGCTCATGTTGATCGTGATGATGTTGCGCTCGCCGCCGTAGAGGATGTCGGCCAGCGCCAGCGCGGTCTCGGTCTTGCCGACCCCGCTCGGCCCGACGAACAGGAACACGCCCTTGGGCTTGTTCGGATCCTCCAGCTGCGCGCGCGCGGTGCGCACCCGCTGGGCCACCGCGTGCAGCGCGTGGTCCTGGCCGATCACACGCTCCTCGAGCGCGGGCTGCAGGCGCAGCACGGTCTTGATCTCGTCCTTGACCATCTTGCCCAGCGGAATGCCAGTCCAGGCGGCCACGATCTCGGCCACGACATGCGCGTCGACCTGCATGGGCACCAGCGGGCTCTCGCCCTGCAGCGCGGCCAGCTGGTCGAGCTTGGCCTGCAGCTCGGGCGGCACGCTGGAGGCGGCGCTCGCGGCCGTCGATTTTTTCTTCGGCTTGGCCACCACGGGCTTGGCCTCGCCGGCCGGCTCGCCCTCGGTCGCGACGGGAGTCGACGCGCCCTGCTGCTCCAGTCGGCTGCGCAGCTCGACGATCTCGCGCACCAGCGTCTTCTCCTGCTCCCAGCGCGCCTCGTCGGCGCTCAGCTGGGCCTGGACGGCCTCGCGCTGGCAACGCAGCTCCTCGAGACGCGCGGCATTGCCGGTGCCCACCGCGGCCTCGCGTTCGAGAGCCGCCGTCTCCAGTGCCATCTGCTCCAGCTGGCGACGTGCGTCCTCGATGGCCGCCGGCGTCGAGCTCTGTCCCAGCGCCACCTTGGCGCAGGCGGTGTCGAGCACGCTGATGGCCTTGTCGGGCAGCTGGCGGCCGCTGATGTAGCGGTGCGAGAGGCGCACCGCCTCGGTGATGGCCTCTTCGAAGATGCGCACGTTGAAGTGCTTTTCCATCAGCGGGCCCATCGCGCGCAGCATCGCCGCGGCCACCGGCTCGCTGGGCTCGTCGACCTTGACGACCTGGAAGCGGCGCGCCAGCGCGGCGTCCTTCTCGAAGTACTTCTTGTACTCGCCCCAGGTGGTCGCCGCGATGGTGCGCAGCTCGCCGCGCGCCAGGGCCGGCTTGAGCAGGTTGGCGGCGTCGTTCTGGCCGGCCTGGCCGCCGGCGCCGATCATCGTGTGGGCTTCGTCGATGAACAGGATGATGGGGTGCGGGCTGCGCTTGACCTCGTCGATGACGTTTTTCAGGCGGCTCTCGAACTCGCCTTTCACCGAGGCGCCGGCCTGCAGCAGGCCCATGTCCAGCACGTGCAGCGCCACACCCTTGAGCGGCGGCGGCACATCGTCCTGCGCGATGCGCAGCGCCAGGCCTTCGACCACCGCAGTCTTGCCCACCCCCGGCTCGCCGGTGATGATGGGGTTGTTCTGGCGGCGCCGCATCAGGATGTCGATCATCTGGCGGATCTCGGTGTCGCGGCCGATCACCGGGTCCACCTTGCCGTCGCGGGCGCGCTGGGTCAGGTTGGTGGTGAACTGGTCCAGCGCGGGCGTCTTGCCGGCGGGGCCGGAGGTCGGCACGGGCTCGGCCGCTTCCGCAGCGTCCGCCGCATCGGGGCTGGCGGTCGCGGCGGCTTCCACGCTCTCGTCCGAGCCGGTGGTCAGCTCGGGCAGGCGGTGCTTGAGTTCGTCCTGGGCGAACTTGGCGAACAGGCGCGAGTCGCGCTGGGCGAGTTGGCTCAGGCCCGGTTCGGTGAGCAGGGCCAGCAGCAGGTGGCCGCTGCGCACCCGCATCGTGTGCGACTCCAGCGAGGCGATCAGCCAGGCGTGCTCGAACAGCACCGGCAGGTGGGCCGAGAACACCGGCGTGCGCGTGTTGCCGGTCTTGAACTGCGACAGCTCCCGCTCCAGGTCGCTCTGCAGCTGCGTGGTCGAGACCTCGAAGCGACGGCACAGCAACGAGAAGTCGGAACGCGGGTCTTCGAGCAGGGCCAGGAAGAGGTGCTCCAGGTCCACCTCGTAATGCCCGCGCGACAGGCACAGGTTGGCGGCGCGTTCGGCAGCGCGTCGCGTGGTGTGGTTCAGCTTGGAGATCAGGGTCTTGAGTTGCGTGGACATGGAGGATTCGGGTGAAAAGTAGCCCTGTGAAGGTCTGGGATGCGGTGTCTGTGTCGCTGCTGCTGCGCTGGCCGGGTGACGCGCTCAGGCCGAGGCGTGGATTTCGTAGCCCACGTCGTCGCGGTCGCGGGCCGACGGACGGGTCTGCAGGAAGGAGTCCCAGCCCAGCCGCCCCTGGGCACCACGACGCTCGTCAAAGCCGCGGCTGCTGAGGGTCACGCCCGCGACGTCTTCCTTGCGCAGGGTCAGGCGCACCTCGTATTCGAGGCAGACGCCGGTCAGCAAGGTCAGCAGCTTCTGCAGCGCCCGCGCGCCGCCGGCGCCGGGCAAAAAGCGCTGGAAGGCGCGGCTGTCGAGCGGACCCAGCACGATACGCAGGCGAAGGTCGCGCTGCCAGACCCGCTCGCCCATCACGGCGCTCTGCCCCAGCACGCCGTTGGCGCTGCCCAGCAGCGTGGTGGCGCCGGGCGGCAGCGTGTACCAGCGCCCGATGAACTGCTCGACCTGGGCCGGCACATGGAAGTACTCGGCCAGCACCTGCCGGATCTGCCGCGCCGACATGGGGCGTTGCTGCAGGGTGCCCGCGAAGTAGGCCAGCGACTCGTCGTGCACGCCGTCGCCGTCCTCGCGCAGGCGGTCGCGCAATGCGGTCTGGCCCAGCCCGCCGAGGGCCAGCACCGCCGGCAGGAAGCGGTTGCGCCGGTCGTTTTCGTACTGCAGGGCCAGGCGGTGTTTTTTCCAGCCCTGGTAGAACAAGGCCACCGCGCGGTGATGAAAGATGTCGAAGAAGGCGCGCGCGGCCTTGTCCTTCTGGAACAGCTCGCGCCGCGCCAATGTCTCGGTGTAGTAGAGCGGCAGGGTGCCGCTGCCACCCAGCAGGCCCATGAAGGCCGGCGTGATCTCGATGCGCTCGACGGCCGGCGCGCCGGCGCGCCGTTCGGGGTCGCCGGCGCCATCGGCCACCTGGGTCTCGCGACGCAGCACCTGCAGCTGCTCGATCTCGCTGGCGGGAAAGGACAGCGAGACCGAATTGCGGAACTGCAGCCGCGTGCCGATCGCGTGCGAGGCCGACTCCGGGTGTTGCTGGGCGAACCAGCGCTCCAGCAGCCGGACGGCCTGGAAAAACTGGAAGCGGTGTGGATCGGCCAGCAGCCGATCGACTACACCAGTAGCAGGTCGCCGTTGCGGGGCGGGCATTTGAAGATCTCTTCCTGGGTACGCGCCGAGATCACGGTCAGCTGGGTGAAGCTGTTGGCGTGCACATACAAGGCGAAAAAGTGGTCCAGCAAGGCGGCGAACAGGCGCAGGCCGGTGCCGACGAAACTCTCTTCGTCGACCGTCAGGCGCACCTCGCTACCGCGCACGAAGGTGGCGAAGGGATTGCCTTGCAGCCAGGCCGTGGCCGGCCGGTAGTCGACCGCGACGATGCCGTCGATCTGGCGCTGGTTCACGGCGCTGTGCGGCAGATCGTAGAGGCGCAGCATCTCCTTCAGCGCATCCAGGCCGCCGCCCGTCAATGACAGGTGGTTGAGCGAGAGGTGGGAGATCAGCCGCCACAAAGCCCCCCTGCCCCGCTCGAAGCGCTGCGGCAGCGTGGGCTTGCGCAGCAGGCGGATCTCGCGCGCCAGGCTGCCGCCTTCGAGGAACAGGTCGCCCCCGGCGTTGCCGATGGACAAGAGCGTGGGCAGGTCGCGGTTGGTCGCCACGACCTCGATCGACAGCGTGTCGGTCTGCGGCGCGGCCGGGTTGAAGTCGACGTCGACGATGGACAGCTCCAGCTCGTAGCCCGGGCTGTGCTCGGCGACCACCGCATCACGGTGGGTGTACCAGTAGCGGCCGCCCGGGCCACTGTCGCCCTGCTCACGGCCAAGGTCGTCGTGACGCAATGAATAAAAAGGCCGGAACTCCTCGACCGACTCACCCTGCGGGGTTTGGCTGACCCGGTAGACCTTCTTCACGGCCGACACCTCGTAGGCATAGGCACGGCGGCCGTCGGTCAGCAGGGGGTAGCTGGCGCTGGTGTGGGTGACACGGATGGGGTCGGCGTTCTGCTCGAACAGGTTGACCACCGGGGTGCAGCCGAGCTGGAAGTTCTGCGGGCCCACGGTCTCGAGCAGGCGCGCCTCGTCGCTGTCGGAGCGCACGCCGCTGAGCATCAGGTGCAGCGTGATCGAGCGGGCTGCGCCCACCGTGCCGAGCGCGGCCGGCAGCGGCAGGTCGACGAAGTTGAACTTCTCGGGGAAGGCGAAGTACTCGGTCAGCAGGCGGTAGGCCTGGTGGGAGCGGGCGTCGAAGTCGATCAAGGACTGCTCGTCGTCGAAGCCGGCCAGCGCGATGGGCTCGCGGTAAGGGCCGCTCCAGGGCCCGTGCGCGGTGCTCTGGACCAGCATGCCGACCACGCGGGTGCACAGCGCTTCGCGCAAAACACTCACCTGCGAGGCTTCGCCGTCGAGGTAGATGCGCAAGGTCTTGCCGATCAGCGCATTGAAGCTGTACTGCGGCGACAGCAGCTCGAACTGCAGCGAAAGCATCGAGGTCGCCTTCGGCGGCACGCGGGTGCCCTCGGGCGCGGCGACGGCCATGCGGAAGCCGGCACTCGACAGGCGCAGCGGCAGCAGCTCGACGTCGTAGGCGGTGCGGAACTTGCAGGCCACCCCGCGCACCGGGCGGGTGGTCAGCACCGAGTGGCGCTCGATGCGGCCGGCCGCGCTCATCTGCCCGGCGCTGCTGCCGAGGCTGAACTGTGCGACCGAGCAGGAGGGGAAAGGCCGCAGGTAGTGCGGGTAGAGCACTTCCAGCAGCGTCTCGGTGAAAAGCGGGAAATCGTCGTCCAGGCGCTTGTGCACCCGTGCTGCGAGCAGCGCGAAGGATTCGATCAGGCGCTCGACATGCGGGTCCTCCGAGACGTCGCCGGCCATCATCAAGCGGCCGGCGATCTTGGGATAACGCGCGGCGAAGTCCTTGGCGTGACTTCTCAGGAAAGCGAGCTCGCGCTCGAAATGGGGCAGCAATTCATCCATGGTCGGCCTCTCACGCCGTCGCCGGCGCGCGGCGCGCCCGGCGGACGGAGTACTGCTGAGTGGTGGGTTGGAGCATGGCGTCGAAGCTCACCGGCTCACGGGCCAGGTCGACGACCAGCAGGGCATGGATGGAAAAGTGAAGCTTGTTCACGGACTCGCCCTTGAGCTCGAGCGACACGCGCGCATCGCGCAGGCGTGGCTCGTGGGCCCGGATGGCGGTCTCGATGGAGTGGCAGATGTGCTCGCGGTCCTTGGGGTTGGCCAGGCTCAGGCCGGCGAAGTCGATCATGCCGAAGGACAGGATCGAGGAACGGGCGTTCGGGTAGGGCTGCAAGTCCTCGTCGGGCAGGCCGCAGCGCGTGTTCAGCAATGCCTCCACGTCGCGGGCGACGCTGTCTTTCATCTGCTCGATGGACATCTGCACGATGGCGTACTCCGAGGGGATCTCGGGCTCGTCGTCCAGCAGCTTCTCGAACAGGCTCGGGTTGTAGCGCGACATGGGCAGCGGGAAGGGGGCAGGCAAAGGGCGAGAGACCTGAGGCTCGAAAAAAAAGGCGGACGAGTCCGCCTTCCTTGCCTCAGAGGCGGGCCGATCAGCCGAAGCTGGGCGTGTTGGTCGCCAGGTTCCAGGCGCCCTTGATCTTCTGGCGGGCACCCTTGTCGCCAGTGACGTTCAGCTCGTCGTACATCCACTGCACCGAGGAGTACTTGAGGGTGAAGGTCTCGGTGGGCAGGCCTTCGCTGGAGACGGTCGGAGCGACAGAAGCCACCACGACGTTCTTCAGCTCGATCTGCAGGTACAGGTGACGCAGCTGGTTGCCGGCGGTGTCGCCGACGTTGTTCTTGCCGCCGTGGGCGCGGTAGAAGGAGATCACGACGTCGTTGATGACGGTGCCGGCCGAGCAAGCCTGCAGCAGCTTGGGCGTCGCGCCGTCGATGTCTTTCGTGAACACCATTTCGCCATGCTCGCAACGCTCGGAGGTGTGACCACCGGAGGTCGAGGAGGTCGCGGACTTCGGCTGGCGAACCAGGTGGCTCCACGAGTACACCTCGACGGTGTCCTTGTGCGCCTTGTCACGGGAGTCGCCCTTGATGTCGCTGCTCTTGAAGTCGACGTAGATGTCTTTTGCCATTGTTTATAAGCCTCCGCTATTGCTGTTACTAGGAATTAGCCTTTGCTACCGGTCGGCAGTTCAGCGACCAGGCGCAAAGACACAGAAAGCTCGTCCAACTGGAAGTGAGGACGAACGAACGAAACCGCCCGGTAGACACCCGGACGGCCCGGTACTTCGGACACCTGCACGGAGGCGTCGCGCAAAGGATGCTGAGCCTTGGTCGCCTGAGACGCGGAATCGTCCGAGGTGACGTATTGGGAGATCCAGCGATTGAGGAACTCCTCGACATTGGCGGCCGACGCGAAGCTGCCGATCTTGTCGCGCATCATCGCCTTCATGTAGTGGGCGATGCGGCAGACCGCGAACATGTACTGGAGCTGGGCCGACAGCGAGGCGTTGGCGTTGGCGGAGTCCAGGTCGTACTTCTTGGGCTTCTGGGTCGACTGGGCGCCGAAAAAGGCTGCATAGTCGGTGTTCTTGCAGTGCACCAGCGGGATGAAACCCAGGTCGCTCAACTCCTTCTCGCGACGGTCGGTGATCGAGATCTCGGTGGGGCACTTCAGCGCCACTTCGCCGTCGTCGGTCTTGAAGGTGTGGGTGGGCAGGTCTTCGACCAGGCCACCGCCCTCGACGCCGCGGATCGCGGCGCACCAGCCGTAGTTCTCGAAGGCGGAGGTCAGGCGGGCGCCCATGGCGTAGGCCGTGTTGACCCACAGGTAGCTGCCGTGGTTGCTGCCGTCCACGTCCTCGACGAAGTTGAAACCTTCGACCGTCGTGCCGTCCTTGGGGTTGTAGGGCAGGCGGCCGAGAAAACGCGGCAGGGTCAGGCCGACGTAGCGCGAGTCCTCCGATTCGCGGAAGGACTTCCACTTTGCGTACTCGACCGTGTCGAACACCTTGGACAGGTCGCGCGGCTTGCCGAGGTCGGTGAAGGAGTCGAGGCCGAACAGCTCGGGCGAGGCCGCCGAGATGAAGGGCGCGTGGGCCGCGGCCGCGACGTGCGACATCTGCTCGACGAAGTACATGTCCTCGGGCTGGCGGCTGATGTCGTAGTCGCCAATCAGTGCGCCGAAGGGCGAGCCGCCGAAGGTGCCGAACTCTTCCTCGTAGACCTTCTTGAACAGCGCGCTCTGGTCGAAGTCGATGGCGGTGTTGAAATCCTTGACGAGATCCTTCTTGGTGGCGTTGAGCACCTTGATCTTCATCATGGAGTTGGTCGAGGTGTGCTTGCACAGGTAGTGCAGGCCGCGCCAGGACGACTCCAGCTTCTGGAAGGGCTCGGCGTGCATCACCTCGCTGAGCTGCTTGGAGATCAGCTCGTCGAGCTCGGCGACGCGCGCATCGATGGTGGCCGAGAGGTTCTCGGACACGACCACGGTGCCCTGCAGCACCTCCTTGACCAACTCGCCGATGATGTCCTTGGCGCGCGCATGCTCGGTGGCCGAACGCGCGACCTTGCTCTGGCCGACGATCTGATCCAGCAGGCTGGTTTCGCCTTCCAGCACCTGGGGCGCCGATGCCTGCGCCGCAACTTGCCCGTTCATGGCTTACTCCTTGTCCTTCGGCTGGGTTTCGGCGCCCAGCTGCTGCAGGCGCTCGGTGTTGCTCAACACCTCGCCCAGCAGGTCTTCCAGCTTTTCGTTGCCGGCCAGCTTGTTGCGCAGGTCGGCCAGCTTGGTGCGCGCCTCCATCAGCTTGCGCAGCGGCTCGACCTGCTCGACCACCGCCTCGGGGCGGAAGTCTTCGAGCTTGTTGAACTCCAGGTTGACCGCGAACTCGCCGCCCTCGGGGCTCAGCTGGTTCTTGACCCGGTAGCTGGCGGTGGGCGACAGGCCCGACATCACTTCGTCGAAGTTGTCGAGGTCGACGTTGACGAACTTGCGGTCCTTCAGACGCGGCTGCGGCTTGTCAGGATTGGGCTGACCGGTGAAGTCGCCCATCACGCCGACGACGAAAGGAATCTCCTTCTGCTCGATCGCATCGCCGATCTCGACGTCGTAGGTCAGCTGCACGCGCGGCGGGCGGACTTTCTCGAGCCGCTTCTGGACACTTTCTCTCTTGGCCATGTTGGTCTTCCTTCAGGTCGAAGTCATTGCAGGGCGCCGAAGGGGTTGCGCCCTCCGGTGCTGGGTGGCTGCTGCTGTGCGGGGGGCTGTGCGGGCGGCTCGGCCCTCTCGGCGGCCACCGGGGGGCGCACCCCACGCCTGCGGTTTGAGGTGGTGTTGGCGCCATCGCGCGCCGGCGGCGGCACGAGCACCGGCTCGCCGATCGCTTCGCGGATGGTGCGGGCCAGGCCTTCAGCCTCGACGCGGGTCGAGCCGCTGACGGAGTTGACCTGGCGCAGGTGCGCCAGCGCGGCGGCCGAGGCACGCAGGCCGCTGACGGCGATGATGCTGCGTGCGGTCAGGTCGGCGGTGTCGCGGGTCAGCACTTCCTGGGCCGCGACGATGGCGGCGCCGTAGTTCATCGCGTCGAACTGGACCTGGGCGGTGCGCAGCCAGGGCTCCTTGCTGCCGGGGTGGGCGCGCGCCGCATCGCTGAGCAAGGTCAGCGAGCGGGCCACGTCGCCGCGCTGCTGCGCGGCCGCCGCTTCATCGAGCGTTTGATTGAGATCGACCACCGGGGCCTTCTCGACCTTGGGACTGGTACTGCAGCCGCCGAGAAAACCCGACAAAAGAAGCGTAGTAACTGCGAAACGCCTGAGTTTTTGCTGGTCTAGCAAGGAGAACCCCCACCCTATACACATGTTGCTCTTGGCCGGGACATGGAAACACAGCACATGTCATCCGAATTGCTGCGGATTAGAACGCAGTTCGAAGGGACCCCGCACCCCCCTCTTTGGGTGTGTTACAACCGATTTCCTGTTGCTACGCGGTGTCACGGGAACCCATCAAATGGAGGGGATGCGCCAGGCAGGAGCGGCCGTTACACTGCGCCGCCAATCGCTTCTTGCGAACGAACAAAAGTGCATCGGGAAGGTCGCTTCATGCCGTCATCACGCACGGACCCCTCATACGCGGGTCCTTCACGCACCCGCGTGCTCGTGTCCTGCCTGCTGGCCTCGGCCCTGCTGACGCTGGCGGGATGCGAGACGGCGGGCAAGGCCGTGGAGGCGGTCGGCTCGCTCAAGGACAAGGCCCTGGAGGCCACCGGCCTGAAGAAGCCCGCGGTGCCCGAGGTGCCGGAACTGCCCGAGAGCGCCCTGCCCGCACGCCGCGTGGCCCTGCGTATCCAGGCCAGCGAATCGCTCAATGTGGACCCCGACGGCCGCTCGCTGTCGCTGGTCACGCGGGTCTACAAGCTGAAGAGCGCCGAGGCCTTCCTGAACACGCCCTACGACGCCTTCGGCAACCCCACGCGCGAGAAGGAACACCTGGGCGAGGACGTCGTCGAGGTGCGCGACCTGCAGCTCATTCCCGGCCAGCGCTATGAGGTGCAGGACAAGGTCATGCGCGAGGCCAACTACATCGGCGTGGTGGCGCTGTTCCGCGCTCCGGCACCGCAGCGCTGGAAGTACGCCTTCGCGGCCGATGCCGCGCAGAAAAC
This sequence comes from Aquabacterium sp. A7-Y, assembly GCF_026153205.1. GTDB lineage: Bacteria > Pseudomonadota > Gammaproteobacteria > Burkholderiales > Burkholderiaceae_C > Caldimonas. Next base: position 16,118 of record NZ_JAPFBW010000007.1, on the reverse strand, counting down.
CGGCATCACGATGGGCGCCCATGCCTGCAGCCTGAGCGTCTCGATCGGCGCCCCGGTCAACACGGCGACCAGTGTCGCCGCCATGGGCCCCGGCCTTTGCCCCTGAGACGCGAGGCCACAGCCTGCGTACCGAGAGAGTCAACTTGATCCATTCATCCAAGCTTCTGTGGGGCGAAGGCCTCTTCCTGCGGCCTCAGCACTTCCAGCGCCAGGACGCCTACCACGAATGGCGGCTGGCCCAGTTCGCCCGCGTGCTGCATCCCTATGCCTGGGGGGTGCGCCACCTCAAGCTCGACAACGATGCGCTGCAGGCCGGCGTGCTGCGCCTGCTCGAGCTGCAGGTGGTCTTCCCCGACGGCGAGCTCTACAGCGCGCCGGCCGAAGACGACCTGCCGCCGCCGGTGTCCCTCGAGTCGCTGGGCAATGCCGGCAGCGAGGTCGTCTTCCACCTCGCGATGGCGCCCTTGCGCAGCGTGGGCGCCAACTTCGTCGGCCCCCAGCAGACCCCCGACACCAGCGTGCGCTATTTCCAGCGCAACGAGTCGGCCGCCGACTGGTACACCGACGCGGTCGACGCCGAGGTCGCGGTGCTGAAAAAATCGGCCCGCCTGCTGGCCGACCACGAACCGCGCGACCACCTGGTGAGCCTGCCCGCGCTGCGCGTGCGCCGTACCTCCACCGGCGGCTTCGAGGCCGACGGGCGCTTCGTGCCGCCCTGCGTCTCGGTGCAGTCGGCGCCGGCGCTGCACCTGATGCTGCGCCGCCTGCTCGACGTGCTGCAGGCCAAGGTCGACGCGCTCTATGGCTTCCACCGCGAGCCGTCCAAGAACATCATCGAGTTCCGCTCCGGCGACGTGGCCTCGTTCTGGCTGCTGCACACCGCCAGTTCGAGCTTCGCCTCGCTCTCGCACCTGCTGCGCCACCCCGGGCTGCACCCCGAGCGGCTGTTCCAGGGCCTGCTGGAGCTGGCCGGCGCCCTGCTGACCTTCTCGAAGGGCTTCACGCTGGCGGACCTGCCGGCCTACGACCACGCCAATCCCGGCCCGGCCTTCGCGCGGCTTGACCACATCATCCGCGAGTTGCTCGAGACCGTGATTTCGACGCGCTACTTCTCGATCGCACTGAACGAGACCAAGCCCTCCTTCCACCTCGGTCGCCTGGACTCGGAGCAGGTCACGCCGGCCACCAGCCTGTTCCTCGGCGTCACGGCCGCGATGCCGCCGGCCGAGCTGGTGGAGTCGGTGCCGCTGCGCTTCAAGCTCGGCGCGCCGGAGGACGTCGACAAGCTGGTGCTCTCGGCGATGCCCGGCGTGCGCGTCACGCACGCGCCCCAGGTGCCGGCCGCCATTCCCGTCCGCCCCGGCAGCTACTACTTCGCGGTCGAGGCGCGTGGCGCCTTGTACGAACGCATGATGCAGGCCCAGGCCATTTCCATCTATGTGCCGCAGGGCTGGTCCGAACTCAAGCTTGAACTGATCGCCGTCAACGCATGAGACATTCCGTGTCAACCCATCTTTACACGGCCGCCGCGCCGGGCCGCCCCAAGCAAGGCCCCACCCTCTCGGAGGGTCGCTGGACGTACTCGGACAGCGGGGTGCAGACATGAACCCGAACGCCACCATGCCGCCCTCGTTGTTCGCTCATGGCAGTGCACCGCCGGCACGCGCCGGCGGAGCGCCGATCGAAGCGCGCACTTTGCTCGACCTGATGTACGACGGCTTCTACATGCTGTTCCTGCTGAAGAACAAGCATGCGCCGCTCGACGCCGAGTCCTTTCGGGAACGTCTGAAGGACTTCCTGAGGGAGTTCGAGCGCGGTGCCGACCGGCTCAAGACGCCCAGCGAGGACGTCTACCTGGCCAAGTACGCCTTCTGCGCGCTGGTCGACGAGGCCGTGCTGATGTCTCAGTTCAAGGTGCGCGAGGCCTGGGAGCGCCAGCCGCTGCAGCTGCAGTTTTTCGGCGAGCAGCTGGCCGGCGAGAACTTCTTCGAGCGGCTCGAGGAGCTGCGCCGCCAGGGCGCGGCACGGGTGCAGACATTGGAAGTGTTCCACATGTGCCTGCTGCTGGGCTTCCAGGGCAAGTACCTGCTCGAAGGCACCGAGAAGCTCAACTACCTGACGGCCCGCCTGGGCGACGAGATCGCCCATCTTAAGGGTCAGCGCGCCGGCTTCGCGCCGCACTGGGCGCCGCCCGACCAGGTGGCCCACAGCTTGAAAAACGAGGTGCCGCTGTGGGTGATCGGGTCGGTGTTCGCGCTACTGGGGCTGGTGGCCTTCATCGGCCTGCGCTGGACCCTGGACCGTGCCACCCGGAGCGACCTGGCCCCCTACCAGGCCCTGATCAAGCTGCCGCCCAAGGCCGCGAACCTGACCATCACCTTGCCCTGAGGCGACGGAACGCGACGATGAAGCCCAGCAGTACCCGGGCAAGGCCACCCCACCCTGCGCGGCGCCGCATGCAACTGCGGCGCAGGCCTCAGCGCAACATCTCGGTGTCCCGTTGCGCCGTCGGGCAGGCCGCGTCCTGGCCCCACTGCCCCGAGCAGATGCGCGCCCGGCACAGCTGCGATTCCAGCCAGCCCAAGGTCATGCAGCGCCGCACCAGCTCGCCGGTGGGCACCGGCGGTTCCTGCTGCAGCACCACGTCGCGCTGCAGCGCGGCAGCGCTGGCCGGCGCTGCGGCCACGGCCTGGCCCCGGCCGGCCGCCTGGCGGCGTCCCGCCATGTGCGACACCATCGCTTCGAGCAGATCGATGTCGGCGTCGATGCGCGAGGACGCGGCGCCTGCGCGGCCCGGCCCCTTGTTCGTCGAGGCCGAGGCGACTTCGCCGTTGTGCCGCGACGCCGCGGGGCGTGCCGCGGTGGTGCCCCCCGCAGGGGCCCGCGGCTTCGCCAGCGCGATCCGGGCCCGCTCGGTGTGCGCGGCGGGGGCCGCCGATGCCTTCGGTGCAGCGGGCGCGGCCTTGTCGGCGAGCGAGGCATCGGCCGAGGCGGCCTGCGAGGCCGGCGCGGCCACCGGTGCGGCCGCGACGTTCTCGATGCTCGCCGTCTGCGGTGTCGGCACGTCGACGGCCGGAGCTGCCTCCTGGGAGGCCGCCGCCGGCCGGGCCGCGGGAACAGCCGGCGCGACGACCGGCGGCTCGTATCGCGCGACGGTCTGCGGGAGCTCGGACGAACCGAAATCGAGATATGCCACCGTCAAGGCGCCGATCACGGCCAGTGAGCCGACCGCCAGCACGGCGGGCCAGCGTGAGCCGGCATGGCCGGAGGTGCGCCGCGGGCGTGCCGCCGCGGAACTGCCGTCTATGCTCGAAAGAATCTTGACCGGTGTGTGGCCTTTGGCCGCGCTGTCGCTCGGCTCGCTGTCCGCGCCGCCGATCAGGGTCGGGCGGGTCGATGTCCCGAAATCGGGCGGTGTTGTGTTGTGGTTCAAGCCACGCTCTCCCTCGATGCCGGCCGGTCCGGATGCCAACCTGGCAAGCGCTGGGGATTCTATCGATCCGCGCTCCGCGGGCACATTGCGGAAAACCTTGGTTACATGGCCATGCTTCCCGCACTGCTGATTTATTTCGTGCTCGCCTGCGGGCTGCTCGGGCTGGTTTTCCTGCCTGAGCCGCGCGCCTGGGTGGCCTCGCGCTTGATGTCGCTGGCCGGCCAGACGCGCGAGGTGTGGTCCCAGTCGGCGCGGCGCTGGCAACGCGGCTGCGAAGAGACCACGCAGCAGGCCGCCGCGGCTACCGGCGCCGGCCTGTCGTGGATGAAACAGCGCTGGCCCTTGTGCGCCGGCGCGCTGGCGTTGCTGCTGCTGCCGCCGGCCGTCGTCTACCTGCTGCGCGACCACCACCAGCCGGGCGGTTATGCCGACACCGTCGACGACTCCGCAACCCTGGTGGCTCAGCTGCTGCATGGCGAGCAGCTGGTGCCTCCGCCGCCGCTGCCGCCCGAGGTCTTCACGACCGCCGAGGTGCAGCAGGCGCTGCCGATGATCGCAAGCGCCGATCGCAAGTGGGCCCCGCTGGATGCCGACTTCCGCCAGCGCCTGCTGCTGGTCTTCAAGATCATGAAGGAAGAACACGGCTACGAGATGGCCCTGCTTGAGGGGTACCGCAGCCCCGAACGGCAGGCGATGCTTGCGGCCCTGGGTCCTCATGTGACCCAGGCGGGCGCCTTCAAGAGCTATCACCAGTATGGCCTCGCCGCCGACTGCGCCTTCTATCGCGATGGCCGGCTGGTCATCAGCGAACGGGATCCCTGGGCGATGCGCGGCTACCAGCTGTACGGCGAAGTCGCCGCACGGGTGGGCCTGACCTGGGGCGGCGTCTGGAAGATGCGCGACTACGGGCACGTCGAATTGCGGCGTGCAGGTGTGAAACCTGGAAAACGACAGTAACACGGGTTTCGAGAACATGGATAGACTGCAGCGCACTCAAAAAAATGGTGCGCAGGGAGAGAGCGAGATGGCACGACCCTTCATCGTCCTGGGGGACACCACCAGCCATGGCGGCACCGTGATCGAGGCCTCCGGCATGACCGATACCCACGGCAAGCGCATCGCGCGTGTGGGCGACAAGGTCACCTGCCCGAAAAAGGGCCACGGCCGCGTCACGACCATCGCCACCGGCGACCCCACCATGCTCATCGACGGCCAGCCCGCCGCGCGCGACGGCGACAAGACCGCCTGCGGCGCGACCCTGATCGCCGGGCAGAGCCTCAGCACCGGCATCTGACCGCGCGCATGAGCAAGGGCTTCAAACTGGCGGCCGGCCTGGCCGTTTTCACGGTGCTGCTGTGGGCGGCGATGATCTGGCACTGGAGCGCCTCCCGGCGTGTCGTCAGCACCGCCGACATCCTGGTCTACCTGCTGCTGCTTCCGGCACTCGGCATTGCCGCGGTGCTGCTGGTGCGCAAGGCCGTCGCTGCATCAGCCGCAATGCCGGCGGCCCGCTCCGCCGCCGGCGCTGCCGGAGCGAGCACGGCCGGCGGCACCACCGCCCAGCCGGCCGCCGAGGCGGCAGCGCCGAAGCCGCCCGTGGTGCTGGCCTCGGCCCTGCATCTGGCGATAGGCAACGACGCGGCCGCCGCACTGCAGGTGCTGGCCGAGGGCAGCACACTGCCCCAGCTGGATCCCGAGCTGCGCGACGACAACGGCTATCCGATCCAGAGCGGGCGCGTGCCGGAGCTCGACACGGCGACCATCGACGAGGCGCTGCAGGAGCTGCTGCCCGCACTGGCGGCGCGCCAGCCCCAGTGGCAAGGCCTGGAGCCGACGCCCGCCTTCGTGCGCGCGCTGGCCTTGCTGGCCGCGCCGCTGGACCAGCTGATCGAGCAGTGCGCCACCGAGTGGGAGCAACGGCCCGAAGCCACCCAGGCCGGCCAGCTGCAGGCCGGGCTGAGCTTGCTGTGGGGCGTGCCGGCCGCATGGAGCGAGCATGAATGCATGCTGGCCCGCGTCTGGCTGCACCGCTTGCTCAAGAACAGCGCGCTGCCGCGCGATCTGCTGCAGGTGCAGCTGCATCCGCTCGCCAGCGCCGAGGCCTTGTTCGTCCACCTCGACCAACAGCTGGCCGCCTGGGGCCGCGAGCAGCGGCCCGGCCTGCTGGCCGTGCTGGCCTGTGACTCCTGGGTCGACGAGCGACAGGTGCAGCGGCTGCAGCAGCAGGGCCTGCTCTTCACGAGCCGCAATGCCAAGGGTTGCATGCCGGGCGAAGCGGCCGCTGGCGTTCTGCTCGCGACCGCTGACTGGCCCTCGGCGGGTCCGGCCGCGACGCAGCTGCACCGGGCCGCGATCGTGCGGCGCGACAAGCCGGCCGACGCCGCGGGCCGCATCGACGCCGCCGTCTTGAAGCAGGCCGCCGAAGCTGCGTTGCGCGGCAGCGCGATCGAGCCCGCCGCCTGCGGCTTTCTGGTCAGCGACGCCGACCTGCGGGCCAGCCGCGGCGGCGAAGTGGCCGATACCGCGCTGCAGTTGCTGCCCGAGCTCGATCCCGCGGAGCAGGCCGTGCGCCTGGGCCTGGCCTGCGGCGACCTGGGCGTTGCCCGTGCCCTCGCCTGCCTGGTGCTGGGCGCCGCACGTCAGCAGGCCGACGCCAGGCCGGTGCTGGTGATGACCGTGATGCACGCGCACGACCGCGCGGCCTTCGTGCTGACTTCCGGCGCGCCGCCGGCCCCCGCTGCCGGCGCCCCGGCCTGAGCCGCACCCCCACCGATTTCCTCTGTTCTGACCATGCGACGATTCTGGGACTTTCTACTTCGCCCCCGCACGCTCGGCGTGATCGGCCTCCTCGCCCTGGCGGCCTTCCTGCTGCTGGGCGCCAATGAACTGCAGCTGGCCCTGGTCTGGGTCGGCGCGATCCTGGTGCTCGTCCTGCTCGTCTGGGGCATCGTCTGGTGGGTACGCCGGCGCCGCGCGCAGAAGGCCGCCGCAGGTCTGGAGCAGGCGCTCACCGAGCAGGCCGACCGGGCCGTCAAGGCCACCCCGGCGCCTCAGCGCGCCGAGACCGAGGCGCTGCGCGAGCGCATGCTCGAAGCGGTCAAGACCATCAAGACCTCCAAGCTCGGCCAGACCTCGGGCACCGCGGCGCTCTACGAGCTGCCCTGGTACATCGTGATCGGCAACCCGGCCGCGGGCAAGAGCTCGGCGATCGCCAAGTCGGGCCTGCACTTCCCCTTCGCCGACAACAGCGGCGCCATCATCCAGGGCATCGGCGGCACCCGCAACTGCGACTGGTTTTTCACCAACGAAGGCATCCTGCTCGACACTGCCGGCCGCTACTCGGTGCACGAGGAAGACCGCGAGGAATGGCGCGGCTTCCTGAGCCTGCTGAAAAAGCATCGTCCGAAGGCGCCGATCAACGGCATCATGATCGCCGCCAGCCTCGCCGAGCTGGCCGGCAACAAGCCGGAGTTCTCGATCCAGCTCGCCAAGCAGCTGCGCCAACGTGTGCAGGAGCTGACCGAGCAGCTGGAGGTGTTCGCGCCGGTCTACGTGGTCTTCACCAAGGCCGACCTGGTGGCCGGCTTCGCCGAGTTTTTCGAGGACCGCGACCGCGGCGAGCGCGACCGCGCCTGGGGCGCCACCCTGCCCTACGACGCCGACGGCAAGCTCGACGCAGTGGGCCAGTTCGAGCGTCATTTCGAGGAGCTCTACGAAGGCCTGAAGGCTTCCTCGGTGGCACGCATGTCGCTGCACCGCGGCGAGAAGCTGCCGCCGGGGGTGCTCACCTTCCCGCTCGAATTCGCCTCGCTCAAGCCGGTGCTGCGCACCTTCCTGACCACGCTGTTCGAAGAGAACCCCTTCCAGTTCCGGCCCATCTTCCGCGGCTTCTACTTCACCAGCGCGGTGCAGCAGGGTGCCTCGACCAGCCGTTCCAGCGAGCGGGTGGCGCAGCGTTTCGCGCTGCAGCTGCAGCCCGGCACGACGGCCGAGGTCTATTCGCAGACCGGCTTTTTCCTGAAGGACCTGTTCTCCAAGGTCGTGTTCGCCGACCGCAACCTGGTCAAGCAGTACAACAGCCGCGACAAGCTGCGCTGGCGTTATGCGGCCTTTTTCGGCGGCGTCGCGGCGCTGGGCGTTGCGCTCGCGGCCTGGACCTGGTCCTATGCCGGCAACCGCCAGCTGGTCGAGAACGTGCAGGCCGACCTGAACCAGGTCGTCAAGCTGCAGGCCAATCGCACTGACCTGCAGTCCCGACTGGAGGCGCTCGAAGTGCTGCGAGACCGTCTGGTGCAGCTGCAGTCCTATCGCGAGCGGCGGCCCTGGTCGCTGAGCCTGGGCCTCTACCAGGGCAAGGCGGTCGAGGAACAGCTCAAGCGCGAGTACTTCGCCGGCATCCAGGAGGTGCTGCTGCAGCCCGTGGCCACCAGCATCGAAAGCTACCTGGCCGAGGTCAACGCCAACCCCGGCCAGCTGCAGCCGGTCTCGCCCGCCTCGGCGGGTGCCAGCTCCGCGCCGCAGGCCGCGGCGGCGGCCGCCAATGCGCAGGCCTCTGTCGTGCGCGCGCAGCCCTTGCCGACCCACTACAGCGCCGCCTCGCCCACCGACGTCACCGATGCGTACAACGCGCTCAAGAGCTACCTGATGCTGGCCGACCGCAGCCGTGCCGAGCCGGGCCACCTGAGCGACCAGCTGACCCGCTTCTGGCGCGGCTGGCTGGAGACCAACCGCGGCACCATGCCACGCGAGCAGATGATCCGCAGCGCCGAGAGCCTGATCTCCTTCACGGTCACCCAGCTCGCCGACGCGCAGTTCCCGGTGGTGCAGAACAACCTCGCGCTGCTGGACCAGACGCGTGAGAACCTGCGCCGCGTGATCAAAGGCATGCCGGCCCGCGAGCGGGTCTACTCCGAGATCAAGGCCAAGGCTTCGACGCAGTTCCCGCCCGTCACCGTCGCCAACCTGGTCGGCGAGCTGGACAAGGACGTCATCGCCGGCAGCTACGCGATCTCGGGCGCCTTCACCCGCCGCGCCTGGGACGAGTTCGTCGAGAACGCGATCAAGGACGCCGCCTACAAGGAACTGCAGAGCGACGACTGGGTGCTCAAGACCACCGTGGTCGACGACCTCAGCCTGGAAGGCAGCCCCGAGCAGATCCAGAAGGCCCTGGTGCACATGTACAAGACCGAGTACGTGCGCGAGTGGCAGAAGTTCATGCAGGGCGTGAGCGTGCAGGAGTTCGCGAGCTTCGACCAGGCGGTGGGGCGCATGAACCGCCTCGGCGACCCGGCCACCTCGCCCATCGGCCGCCTGATGCAGGCGCTCTACGACGAGACCTCCTGGGACAACCCCTCGCTGCTCAACCACAAGCTCGAGCAGAGCCAACGCGGTTTTGTCGACTGGTTCAAGCAGACCGTGCTGCGCCAGTCGGTGCCGGGCGTGCAGGTCAACGTCGACCTCAAGCCGGGCCAGGGGGCGGCGGTCCCGATGGGCCCGATCGGCAAGGAGTTTGCCGGGCTGGCGCGCGTGATGCTGCCGCCGGAGAACCAGCCGCCGCTGATCCGCCGCTACCTCGACGCGCTGTCCAAGGTGCGCACGCGCTTCAACCAGATGAAAACCCAGGGCGACCCCGGCCCGGCCAGCCGTGAGCTGATGAAGCAGACGCTGGAGAACAACGGCTCGGAGCTGGCCGATGCGCTGCGCCTGGTCGACGAGCAGATGCTGGTCGGCATGAGCGACACCGCCAAGCTGACCCTGCGCCCGCTGCTGGTGCGCCCGCTGATGCAGGCCTACGGCGTGGTCGTGCGCCCGGCCGAGAACGAGATCAACCGGCTCTGGAACGCCGAGGTCTACGAACTCTTCCAGAAGACGCTGGCGCCCAAGTACCCCTTCACCCGCAGCGCCTCGATCGAGGCCGCGCCGGCCGATATCGCCAAGGTGTTCGGCCCGGAAGGTGCGATCGCCAAGTTCTCGGAGAAGACCCTGGGCCCGCTGGTGCACCGTGCCGGCGACGACCTCAAGCCGCGCACCTGGGCCGACATGGGGGTGCGGCTGGCGCCGGAGTTCACCACCCAGTTCGGTGCCTGGGTCGCGCCGCTGTCGGGCGCGAGCTCCGGCGGCGGCTCGGGCGGCGCCGCTGCGCCCGCGGCCGAGCAGACGGTGTTCCAGCTGCTGCCGCAGCCCGCGCCCGGACTGATGGAGTACACGGTCGAGATCGACGGCCAGGTCATGCGTTACCGCAACACGACGGCCAGCTGGACTCACTTCGTCTGGCCCGGGCCCCAGGGCACGCCGGGGGTGCGCATCACCGGCCAGACCTTCGACGGCAGGACCATCGAGTTCATCAACCACCCGGGCCGCTTCGGGCTGGAGAGGATGGTCAACTCCGCCCAGCGGCGCAGGCTGCCCAACGGCCACGAGCTGAAGTGGACCGCCAACAACCTGACGGTCGCCGTGCACCTGAAGATCATCAGCACGCCGGGCGCCGCGCCGGCCGCCAATGCCGCGCCCACACCGGCCCAGGGGTCGGCCGCGGGCTTGCGCGGCGCCGTGCTGCCCCGCGTGATCGCCGGCGAATCGGCTGCCGCCGGCACGCCGGCGGTGACCACCACCGCCTCCAGCACCTCCTCCGCCACCGGGAGCGCCCAATGAACTCGCCCAGCGTTCCCGTGAATCTGGTCTATTTCGGCAAGGTGCCCTCCAGAGGCGACTTCATCCGCAGTGCCAACAGCACCACGCTGATCCAGACCCTGGACCACTGGCTGTCGCAGACCATGGAGCTGCTGGCCACCGACCCGCGCTGGAAGCTGATCTACGACGCCGCCCCGCCGGTGCAGTTCGCCTTCCTCGGCTCGCGCACGCAGGTCGGGCTGGCCGGTCACATGATCCCCAGCCAGGACAGCTCGGGCCGGCGTTTCCCCTTCATCACGGCCGGCTCCTTCGAGGTGCAGGAGCCGCTGGAATTCATGGCGCGCAGCCCGCTCGCCCTGACCCGGCTGTGGACCCGCTTCGAGAACTCGACCCGCCTGGCGCACAGCGCCGAGGATGTCGCCGAGGTGCAGCAGCAACTGGCCCACACCCGTGTCGATCTGGAGGTGGTGCCACGCGCCTACCAGGCCAACTTCGTCGACTTCCTAGAGATCCAGACCCTGGGCGGCCTGGAGGCGATGCTGGAGCAGGCCGGCCAGCGCATCTCGGTGCGCCAGACCCTGCTGGCGCTCGGCATGCTGCTGCAGCCGGTGCTGGCACAAGGCAGCGTGCGGCTGGACAAGGGCCTGCTGCTGCCGCTGGTCAACGACCCGCTCTACCGCCCCTTCGTCGCCACCCTGTGGCTGGAGCTGGTGTCGCGTTTCCTCAAGCGCGGGGATTTCGAGCTGGCCGTTTTCGTCACCCGCGTGGACGGCCGCCCGGCCCTGGTGATCGGCTTCAACGGCGCCTCGCCGCGCACCTTGCGCGCGGTGCTGGACCCGCAGTCCTGCGCCACCGACAACGTCGAGTTCACCCAGAGCCAGTGGGTCGAGGACTACATCGACGAAGACTACGGCGTGAAAAAACTGTCGAGCTACCTGCGCGAGCCGCAGCTCTCGCTGCGCCAGGCGCTGGACACCTACCGCGAGGCCTTCCTCGGCGAATGAAGCGTATGAAAGCACTCCCTTCCCTGCCCGTGCGCGCCCTGCTGGCCGCCGCCCTGCTGCCGCTGGCCTGCGCCGCGCAGCAAGCCGCCCCCGGCAACGGCGCCGCCAACTCCGCGCCGGCCCATATCACCAGCGCCACCGCGGCCCCCAACCAGGTGGTCGTGAGCGGCACGGTGCCCGACGAAGCGACCCGCGCCCAGGTGCTGACGCGGCTGCGTGAGGTGTATGGCGCCGACCGTGTGGTCGACCAGATCTCGGTGGGCGCGGTGGTGGCGCCGCCCAACTGGTCCAACTACGTGCAGAAGATGCTGAGCCCCGACCTCAAGCAGGTCACCCGGGGGCAGCTCTCCATCCAGGGCAACAGCATCGACATCAAGGGTGAGGTGGCCAACGAGGCGCAGCGCCAGCAGATCGCCAGCAACATGGCGACCCACCTGAACCCGACCTACAACATCCGCAACGCGCTGCGCGTGGCGGCCAGCGAGCAGAACCTGGTGGACGACGCGCTCGCCAACCGCATCATCGAGTTCGAGGCCGGCAGCTCGGTGATCAAGCCCGAGGGCCAGCGCATCCTTGACGAGATGGTGCCGGCGCTGAAGAAGGTCGCCGCGCGCAAGATCGAGATCATCGGCCACACCGATGCGCTGGGCGCCCGCGACGCCAACATCGCGCTGTCGCTCGCGCGCGCCGACTCGGTGCGCGAGTACCTGCGCGGCAAAGGCATCGACTCGGCCCGCATCGGCATCTCCGGCGCCGGCCCGGATCGCCCGGTCGCGAGCAACCAGAGTGCCGACGGGCGGGCGCGCAATCGGCGCATCGAGTTCCGCGTGAGTCAGTAGCTGCCGTAGACGAATTAGGAGCCGGTTCACCGCGTCAGAAGTGCGCCGGGTACCGGTTCGGGGGAAGTGCAAACACCGAGCCTCTCGCCCCGATCGCCCGCCGTCCGCAGACCGGCGCTGCCGGCCGATGCAGGGCTGCCGACGGGCCGGCCTAGAAGGCTCCGTAGACGAAGTCGGCGGCATCGAGGCGGCCGGCGGCCTCGTCGCACAGCCGGGCGAGCCGCAGCTCGTCGCCGATCTCAGAGGAGGTCGGGTTGTACCAGACGGTGCCGTCGCGTGTGTCGACGTAGATCCCGCCCGCGCTCCCCGCCTGTTGGCCGGTGACACCGCGCCCCTTGAAGAAGCAGTCCCCGGACAGGCGCCCCGTCTCGAAGGACAAGCCGGCGATGCCGTTGGCGACCTTGCCCGGCAAAAGCGCGTCCAGCTCGTCGAGCAGCACCATCGTGTCTTCGCCCTGCCGGAAGTCCGCCACGCTATCGCCTCGGCCCGCCTCGGGCGTGCCGAACACCAGGCGGTCCTGTCCTTCCCCTCCGCGCAGAAAGTCCTCGCCCGGCCCTCCGCGCAGTTCATCATTGCCGCGGTCCCCGACGAGCAGGTCGCGGCCTTCCGCACCGTACAGCGTGTCGTTGCCGCCTTGCCCGAACAAGCGGTTGTCCAGGTCGTTGCCGCTGAGGGTGTTGTCGCCGGCATTGCCCCCGCCCTTGACGGCCGAGGGAGCCCCGTAAAGAAGTACCAGGTGCTCGACGTGCTCGTTCAGCGTGGTGCTCACGTAGCTCCAGGCCGTGTCGACGCCGCCGTCGGCCGCTTCCACGATGGTTTCGTCGCCGCGGATCACATAGATGTCGTGGTCTGCACCGCCCGACAAGCGGTCGCGCCCGTCGCAGGCGCCGCCTCCGTCCAGCAGGTCGTTGCCGGCCCCGCCGAGCAGCACGTCCTCGCCGGCGCTGCCCGCAAGCTCGTCGTCGCCAGAGCCTCCGTCGAGCCGGTCGTTGCCGTCGCCGCCGTCGAGGTAGTCCTGGCCCTCACCGCCCGCCAGGCGGTCCCGGCCGCCCAGGCCGACCAAGACATCATCGCCGCCCACACCGTCGAGCCGGTTGTCGCCCTGCGTGCCGGCCATGGCGTTGTCGAGCGCATTGCCCACGCCGTCCTGGGCGGCGCCAGCGCCCCGACCCGCATCGTCCAGCGTCAGGCTCTCGACGGTGTCGCCGAGGCGGTAGAACGACAACCTCGAGTACACCGTGTCATACCCTCCGTCGACCGACTCGATCACACGATCGCCCTCCGAGTTGACGCGGTAGTCATCGTCGCCGTCCCCCCCGGCCATCGTGTCGTCGCCACCCGACCAGTTGGCGTTGAGGATGGAGTGGTTGTTGCCGGAACGGTCGATCAGGACATCATCGCCATCGGTGCCATAGATCTCGGCCATGGGGACCTCCAGGGACGGAAGGAAGGGAAAATCAAGCGGCGCCAAGATCGGCCCGAGGCGTCGCACCGGGCGAGCAGAAGCCGCGCTCGCCCAGAGAAAGATAGGGCGAGGTTCACCGCCTCAGTCGCCAGAGGGGCACCGGTTTGCGGGGGGAGCACCCACAGGGGCGCTTGCGCGCCCCGAACACGTCAGCGTTCCTGGTCCTGACCCTCGAGCCCCAGCAGCTCCTCGAGGTGCGCGAGCGAGCCCTGGTCCTTGAGCACGGTCTTGAGCCACAGGTGCAGCGGCATCTCGCCCCAGCGGGCTGCCTTGTCGGCCAGGTAGGCGACCGGGCTGTGCGGCTCGGTGCGGCGGAAGTAGTCGGCCACCTCGCGCAGCTGGTTGAGCGCCTGGGCGCGGCTGCGGATCGGGCCGCCGATCGTGGCCGGGCCGGAGGGCGTTTCCGCCGCTTGGGCTGCACTGCCGGAGTCGGCAGTCACATCGGCGGTGGCGGTGCCGCTCGGGCTGCTCATCGCGCCCGATTCGCGCGCCATGCGCTCGACCTCGTGCAAGGTGGACGCCAGCGCCTCGCGGGCTGCAACGAAGCTGGGGCCCTCGTCGCCCAGGCGCTCGTCCGCCACCCGCTGCAGCTCGGCCAACGCCGCCACGCTCGCGCGGATGGAGGCCACGCAAGCGAGCAGCCACGCCTGCGGCGTCTCGCGCTGGGCGCGCAGGAAGGCATCCAGCGTCACCTTGCCTTCGGACAGCTGATCGGCCTCGTGCGGCGACTTCTCGATCTGCGTCTGCAAGGCCCGGGCCGCCGCATGGTCGCGCAGGCTGAAGCTGCCCGATTTGGCCTGGGTCACCGGCAGCATGGGCGCCAGGAAAACCACCCGCTGCAGCAGCCAGCCCAGGTTGCCGATGCGCTGGTCCCACTCACCGTCCTCGCCCTCGGGGTACAGGTCGGCCCAATAGCGCTCGCACAGCCGGCCACACAACTCCAGCCCCTCCGCGAGACCCGCATAACCCCGGTTGCGCGCCGCCGCGTCGCACCACCACATCGCCAGGCGCAGGTCCTTGGTGCGGGTGGCCAGCAGCTTGCCGGCCAGCGCTTCCACGCCGCGCCAGTCGGCCACCTTCAAGGTGGTCACCCACTCCCCCTGGTCCAGGCTGGGATCGTCCTCGCGGCGCATCTCCTGGATGGCGTCGAACTCCGAGGAGAAGGCGAGGTTGTCGCCGCAGGGGGCGGTGTCGGAGATCGGTTCCAGCAGCTGGGGGTCCATGGGCGGCACGGTAGAGAAAAGTCGCGGAAGGATAACGAAGCGCCCCCTGCCCTGCCACTACTAACTGCGTCGTGGGCCTCCCTCACTTGAGGGTCGGCCGGCGCTCGCGCCATCGACTCGGCCGCTGCCATCAGCTCCCACGCAGGTTTTTCCCTAAGCGGCTCACCCGGGCTTAAGACCGGTCGTTGAGCGGTCGCACTGATCGCTTGCAGCCCCTTGTCTGCCCGCTGTCGGAGGGCGGACCAAGCTGCAAAAGCGGAGCGTGTGGTTTCGCACGCTTCTTCGAGGTCCGCAGGGCCGCCGCCGGAAAACCGCGATCGCGCCGATCAAGTTTGCCGACTGCCCGTCGATATGCCGTTCATACCGTAAAGGTTTCAGTTAGTAACAAATGAGGGCCGGACTTCGGGACTGCAGGCAAGGGCCTGCCGAACCGACGACCGGCTGGTGCCGCCGAGGGCCAGAGCCCCGGAGCGCACAAGAAGCGTTTGCCCAGAAACAGAGGATTGCCACATGGCCTCGTTGATCCCGTCCCTGTCGACCGCCCAGATCGCGGCTCTTTCGACCACTTCCATCAAGAGCCTTACCACAGCCGATTGGGCACTTTTGTCGACGGCCCAGGCCGCTGCGCTGACGACGGCTCAGATCGTGGCCCTCGAGACCGTGGACCTGAGTGTCCTGTCGACGGCGAACGTGGCGGCCCTGAGCACGGCTCAGATCGTCGCCCTGGGTACCCACCAGGTTGCAGCCCTCGGCACCAACCAGGTCGCGGCGCTGACCACCACGCAGGTGGCGGCCGTGGAGACCGCCGATATCAAGGCCTTGACCACCGCCCAGGCCGCTGCCCTCACCAGCGCCCAGGTGGCCGCCCTGACCACCGCCCAGCTGGTCGCGGTCGAGACCGCCGACCTGCGCGCCCTCAGCACCGCCAACATCGCCTCGCTGGCCACCGGTGACATCGCCGCGCTGACCACCCAGCAAGCCGCCGCGCTGACCACCCAGCAGGTCGTCGCCCTGACCACCGCGCAGACCGCGGCGCTCACCGCGGGTCAGGTCGCCGCGCTGACCACCGCGCAGGTCGCCTCCATGGAGACCGCCGACATCGCCGCGCTGAGCACCGCCCAGGTGGTGGCCCTCACCACCGGCCAGGTGGCGGCCCTGAAGACCGCCCAGCTCGCCGCGCTGAGCACGACCCAGGTCGCCGCGCTGCAGACCGCTGACGTCCGCGCCCTCACCACCACGCAGGCGGCCGCCCTCAGCAGTGCCCAGCTGACCGCCCTGAGCACCGCCCAGCTGGCCGCGATCGAGACCGCCGACCTGCGCGCGATCTCCACGGCCAACATTGCCGCGCTCGCCACCGGCGACCTCACCGCCTTCACGACCGCGCAGATCGCCGCGCTGACGACCGGCCAGGTGGTGGCCCTGACGACTGCCCAGGCCGCCGCCCTCACGGCGATCCAGGTCGCCGCATTGACCACGGCCCAGGTCGTCTCGATGCAGACGCCGACCTCGCCGCGCTGAGCACGG
>NZ_JAPFBW010000006.1 GCF_026153205.1 Aquabacterium sp. A7-Y | reverse complement strand
ATCCATGGCGAAGACGCCGTGCTGCGAGTGCTGGGCCGCCGCCATCTGGCCGAGCAGTTGAAGGACCTCACCTTGGCGGGTCTCGGTTTTGCGCCGGACCTCGCGCGGGCCGTCTTGCGCCTGGCGCGCCGCCCGCACGGCATGGTGCTTGTGACCGGACCCACCGGTTCGGGCAAGACCACCTCGCTGTACGCTGTCGTCAACGAGACCTGCAGCGCCGAGGAGAAGGTCGTGACGATCGAGGACCCGGTGGAGTACCAGTTGCCCGGCGTGCTGCAGATCCCCGTCAACGAGCGCAAGGGCCTGACCTTCGCGCGCGGGTTGCGCTCGATCCTGCGGCACGATCCCGACAAGATCCTGGTAGGCGAGATCCGCGACGCGGAGACGGCGCATATCGCCGTGCAGGCAGCGCTGACGGGACACCTCGTGTTCACAACCGTTCACGCCAATGACGCGCTCGACGTGCTCGGTCGCTTCCAGCAGTTCGACATCGATCCCTACGCGCTGGCTTCGGCGCTGAACGGAGTACTGGCGCAGCGACTTATTCGCCGGCTGTGTCGCCACTGCGCCACGCGTGTGCGCGAAGCGGGTGCCCGTGAGTCGGGCTATTGGCGGGCTGTCGGGTGCCCGGCGTGCTTGGGCACTGGCTACAAGGGGCGGTTTGCGATCGGAGAACTGCTGCATGTAAACGCCGAGCTGAAGGCCTTGATCGTGGATCGTGCACCGTACCTTGAGGTCCACAAGGCGGCGCATGCGCAGGGGCTGCGCAGCTTGCGCGAGCAGGCCCTGGAGGCCGCACACGCAGGTCTGACCAGCCTGGAGGAGGTGGACCGTGTCACCGGCGCCGACTGAACCCCAAGTGCCGCTCGTGTTCGCACATCACCTGCTGTGGCTTGAGCGTGGCATGGGTCGCCTGTACGTCGCAAGGGGGCGGGGTGACATGCAGACCTGGCGAGAACTCGGCTGTGCCACGGCGGACCAGGATGACCCCCCCCTCGACCGCTGGCTGCAGCCGTTGCTGGCGCAGGCGGTGGGGCGCTGGTGGCGCTCGGTCGACGTGGTGCTCGGCGGGGCCTGGGTGAGGGCGCTGACCGTGGACCTGGGCCAGGACCCGCTTCCGGAAGAGGTCGCAGCTGCGGTCGTCGCCCACCGGCATACCGAACTGGTAGGGGCATCTTCGGTCCAGGAGCAATTGCTGTACGACCGCGGTGCCCGAAGTGGCCGTGTCGGCGTATTCGCGTGTGCCCGGGACGTGATCGATCAACTGCAAACCGCGGCGAGGAAGACCCGTCTCTCGCTGCGGGGGCTGAGTCCTGCCGCTGCCTGGGTTGTTGCCCACCGTGCGCGAACCCTGAGACGGGGGGCCGGGCAGGAGGGGGCGAGCGGCTGGACCGTGTACCAAGAAGCCGACCGCCTGGTTGCGGTCCTCGAGTTGGACGGTGCCTGGCAGGGGCGGGTCGAGCTGCCGCACGAGCCTGATGTGGCGGCGCTGCGACGACGCCTGCAGGCATGGGAGCGGCGGCTGCAGGTCGAGCCGCCGGCTGCTCCGTTGGTGCTGTTGCCGGCCTCCGGGTCGGGGTGGCTGGTCGAGGCGGGGGAGGGCGATCTGGTCGCGCCCTTGCTGCCATCCGCGGCACCGTCCGTGTCTGTCCAGGAACCAGTGGCATGAGAGTCGATTGGACCCGGGCAGATTTCGTCAATCGCCGCCTGCCGGCCTGGATGGGCTGGGCGGTCCTGGGCGTCGCTGGCGCCGCGTCGGCCGGAGTCGCCTGGGAGATCGAGCGTCGCAGCGAGGTACTTGCTGCCCTGGAGCTGCGTCTGACCCACCAAGTTGCTCTGCGCACGGTGTCGGACGCACCCATGGCTGACCGTGCTGTCGTCGAAACCGACCTCGCGTTGAGACGGGGGCTGGGGATACAGTGGCAGCCGGTGTTTTCCGCCATCGAAGCGCCGGGTCCAGTCGGTGTGGTGCTGCTGGCCGTCGAGCCGGACGCCGCAGCCGGCACGGTGCGCCTGGCGATCCAGGCACCGGACCTTGCGGTCGGCGCCGCCTATCTCACGTACCTGAACGCCGCGGGCTTGCAGCAAGCCCGGCTGGTGTCGCATCAGGCGCTCGATCCCTCCACTCCGGGCGGTCCGGTCCGGCTGGCGGTGCAGGCCAAGTGGAGTCCCTATGGTCCGTGACATGAGTGGGCTGCGGCGGACGCTCGGTTCCGCATTCGGTCGGTGGTCGGGCCTCGGGCTGCCTGGGGCTGCAGGCCTGGCCTTGATGGTGTTTGCGCTCGCCGGGGCTGCCTACCAGCTGCCGCGTTTGCGGGCGCAGGAGGCGGACCTGCACGTAAGCCTGGAGAAAGCGAGGCAACGTCCTGCACTGCCGGTGCGCGCGGTATCGCCGCCTTCGCTGCTGACGCAACTCCCCAGTGAGGCCGAACTGCCGGCACTGCTGGCGCAGATCGTCGAAGCGGCGCGGCTGCAGGAGGTGCCTTTGGGACAGTCGGACTACAGCTACCTGCCGGCTGAGGCCGGCACACCGCCGCGGCTGCAGTTGCGGCTCGACACGCTCGCGCCGTATGCTGGCGTACGGCGTTTCGTCAACCAGGTGGTGCTGACCCAGCCGGCAGTCGCGCTGACGGGCTTCAGCACCTCCCGCGAGAGCGATGCGCAGCCGGTGCCGCGCGTGCGCCTCGTCTTCGAGGTTTACTACCGGAGCGCGCCGTGAGTCCGCGTCTGCGTCGCCTTTTGACGGTACTCGGCGTCTGCCTGGCATTGCGGCTCGCAGTGCTGGCGGTGCCGGAGGACAACGGGCCTCCGGCACCCGTCCTTGCTGCGTCGCGGTCGATGAGCGCACACGTCTCTGCTCCCGTCGGGTTGCCGCCGGTGGCTGCTGCTTCGGCAGCCAGCGCGCCTTCGTCCAGGGCCGGGCTATTGGCACTGAAGGCGGTCTACCAAGAACCGGGGCACGACCCCTTCGCGCCTTCCGCACCACCTGTCGAGTCACCGCCGCCCCAGCCGGTGGCGCCGCCGCCGGTGGTGACGGTCGATCTCGTGCCGCCGCCCCCGCCTCCACCACCCCGGCCCGGTTTCACGGCACTGGGCCAATGGCAGGGCGACGGAGGGTCTTTACTGTTTGTCGCGGCGGGCGGCGGAGCGACCGTCAAGGCGGCGATCGGGGACGTGCTCCCGGGCGAATTCAAGCTGGTGCGCCTGACGCATGGCGCGGCCGAATTCTTGCATGTGCCGAGCGGAGAAACACAGCGGCTGACCTTCGGGGACCAGTCGCGCAACCAGGGGGCCCCCGCAATGGCGGAAGCCCGGCCACAGGGAGAGTAGTTTGGCGGCCGATCTTCACGCCCCGATATTTGTCACGGCGCAACAAGGTTGCCGGGTCCGGCTGCTGCGGGTGCCCCGTGCCCCAGCGCTGACGGTCCTGATGGCCGTGCTGGCCGGTTGCGCCGGGCATGCTGAGTTTCGCAGCGGAAGGGCCGACATCGCGGCCGGCCAGGACGTCGAGGGCGTCGCCAAGCTACGCCAAGCGACGCAGGTCGATCCGGCGAACGTCGAGTTCCGCCGCACCTACTTCGAGCAGCGCGACCGCGCGCTCGACGATGCGCTGCGCCGGCTCGAAGCGCACCTGGAGGCGGGGCGCTTTGTCGAGGCACGCAGCGAGCTCGTCGCCGCAACTCGACTCGCCGGCAACGACCCCCGCGTGATCCAAGGCGAAGAACGGATCGCAGGGGCAGAGCGGCACGCGAGCATGCTCGACCGGGCTGACGCCCTGGGGCGCCAGGGCCGCGTCGACGAGGCCTTGGCGCTTGTGCGCCAAGTGCTCAGCGAGCAGCCGCAGCACCGGCGCGCACGCCAAGTGCAACGGCAGTGGCTGCGCGCTGTTGCCGATCTGCCCGGGCAGGGCGGCTTGTCGCTGCCGCAGCTCGGACCGGCCTATCGCAAGCCGGTGACGCTGTCGTTCGTCAATGCCTCGATGTTGCAGGTCTTCGAATCGCTCAAGCTCGCGTCGGGGCTCAACTTCATGTTCGACCGCGACGTGCCGACCGATCGCCGGGTTACCTTGTCGGTGAACGGCAAGTCGGTGGAGGACGTGCTGCGCCTCTTGTTGGCAACCCAGCGACTGGAGCGCCGCGTGCTCGATGCGGACACCCTGCTCATCTATCCCAACAATCCCGAGAAGACCCGCGAGTACCAGGAGCTGGTGACCCGCTCCTTCTACTTGTCCAACACCGACGTCAACAAGGCCGCCGGCCTGGTGCGCGGCATCGCGAAGGCGCGCGACGTGTTCGTGGACGAGACTTTGAACCTGATGGTGGTGCGCGATTCCGCCGAGGTGGTGCGGTTGGTCGAGAAACTGCTCGCGAACCACGACCTGGCCGAGCCGGAGGTGATGCTGGAGCTGGAAGTGCTGGAGGTCGCGACCAACCGGTTGACCGAACTCGGCATTCGCTGGCCGGACGCGGTGTTGGCCAGCATTGTCGGCACCAGCGGCAAGCCGGGTTCGTTGAGCTTGCCGGAGGCCCGGGACTTGAATTCCGGCATGGTGCAGCTGCAGTTCAACGACCCGCTGGTGGCGGCCAAGTTGCGCAGTCAGCGGGGCGACTCCACCTTGCTGGCCAATCCGCGCATCCGCGTGCGCAACCGTCAGGCGGCCAAGGTGTTGATCGGCGAGCGGGTGCCGGTCTTCACCACCACCAGCGCCATGAACGTCGGCACATTGGAAAACGTCAGCTACCTGGACGTCGGCCTGAAGCTGGACATCGAGCCAACGGTGTCGTTGGAGGACGAAGTCGCGATGAAGGTGGCGCTGGAGGTGAGCAACGTCCTGGAGACTATCACGCGCAGCTCGGGCACGCAGGCCTACCGTCTCGGCACCCGCAACGCGTCGACTCAGCTGCGGGTGCGGGACGGTGAGACGCAAGTGCTCGCCGGTCTGATCCAGCGCGACGAGCGGCGCTCCAACACGGGCGTGCCGGGGCTCAACGGGATCCCCTTGCTTGACAGGCTGTTTGGGCAGGGGCTCAAGGACGACAACCGCACCGAGATCGTGTTGCTCATTACGCCGCGGGTAGTGCGCAACATCCAGGTGCCGGGGCCGGGGCAGATCGAGTTCCTGTCGGGGACCGAGGCGGCGAACGGCGCGGCGTCGATTCAATTGCGGGCGGCAGAGCCGGTCGGTACGCGTGGTGCGCCAGGGCGGGGCAGGGGGCCGCAAGGTGCAGCGGGGAACGGTGCTGTTGAACTCCCTTACTCCGGGCGAGCAGGGCAGGGCGTGCCGTCGCAGCCGGCGCCGCCCGAAGCTCCAGGTGCTCCGGGTGCTTCTCCTACTCCCGGTGCACCAACCATGGCGCCTGGATTCACGCCGCCTCCCATCGTGCCGAACTGACATGCGTCGACGGCTAACCCTTTGTCGGACCGCCTCTCGGGGGGCGCGCGGCTTCTCGCTGGTCGAGATGCTCGTGGTGTTGGCCATCATGGCTGTGCTGGCCAGCATTGGTTTCCCGCTGGCGGAAATCGTGGCGAAGCGGGAGAAGGAGGAGGAGCTGCGAGCGGCACTTCGAGAGATTCGGTCGGCGCTGGATGTGCACAAGCGCCTGGCCGACGAAGGTCGTGTACAGCGGCAGGCGGATGGCAGCGGCTACCCTGCCAACCTCTCTGCACTGGTGCTCGGCGTGGAGGACCTGCGCTCACCGACGCGGCAGAAGATCTATCTGCTGCGGCGCCTGCCGGCGGACCCGTTTGCGACGCCGGCTGAGATCGGCGGGGCAAGCGGGTCTGCCGATCCGATGCAAGTGGCGGCTGCTAGCTGGGGCCTGCGCTCCTATGCCAGCGAGCCGAACGACCCGAAGCCCGGACTCGATGTGTTTGATGTCTACAGCAAGTCGCCCGATGTGGGGCTCAACGGGGTGCCGTACCGTGAATGGTGACGTGATGCGGAGTAGGCAGCGGGGGTTCACCTTGGTCGAGCTGCTGGTCGTGATGGCGATCATTGCGACGCTGCTGTCGCTGGTCGGTCCGCGCTACATGGCGTCGCTGGACCGGGCAAATGAAACGGTGCTCAGGACTAACCTGCGGTTGACGCGTGAGGCGATCGACAAGTTCCGGGCGGACACCGGTCGGTACCCGGTCACGCTGGAGGAACTGGTCCAGCGGAGATACCTGCGAGACGTGCCGCTCGACCCGATGACAACACGCAACGACACCTGGGTCTTGACCACACCGCGGGGCAGTCCGATCGAGGAGGGCGCTGCCGAGCGAGGCGTTTACGACGTTCACAGTGGAGCGGAGGGAAGGGGGCGGGATGGGACTGCGTATGCGGCTTGGTAGTCGCTGCCGGCCGTGTCAGCGCGGCTACACCTATCTGGCGTTGCTGCTGATGTTGGCCGTGCTTTCGGCGGGACTTGCCGCCGTCGGTCAGTTGTGGTTCGCAGCGGCTGAGCGAGAACGCGCCGTCCAACTCTCCTGGGCGGGAGAGCAGTTCAGGCGGGCCATCGCCTCCTACTACCACTCGGCGCCCAACGGCCAGAACCGCTACCCACCGGACCTACATGCGCTATTGCTTGACCCTCGGTTCCCGTCACCGCGCAGGCACCTGAGGCGCATCTATTTGGATCCTTACTCGGCACGCCAGGAATGGGGATTGGTAGCCGCTCCGAATGGAGGTGTCATGGGGGTGTATGCGCATTCGGGGCCACTTGGGGCCGACGATCGCCGGTTCGTCTACTTACCGGCACGAGATTGAATTAATTGGGGCAAGAGATTCGTTGCTGCGGACAAGCTCTTGAAGAGATGAGGGCAAACGAAGTATTTGCATAACGCCTGCAACACCCAGGCACTCTCTATTCGGTCGAATGAAAACAGCAAAAACAGCTGTTCCAAACAAAATGGTAGCTCAACATGATTCCCGAAAGGCATCAATGAAAATTACAATCCATCCTACGCTCTGGTCTCGCCCGGTCTTCAAGCGACCTGCAGTCGGCCTCACGATGTCCCTTATTTTGGTCACGTCCTCTGTTGCTCAGGCGCCTTCTATTCCGCAAAAGGTCCTCCGCTGGGGCGGATTGATGTTTCCGCGGGGAGGGTACGAGAGTCCAGAGATCGGCTGCCAGAAAGCGTTTGAAGAGTGGATGGTGCACAACACCTGCACCCATCGCTACAAAGGGGTGGGAAGTATTACCCCGGTGCCGCCGCCGATTTACTCGGCGGTCGCCCAGGCCCAATGTAAGGTCATTGTGGGACCCCGATGCTCTGCCGGCGGTCTCCGTGAAGGTGACGAGTACGTGTTCGCGAGTATCTCTGCTGTGCCGTTTCCCGTGTTGGACGTATACCAAGACCCTCCTCCAGACAGTTGTCCTGCTTACGGCAAACCTATTCATCCGCTGACCGGCAGTGAACATTACACGGACTCAACGCATATAAGCTTAGGCGGGCAGCGGCTTCAGCTCGCGTATGACAGCCTGCGCGGTGCACTGAGAGCCGATGAAGACGAATTGCAAGGCGCCATGCCGATCAACGGCCAGCTTGGGCGACTGTGGTGGACCAACTTCCATCGGGAACTGATCATAGGACCGGAACATCGAAGCTTATTGGCGATACGTGGTGGAGCTAAGGTGTTCAGCTTCACCTACAAGTCGGGCACCCTGCTGTCCGAGGCTAGTCCCGTTGACAGGATCACCTCCTTTGAGGGTGGGTATCTATATCGCGACATGTCCTCACAAGTGCTGGAGAGGTATGGCAGTACAGGAAAACTGGTCGCGATGAGCACCGCGTCTGGAACCTTACTTACCCCCACGTACAGCACCAGCGCAACGGCGGCAGAAGTCGCACCCGGTCCCGGATACATGATTTCCCTGCAGGACTCGTTCGGTCGCCAGGTGATGTTCACATACAAGACCCTGACAACAGGCGAGGTGGTGATCGACAAGATCATAGATCCAGCGGGGCTTTCTATTGGGACGTCTTACGATGCGAACGGAAACCTTGCGGGATTGGAGTGGCCGGACGCCTCGAGGTTTTTCGTCTACGACAGCAGCCACCCGAAGCAGGAATGGGCGCTCACAGGTATCATCGACGAAGCTGGAGCGCGTTACGCTACGATTACCTACGACGCCATAGGCTGGGCCAGAACAACCGAACTTGCGGGTGGTGTGAACAAGTTTGTCGTGAATTATACAGAGGCACCCCGCCGAGTCATCTCGATGGTATACAACTCGAAAAACAGCGTTTTCACACGCTATCACGAGTGGATTCCGGTCAAAGGCCTGACGATAACGTCTCCCAATAATGTCGTTTCTAATATCGAGACACAGGCCACGTTGGTGCGCGACCCGGCAAACGCTCCAGACAAGGGGTTGCCGCGACCAACGATCATTGATCAGCCCGCGGGAGCAGGTTGCACTGCGAGTACCAGCGAAATCAGCTATGACAGCAACGGCAGTGTGGCAAGCCGGGACGACTTCAACGGTAGGCGCGTGTGCTATGCCTATGAGCCGGGCCGCAGTCTAGAGTCGGTGCGAGTTGAGGGCCTGGCCAATACTGCTAGTTGCAGCGCGGTCCTGGCGGACGGGGCGAGTGTGCCGGTGGCTGCGCGCAAAATCACCACGCAGTGGCATCCGGACTGGGCCTTGCAGACCCGGGTGGCAGAGCCGCGCCGCATTGTGACGACCGTCTACAACGGTCAGAGCGATCCGTTCAACGGGAATGCGATCGCAGTTTGCGCGCCAGCCGTTGCCAAGCTACCGGACGGCAAGCCGATCGCGGTGGTGTGCAAGCGCGTGGAGCAAGCGACTACGGACGTCGACGGCTCCAAGGGTTTCGCTGCGGCGTTGGCGCCTGGCGCCGCGGCGCGGCAGTGGACCTACTCGTACAACAGCTTTGGCCAGGTACTCACGGAGGACGGCCCACGCACCGACGTCGCGGACGTGACCCGCTACGAGTACTACGCTGACACCACAGCGAACTGGACCAAGGGCGACCTGCAGCAGGTGACCAACCCGGCAGGTCAGGTGGCGCAGTACACGAAGTACAACCCGCACGGCCAGGTACTGGAGATGAAGGACGCCAACGGGGTGGTGACCACGTACACCTACGACCTGCGCCAGCGCTTGAAGACCGTTATGGTTGGCACCGAGCTGACCACCTACGACTACTACCCCACCGGCCTGCTGCAGCGCGTGACGCAACCCGACGCCAGCTACATCGAGTACCGCTACGACGACGCACACCGCCTGACCGGCTTGGCGGACGGCCTGGGCAACTCGGTGACCTATACGCTGGACAACGCCGGCAACCGCACCAAGGAAGAGATCAAGGACCCGCAGGGTGTGCTCACGCGCAACCTCGGCCGCGCCTTCGACGCACTGGGCCGCCTGCAATCGGCCACGGGCACGCTGCAGTAAAACAACCCACAGAACACCGCATAACAACCTTTCATCGGGAGAGGACCGCATGAGACACCCCCGCCACGCGCGGCCCTGGGCGCAGCGCGCCCTGGTCGGCGCCTTGATCAGCGCCCAGGTGCTGCCCCTGTCGGCCTGGGCACAGACGACGCCCACGCAGGACACCACCACCCAGTACGAATACGACGCCGAGGGCAACCGCACCAAAATCACTGATCCGCGCGCGCAGGTCACGATCCAGCGCTACGACAACCTCGACCGGCTCAAGCAGCAAGAACTGCCGGTGCCCAAGGCCGGTGCCGGCACGCCGCTGATCGACTACAGCTACGACCAGCGCGACCAGCTCACCGGCGTCACCGACCCCAAGCGCAACACGACGAGCTACGGCGTCGACGGCCTGGGCAACCCGGTGAATGTGATCAGCCCCGACACCGGCACCACCACCATCACCAAGGTGGATGCCGCCGGCAACGTCACCGAGCTGACTAACGCACGCGGGCAGAAGATCGTCTACGTCTATGACGCACTGAACCGCCCCACCACCATCACCTGGCCGAGCGGCGCTAAGACCGTGCACGGGTACGACGCCTACAGCACCACGGCCGGTGCCGAGAACTACGGCCGCGGCCAGCTCACCAGCCTCACCGAGCTCACCAGCGGCGGCGTGCAGACCAGCCGCCTGGAATTCGCCTATGACAGCCGCGGCCGGTTGCTGCGGCGTTGCCAGCTCTGGGGCGCCGCCACCACCTGCACGGCTGCCGACACGCTGAGCTACCGCTGGGCCACCAGCGGGACCCAGGCCGGCCGGCTGCTGGGGCTCACCTACCCCTCGGGCCGCAAGGTTGACTATCAGTACGACGCGCAGGGCCGCATCGGCGGCGTTACAACCACCGACCCCGGCGGCAGCACCGCCCAGGCGGTGGTCAGCAACGTGCAGTACCAGACGCTGGACGTCGGCAGCTACGCCGTCAAGAGCTTCACCTTCGGCAACGGCAGCACCACCCCCGTGCAGCGCTACAGCCGCAGCTTCGACCTCGACGGGCGCATCACCGGTTTTACGCTGGGCCAGGGCGCCCCGGGCATCGGCGCCGAGCAGGCCCAGTACACCCTGGTCTACGACCCGGCCAGCCGCATCACCGAGATCCGCACCGGCCCGGCCGCCACGCCGACCAAGGTCACGTTCAGCTACGACAACCTCGACCGTCTGACCCAGGCGGTGCTTCCCAGCGCCACCTACAGCTACGACTACGACCTCAACGGCAACCGCACCCAGCGCATCGTCAGCGGTGCAGGCGCCAGCACCACCACCTACACCTACCCGGCGACGAACAATCGGCTGGAGAGCGTGAAGGTCGACGCCCAGCCGGCGCAGACCCTCACCACCGACACGACCGGCAACATTACGGTGGACCCGGCCAACCCGCTGGGCACCATCAACTACACCTACACCACCGGTGAAGGCTTGGTCGTCACCGGACGGCTGAACGTCAGCTACGGGCCGATGGCACGGCACGTGTACAGTCACAACGGGTTGGGGCAGCGCATCCGCAAAGCGGGCTCGACGCTGACGTCAAATGGCGTCACCTACAGTCCGCCGGCCTATGTCGGCAACAGCGACACCTACTTTCACTATGACCACGGCGGCCAACTCATCGCCGAGCGCGATGCCAACCAGTTGGTCAAGCGCGAGTACATCTGGCTGGGGAACCAGCCTGTGGCGGTCATCACTGGCGCGACGCCAACCCAGCAGATCCGCACCACTGGGACGCCGCTGAACCTGCCGCAGGTGCGCTACGTTCACACCGACCATCTCAACACACCCCGGTTGATCACCGACTCGGCGGGTGTCAAGCGGTGGGAGTGGGCGGTGCTGAATGAGCCCTTCGGCATAGCGGCGGCCAACTCGGCTCCGCAAGGGCAGGCGTCAACTCACCGGCTGGATTTTCACCTCAGGTTCCCAGGCCAGTACTTTGACCAGGAAACGGCCGCAGCATATAACTACTTCCGATCATACAACTCGCATACCGGGCGGTATTTGCAGAGTGACCCGCTCGGTTTGGCAGGAGGACTTGGAACCTACAGCTATGCAGCAGGAAGCCCAATGCGGCTCACCGACGCCGCCGGCTTGAGCCCAGCCGGCGACGTCGGTGCAATCGTCGGAATGTGGGGCGGACGGATTGTCGGCGCTGCTGCCGGGGAAGTCATTTGGCCCGCTGGTGGAGGCTTTCCAGGAGGGTTGGCAGGAGGCCGTCTTGGAAGTTGGGGGGGACGGGCTACGGGCGAGTGGCTGAACGGCCTCATATACTCAGACGCCTCAGGAAGCTCCACCAGCAACGATCAAGTCTGTAAACCGGCGAAACCCGACGTGGAACCTGGCGACCTCTGCGAGCAACTTGCGCTGGCAGAGGCAAAGGCAGGAGCTGGCGTGCCAATTATGGGACAGATGGGCGATGAGCCTCGGCTCGTTGCGCATTATGGTGCGGGACCTTGGAGAAAGATGGAACACAAGCATGTCTGTCCCAATGGTCGAAGGATTACTATTCACTATTTCACAAATGGAAGAGGTTTGAACGTTGAGCTGAAGTTCAAATAGGAATCGAAATGAAGCTAGAACTGGACATCTCTATTTACCCCGGTGACTACAACGCTGCGGAACTCCATATTAGCTTTCGAGCCGGCAATTTTTCTGGAGAAGGAAGAGGGTGGCTAAGAATGGCGGAGCTGGACAACTTCTCGAAGGCGATCAAGAAGTTTCCGCTCGGCGAAGAACCTTATCCTTGCCTTGCTGCTGGGGTCTGGAACGAAGCGGCAACAGAACTTGTTCAGGAGCACCTTTACTTTAAGGTTTCACCAGAGGGTGCTCGTGGCGCTGTCCGTTTTCTAGTTAGGTTAGCGGTTCCGGACGACAGCGCAGCGGCTGATGGAATCGCGTTTTCAGCCTCCGCCAACATTCGGACGAATTATGAAATGCTCCGTGAAATGGCAGACGCATTAGCGTCGCTAGCCGACGGAGACGCTTCAGAGATAAAGCTGGTGTTTCCCGTCGACTGAGAACGGTAAATTGAAAACATTCGACGCGCGTAGTCCGACTGTGTCGCCGCGCGTCGGCTTTTAGGCAGAGCGAGAAGGTCGGCCGCAGCGGACCGCTCGGCTCTGTGAATGAAGATTGGGAAACGTCAAAACAACGAAGCCAGCCACAAGCGCTCCTAGGGTCAACCGTTTCAGTTCAGCCGGGCCGCCGATGAAAAGCGAAAGCGCGAAGACCGTCCATGTCAACAAAGACATCAGCGCAAGCAGCTTGCCTCGGGGGTACCGGGGAACAAAGCGCCTGTCCAGAGATTTCGGCTCCGGCTCGGGTTTGTCCTTCGAAGGACTTGCGCTTTGATTTGTTTGCTCCTGCATTTCTCCCTTTCCAGTGATTTGATTTCACAGGGGCGCAAGATGCAACGTTGCCTTCATACAAGTGAGCAGTGCATCATCTGTTTCTGAAGCCACATCGACCGCCTGCGCTCCAGAAGCAGCATAGACCGTGGACCCTACGCGTCAAATTCATCCAACTGGGGAACAGACGTTGTCAGGTTGAGGAGGGACTGCAGTGAGGTTCCACGGCGACCAGCGGCACAGGGAGCAAGGGAGGGGGCAGGGCCACACGGTCGCTGCGGCGTCGGCTCTTCAGCTGGCCATAACGAGTAACAGCGCCTCCGCCTCTCGGCGGGCCACCAGCCCAGGCAGCACTCTGCCTCCTCCGTACACGCAGCGTCGCAGCTCGTGCACTGCGGCGGGCCAATCACGCTCGTTGACCCGTCGACGCAATGAGGACGTCTGTTGCCGGCCGGCGCCGAGGTTGAAGGTGAAGTCGACGATGGCAGCCAGGGGGCCGTGCGGGCAGGAACGTCGAGCCCCAGCCCGTGTCGGCGTTTAAGACACCGACCAACGCTGTCGCCTTCGCAGCCCAGTACAAGGCCATGAACCAGTCGGCGATGACCAGCCGCACGGGTTGGAGCCGAGGACTCCGACGTGGTGGCAGCGCTATCGGCTGCGCCTCCCATTGCGCCGGGGCCGACGTGGCGGTGTCACTCTGCCGGGATGCGCCAGCGAGGACAAGACGAGCCGAGCCTCTTGTACGAGTTCGTTCAAGTCGGACGGGATCACGGAGGAGGAAGCGCCGACATGGCGGCCCATAAGCAGTTCCACCCCCGCCGCCAGCATCGCTGTTCGGTTTCCCCCACTTGGCGGTGCAAGAGCAGCGCTTTGAGCTCCCGCGCTTCAGCGCGGGCCAGGGCGCCGACCACTGACTCCAGTTTCTCCAGCGGCCTCGCGAGGGTCCCAGGGTCACTCTGTACGAGAATGAGTTCGGCCAGCCAGCTTTTCATGGCGCCGTAGAGGCTGAAGCACAGCTGCATCGGCATGTCGGCTCCCGGTGGGCCTAGCATTTCGAAGAACAGCCGCTCTCGCACCGCGACAACCCCACCTGCCGCCAGGAGCACTTCCCCGAGCAGACCAGGTCGGTGATGCGCTGCCGCGCAGCGGGCCCGTCCCAGCTTCTCACGAAGCTGGGCCAGCTGGTGTCCCAGCAACTGGGACACCTCATTTCCCTGAGAGTTGTCTGAAAACACGCCGTAGTCTGGATGGCAGCAGCGCTTGGCCTGTAAATAGATGCAATACGCACGCCGGACTTCCGCATTGAAAGGCGCCGGCTGGTGTGGCAAGTGTGGGCTGGAACAGCCACCTTGTAATTCCCTAGAAAGTGGGGTGATCTCCCCGCTGCAGCCAACGACGGATGGCGCGTCCCAGCTTGTCCATCGTGCAAGGCTTTGTCAGGAAGTCGTCCATCCCCGCCAAACGCGCCTCTTCGACGTTGCTGGCGAGGGCGTTGGCGGTGAGCGCGATGATCGGCAAGCGACCCCGCCCGCGTTCCTGCTCAATGCGGCGCCAGCGCTGGCACACCTCGTAGCCCGACAGGCCCGGCAACATGCAGTCCATCAGCACCAGGTCGTACTCACCGGTCTCCAGGCTGCGCAGCGCCTCGTCCCCGTCGGCGGCGACCTCGCAAGTGCATCCCAGCTCCGCCAGCTGTGCCTCGAGCACAAGACTGTTCACCGGGTTGTCTTCGACCACCAAGATCCGCGGAGCGCCGGGGCCGGGTGAAGGGTGCAGGGGCTCCGCCGGCGTCAGCGGGGCGGCGCCGCTGTGGGCGAAGCGCGATTCAGGAGACTCCTGCCGCGGGACGGGCGGTGCCACCGCATCCGAAACAGGCATGGGCAACTCGAACCAGAAACAGGTTCCTTTGCCCGGCGTGCTTTTGAAGTCGATCGTGCCTCCCATCAATTGAACGAGGCGTTGCGAGATCGCCAGTCCCAGTCCAGTGCCACCATGACGTCTCGCTGTCGAGCTGTCCAGCTGCCGGAAGGGCTGGAAAAGGCGCTCACGGGCTTCGGATGGAATGCCCAGCCCGCTGTCCTCGACCTGGAAGCGCAGGAGCGCTCGGTCTGCCGCAACGTGGCGGGCCGTGAGACGCAGCTGTACGCTACCGGCCACGGAGAACTTAACCGCATTGCTGACCAGATTGCTCAACACTTGCCGCACCCGGTCAACGTCACCGACCACGGCGTGCGGCACGGCGGGATCAGTGTCCAGCGTAAGACCGAGCCCCTTGCTTCCCGCGTAGCTGAGGAACAAATCGCGGACTTCTTCCAGCAAGCTGCGCGGGTCGAACGCCTCCGCTGCCACGTGCAGCTCGTTCGCCTCGATCTTGGAGAGATCGAGGATGTCGTTCAGGATGCCGAGCAGCGACTTGCTCGACCGCAGCAGCGTCTCAGCCAATGCACGCTCACGCTCGCCCAGCGGCGACCGCACGAGCAAGTCGGCGGTGCCGAGGATGCCATTCATCGGTGTGCGGATCTCATGGCTCATCGTCGCCAGGAAGTCAGACTTGGCGCGGCTTGCTGCCTCAGCGGCAATCCGCAGCCGTTCAGCCTCGGCCAGTAGCTGCTCGCGACGACTGGCCTCTTCCTCCAGCGCTGACATTGCCGCTTTCAAATGGTTGACTGACGGGACCGTCAAGGCGTGTGGTACCAAGCGGATGAGCGCGATCGCGGTGAGCACCGAGGCGCCGGCGGTGACAACCTTGACGCTGCCGGACAGCCAGTAGCTCGGATTCCACACCGTCCAGACCTCCATGAAGTGCGTCGTCCCGCAGCTGACGATGAACAAGGCGAACAGGACAAACATCCAGTGGAAGGGCAGGTCGCCGCGTCGCCGAACGAGATGCAGCAGCGTCAGCGGGATGGTGACGTAGGCGAGGCCGATCAGGGCGTCGCTGACGACGTGCATGCCGAGCAGCGTCGGACTCCAGGTGAAGCAGTAGCCGTGCGGCAGCAGCCGGTCGGCGACGCTTCTGTCCTGCCACAGACTGAGCACGAGTCCGGTGCTGCCGGCCATGAGGGCGACGACGTGCCACGGCCGCGGGGTGAACGATTTCATGGAAGTCCTCCTCGCGCTTGCGAGAGCGCCCTGCGTGCTAGGGGACCATGCGAAATGGGAAGCCGCTTGAGCAGGCCCGCTCTGGCACGGGACAGCCCGGTTGGAGCTCAGACAATGTGCAAGGGACGGGCACGCCGATGTGCAGCATGCGGATGCCGTGGGCCGGGTTCACCCAGAAGGCTTCATTTGATAGCAGGGCCGTCGTGGAAACAGCTAATTTTGGGGGGCGTAGCCGGAATCGGCTCCCCCACATAGCCGGCCGAACGCTGCAAGCTGGGCGGTGTTGCCCGGTGTACAAAGTGTCGTACTGCTGACATAAATAACGATGTAGCTTGGACTGAACCACGGGCTTTTGCCCTGAGGCTGACCGGCTTTCTCCCAACCTGCACTAGCATCCAGCGTGCCCAATTCGATTTCCATGCCGGTACCTGTGCCGATCATCCGCGCTCATCCAACGCCGAGCAGTAGCGCAGTCTCCGTGTTCTAGCGGCCGGGCCGAGCGGGAGGCGGAACGTTGAGCAGGCCGACGCGCTGCACAGCGCCCTCGGGCCCTGTGCAGCGCAACCCCCGTCCGGCACGCAGGCCGATCGAACTTCCAGTTCCATCGCTCGCTCCTTGGCGTTGATGGGTGGGGAAAATCCGACGACCACGACTGAGGATTATTGGAAGACCACTAACATAAGCGAGACAAGTTCGGCGCCAGTTCCGAGCGCCTGGCGCACATCGGGCAGCTGGAGTTGCTGGTCGAAGACCTCGAGACCCGGTGCAGCGCGCTGCCGGACGGCGAGGCGCAGAACACCGCGCCGTCCACCCCTGCGCATCACCCCCCTGCACGCAAACCACTGCCGCCGCACCTGCCGCGCGAGACGGTGCTTCATGAGCCGGCCTGCAGCTGCAGCGAGTGCGGCGGCGAGCTGCGCTACGTCGGCGAGGATGTGGCCGAGGTGCTGGAGCTGGTGCCGCAGCGCTTCAAGGTGGTCCGACACGTCAGGCCGAAGTACGCCTGCCCGCGCTGCCAGACCCTGACCCAGATGCCGGCGCCGAGTCGCCCGATCGCTCGGGGCCTGGCGGGCCCGAACCTGCTGGCACACGTGCTGGTCAGCAAGTTCGCCGACCACCTGCCCCTGTACCGCCAGAGCGAGATCTACGCCCGCGAGGGGGTTGAGCTGGAGCGCTCGACGCTGGCGGACTGGGTGGGCAGCGCTTCGCGGCTGCTGGACCCCTTGATGGACGCGCTGCAGCAGTACGCGCTCAGCGCCGAGAAGCTGCACGCCGACGACACGCCGGTGGCCGTGCTCGCGCCCGGCAAGGGACGCACGAAGACCGGGCGGCTGTGGGCGTACGTGCGAGACGAGCGGCCGATGGGCAGCCAGGCGCCGCCGGCGGTGTGGTTCCAATATTCGCCCGACCGCAAGGGCGAGCGGCCACAGGAACATCTGAAGCACTTTGCTGGCATCCTGCAGGCCGACGGCTATTCGGGCTTCGAGGCGCTGTACGAGCAAGGCCGCGTGGTCGAGGCAGGCTGCTGGGCCCATGCGCGGCGCAAGTCTTCGAGCTGCAACAGGCCACGAAGTCGCCGCAGGCCCACGAGGCGCTGCGGCGCATCGGCGAGTTATACGAGATCGAGCGGCACGTTCGCGGCCGGCCGCCCAACGAGCGGTGGCGGGTGAGGCAAGAGCACGCGGTGCCGAAGCTGCAGGCACTGCGCAGGTGGATGGACGGCCTGCTCGCGGCCTCCTCGTCGAAGTCCGAACTTGCCCGGGCCATTCGCTACTCGCTGGGCCGTTGGCCTGCGCTCGTGCGCTACGCCGAGGACGGGCGGGTGGAGCTCGATAACAATGCGGCCGAGCGTGAGATCCGCGCCGTGGCCCTCGGCAGGAAGAATTGGTTATTCGCCGGATCAGACGCAGGAGGCGAACGGGCGGCGACGTTCTATAGTCTCATCGGAACGGCCAAGCTGAACGGCCTGGACCCGCAGGCGTACCTGGCGCATGTGCTGCAACACATCGGCAAACATCGCGTGGATCGGGTGGCGGAACTGCTGCCCTGCAACGTCGCGAGCCAGCTGGTTCGCGGCTCTGTTGAGGAACGGCAGGCGGCCTGATGTCAAGGCGTCGACCAGTGACGCGTACCGGTGCAGCGAGGCCCAGGTAGCTGAGAGGACCAGCACGCTTATCGCCAGAGGCAGATGACAGCGGCAGCAAGAATCATTAGAAAGAGCGAACCGAAGAAGGTAGCTACCCCTGTCACGGAACCGAGCATGGGCGCAGCGGTTACGAGAATGAAGCCGACAAAGAACAGCAAGACGGCCAAAGCGACAAACCGTCCGGGACCGCCCCAGAGCGGGCAGAGGCATAAGCCACCCACTGCAACGCTAATCCAACCGGCCAGATAGCTCCAAGCTTCAGCCCACGGGACAGGAAACCGAAGGCCTCGACGACCGGGAAGACTGGGCCTAGGGTCGCCGAGAAGTATGGTGCCATGCACGGCCGCATGCTGAATGGCAGCAAAGAGCTTGTAGCCAGCCAACGTACAGATGAGCAAGCCCAGGACGGGCCTGTCCGATTTTTTGTGTGTGAGGCTCTGAAGTCCAGCCGCTAAACGGCGGTCTTTATGAAGCGGTCGCCGTAGGCGATCGCAAACTGATTCATCGCTTCGCGCCATTCCTTGGCCGCACGGCCCCAGTCGGCCGTGATGTTGCGCAGCGCCAGCCAAAGCAGCTTGGTGGCCGCATCGTCACTGGGGAAGTGCCCGCGTGTCTTGATGATCTTACGCAACTGGGCGTGGATGCTCTCTATGGCGTTCGTTGTGTAAATCACCCGTCTCACCGCCGGCGCGAACGCAAAGAACGGAATCACCCGATCCCAACTGCGTCGCCAAGCGGCCACGACCGTGGGGAACTTCGTACCCCAAGGCCCCGCCTCAAAAGCATCCAGTTCGGCCGCTGCGGCCTCGGCGCTGGCGGCCTTGTAAATCGGCTTGAGTGCCGCGGCCAGCGCTTTGCGGTCCTTCCAGCTGGCGAAGTCCAGGCTGTTGCGGATCAAGTGCACGATGCAAGTCTGCAGCGTGGTGGCGGGAAACACCGCCGCCAAAGCCTCGGGCAGGCCCTTCAGGCCGTCGGTGACGGCAATCAGGATGTCGCCCACCCCACGCGTCTTCAGGTCGTTGAAGACCTTGAGCCAGAACTTGGCGCCCTCGGTGCCCTCGATCCACAGCCCCAGGATGTCGCGCGTGCCGTCCGGCAGCACGCCTAGCGCCAGGTACACGGCCTTGTTGCGCACCACCGCGTCTTCGCGAATCTTCACCCGCAGCGCGTCGAAGAACACCACCGGGTACATCGGCTCCAGCGGGCGACTCTGCCAGGCCGTCACCTCCGACATCACCGCGTCGGTCACCGAGCTGATGAACTCCGGCGACACCTCGGTGCCGTACTGCTCGGCCAGGAAAGCCTGGATCTCGCGCACCGTCATGCCGCACGCGTACATCGCCACGATCTTGTCGTCGAAGCCAGTAAAGCGCCGTTCGTGCTTGGGAATGAGTACCGGCTCGAAGCTGCCTTCGCGGTCGCGTGGCACTTCCACGCGCAGCGGTCCGTCTTCGGTCAGCACGGTCTTGCCGCTGGTGCCGTTGCGGTGGTTGCCCGCCTCTTCCGGCTTGGTGGCCCCGGGCGGGTAGCCCAGGTGGTGCGACAGTTCGGCGCCCAAGGCGCGCTCGATCAGGGCCTTCTTGAACGCCATCGAGGCGGCCTGGACCGCCTCGGCGCTCATCGGGCCCTTCACGAACTGGTCAATCAATTCCTTGGGAATCGACGGCAGTGCCGCCTGTGCGGCCGCAGCCGGCTTCTTCTTGCTTGGCATAGATGCTCCTGTTCGAGATGCTATGCCCCAAACACAAAAATCCTGACAGGCTCCGCCAACCACCTCGAAGCTGCTGCCGATCTCGCCGACTACATCGTCGGCTTTTACAACTCGGTGCGCTTGCACTCCACGCTCGGCTACCGCTCGCCGGTTGTTCACGAGCAAATAGTGGCCGCCACCCTATAGGCCACACTTTTACCTATCGGTGTGTCCGAAAAAACTGGACCACGACACTTTGCCACTTGTCCTCTACCGATCGCGAAACTCAGATCCGAACCTCTTATCGGACGCCGGTATCGAAGACCGTCCAGTCGTGGACGCAGTACCCAACGATTGAAGTGGACTCGTGCTCCGTCGCATCCGCTTCGGCGGCGACCACCGCTAGCCCTGCGATGTACTGTCCTTGCCGATCGACCCGGTAGTACATCTCGTCCCCGCCGTCGAACTCAAACGGCTCGGCTCCTGTTAGCTGGGAGAGCGGGGCGCCGATCCGCACCCCGTTGTATGTACCTAGATAACCGTCGAATGTATATATGCAGCCGAGGCGCCCATTGGTGGAAAAGCAAAGGCGGACCACATCAGGCCCGAAGTAGAGAGTGAAGCCTCGATCGCCAATGGGGAAATTCTCGACGAGCAGAACACCGCGGTTCTCGGAAATCGCCTCGTTAAGGTTGAAGCCGTCCGCGTAGGTTCCTCTGCGCGCTGGCTTCATCACGCGTTCGACGCTCGATTGTTGCTGTCCAATTTTGAACCCAGCGGCTGATCTTCCTGGCTCGATCGGGGCGTGAAGATTGAGCATCTGTACGAACAAGTGGGTTTTCGGGTGACAAGGATTGTGCCTCCAGAACAAGCGCCGCTTCCGCTGCAATGCGGTCGACCGCTTCAGGCTGAAAGCCGTCATTCGCGCACTTCTTCGATCACCGCCCCTTCAGCGTCAAGCTCCAGGTCAATCCATGCAATCGGATCAAAGGTAGAGATGCCTTCTAGGGCGAATGTTTTGGCGGTTCCTGCGTCGGAGCGGGGAACAAGATGGACTCTGCGAGGCTCTTCGAATCCGAGCGGCGCTTGCGGAGGCCCGATGTACTCCGTGACTTCAAGTTCGGCGCGGCAAACGCCATGAAAGGTGACTTTCAACCGCCGCGGACAGTGTTCGCCGAGCACGAACACTTTTGACGCTACAACGGTGAGGGTTCTCTCGTTGACGTCGATTCGCTCGATGTCACTCTCCGTCCAGTGCAGGCGATCAGGCGTCATTCATTTCCTCATTTCCTCGCGCTCACGTCAGTGTTTGCAGTTTCCATCCAGGCACCGTGGCTGAAAACCGGCGGTCCGTTCAAGGCTGAAAGCGGACCAAGCAAGTGGACTACCCCATTACCGGTTCAGCGCGACGGAGATGTCCAATGCAGGGTGCATCCGTCGTAGCGCCTGCAAAAGGCGACTCACCCCTTCTGCCTCGTCCGGCATGACGACGCCGAGGTAAACGAGCGACAGCACGGAGATGCGGCGAGGTGGAGAGGCTCGAACGGCATCGCATGCGAGCGAGATCAGAGAGTCCCACGTGAACTCCTGTCCCAGCGGGATGCCGAAAGCGACTGCAACTGTCTGCCTCACGAAGAGCGGAGTTCGCCCGCATTCAAAGTCGAGCGTCAGGACATCTTTGACTGCCATGGGGCAGATTCTGCCGTACGGCGCATGTCCGCTTCCGCTGCTCAGCCGCCATCCGCCGAAGTTCATCGAAGGGCCGCAACGGGTCGGGATACGACCATCGTCCTTTTCGGCAGGAGGGGTCACCGATGGGCGGGTTCGGTTTTCTCTTCGCTTTGCTCCTCCGAGATGATGCGCAACTGCTCTCTTCGACACACGCGCAAGTGCTTGTCCCGAAACGACTTCTGCGAAGGTCGAATCGAGAAAGTCGCTTGAGATTTTTAGAGAAACGGGGGCAAAAGAGAGTCGAACTCGACCTCAAACCGGCCGCGAAGGGCAGGGCATCGACCTTCGCAAACTGGCCGGAACCCCGCGCCGTCGCGGGAAACGCCCAAACAAAAACGCCCAACCGAGACCGGTTGGGCGTGATGTTCTGGTGGAGACGAGGAGGATCGAACTCCCGACCTTCGCATTGCGAACGCGACGCTCTCCCAGCTGAGCTACGTCCCCGAAAACCTCGGCATTGTAGCGGAATCGCCCGGCGGCGTGGCAAGTGCCTCAGCGCATCCCGTTTCGCCGTGCCAGTTCGCAGAACAGCGCACTGTGGTCCAGTTCCGCGAAGCCGTGCTCCGTGGCGCTTGCGTACAACTGCTCGAACAAACCCGTCACCGGTGCCTCAAACCCCAGCTCCGACGCTGTGTCCAGCGCATTGCGCATGTCCTTCAGCTGCACCGTCAGCGCCGCCCGTTTGACGAAGTCGTTCTCCACCATACGCTGCCCGTGCAGGTCCAGCACCCGGCTCTCGGCGAAACCGCCGCGGATCGCCTCTCGCACCTTCGCCATGTCGGCACCGCCCTTGGCACACAGCAGCAGGGCCTCGCTGACAGCGCCTATCGTGATGCCGACGATCATCTGGTTGGCCAGCTTGGCAAGTTGGCCCGCGCCGTGGGGGCCGACATGGGTGGCCCGCCCCAGCGGGGCGAAGACGGGCAGGGCGCGCTCGAAGTCGGCGGCCTCGCCTCCGGCCATGATCGCCAGCGTGCCCGCTTCGGCGCCGACGGTGCCGCCGGAAACCGGGGCGTCGAGGTGGGCCATGCCCAGCTCGCGCAGGCGGGCGGCGTGCTGGCGGGCTTGTGAAGGTTTGATCGAACTCATGTCGATCACCAGTGTTCCGGGCTTGAGCACCGAGGCCACGCCCTGACCGAACAAGACGCTGTCGACCACCTCGCCGTTGTCCAGCATGGTGATCACGATGTCGGCGTCGCGCACGGCCTGCGCCGCGGTATGCGCCACGCGTGCCCCATGCGACGCGAGCCGCAAAGCCTTCTCGCGGGTGCGGTTCCAGGCCGTCACTTCAAAACCCGCTTCGCGCAGGCGCTTGGCCATCGGCATGCCCATTAGGCCGATTCCCAGGACCGTGAGGTTCATCGTGCTTGCCCTGTTGCGGTGAAAATCCGTCAGTCAGCAGTATAGGAAGTCAGCAAGC
Organism: Aquabacterium sp. A7-Y; assembly: GCF_026153205.1. Taxonomy (GTDB): domain Bacteria; phylum Pseudomonadota; class Gammaproteobacteria; order Burkholderiales; family Burkholderiaceae_C; genus Caldimonas. Next base: position 221,009 of record NZ_JAPFBW010000006.1, on the reverse strand, counting down.
TAGGAAGTGCACGACCCGTGCAGAACGACGAGACGATCGCGTGGAGGAAACGCCGATGCAGCGCAAGCCTGATCCAGCCTGGCTCAACGCCCAATACAGCAACCGAGGACGTATTCCGGACTATTCGCAAACCTTGCTGAGCTGGGCTCACCAGTCCGCCCAGGCCCGTGCGGCACTCTCGCGCCGGGTCGACGTGCGCTACGGCGACGGGCTCAACGAAACGCTGGATGTCTTCCCGACCCACCGTGCGCGAGCGCCGGTGCTGGTGTTCCTGCACGGCGGCTGGTGGCGCGCGCTCGACAAGGCCGACCACTCCTTCATCGCGCCGGCCTTCGTCGAGCAAGGGGCGGCGGTCGTGATCCCGAACTTTGCGCTGTGCCCCGTCGCGACGATCGAGCAGATCGTGATGCAGATGGTGCGTGCGCTCGGCTGGGTCGCGCGCCACATCGCCTCCTATGGCGGCAATCCGGACCGCATCGTGGTCGCCGGCCATGCCGCCGGCGCCCACCTCGCGGCCATGCTGCTGAGCTGCCGCTGGGCCGACTGCACCCCGGCCCTGCCGGCCGGCCTGGTGAAGGGAGCGCTGGCGATCTCCGGCCTCTACGACCTGGAGCCGCTGCGGCAGACGCCCTTCCTGCAGATGGACCTCGGCCTCACCCCACGTTCGGTGCGCAAGCTCAGCCCCGCGGGCTTCCCGGCCCCTGCGGTGCCCCTTCTCGCGGTCGTGGGAGCTCTTGAGACCGAAGAGTTCCAGCGCCAGAATGCCCTGATCCGTGCGGCTTGGGGGCCAACTGCAGTCCCTGTCTGCGAGGTCCTGCCCGGCGCCCATCACTTCGCCACCCTCGACGGCCTGGCCCGCCGGGGCAGCCGCCAGCAGCAACTGGCCTTGGGCCTGCTTCACGGCACGGCGGCGAGTGTTTCCAGCCCGACGTCCAGTGAGGCGCTTAGGCAAAACCAATGCGGAAAAACACAGGCCTCCGCCATGATCAATTGATCACTTCCTTCTACCGCTCAAACAGGAGTTATTAATGAAAACGATCGGCGACAAGGTCGAAGCTTTTTCCGTGGTTGGCGTGAAGCCTGGCTTCAACCACCACGAAGAAAACGGCCAATCCGCTTTCGAGACCATCACCGAGCAGTCCTTCCCGGGCAAGTGGAAGATCATTTACTTCTACCCGAAGGACTTCACCTTCGTCTGCCCGACCGAGATCGTCGGTTTCGCCAAGCTGCAGAAGGACTTCGCCGACCGCGACGCGGTGCTGCTGGGCGGCTCGACCGACAACGAGTTCTGCAAGCTGGGCTGGCGCCGTGAGCACAAGGACCTCAACGCCCTGAACCACTACGCCTTCGCCGACGTCACCGGGTCGCTGGTGGACCAGTTGGGCGTGCGCGATCGGGAAGCCGGTGTTGCCCTGCGCGCCACCTTCATCGTCGACCCGGACAACACCATCCAGCACGTCTCGGTCAACAACCTCAACGTCGGCCGCTCGCCCGAAGAAATCCTGCGACTGCTGGACGGCCTGCAGACCGACGAGCTGTGCCCCTGCAATCGCGGCGTCGGCGGCAGCACGCTCTGATCGGCACGCTCGCGAAACCCGCCTTCGGCGGGTTTTTTCAGCCCAAATACTTAGGAGAAGTCGATGGACTTCCTTAGCGCTATCAAGGATCTCATCCCCGACTACGCCAAGGACATCCGGCTGAACATCGACGGCACCATCGCACGCTCCAGCCTGCCGGCCGAAGACGCCCTGGGTTGCGCGCTGGCGGCGGCTTTCGCGGCCAAGAGCAAGGACATCGTCGACGTCCTGAGCGCCAACACCCCCGAAGCGGAGCGCAACGCGGCCCTGACGGCCGCCGCGCTGATGGGCATGAACAACGCCTGGTATCCCTTCGTCGAGATGGCCGAGGATGCCGAGCTGAAGACCGTGCGCGCCGAACTGCGCATGAACGCCTACGCCACCAGCGGCGGCGTCGAGAAGAAAAAGTTCGAGGCCTATGCGCTGGCGGCTTCCATCGTCGGGAAGTGCCACTTCTGCGTGAAGTCGCACTACGACTTGCTGAAGAAGGAAGGCTACAGCGTGCAGCAGCTGCGGGACATCGGCCGCATTGCCGCGGTCGTGAATGCCGCGGCCCAGGTCATCGCGGCCCGCTGAGTCGGCGCCGACCTGCATGAGCGAGGCACCCGCGGGGCGCCTCGCTCCTGCAGGGGCGCCCGCCTCTCACTGCCAGCCGGGTTGGGCCAGCAGGGCCTGCCAATCGGCGCCGGGCGGCGCTGCCAGCCGCAGCGGCTCGCCGCTCACGGGGTGGGCGAGCCGGAGTTCGGCCGCGTGCAGCCAGAGCCGCTGGATCCCCAGCCGGGCCGCCCACCAGCGGTTGTGCGGGCCCTTGCCGTAGGTGGCGTCGCCGATCAGCGGGTGGCTGATGTGCTTGAGGTGGCGGCGGATCTGGTGCTGGCGTCCGGTCTCGGGCTTCACTTCCAGCAGCGCGTAGCGGCTGGTCGGATGGGGGCCGAGCGAGGACTCGGTCTCCAGTGTCGCGAGCCGCCGCCAGCGGGTCAGCGCCTGTTGCGCGTCCTCGCTGATGCCGCGCGACTCGTCGGGGCGGTCTTCCTCGATGCGGGCCAGCGCATGGTCGATGACACCTTCGGCCGCCGGCCAGCCCCGCACCAAGGCGAGGTAGGTCTTGGTCACGGCCTGCGACTCGAATTGCAGGCTCAGCGTCCGGGCCGTGGCGGCGTCGCGCGCGAACAGCAGCACGCCCGAGGTGCCGCGGTCGAGCCGGTGCACCGGCCAGACATGGCTGCCGCCGAGCTGGTCGCGCACCAACTGCAGCGCGAAAAACTCGTCGTCGCGCGCCAGCGGCGTGCGGTGTACGAGCAGCGCCGGCGGCTTGTGCACGGCGACCATGCGCTCGTCGAGGTAGAGCACCGGAAGTCGCGGAGGCGAGGCCATGGCGTGCGGGGGCTCAGTACAGCTCGCCGTCAACATAAAACCAGCGGCCCTGCTCGCGCACGAAGCGGCTGAGCTCGTGCAGCCGATGGGCCCGGCCGCCCAGCTTGCTGCGTGCCACGAACTCGACGCGCGCATGGTCGTCGTCCTGCCGTTCGTGGCGGCGCACCTCCAGCCCCAGCCATTTGAGGCCGGGTTCGTCGGCGCCGAGTGAGGCGGGCCGCGTGTCGGGGTGCCAGGTGGCGAGCAGGTAGTCCTGCAGTTGCAGTACGAAGGCGCTGTAGCGCGAGCGCATCAACGCCTCGGCATCGGGCGCCTGCAGGTGCAGCGGTCCGGAGTGCCAGCGGCCGCAGCAGGCCGCATAGGTCCGCCCGCGGCCGCAGGGGCAGGGCGAGGCGGTCGAAGGGAGCTTGTGCATGCCGGCATCCTACCGGGGCCGGCACTGGTAACCTTGCGCCCCGCGATCCCGAACCCTTGAACTTTTCCGTCATGCTTTTCCTGCTGTCGCCTGCCAAGACCCTGGACTACGAAACGCCGCCGCGCCCCCGCCGCCACAGCGAGCCGCTGTTCGTCGAGCAGGCGACCCAGCTGATCGAGGTGCTGCGGCAGAAGACGCCCGCAGACATCGCCACCCTGATGTCGCTCAGCGACGCCCTGGCCAGCCTCAACGTGGCCCGCTACGCGGCCTGGAGCCCGCGCTTCACGGTGGAAAACTCGAAACAGGCGGTGCTCGCCTTCAACGGCGACGTCTACGAAGGACTGGACGCCGCCCGCCTGGACGAGTCCCAGCTCGACTGGGCCCAGCAGCACGTCGCCATCCTCAGCGGCCTCTACGGCGTGCTGCGCCCGCTCGACCTGATGCAGCCCTACCGGCTGGAGATGGGAACGCGGCTCGCCAACCCCCGCGGCAAGGACCTCTATGCCTTCTGGGGTGCAAGGATTGCCGAACATCTGAACCAGCGCCTGGCCGGCGACATCTCGCCGGTGGTGGTGAACCTGGCGTCGGAGGAGTACTTCAAGGCGGTGGACCGCAAGGCCCTCAAGGCCCGGGTGGTGCAGTGCGTCTTCGAGGACTGGAAGGGCGGCAGCTACAAGATCATCAGCTTCCATGCCAAGCGCGCGCGCGGCCTGATGGCGCGCTTCGCGATCGAGCAGCGGGTCAACGTGCCGGCCGGGCTGCACGCTTTCGACAGCGAGGGCTACCGTTATGAAGCGGGGCTCTCGCAGCCCGACCGCCTGGTGTTCCGCCGCAAACTGGTGTAACGCCTCCGGGGCCGGTCCCGATGGCGGAGGGCGCCGCTTCCTGCAAAATCGCGCGCATGAGTGCCCAACAGATCACCCCCCAGTTGCGCCAGTGGATCATCGAGCAGGCGACCGCAGGCCACACGCCGGACTCCGTGCTGCAGGCCATGCTCGACAGCGGATGGCAGGAAGAGGTAGCGGTCCAGGCGATGGAGCAGACCCTGGAAGCCCACCTGCGCGGCCAGGGCCAGCTGGAAGCGCTGAAGGCCGGCCTGCCGCCCGAGTCGAAACCCCTGCCGGAGCCCGAGCTGCAGCAGTCGCCCAGCACCCTGAACATCAGCGGCCACGAGGTGAAGGTGCTGCTGAACATGCAGGACCCGCGTGTGGTCGTCTTCGGCGGCTTGCTCACGGACGAGGAGTGCGATCAGCTGATGGCGCAGGCCGGGTCCCGCTTGGCGCGTTCCGAGACGGTCAAGAACGAGACCGGCACGAGCGAGATCAACGAGGCCCGCACCAGCGATGGCATGTTTTTTCAGCGCGGCGAGAACGCCTTGTGCGAACGCCTGGAGCGGCGCATCGCCGAGCTGCTGCGCTGGCCGGTCGAGAACGGCGAGGGGCTGCAGGTGCTGCGCTACCGCCCGGGCGCCGAGTACAAGCCACACTACGACTACTTCGACCCGGCCCAGGCCGGCACCGCCACGGTGCTCAAGCGCGGCGGCCAGCGGGTCGGCACGCTGGTGATCTACCTGAACACCCCGGCCAAGGGCGGCGCCACGACCTTTCCCGACATCAAGCTGGAGGTCGCGCCGGTCAAGGGCAACGCGGTGTTTTTCAGCTATGACCGTCCGCACCCGGCCACCCGCACCTTGCATGGCGGCGCCCCCGTGATCGAGGGCGAGAAGTGGGTGGCGACCAAGTGGCTGCGCGAAGGCCGCTTCGAATAAGGCGGCGCCGCACATGACGGCCGCCGGCCAGGCCGACGACGACGACGCGCCGCTGGCCGGCGTCCGGGTCCTCGACCTGAGCCGGCTGCTGCCGGGGCCCTATGCCTGCTGGCACTTGCGCCGCCTCGGTGCCGAGGTGCTGAAGATCGAGGACCCGGGGCCCGGCGATCCGGCGCGGGTGCTGATGCAGACCGAGGACGAGCGCCTTGCAGGGCAGCCGAGCCTGTTTTTTCGGCGCCTCAACGAGGGCAAGCGGCTGCAGCGCATCGATCTGGCGGACGCGGCCGGCCGCGAGGCGCTGCTCGGGCTGGTGCGCGACGCCGACGTGCTGGTGGAGGGTTTCAGGCCCGGCGTGATGGACCGCCTGGGCCTCGGCTGGACTGCCTTGCGGGCCGCCAACCCACGCCTCGTGATGTGCTCGATCAGCGGCTGGGGCCGGCAGGGCCCCTGGGCGGGATGCGCCGGGCACGACATCAACTACCTGGCGCAGGCTGGCGTGCTGCAGCAGATCGCGACGCGCGAAGGCCGGCCGGTGCTGCCCAACTTCCAGATTGCCGACCTCTTCGGCGGCACCCAGGCCGCGGTCGCCGGCATCCTGGCCGGCCTGCTGGGCGTGCAGCGCCATGGCCGTGGCCGGCACGTCGACATCTCGATGGCGCACGTCGTGCACGCCCACCACCTGTTGCCGCGTCTGCAGGTCGAGCGCAGTGGCCATGCCCCGCCGCCGGGCGCCGACCTGCTGACCGGCGGCGCCCCCTGCTACAACCTCTATCGCACCCAGGACGCGCGCTGGATGGCGGTGGGCGCGCTGGAGCTGAAGTTCTGGCGTCGCGTTTGCGAGGTGCTGGGCCGCCCGGAGTGGGGCGAACGGCACTGGTCGCTGGGCCAGGCCGTCGGGGGCGAGGATGCGCGGGCGCTGCAGACCGATGTGGCGGCGCTGTTCGCCCGCGAGACCCAGGCCCACTGGACCGCCCGCTTCGAGCCGGCCGACTGCTGCGTCAGCCCGGTGCTCAGCATGGAGGAGGCGATGCGCCACCCGCTGTTCGCCGACGCTCCGGCCTGAGCGTGGCTACCAGCTGCGCGGGTCGAGCCGGTAGAACTCGCTCAGTTCGCGGTAGACCTCCGGGCATTCTTCCGCGAGTTCGCGGCCCTGCTCGAAAAACACCTCCGAAGCCACCGCGAAAAACTCCGCCGGGTTGGTCGCGGCATAGTCGCTCAGCAGCCCGGCCCGGCCCTCGGCCACACTGGCTTGCAGGCGGGCGTATTCGGCGCTCAGCACGGCGGCCCAGCGCTCGCGCCGGAGGCGCCCGGCCTGGTGGGGCGCGCCGTTGGCGCTGCCCTTGTCCTGGTCGAGCTGGTGGGCGAACTCGTGGATCACGACATTGCGGCCGTCGTCCGCGATCGCCGCGCCTTCGAGCACGTCCTGCCACGACAGGATCACCTGGCCCTGCGACCACGACTCGCCCGACAGCACCTGGCGCTCCTCGCGCAGGATGCCGCTGGGCTCGCTGTGCACGCGGTCGACCACGAAGGCGCCCGGGTAGACCAGCACCTGGCGCAGCCGCGGATAGTGGTCGGCCGCGCGGTTGAGCTGCAGCAGGCAGGCCTGGGCCGCGATGGTGACGCGCACCTCGTCGTCGATGGGCTGGCCGGCGCAGCCAATGAAGCGTTTCTCGGCCAGGAAAATCTGGATGTGTCGTTTCAGCTGCAACTGCAGCGGCGGCGGCAGCTTGGCGGCGAGCGGCACGCGCCGTCGCAGGATGGTGCGCCATGCGGCCGGGAAGGGCTGTCGGCAGATGCGCGCACGGCGGCGCGCCAGGCGGGCCGGGCCGCTGAGCACCCAGCCGATGAAGAGGGCCGCCAGGATAAACAGGACGAGCAGTGGCAAGTGGGCCCCCAGGGTGTCGCGTGAGCGGATGGGCATCACCTGGGTCTGCCGGGGCGCTTTTCAACGCCGCCGGTGCGGCGGGCCGGACAGGCGGTGTGCACGCACGGGCCGGCGAGCGCCGGCCCGTGCTTTGCGCGCCGGACATCGGGCAGGCGAAAAAAAACCGGGTCACGGGGACCCGGCTTGCCGTGCTCGTTCGCCGAAGCGAGGCGATCAGCCTTCGCGGCGCTTGCTGCCGAAGGGCTTGCCGCCGAAAGGCTTGCCGCCGCCGAACTTCTGACCGGCGGGCTTGCCGAACTTCGGGCCGCCGGCCGGGCGATCGCCGTGCGGCTTGGCGTGGTTGGCCGCGCCGAAGGGCTTCTGGTGGCCGTGGCCGCGGGCGGCGTCACGGGCATGCGGCGGCGTGTCGTGGGCACGCACCGGCTCGAACCAGTTGTCGTCGTGCTGGCGACGCGCCGGCTGGGCCGCGCGGTCGAAGGGGCTGCGGTCGCGCGCAGCGCCGCCCGCACCGCGGTGTTCGCTGCGCTGGGCGAACTCGCCACGGGGCGCGAAGTCGCCACGCGGTGCGAAGTCGCGGCGCGGCTTGAAGCCGGCCTTGCCCATGCCCGGTTTCCAGCCTTCGGGCTTCTTGCGCTCGGTCGGCTCCGGGGTCTTGGGCTCCAGGCCGGCAATGACCTGGGCCGGGATGCGCTGGGTCGTGAAACGCTCGATGCGGCGGATCATCGGCGTGTCGCGGCGCTCGGCCAGCGTGATCGCAAGACCGTCGCGGCCCGCACGGCCGGTGCGACCGATGCGGTGCACGTAGTCCTCGGCCTTCATCGGCAGGCCGTAGTTGATCACGTGCGTGATGGTGGGCACGTCGATGCCGCGCGCGGCCACGTCGGTCGCGACCAGCACGCGCAGCTGGCGCATGCGCAGGCCTTGCAGCACGCGGTTGCGACGGCCTTGCGGCATGCCGCCGTGCAGTGCGGCGACGGCATGGCCCATCTCGGCCAGGCGGTCGGCGAGCCAGTCGGCGTCGCGCTGGGTGCTGGTGAACACCACGGCCTGGTCCAGCTCGCGCTCGGCCAGGATGCTTTCCAGCAGCGAGTTCTTGTGCGAGATGCTGTCGGCCCAGTGCAGACGCTGCTCGATGTTGGCGTGGGTGTCGGTGTGCGAAGCGACGTCGATACGCTGCGGCTCACGCGTCAGGCGCTGGGCCAGGCCGCCGACGTGGCCGGCGAAGGTGGCGCTGAACATCACCGTCTGGCGCTGCTCGGGCAGGGCGTCGGCAATGGTCGTGATGTCATCGATGAAGCCCATGTCCAGCATGCGATCGGCCTCGTCGAGCACCAGCATCTGCACGTTGTCCAGCACCGCCTTGCCGGAGCCGAGGTGGTCCAGCAGGCGGCCGGGGGTCGCGATCAGCACGTCCAGCGGGCCGCGCAGGGCCTTGAGCTGGGCGGCATAGGGCACGCCGCCGACGATGGTCGCGACACGCAGGCCCTGCACGCTGCGGCCGTAGGTGATGAAGGCCTTGGAGACCTGCATCGCGAGTTCGCGGGTGGGCGCCAGCACGAGCACGCGCGGGCCGTGCACCACGCCTTTTTCGCGGCGCTTGGTGTTGTCGCCGCGGGCGGCGATGATGCCTTCGAGTGCCGGCAGCACGAAGGAAGCGGTCTTGCCGCTGCCGGTGCTGGAGGAGACCATCAGGTCGTGACCGGCGAGGGCCTGAGGGATGGCCTGTGCCTGCACATCGGTGGGGGCGGTGTAGCCCGCGGCCTCGACGGCCTGGAGGATGGCAGGGTTCAGACCCAGGGAAGCAAACGTCATGACTTTCTTTCAAGCAAAAGCCAGCACCGGTGGCCGGTGAGCCACGTCAAAGCGCTGCAGTCCGCATGGCTGAAACAAGCAGCCCGCGGGACCTTCAGGTGGAGTCGCGAATCGATGGAGGCCGCAAGGGCCGAGTCGGTGGTGCGACGGCATCGCCGCCAACCAGGACTCAAGACGCGGCAGAGGTGCACCTGTGGCGGTGCCCGGCTTGAAAGGGTCAGAGGGGATGAACGAAGAGCGCCGCTGTTCGCGGCGCCCGGGACGTATTGTGCCCTAATGTCCGATCGCGCGCCAGTCCGGAACTTTTCCGAGGACCGGGACGGGCGTGGAGCCCGTCACGTTTGTGTTTGTCGTGCCGACGGCCGACAGGATCAGGCCCGACCCGGCACGTAGCCCGCCACCATCTTCAAGGGCATCGACACGCGCAGCGTTGCGCCCTCGGGCGTCAGCTGCCTGGCGTCGGCGAACAGCTGATCCATGGCGGCCGTCGCCACTGTATCGGCGCGGCTTCTCTGGTAGGCCGACCAGGTCTGCATGTAGTCGATCAACGCCTGCAAGGTCCAGTGCATCTCGATGCTGAAAGCCGGCGTGGCGATCCGTTCGAAGGGAAAGGCGGTGTCGCGGTCCTGGTAGCCGTCCCACAGGATGCGATTCCCGGGGGCCCAGAACGGAGCGAGGGTGCGCAGCAGGGGAGCGACGAGGCCATGCTCCACCTCGGCGTCGGTGTGCAGCCTGTCATAGCCCCAGGCGCAGAAGAGCGCCCCCGGCCTGGCGACACGCCGCACCTCGGGCCAGAACGCGGCCGGGTTGAACCAGTGCAGCGCCTGGGCGACGACGACGAGGTCGAAGCGGTGGTCCGGAAAGTCGGTCTGTTCCGCCGGCTGGATCGAGTAATGGAGGTTCGGCGCCCGCCTGGCATGCTCGATCTGCTCGGCACTGATGTCGCTCGCGAAGACCTGTTCGAAGCGGGCCGCGAGGTCGAAGGCGGCCTGGCCGTTGCCGGTGGCGCAGTCCCACGCTGACGCGCGGCGCCGGCAACTCGACGCCAGCCAGTCGAACAGCGCCGGAGGGTAGTGGGGGCGGGCACTCGCGTAGGTCTCGGGCTGGTCGGCGAAGGGGTTGCGGGTGGCCTGCATGGCGGGTCCTCCTGAGCGAACAATGAGGCGGGCACAAGGCGAGGCGCCGGGGGTCTCCCGCGCGGCTCAACGCGCCAGCGCGGCCTCGATCAAACGCGCGGCGCGGGGGTCGGCGTGCTGGCGCGCCAGTTCCAGCGGGGTCCGTCCGCGAGCGTCGGGCAGCCGGGGGTCGGCCCGGGCCTGCAGCAGCAGGGCCACGGCGTCGGACTGCCCGGCCTCGGCGGCGGCTGCCAGCGCGGTGCGGCCGCGGGCGTCGCGGCTGTCGGGGTCGGTGCCGCGGGCCAGTCGTTCGCGCAGCGCGGTGGTGTCGCCCGCCTCGGCGAGTGCGACAAGGTCGGCGGCCGGCTGGCGGGGCAGGGACGCCGGCGCAACGCGCTGCGCCGCCTGTGCCTGCCGGTACGCGCGCGCCAGGTTTCGGGCCGGGTCGTCACGGCTTTCGGCCTCGGGCGCAGCGGCAAGCGGAGCGGGGGCGGCCGCAGGAGGCGGCTGCGAAGTGTCCTGCGGCCGGGTCAGGCCGAGCGGCGCAGGGCGCGAGCGCGACAGGGCGTCCGCCACGGCGGCTTCCTCGCTGGGCCCGGCAGGGGCGGCTGCAGCGCCAGGTGCCTGATGCCCAGCGCCGGGCGCAGCTGCAGGGGGGGGCGCCTGACGCTCCAGGGCGTAGCGCTCACGGGCGAGGCCCGAGGCGGGTTCCGGTGTGGGTGGCGCCGGCCCGGCGGCGGGCGGTGCCGCGGGAAGCGATTCACGCAGTGCCCCTGGCAGCTCCGACGTGACGTCGGCTGCCGGAGCTTGCGGAGCGCGGGCCTGCGGGGCGGGCGCCTGCGCCACCACGTCCGCGGGGACGGCGGCTTTGTCACCCTCCGCGTCCTGCGGCGTCTGCTGGACCTGCAAGGCGAGCAGGCCGGCGAAGCCGAACACCATCAGGCCGGCCACCGCGCGCCAGCGCCACCGGCTGTCATTCGCGGCAGGCTGGGCGGGAGGCCCGGGCGGCAGGGGCGCCGCCACGGCGGCCGCCGAGCGTGCACTCGCCTGCAGGGCGGCTTCGGCCAGGACCGCGGCACGCACCTCGACACCGGGGCGGGCCGTGTCGGCCAGCCGCACCGCTTCGCGGTATTGCCCGGTCAGCGCATCGCCGTCGGGTGTCGGCTCCTCGGGCCGGGTCGGGTCGTGGTCTGTCACCTGGCTTCCTTCACAGCCAGGCCGCCAGGGCCTGGCGCAGCTTGGCACGCGCGTAACGCAGCCGGCTCTTGGCGGTTTCGGCGCCCACCCCGGTCGCTGCGGCAATCTCCTCCAGGCTCAGCTCACCTTCGGCCTGCAGCAGGAAGGCCTCGCGCTGCTCGGGCGGCAGCGCGTCGACCGCGGCGAGGAAGGCGCGCGCCTGCTGGCGGGTCTGCAGCTGCTGCAGCGGCTCGCTGGCGCCGTCGGCCGGCAAGGCCTCGGCCAGCGCGGGCTGGTCGCCGCTGCCCTCATCGTCGAGTGAGCGCCAGGGCCCGCCCTGGGTCTGCAGGCGGCGCACGTGATCGATGATGCGGCTTCGCGCGATGGTGTAGAGCCAGGCCGCGAAACGCGCGCTCGGCTGGTACTGCGGCGCCTGCCGGGCCACGGCGAACCAGGTCTCCTGGTGCACTTCGTCGGCCACGCCGGTGCCCGACAGGGTGCCGATGCGGCGCAGGATGAAGCGATAGACGGCACGCTCGTGGCGCTCGTAAAGCGTCGCGAAGGCGCGCGGATCCCCGCCCGCATAGGCGAGCATCAAGGCCTCGTCACTGAGAGAGGCGGCGTCAGGGGCCGGGGGCGGGCGCTGCGTCATCGGCCGCCATTGTGCTTGCAGCGCGGCCGCCGCGGAAGGCCGAAACCCGCTGCCGACCCTGGCGGAGTTGGCGGGTCGGACACCATCGTGCGCAGGCAGCCGGGGCTGGGGTGGGGCAGGCGAGACGGCGGGGTCCATCCCGGACTTAACGCAGCCCGCCGGGCGCCGGGGTTAACGGCCGCAGGAATGGCCCTCATTCGCCCAGCCGCACTCTCAGCAGCGCCCGCACGAAGCCGTGGTCCGAGCGGGTGCGGTCGCGGCCTTCGTGCAGGTGGTCGTTGAAGTACTCGACGCGCCGCACGTCGCCGAGCGCGAAGCGGGAGCTGGCGACGAACTCCTCGGAGACCCAGATCTGGTCCAGCGTCTCGGGCCAGCCCTGATAGACGTGCGAATACGCCACGTCGCGCCGCAGCCCGGGCTCGCTTTGCACGTCGTAAGCGTGGAACAGCGCCGTGTCGCGCGCCTGCCGGTCGTAGGCCACCGCACCGGTGGCCGCGACCATCTGGGTCGTCACGGCGTGGGGCGAGTCGTTGAGGTCGCCGAGCAGCAGCACCGGCTCGCGTGTGCGGTGCAGCAGGCCGACCACCAGCGTGCGCAAGGCGCAGGCCTCGGCCGCGCGCATCACCAGCGAGCGCAAGGTGGCGCGCGCCGCGACGCCCGGGTCGTCACGGTCTTCGAGCGCTTCGCCGGACGCGTCCTGGAGGAACTTGGGTCGCTTGGACTTCAGGTGGGCGACCAGCACGTGCAGCCGCAAGCCCTGTTTGCTGCGCAACACCGCGTGCAGCACGGGCCGCTCGAACCGGGCGTGCGGCCCGAGTTCCGGCACGTCGACCACGGCGACCGGCGGGAAGTCGGCGTGCGAGTGCAGCGATTCGAGCGCCAGCCGGGTCACCAGCGCCACGCGCGGCGTGCCGGTGGCGCCCAATTCGGCGCCGGGCGCGAGCACGTGGGAGTAGCTGAGGCCGCTGTCGGCCACCACGTCCTTCAGCGCGGCGAGGTCCCAGACCTCCTGCAGCGCCAGCACGTCGGCGTTGAGCCGGCGCAACTGCTGGCCCAGCCAGCCGGTCTTGCGGCGGTATTCGTCGAGGCCGTAGGGCTCCTGGTTGTCGTAGAACACCCGGCCGGGCAGGGCGAGGTTCAGCGTGTTGCAGGTGGCGACCGTCAGGGTCGCCCAGTTGACGGGCGGCGGGGTGGCGGGGCGGGCATCCATCGGGCGACTCCGGAAAGGGGTGGGCCGCCGCCATCATAGGCCTACCTCCACAAGGGATTTCCGGTTCGCCTGTCTGCCTGTCCGCCTCTCGGCCTTCTTCCACCGACCACCGCCCTCAGGCGGCGACGAGGCTCACCCGGTCGATCACGAAACCGCTGTGCGGCAGCGCTGGCAGGCGGCCGAAGTCGATCGCCAGGTCCTGCGGCGGCACTTCGTAATGCAGGTCGGACAGCAGGCCGTCCAGCGCCGCGGCCATCAGCATCACCGCGACCGGCTCGCCGGGGCAGCGGTGGTTGCCGTGCGGCTCGGCGCCGCCCTGGGGCACGAAATCGAAGGGCCCCGGCCGGCTTTCGAGGAAGCGCTGCGGCCGGAACACATCCGGGTCGCTCCAGGTGCGTGGGTCGTGATTGGTGCCGTAGAGGTCGAGCATCACGCGCCGCCCTTCGGGAAAGCGGTAGCCCTGCCACTCGAAGTCCTCACGCACCCGGGCCACCACGGCCGGGAAAAACGGGTAGTAGCGGCGCACCTCGTCGATGAAGCAGCGTTTTTCCTCGGGCGCCCCCTGCTGCAGCCGGCCGCGCCACTCGGGGTGCAGGTGCAGTGCGTGCGCCGCCAGCACGATGAACACCGAGACGGCGACCGTGGGCCGCAGCACATTGAGCAACTCGACCGCCGCGGTGCGCTCGTCCAAGGGCGTGCCGTGCTCGTCGCGGTGCTGCGCGATGCACTCGAGGGCAGAGCCGGGCGGCGCCTCCAGCCGCCCCTCGCGCCGTGCCTGCACGAGCTTGGCGAGCCAGGACTCGGCCTGCCTGCGCGCCATGCGGGCGCGCAGGTGGCCGGGGCCTTTGGACGCCGCGTCGTCGAACAGGGCCACCAGCTGGCGGGTGCGGCGCTCCAGGTCGGCATCCGGCACCGGCACGCCGGCCCAGTCGCACACGGCCCGGGTCATCGGCTCATGCACCGCCTCGTACAGCAGCACCGGGCCGCGGCCCACCCAGGTGGCGGCGGCCCGGCGCCAGGCCTCGCGCATGCGGGCGGCCAGCGCCGCGACGTGGTCGGGGCCCAGCAGCGCCATGAACAAGGCCTTGCGGTGTCGGTGCGCCTCACCGTCCAGCCCCTGCACGCCCCCCTTGCCGAACAGGGTGGCGCGCAATGGCTCGGGCGCCGCGCCTTCGCGCCGGAAGCGCCCGAGGTCGTAGAACAGGGCCGCCGCGCGCGGCCCACTCATGCAGATCATCGGCTGCAGCAGGATGCGCGCCTCGAACACGTCGCTGGCGTGGCGGGCGCACTCGGCCGCGATGTAGCGATACGGGTCGGCCAGCAAGGCCAGGGTGCTGTCGGGACGTGGGTCTTGCGGCAGATCGGGCATGCGGCTCCTTCCGCGATGGTGAGCGAGCTGCGCTCAATGCAGCTTGACGCGGGGCTGGGACCGCCCGGTCAGCCAGCCGCCCACGGTCGCAAGCACGGTGCGGGCGGTGCCGTGCAGCGCCGCCATGTGCTGGCGCTGCAGTCCCCAATAGGTCAGCCGTGCCAGCAGGCCTTCGAAGGTGAAGCCGCGGCCGGTCATCTGGCCGATCACGCGACCCACCGCGTTGCGCCGGCCCAGCGATACCAGGGCGCCCTTGTCCTTGAAGGCGAAGGGCTGCAGCGGTTCGCCGCGCAGGTGGCGCTCCAGCGAGCTGGCCAGCAGGCGGGCCTCCTGCTGGGCCGCCTGGGCGCGCGGCGGCACCGGGGCCGCCCCCGGGGCCGGCACGCAGCTGGCGCAGTCGCCCAGCGCGAACACCGCGTCGTCCAGCGTCGTTTGCAAGGTGGTGCGCACCACCAGCTGGCCCAGCTTGTTGCGCTCCAGCCCATCGGTCTGCGCCAGGACCGGCGGGGCCTGGATGCCCGCAGCCCAGACCGTGATCTCCGCGGGCAGACGGCTGCCGTCGCCGAGGCGGACATGGTCGGGTGCGACCTCCTTGACCCGTTGTGCCGTCAGCACGTCGACGCCGGCGCGGCGCAGGTCCTCGTGCACCGTCTGCGCGACATGCTCCGGCATCGCGGCCAGCAGGCGCGGGCCCGCTTCGACGATACGCAGGCGCACCGCCTGGGGCAGTTGCTGCAGCCGCGCGCCATAGCTCGCGATCTCGGCGACCGACTCGCTCAGTTCGGCGGCCAGCTCGACGCCGGTGGCGCCGCCTCCGACGATCACGATCTCGACCGGGCCGCCCGATTGCAGCTCCGAGCGTGCACAGGCGGCCAGCAAGCGGCGGTGGAAGCGCCGCGCGTCGGCCGGCGTGTTGAGCGCCAGCGCGTGCTCGCGCACGCCCGGTGTGCCGAAGTCATTGACGATGCTGCCGACCGAGATCACCAGGGTGTCGTAGTCGAGCGCACGGCGCGGTGCGATCTCCTCGCCCTCTTCGTCGATCAGCGGCTCCAGCCAGACCTGCCGGGCGGCACGGTCGAGGCCGGCCATGCTGCCCAGGTGGAAGCGGAAGTGATGGCGGCGTGCCTGCTGCAGGTAATCGACCTCGGTCTCCTGGTGGTCCAGGGTGCCGGCGGCCACCTCGTGCAGCAAGGGTTTCCACAGGTGGGTCAGGGCGCTGTCGACCAGCACCACGTCGGCGAGGCCTTCACGGCCGGCGCTGTCGCCGAGGCGCGCGGCCAGCTCCAGGCCGCCGGCGCCGCCGCCGATGATCACGACCCGGTGCAAGGAGGCAGGCGTGGCGGCTTCGGCGGCCGGCGATTCGAAGGCGGGGCGGCTCATCGGGCCGCCTTTCGCGCCGCGTGCGCGGGCAGGGGTGATCGTCGTGTCGCTGCGCTGCCGGACGCCGCAGCTGCGGGCGTGGCCGCCGGGCTGCGCTTGGGGGATGGGGAAAGGGAAGCGGTGAAGTCGCTGTGCATCAGGGCTCCTCTGAAACGTGGGGCGGGCGCACAAAGGCGCCGCATCCCACTGGCCCTGCAATTGGCAGACCTCCCCCTGCCGGGGCGCAACGGGGCGGCCGGAGCCGGAGGAGGCCGCGCGGCCGCCCTCTCCCCGGCCGCGGCGTCAGCGGCGCGGCGGCTTGCCGCCGAGCAGGGCGGCGCCCTGGGCTGCGGGGCGGCCCCCGCCAGAGCGCTGCTGGCCCGAAGGGGCGCCCTGGACGGGGCGCGCCGGCGCATGCGACGGGGCGTGGGCCGGACGGCCCTGTCCGTGGCCCTGCGCGGCCTGGGCGCCGCTGGCGGCGCGGGGGGCGTGCTGCGGAGCGCGGGCCGGTGCGGGACCGCGGCCGCCGTTGCCGCCCGCATGGGCCGGACGGCCGGAGCCTTGCGGCGCAGCTTGAGGGCGTCCGCCCTGGCCGCCGCGGCCGCCGCCGCCACCACCGCCGGAACGCTGACCGCCGCCCGAGCGCTCGCCGCCGCGACCGATGCCGCCGTGCAGGGTCATGCGGCCCAGCTTGATCGGCTCGGGCTTGGCATGCGGGTCGGGCTCGAAGCCGGGCACCACCTCGCGCGGGATCTGGCGCTTGATCAGCTTCTCGATGTCACGCAGGAAACCTTCCTCGTCCACGCAGACCAGCGAGATCGCCTCGCCCTGCGCGCCGGCGCGGCCGGTGCGGCCGATGCGGTGCACATAGTCTTCCGGCACGTTGGGCAGCTCGTAGTTCACGACGTGGGGCAGCTGGTCGATGTCGATGCCGCGCGCGGCGATGTCGGTCGCCACCAGCACCTGCAACTCGCCGGTCTTGAACTCGGCCAGCGCCCGCGTGCGCGCGCCCTGGCTCTTGTTGCCGTGAATGGCCATTGCCGTGATGTCTTCCTTCTGGAGGAATTCGACCAGGCGGTTGGCGCCGTGTTTCATGCGCGTGAAGACCAGCACCTGGTGCCAGTCGTTCTGCTTGATCAGGTGGGCCAGCAGCTCCTTCTTGCTGTCGCGGTCCACCGGGTGGATCTTCTGCGCGATGGTCTCGGCGGTGGTGTTGCGGCGCGCCACCTCGATGATCTGGGGCTTGTTGAGCAGGCGCTCGGCCAGGGCCTTGATCTCGTCGGAGAAGGTGGCCGAGAACAGCAGGCTCTGCTTCTGCGCAGGCACGATCGCCAGCACCTTCTTGATGTCGTGGATGAAGCCCATGTCCAGCATGCGGTCGGCTTCGTCCAGCACGAAATACTCGATCCTGCTCAGGTCCAGCGTGCCTTGCTGGTGGTGGTCGAGCAGGCGGCCGGGGGTGGCCACCAGGATGTCCACGCCGCGCTTGAGCGCGTCGATCTGGGGGCCCATGCCGACACCGCCGAACATCACCATGGACTTCAAGGGCAGGTACTTGCCGTAGGTGCGCACGCTTTCCTCCACCTGGGCGGCGAGCTCGCGGGTGGGCGTGAGGATGAGGGCGCGGATGGGCAGGCGGCCGCGCGCGTCGCGGCTCACCTTGGCGGCTGCCAGCTTGTGCAGCAGCGGCAGCGTGAATCCGGCGGTCTTGCCGGTGCCGGTCTGGGCGCCGGCCAGCAGGTCACCGCCGCTGATGACGGCGGGGATGGCCTGCAGTTGGATCGGGGTCGGGGTGTCGTAGCCTTGCTCCTGCACGGCACGCACGATGGGCTCGGCGAGGCCGAGTTCAGCAAATTTCATCCGGGAATCGCTCACGAAGGGAGCGTCGATGATCGGCCTGTTGCCGCTCTTCGGAGGGCACCAGTCGTAGGCAGATGTGTGGGGAAGGGGTCTGAAACGACTGCGGCGCCGTGACTGGAACTGGCGCCGCGAGCCGGATTGTACCCGGTGTGCGCCGCGCCTGCCGGTGCAGGTCGCGGCAAAGCCCACGAAATGCGGCCTTTCGACCGCCTGCGCGCTTCAGCGACAATAGCCGGGTTTGCGCGGCCTGCCGCGCTTTTTGCTTCCCAAGACCCCAGCCTCACAGACCTCAGGACACGACACGCCATGGCTCAATACGTCTACACGATGAACCGCGTGGGCAAGACCGTCCCGCCCAAGCGGCAGATTCTCAAGGACATCTCGCTCAGCTTTTTCCCCGGCGCCAAGATCGGTGTGCTGGGCCTCAACGGTTCCGGCAAGTCCACCCTGCTGAAGATCATGGCCGGCCTCGACAAGGACATCGAGGGCGAAGCGGTCCCGATGCCCGGCATCAAGATCGGCTACCTGCCGCAGGAGCCGGAGCTCAATCCCGACCAGACCGTGCGCCAGTCGGTGGAGGAGGGCATCGGCGGCGTGCTGGCCGCCAAGAAGCGCCTGGACGAGGTGTATGCCGCCTATGCGGACCCGGATGCCGACTTCGACAAGCTGGCCGCCGAGCAGGCCGAGCTGGAGGCCGTCATCGCCGCCTCGGGCAGCGAAAACACCGACCTGCAGCTGGAGCTGGCCGCCGATGCACTGCGCCTGCCGCCCTGGGACGCCGTTATCAAGCACCTCTCCGGCGGCGAGAAGCGCCGCGTGGCGCTGTGCCGCCTGCTGCTGAGCCGGCCCGACATGCTGCTGCTCGACGAGCCGACCAACCACCTGGACGCCGAGTCGGTCGAGTGGCTGGAGCAGTTCCTGGCTCGCTTCCCCGGCACGGTGGTGGGCATCACCCACGATCGCTACTTCCTCGACAACGCCGCCGAGTGGATTCTCGAACTCGACCGCGGCCATGGCATCCCCTACAAGGGCAACTACAGCACCTGGCTGGAGCAGAAGGAAGCCCGCCTCGAGCAGGAGCAGCGCTCCGAGGACGCCCGCATGAAGGCGATGAAAAAGGAGCTGGAGTGGGTGCGCCAGAACCCCAAGGGCCGGCAGGCCAAGAGCAAGGCGCGCATGGCCCGCTTCGAGGAACTGAGCGACTACGAATACCAGAAGCGCAACGAGACGCAGGAAATCTTCATCCCGGTGGCGGACCGCCTGGGCCATGAGGTGATCGAGTTCCAGAACGTCACCAAGAGCTTCGGCGACCGCGTGCTGATCGACGACCTGAGCTTCCAGGTGCCGGCCGGCGCCATCGTCGGCATCATCGGCCCCAACGGCGCGGGCAAGTCCACGCTGTTCCGCATGATCGCGGGCAAGGAGCAGCCGGACAGCGGCACGGTGAAGATCGGCTCGACGGTGAAGATGGCCTTCGTCGAGCAGAGCCGCGAGGAGCTGCAGGGCGACAAGACGGTCTGGGAGGACCTGTCCGGCGGGCTGGACAACCTGGTGGTGGGCAAGTTCGTGGTGCCCTCGCGGGCCTACATCGGCCGCTTCAACTTCAAGGGCAACGACCAGCAGAAGCTGGTCAAGAACCTCTCCGGCGGCGAGCGCGGCCGCCTGCACCTGGCCAAGACCCTGGCCACCGGTGGCAATGTGCTGATGCTGGACGAGCCGTCCAACGACCTGGACGTCGAAACCCTGCGCGCGCTGGAAGATGCGCTGCTGGAGTTCGCCGGCAGCGTGATGGTGATCTCGCACGACCGCTGGTTCCTGGATCGCATCGCGACCCACATCCTGGCTGCCGAGGGCGACTCGAAGTGGGTCTTCTTCAACGGCAACTACCAGGAGTACGAGGCCGACAAGAAGCGCCGCCTCGGTGAGGAAGGCGCACGTCCCAAGCGCATGCGCTACAAGCCGATCTCGCGTTGAGCGGCGTCGAGCCATTGTCAAGGGGCGGTGCAGGCCGCCCCTTTTGCTTTTCTGATGCGACGTCTCGTTTCGGTGTGAACTGCCTGGCGAGCCGCTGTGTTCTGTCATACCGGCGTCACGCGTATGGCGTGTACTGCCATCCGTCGCATTTCTAAGGGAGAACCCGGATATGAACCGCAAGATCGCCTGGGCCGTGGTGCTGACCCTGGCGGGTTCGGCCGCCGCGTTGTGGCACGGGCCCATGCTGGCAGCCCTCCCGCTGAACGCCGAACCCGATGTCTACGGCCTTGTTTTCAGTGGCCTGGGTGTCGCTGCCTGGGTGGCGAGACGCCGGCGGCCGGGCTGACCTGTCCAGGCCGGGGCGCCTGTCAAGGGCCTGGACAGGAGAGGGGCTCCCGAAGAAGTGGGGATTGACTCATTTCCTTGTGATGTTGACGATGCCGCAAACAGTTGACATGACAGGGAGACATCGATGGCCCCACCCAAAGCCAGGAGCGCAGCCCTCGACGGCCGAAGGCAGGCGCACACCGCGCGGGCATTGAGCCGCACCCCTCCGCAGCGGCTCCGCCCGAAACGCGCCGCGCGGCCCGACGCGATCGACTTCCGCGACCGGCCCTTCGCGCCCAGTGTCTCGGTGGCGCCCGCGCCCGCGCTGTTTCCCGACATCGAGCTGCAGGTCAAGCAGCAGGGTGAGACCAAGGCCTGCACCGGCTTTGCACTGTCCAGCGTGGTGGAGCACCTGCTGCGCAAAAGCGGCCGGGAGCGCGCGCCCAGCATTTCGCCCTTCATGCTCTACTCGATGGCGCGGCGCTACGACGAGTTCCCCGGTTCCGTCGAGGACGAAGGCTCGAGCCTGCGCGGCGCCTTGCGGGGCTGGTTCAAGCACGGTGCCTGCGACGACGCGCTGTGGCCGACCGGCCCCGAGATGCCGAGCGCCAACAACGATCCCGACGAGGACTGGTGGCTGGACGCGGTAAACCGCCCGCTGGGTGCCTACTACCGCGTCGCGGTGGAGCAGATCGCCGACATCCACTGCGCACTCAACGAGGTCGGCATCCTGTATGCGAGCTCGGGTTGTCATCCGGGTTGGGACCTGGGATTCGACGCCCCCAAGCGGGCCGGCCGCCCCACCGCCTTCAAGTCGATCTGGGCCATCCCCTTCGAAGGCGGCAAGGACCTGCACCCGGGGCACGCTTTCGCGATCGTCGGCTACAACGAGGTCGGCTTCCTGGTGCAGAACTCCTGGGGCACGCAGTGGGGCAGCTACGGCTTCGCGCTGCTGAGCTACGACGACTGGCTTGCCAACGGGATGGACTGCTGGGTCGCGCAGCTCGGCGTGGTGACGCAGGAGCACCGCGCGATCTCGCGTGCCAGCACCTTGCGGGTGAGCGGCGAGGGCCGGGTGCTGCTGCCGTCCAGCGAGGTGCTGCGGGATCGCGAGCTCTCGCCCTTCGTGGTCAACGTCGGCAACAACGGCTTCCTCAGCAACTCGGGCGTGTTCCGGACCCGGCCCGACGATGTTCGCGCGCTGGTCGACGTGCACCTGGCCAAGGCCCGCGAGCGCTGGGGCCTCCAGGAGCAGCCGGTCGACGTCTGCATCTACGCGCACGGCGGGGTGGTCAGCGAGCAGGACGCGGCCCAGGTGGCGGCACGCTGGATCCCGCGGCTCTACGAGCAGCGCATCTTCCCGATCTTCCTGATGTGGGAGACCGACTTCTGGACCTCGGTGCTCAACTGCATCGAGGACGGCGTCAGGGGTGTGCCGCGTCTGACCGGCGGGCTGGTCGACAGCATGAAACGCTTCTGGAACGAGCGCCTGGAGCGGCTGCTCTCGCGCCCGGGCTCGCTGATCTGGGACGAGGTGAAGCAGAACGCCGATGCGATCAGCGGCCACGAGGAGGCGGGGGCGGTGCTGCTGTACAAGCACTTCTGCGACTCGGTGCACCACGGCCGTGTACGCATGCACCTGGTGGGACATTCGGCCGGCAGCGTGGTGCACAGCTACATCGTCGACCGGCTGGTGCGTGAGGGCATGCGCTTTGACTCGCTGAGCTTCCTCGCCCCGGGCGTGCGGCTGGACCTGTTCGACCGGCTGGTCGCGCCGCGCCTGAAGGACGGCAGCGTGTCGCGCTACCAGCAGTTCCACCTGACCGACCGCGCCGAGCAGGACGACGGCAGCTGCAGCCCCTACAAGCGCTCCATCCTCTACCTGGTGTCGGAGTCCTTCGAAGGCGGCAACCGCACGCCGCTGCTGGGCATGCAGAAGTACGCCGACAGCTACCTCGCGCAGCTGCCCAACGTGACGGTGCACGTCGCACCGGGGCCGGGCAGCGCCGCGGTGAACCATGGCGACTTCGACACCGATCCGCTGACGGTGCAGGGCGTGATCGACTTCATCAAGAACGGCTGATGCCGGCACCCTGGCGGCACCCCGTGGCCGCCCTCAGAGACCCCGGCGCTCCCGGTCGATGAGCTGCGCGAGCTGCTTGACGGCGCCTTCGATCGCCTGGTTCGCGACGGTGCCGTAACCGAGCAGCATGCCGGAGCGCAGCGGGTCCCGGGAGCCCGGCAGGTAGTAGCGGCTGAGCGGTGCGACGACCAGCCCGGCCCGCCGGGCGCGCTCGTGCACGGCGAGGTCGTCGATGGCCTCCTGGAACACCGCGGTGAGGTGCAGACCGGCGGCACCTCCGCTCACGCCGACCAGGCCGCCCAGGTGCCGGTCGAGCGCCAACTTCAAGGCCGCCCGGCGTTCGGCGTACAGGCTGCGCATCGTGCGCAGGTGGCGTGCGTAGCGTCCCGACTCGATCAGGCGTGCCAGCGCGAGTTGTTCGGCGACATGTCCTGGCCGCGTGAATTGCGCGCCGATGTTGCCGAGCGCCCGCGACACCGAGTGGGGCACCACCGCATAGCCAAGGCGCAGGACCGGCAGCAATGTCTTGCTGAAGGTGCCGACATAGATGACGGGGCTGGAGGGCAGCAGGCTGCACATGGCCGGGATAGGATCACCTTCGTAGCGGAATTCGCTGTCGTAGTCGTCTTCGATGATCCAGGCGTTGGCGGCGCGGGCCCGCTGCAGCAGATCGTAGCGCCGCTCCGCGGCGAGCACCGGCCCCATCGGGTACTGGTGGGCCGGGGTGAGGTAGATCAGCCGCGGCGGGTGGTCCCTCCAGTCCGCCTCCGTGGGCCGGGCTCCTGCGGCGTCCACCGCAATGCCGTGCAACTGCAGCCCCGCCGTCTGCATCGCAACCCGGGCGCCCAGGTAGCCCGGGTTCTCCAGCCAGGCGACCTGTCCGGGATCCGCCAGCATGCGCGCACACAGGTCCAGCGCCCCCTGGGCGCCCTGGGTCACGATCACCTGCTCCGGGTCGCAATGGACGCCGCGTGCCGCCGCGACATAGGCGGCCACGGCGCTGCGCAGCTCCGGTTCGCCACCGGTTTCGCCGAAGGTCAGGCGCCGCGGGTTGATGTCTCGGTAGGCACGGTCCAGCAGGGCCCGCCACTGGGGCAGGGGGAACTTGCCGATGTCCGGTATGCCGGGCGTGAAAGCCTTGAGGATGTCGCTGCCGGTGCGCCAGTGCATCGGTACGACCAGGCCGCGCGCCGACAGCCCGGGCGTGGCCTTTGATGCACGCGAGTCGTCGGCGCTCGCGATGCGCGGCAGCCGTGCGACGACGCTGCCCTGCGTGGTGGCGACGAGGTAGCCCTCCGCCGCCAGTTGCTCGTAGGCGAGCAGCACCGTGTTGCGGGAGAGCTTGAGCTCCTGTGCGAGCACCCGCGTGGCGGGCAGCTTCAGGCCGCCGGACAGCGCGCCCGAAGTGATGGCGCCCTTGATCGCTTGGTAGAGCCGCCGGTGCAAGGCGGGAGGCCGCGCATCGCCGGGCGCCGGCTGCGGCAATTGCAAGGCGCTCAGCAGCACGGCCAGGTCCATGGCGGTCCTTGCCTCGGGTCCTGTCGTCGACGAGGCCGCGCTGCGCCCGGCGCGGCCCATACCGGGCCCGGGGGGTGAAAGGATGAGGGGCACACCATGGTGTCGAAAGCTTACCGGAAGGTGCGGCCGAAAGGCCGGTCCCGCCCGTGCTTTGGCGGTTTGAACGCGTTTCCCTGTCGACCTTTCTAGGGGTGGCTCCGTGGCACCCACTTTGGGTCGCGGCGTGGCACTCGTCGGCTCGGGCATGCACTTTTAGAGTGGGTGCGGACAACGGCGAGGGACCCCTTTTCCTCGCCTCGAAAGCAAAGGGATCCAAAGTGAAAGTCGAAACCGTACGTCGCGCCCTCTATGCAGAGCGCTTGCTGGTGGCCTTTGCGTCAGGCCTGTTCCTGACCTTGCCCCTTTACTTCAGGCAGCACGGCCTGACCGAGGTTTTCTTCGGCGAGGTGTACGCCGCGGGCGCGATCGGCACCTTTGCCTGCGTGTCGGCCACCGCGGTGTTGCTGCGCCGCTGGGGCCTGCCGCGGCTCGCGCCATTCGGCAGCGCGGTGTTCTGCGCTGGGTCGCTGCTCTACACGCTGGCGCTTTCCGGGATGCCTTCCTGGGTCTTCTACGTGGCTTCGCTCGTGCAAGGCGCCGGCTGGGGCCTGGTCTTCACCGTCGGGCCGATCTGCCTGTCGACCACCGTGGATGACAAGAACCGCTCCTACTACTTCACCGTCTATGCCGCCTACAGCACGCTGGGCGTGGGCCTGGCGACCGTCGTGGCGCGGTTCGCCTCGTCCTGGGGTGTCGGCTTCCAGACGCTGTTCCTCGCCGGCACCTTGAGCAGCCTGCTCGGCTGGGTGGTGTCATGGTCGACGCTGCGGCGCAACCCCGGCTATCAGCTGGCGAAGCCGCCGGCGCAGCTCTCGGGGGGCGCCGAGTTCGCGCAGATCCTCCGGCAGCCCAGCGTCTGGTTCTTCGCGATGGTGCTGCTCGGTGCCTGCGTGTATACCTCGATGATCAACCTGCAGACCACCTTCGCGGCCGCGCAGGGCATCGACTACACGGTCTTCTACGGCTTCTATTCGCTGGCGGTCGTGCTGTCCCGCTTCTTCCTCAGCAAGCCACTGAACAGGCTTGCGCCGCGCATCACGATCGTCTCGCTGGTGGTGCTGATGCTGGTCTCCCTGGCGATGTTGATGAAGGCCGGGGAGTCGCCCCTCTGGTACGGCGCCGGCGCCTTGACCCTGGGCGTGGCCTACGGCCTGGTCTACCCGATCATCCAGGCCGAGGCAACCCAGCACGCCGCGCCCCACCTGCGACCCCAGACGCTCGTCTACTTCAGCCTGTCCTACTTCGTTGCCGTCTACCTCTTCCCTTATGTCGCAGCGCAGATCGCGGTGCAGTCCGGCTATTCCGCCCTGCTCCTGGCCCTGATGGCGGCCGCGGGCCTGCAACTGCTGGTCGCGCTCGGCTTCTATGTCCGGCCCGACCTGAACGCCGCGGTCCCGGTCGGCCCGCCTGCCCCGCGCCCTTGCTGTTCCATGTCGGCAGCCTGTGCGTCTCCAACTCCTACGAGCTTGGCAAGGATGGTTTTTGTGAACTGTCAAGACCTTCGCCATGGCAGTCGCTTTGGCGCCTCTCAGGGACCCATCTGCTTGAGCAGGTGTGACACGAAGCTGCGCAGCTTGGGCAGCGGCCGGTGATCGGGCAGGTAGACCAGATGCACCGCGCGGGGCGGCGGCAGGAAATCCTGCAGCACCGGGACCAGCCGGCCGGCGGCGATGTCGTCGGCCAGCAGCACTTCCGGCTGCATCAGCAGGCCGGCGCCGCCGAGGGCCGCGATGCGCAGCGCCTGGCCATTGTTGGACGAGAGCGGCCCTTCGTCCGGCCACTGCCCGGCCTCCGGGCCATGGCCCATCAGGCGCCAGGCGTTGCGGCGCGTCCAGCTCAGGTGGCCGAGGCAGCGGTGGCGGGGCAGCTCGGCCGGTGTGGCCGGGCGGCCAAACCGGCGCAGGTACTCCGGCGATGCGCAGATGACGATGCGGTAAGGCCGCAGCGGTCGCGCCACCAGGTCCGGGTCGACCTGCTCGCCGATGCGCACCGCCAGGTCGTAGCCCTCTTCGTGCAGGTCCGCCATGCTGTCGTTGAGCACCAGTTCGATGCGCACCTGTGGATGGCGGGCCAGGTAGTCGGCCACGTGGGCGGCCACCAGCGTGCTGCCGAGCGTGACTGGCGCCGTGACCCGCAGCAGCCCGCGCGGGGCGGCGTGCAAGCCTTCGATCGACGCCTCGGCCCAGCGCACCTGCTCCAGCACCTTGCGGCAGTCCTCGCCGTAACGTCGGCCCGCTTCGGTGAGGCTCTGGCGTCGTGTGCTGCGCTGGATGAGGCGGGTGCCCAGGTGGGTTTCCAACTCGCGGATGTACTTGCCCACCATCACGGCCGAGATCTCCAGCCGGGTTGCGGCGGCGGTGAAGCTGCCGGCGTCCACCACGGCGACAAACACCTCCATGCTGCGCAGCTTGTCCATCTATTCCGAATCATGGGTTTGGAATGAAGGAACTTTAACCCCATTTATCGCGGGGCTGGGAGGGAAAAGAATGAGGTTCTCCTCATCACCAACAGGAAACACCTCATGAAAAAAGTCCTTCTCATCGGCGCCACCGGCGTGGTCGGCTCGGCCGTGGCCGAGGTCCTCGGCAGCTCGAATACCGTCATCCGGGTCGGTCGCCGTGGCGGCGACCTGCAGGCCGACATCACCGATCCCGCGAGTCTCGATCGCCTGTTCGCCCAGGTCGGCAAGGTCGACGCCATCGTCAGCACCACGGGGCAGCTGCATTTCGGGCCCGTGTCCGAGATGACGGCGGAGCAGTTCGCGATCGGCCTGAACGACAAGCTGCTGGGGCAGGTGCGGCTGGCCCTGGTCGGGCAGCATCACCTGAACGACGGCGGCTCGATCACCTTGACCAGCGGCATCGTCGCCGAAGAGCCGATCCGCATGGGCGCCAATGCGACGGCTGTCAATGCCGGCCTCGAAGGTTTCGTGCGCGGCGCGGCGATCGAGCTGCCGCGTGGGCTGCGCATCAACGCCGTCAGCCCGACCGTGCTGGTCGAGTCGATGGGCGACTACGGCCCGTTTTTCCCGGGTTTCGAGCCGGTGCCGGCGCGCCGCGCCGCCTTGGCGTACCAGCGCAGCGTCGAGGGGGCGCAGACCGGGCGCGTCTACCGCGTCTGGTGAGCGGCGGCGGGCGGCCGCCTCAGGCGAGTTGCTGGCGCGCCTTGTCCAGCCAGGTCGCCAGCTTGTTCATCAGGTCTTGCTGGCTGAACGAGCAGCTTTCCTCGGTGAAAAGGCTGCCCGATTCGAGCTGCATCAGCAGGCCCTCGAGCACCTCGCGGTAGCGCGGCGGCAGGTCGCTCAGTTGCACCACCGTGTCGCGCCAGATCGGCACGAACTGGTGCACCGGCAGTTCGCCCCGGCGGCAGGCTGCGAGGCTGTTCTCCAGGCGAGTCAGCGGGTTGTTCATCGGGGCGTCTCCAGAGGGGCGGGCGGCACGGTGGCGGCCGCCTGGGCCGGCTCCACGACAACACGCGCATTGCGCTGGAAGGTCCAGTAGGCCCAGGCCCAGTCGGTCAGCACCATCAAGCGGTTGCGGAAGCCGATCAGGAAGTAGATGTGCACGAACAGCCAGAACAGCCAGGCCGGGTAGCCGCTGAAGCGCACCGTGCCGAGCAGCGGCAGGTCGACCTGCGCGACCGCGGCCTTGCGGCCTATGGTCGCGAGCGAGCCGTAGTCGATGTAGTGGAAGGGCCGGGTCGCTTCGCCGCGCAGGCGCCGCTGGATGTTGGCGGCGGCGTGGCGGCCCATCTGCTTGGCGGAGGGGCTGACGCCGGGCACCGGCGTCGGTTCCCCCTGCTTGGGGTAGCTCTTGGCCGTCGCGAGATCGCCGATGACGTGGATCTCCGGGTGGCCCGGCAGGCTCAGGTCGGGCTCGACCAGCACACGGCCGGCGCGATCCAGGGTGGCGCCGGTGGCCGCCTGCAGCGACTTGCCGAGCGGCGAACCGGCCACGCCGGCGGCCCAGACCACGGTACGGGCACGCAGCTGGTAGGGCTCGCCTTCCGCCGGTTGCACCGTGACCCCTTCGGCATCGATGCCGATGACACGGCAGCCCGTGCACACCTCGACCTTGAGCTTCTCGAGCTGGTGGCGCGCCCGCTCCGACAGCTCCGGCGGGTAGCTGCCGAGGATGCGGTCCGCGCCCTCGATCAGCAGCACGCGCGCCTGCCGCGAATCGATGCGACGGAACTCGTCATAGAGTGTGTGGTGGGCGATCTCTGCCATCGTGCCGGCCATCTCGACGCCGGTGGGACCGCCGCCGATCACGGCGAAGCTCATCCAGTCTTGGCGGTCTTCCGGGTAGCGCTCGGCTTTCTCGAAGGCCTTGAGCACGCGGTTGCGCAGGTCGAAGGCGTCGGCCAGGGTCTTCAGGCCCGGCGCGTAGCGGGCCCACTCGTCGCGCCCGAAATAACTGTGCGTGGCACCGGTGGCGACGATCAGGTGGTCGTAGGGAATGCGGACGCCGTCGTTGAGCACGACCGCGCGCGCGGCGGCCTCGATCGCTACCACCTCGCCGAGCAGCACCGTCAGGCGGCCCTGCTGCATCTGCTTGCGCAGGATGTGGCGGATCGGCGCGGAGATCGCCGGCGCGGCCAGGCCCGCGGTCGCCACCTGGTAGAGCAGGGGCTGGAACAGGTGGTGGTTGGTGCGGTCGATCAGCGTGATCTCGACATCCGTGCGAGCCAGCGTGCGGGTGGCTTCCAGACCGCCGAAGCCGCAGCCGACGATGACGACCCGCGGGCGCGGCGGCGCGTGCGACGTTGCATAGCTGTTCACATCAGACGTATTCACGGCATCTATCTCTTGTTCTTACCCTCGTTGGGCCGCAGTCTAGCAAGACCGGCCTCGCTCTACACTGGCGACATGAGCGAAGCCGAGAACAGTGCGAAGGTGGAGGCGCAGATGCGCCGCTGGGTCGAAAGGGCCGTGATCGGGCTCAACCTGTGCCCCTTTGCCAAAGCGGTCGCGGTCAAGGAGCAGATCCGCTATGTGGTGAGCCAGGCGACCGCTCCCGACACGCTGCTGGAGGACCTGCGGCGCGAGCTGCTGCACCTGGCCGCGGCCGACCCGCAGGCAGTGGACACCACGCTGCTGGTGCATCCCGGCGTGCTGCAGGACTTCCTCGACTTCAACGACTTCCTCGGCCGGGCGCAGGAGCTCCTGGAGGAACTGGACCTGGTCGGCGAACTGCAGATCGCCGACTTCCATCCGCACTACCAGTTCGCCGACAGCCGCGTCGACGACATCGAAAACTGCACCAACCGCGCGCCCTATCCGACCCTGCACTTGCTGCGCGAGGCGAGCATCGACCGCGCCGTCGAGGCCTTTCCGGAGGCCGAGACGATCTACGAAGCGAACATGGACACGCTGCGGCGGCTCGGTCACGAAGGCTGGGCGCGGCTGATGTCGCAAACGGACACCGAGTGAGCCGGGTCGGCCCGATCGCGGGTGCTGCCCGCTGACGTAAGCTTGCGCGCCATGAACCTGATGCTCGACTCCTTCTGGCGCGCCGCGGCCTACTGCCTGCACCCGCGCGTGATCCTGCTGTCGCTGCTGCCGCTGCTCCTGATCGGCGGGCTCAGCTTCGCGCTCGGCTGGTTCTTCTGGGAGCCGGCGGTGGACGCCGTGGCCGATCAGATGCGGCAATGGGCACTGATGGACGCCTTCGAGCGCTGGCTGCGAGCGATGGGGGCGCCAGGGCTGCGCTCGGTCTTCGCGCCGCTGATCGTGGTGGCGCTCGCCGTGCCCTTCATCGTGCTGGCCTCGCTGCTCGCGGTGGGCCTCCTGATGACACCGGCCATGGTCCGACTGGTGGCCGTGCGCCGCTTCCCGAGCCTCGAGCACCGCCACAGCGAGCCGCTGTGGCGTTCCATCGCCTGGACGCTCGCGGCCACCGGCCTGGCGCTGCTGGCCCTGGTGCTGACCCTGCCGCTGTGGCTGATCCCGCCGTTCGCGCTGGTCCTGCCGCCGCTCATCTGGGGCTGGCTCGCCTACCGCATGATGATCTACGACGCGCTGGCCGACCACGCCACGCCCGAGGAACGCCGCCGCCTCAGACGCGAGCACCGCTGGCCGCTGCTGGGCATCGGCGTGATCAGCGGCTATGCCGGGGGCGCGCCTTCGCTGCTGTTCGCGCTGGGGGCGCACACGCTGCTGCTGGCGCCTTTGCTGGTGGTTGTCGCGGTCTGGCTCTACACCCTGCTGTTCGCCTTCGCTTCGCTCTGGTTCGCCCATTACGGGATGGCAGCGCTGCACCGTCAGCGCTTCGCTGCCGCGGCACCGGCGCAGCGTCAGCAGGTTGCCCTGCCGGCCCATGAGCCCGCCGCGCCGGTCCTGCCTCCTTCCACCTCCTGAAGCCGCCTTCCTCTTCATGCACTTCGGTCTCATCATCGTCGGCGACGAGATCCTCTCGGGCAAACGCGAGGACAAACATCTCCCCAAGGTCATCGAGCTGCTGGCCGCGCGCGGCCTCGCGCTGAGCTGGGCGCGTTACGTCGGCGACGATCCGCAGCGCCTGGAAGCGGCGCTGCGCGACGCCTTCGCGGGGCCGGACGTGGTCTTCTCCTGCGGCGGCATCGGCGCGACGCCCGACGACCACACGCGGCAGTGTGCGGCGCGGGCCCTGGGCGTCGAGCTCGCGCTGCACCCCCAGGCGCGCGAACTCATTCTCGAGCGCATGGCCGACCTGGCTCGTGAACAGGGGCAGCCCTTCGAACCCGATCGGCCGGACCAGGTGCACCGGCTCAACATGGGCGTCTTCCCGGTCGGCAGCGAACTGATCCCCAACCCCTACAACAAGATTCCCGGCTTCTCGGTCGGTCGGCTGCACTTCGTGCCCGGTTTCCCGGTGATGGCCTGGCCGATGATCGAGTGGGTGCTCGACCATCGTTATGCCGAGCTCTGCCACCGGCGTGACCACGTGGAGAAGTCCGTGATCGTCTATGGCTCGATGGAAGCGAGCCTGACCCCGCTGATGCAGGAGATCGAGGCTCGCTGGCCGGCGGTCAAGGTGTTCAGCCTGCCGAGCTACGACCATCGCGAGTATGGCCGCCACATCGAACTCGGCGTCAAAGGGGCCGAACCGGATGTCGCTCTGGCCTATCCGGCATTGCTGGCAGGGTTGGGCGCGCTGGGTGTAGAACTGGGCCCTGAACTGGTGCGCTGACACGGCGCGGGTCGTTCCATTTTGGTGCAGCTTGGCGCACCAAGTAGGTGCTTCTCAGTTTCTCGGGGCAGCCAGTTTTGCGTCGAGAAGCATTTTCCGGGATTCGCCGTCAATACGATGGAAAACCGGCCCTTCTTTTGAGAACTTCGCGTCCGGGCCCCCGCCGGCCAGGC
This sequence comes from Aquabacterium sp. A7-Y, assembly GCF_026153205.1. GTDB lineage: Bacteria > Pseudomonadota > Gammaproteobacteria > Burkholderiales > Burkholderiaceae_C > Caldimonas. Next base: position 190,091 of record NZ_JAPFBW010000006.1, on the reverse strand, counting down.
GCCAAAAACAGGCACACTTTCTGCTACATTCCAGTGCGCTTGCCGACCCCCAGGGTCGTCGAACCTTCAGCTTGGCGGCCTTTGGGGCCGCCAAGTTTTGTCCCCCAACATAACCGTCCCGCTAGGAGCATCTGATGGCCAACAAGACCGTCGCCGACGTGATGAAGCTGGTGAAGGAGAACGAAGTCAAGTTCGTCGACTTCCGTTTCACCGACACCCGCGGCAAGGAGCACCACGTCTCCGTGCCCGTATCCGCTTTCGATGAAGACAAATTCACGTCCGGCCACGCTTTCGATGGCTCGTCGATCGCCGGTTGGAAGGGCATCGAGGCGTCCGACATGCTGCTGATGCCGGACCCCAACACCGCCAACATCGACCCCTTCTTCGAAGAACCGACCCTGATCCTGAGCTGCGACGTGATCGAGCCGGGCGATGGCAAGCCCTACGAGCGCGATCCCCGCTCGCTGGCCAAGCGGGCCGAGGCCTACCTGAAGTCCTCCGGCATCGGCGACGCCGCCTTCTTCGGTCCCGAGCCCGAGTTTTTCATCTTCGACAACATCCGCTGGAACGTGGACATGTCGGGCTGCTTCGTGAAGATCGAATCCGAAGAAGCCGCCTGGAACACCGGCAAGGAATACGAGCACGGCAACACCGGCTACCGTCCCGCGGTCAAGGGCGGCTACTTCCCGGTGCCTCCGGTCGATCCGGCCCAGGACCTGCGCTCCGAGATGTGCCTGATCCTCGAATCCCTGGGCATCCCCGTCGAAGTGCACCACCACGAGGTGGCGAACGCGGGCCAGATGGAAATCGGCACCAAGTTCAGCACCCTGGTGCAACGGGCCGACTGGCTGCAGCTGCAGAAGTACGTGATCGCCAACGTCGCTCACGCCTACGGCAAGACCGCGACCTTCATGCCCAAGCCCATCGTTGGTGACAACGGCTCCGGCATGCACGTGCACCAGTCGGTCTGGAAGGACGGCAAGAACCTGTTCGCCGGCGACGGCTACGGCGGCCTGAGCGACTTCGCGCTGTACTACATCGGCGGCATCATCAAGCACGCCCGCGCGCTGAACGCGATCACGAACCCGACCACCAACAGCTACAAGCGCCTGGTGCCCGGCTTCGAAGCCCCGGTGAAGCTCGCCTACAGCTCGCGCAACCGTTCCGCCTCGATCCGCATTCCGTATGTCGCGAACCCGAAGGGCCGCCGCATCGAAGCGCGTTTCCCGGACCCCCTGGCCAACCCCTACCTGGCCTTCGCCGCGCTGCTGATGGCCGGCCTGGACGGCGTGGAGAACAAGATTCACCCGGGCGAAGCCGCCACCAAGGACCTCTACCACCTGCCGCCCGAGGAAGACGCGAAGATCCCGACCGTCTGCCACAGCCTGGACCAGGCGCTGGAGTACCTGGACAAGGACCGCGCCTTCCTGACCAAGGGCGGCGTGTTCACCGATGCCTACATCGACGCCTACATCGAACTGAAGATGCAGGAAGTCACGCGCTTCCGCATGACGACCCACCCGGTCGAGTTCGACATGTACTACAGCCTCTGATGGCGCCGCGCGGCCTGCTGCGCAGGCCGTGCCCCCGACACGGGAAACAGAAGGGACGGCCAGGCGCCGTCCTTTTTTCTTCCAGGAAACGCCGCCAATCGTGCAGATTTGGCGGCGCCGCAAGTTTTGGTCGATACTGAAGACCCCTGCGGGCGAACCGGCGGCCGCTCCTGCTGTCCAATCAGGTCCGCGGGACATCGAGACGAACGAACCTATGCGCTGCCACATTGTTTCCCTGTTGGCCCTGTTCGGTGCGCTGGCTGCCAGCCCGGCGGCTGCGCAGAACCAGGTCTATCGCTGCCCGGGCAACAACTTCACCAACTCCATCACCCAGAAAGAAGCGGAAACGCGCGGCTGCAAGGTCGTGGAGGGGGGCAATGTCACAGTCGTGCAGACCCGCTCGCCGGGCGGAGACGCAAAGGCCGGCGGCGCAGCGCCGCCTCCAGCCGGGCGCCCGGCCGACTCGCGCGTGCCAGCTGCCGAGCAGCGCGCGCGCGACAGCGATGCCCGGCGCATTCTCGAGAACGAATTGCGCAAGGAAGAGGAGCAGCTCGCCGCGCTGCAGAAGGAATACAACAACGGCGAGCCGGAGCGGCAGGGTAACGAGCGCAACTATCAGAAATACCTCGACCGGGTGGCCGAGCTGAAGGCGACGATCAGCCGCAAGGAAAGCGACATCGCCTCAATCAAGCGAGAGATCGGCAAGCTGCCCGCCCCGCAGTGAACATCCCGCGCACTGCTCGCCGGCCCCCGCCTCGACGCCTTTCTTGAAGCCGCCCTTGTCCAAGCCGATGCCCGAGCGCATGGTGGCCGCCAGCCCCTATCTGGCCTTCGACCACCTGGCGACCATGGTCGCGCTGGTCCACACCGACGGCGCCTGCCTGTTCGTCAATTCCGCCTTCGAGACCGTGCTGGGGCTGTCGCGCCGCAGCATGCTGCGCGGCTCGCTGTTCGACTGGTTCGTCGACCCCGAGGCCTTTCGCGAGACCGTTGCCGCGGTGGCGCGCAACGATTTTTCCATCAGCCGCTTTGAAGGCCAGCTGCGCCGCCCGCCGGGTCCGGGCAGTGCCGGCACCGACGTGCTGCCGGTGCACGTCATCGTGACCCAGACCGATCAAAGCGAGCTGGCACTGGTGGAGCTGGTCGAAATCGAGCAGCAGACCCGCCAGGACCGCGAGGAGCGGGCGCTCGACCAGGCCCAGGCCACCAAGGAGCTGATCCGCAACCTGGCGCACGAGATCAAGAACCCGCTCGGCGGTATCCGTGGCGCGGCCCAGCTGCTGCAGATGGAGGTCGAGTCGCGCGAGCTGACGGAGTACACCCAGGTCATCATCCACGAGGCCGACCGGCTGCAGGCCCTGGTCGACCGGCTGCTGGCACCGCACCGCAAGCCGCATGTGGTCAGCGACGTCAACATCCACGAGGTCTGCGAGCGGGTGCGTTCGCTGATCCTGGCCGAGTTCCCGCGCGGCCTGAAGGTGCTGCGCGACTACGACACCTCCATTCCCGAGTTCCGCGGCGACCGAGAGCAGCTGATCCAGGCCGTGCTCAATATCGCGCACAACGCCGCCGAGGCGCTGCGCGAGCGCATCGCCGCCGGTGACGCGCTCCTGCGCCTGAAGACCCGCATCGCCCGGCAAGTCACGCTGGGCAAGCAGCGTTATCGTCTGGCATTGGAATTGCATATCGAGGACAACGGACCGGGCATCCCCGAGGCCATCCGCGATCGCATCTTCTACCCCCTGGTATCGGGGCGCGATAGCGGCTCCGGCCTGGGACTGACGCTGGCGCAGACCTTCGTGCAGCAGCATCACGGCACGATCGAGTGCGAGAGCGTGCCCGGAAACACAGCCTTCAAGATCCTGATTCCGCTGCCCTGATGCCAACAACGGTCCGGGGTGGCGAGCGGGGGGCCGAAGACAAGGACTACAGGCGGCGCATGAAACCCATCTGGATCGTTGACGACGACCAATCCATCCGCTTCGTGCTGGAGAAAGCACTGGCGCGCGAGGAGCTGCCGGTGCGCAGCTTCACCAACCCGAAGGACGTGCTGGCCGCGCTCGAGCAGGACGAGCCGCAGGTGCTGGTCTCCGACATCCGCATGCCGGGCGGCTCGGGCATCGACCTGCTGGCACGCGTCAAGGAGCGGCTGCCCGGCCTGCCGGTCATCATCATGACGGCCTACTCCGACCTGGACAGCGCCGTCTCGGCCTTCCAGGGCGGCGCCTTCGAATACCTGCCCAAGCCTTTCGACCTGCCCAAGGCCATCGAGCTGATCCGCCGCGCCCTCGACGAGAGCGTGCGCGAGCAGGTGCGCGACGAGCGGTATGCCGAAGTGCCCGAGATGCTGGGCCAGGCGCCGGCGATGCAGGACGTCTTCCGGGCCATCGGCCGGCTCAGCCAGAGCAATGTCACGGTGCTGATCACCGGCGAGTCGGGTTCGGGCAAGGAGCTGGTCGCGCGTGCGCTGCACAAGCACAGCCCGCGCGCCAGTGGCCCCTTTGTCGCGATCAACACTGCCGCGATCCCCAAGGACCTGCTCGAGAGCGAGCTGTTCGGCCACGAGCGCGGCGCCTTCACCGGCGCCCAGACGATGCGGCGCGGCCGCTTCGAGCAGGCCGACGGCGGCACCCTGTTCCTCGACGAGATCGGCGACATGCCCTTCGACCTGCAGACGCGCCTGCTGCGTGTGCTCAGTGACGGGCAGTTCTACCGCGTCGGCGGCCACAACCCGCTGCGCAGCAATGTGCGCGTCATTGCAGCCACGCACCAGAACCTGGAGGAGCGTGTCAAGCAGGGCGGCTTCCGGGAGGACTTGTTCCACCGCCTCAACGTCATCCGGCTGCGCCTGCCGCCGCTGCGCGAGCGCCGCGAGGACATTCCCGGGCTGGCGCGCTACTTCCTGCAGAAGAGCGCCCGCGAGCTCGGTGTGGAGGCCAAGCGCATCTCCGAGGCGGCGCTGGCCCGGCTGACCGGGTTCGACTATCCCGGCAACGTGCGCCAGCTCGAGAACGTCTGCCACTGGCTCACCGTGATGGCGCCGGCCCAGGTGATCGAGGACAAGGACCTGCCGCCCGAACTGCTCGGCGAGGCCACCATGTCGCCCAAGCCGCCCCTGAGCCTGGAGTCGGCCGCCGCGGTGCCGCTGCCCGCTTCGCTGTCCTGGCCCGGCGGGCTGGTGGGCGACGAGACCGTGGTGCCGATGCTGCCGGTGGCCGGTGTCGGGGCCGCCTCGGCCACGCTGCCCCACCTGACGGCTGCGCCGCAGCTGCCGGCCGCGACCTTGCCCGACGCCAGCGCCAGCGCCTGGCTGATGGGCCTGGAGCGCGAGGCGCGCCACCTGCTGGAAGGCGGGCGCCCGGACGTCTGGGACGCGCTGACGCGGCAGTTCGAGGCCTGCCTGATCCACGCGGCACTCGAACTCACGCGCGGCCGCCGCATCGAGGCGGCTCAGAAACTGGGCATCGGCCGCAACACCATCACGCGCAAGATCCAGGAACTGGGCCTGGACGACTGAAGCTCAGGGCCGAGCGCCGGGCCGCTCCCAAGCCGGCCCGTGTCCCCTCGGGGGAGCCGTCCGACGTACTCGCCGGACGAGGGGTGATCATCATCCCTGCAAGGTCACGACCACGGGGGCGTGGTCGCTCGGCCGCTCGTTCTTGCGTGGCAGCTTGTCGATCGCGCAGGCCGTCACCTGCGGGCGCAGCGCTTCGCTGACCAGGATGTGGTCGATGCGCAGGCCCTGGTTCTTGCGGAAGGCGAGGTTGCGGTAGTCCCACCAGGACCAGCTCTTGGGCGGCTGCTCGAACAGCCGGAAGGCGTCGTGCAGGCCCAGGCCCAGCAGTTGGCGGAAGTGCTCGCGTTCCTCGGGCGTGCAATGGATCTGGCCCGCCCAGGCCACCGGGTCGTAGACGTCCTGGTCCTCGGGGGCAATGTTGTAGTCGCCCAGCAGCAGCAGGCGCGGATAGCGCACCAGTTCGCTGCGCACCCACTCGCGCAGCGCCTGTAACCAGCGCATCTTGTAGTCGAACTTGTCGGTGCCGGGAGCCTGCCCGTTTGGAAAGTAGGCGCCGATCACCCGCAGCTCGCCCACCGTGCCGGCGATCACGCGAGCCTGCGGATCCTCGAAGCCGGGGATGTTCTTGATGATGTCGGAGGCCGGCTCGCGGCTCAGCAGCGCCACGCCGTTGTAGGTCTTCTGGCCGTAGGCCTGGGCCAGGTAGCCGGCCTCGGCCAGCTCGGGCAGCGGGAACTTGTCGTCGGTCAGCTTGGTTTCCTGCAGCACCACCACCTCGGGCTGGTGCTCGGCCAGCCAGGCGAGCAGCTGGGGCAGGCGCACGGCCAGCGAGTTGACGTTCCAGGTCGCGAGTTTCATGCGTCGGCGGCTTTTTTGCGGTGGTAGGTCACGAAGTGGTAGTCCCAGCCTTCACGGCTGCGGTGGGTCTCGCGCGAGACCTCCTCGAAGGCCTGGCGGTCCCAGTCGGGGAAGTGGGTGTCGCCTTCGAAGTCGGCGTCGATCTCGGTCAGGATCAGCTCGTCGGCCAGCGGCAGCGCCTCGGCATACAGATGGGCACCGCCGATCACGAACACCTTGGTGGCGTGTTTGAGCAGCTCCAACGCCGCCGGCAGCGAGGGCGCCTCCTCGACGCCGGGAGCGGTCCAGTGCACGTCGCGCGTGAGGACGACGTTGCGCCGGCCCGGCAGCGGCCGGCCGATGGACTCGAAGGTCTTGCGGCCCATCAGCACCGGGCAACCGAGGGTGACCCGTTTGAAGTGCTGCAGGTCCTCCGGCAGGTGCCAGATCAGGGAGTTGTCGCGGCCGATCACACCGTTGCGCGCCACGGCGGCAATGAGGCTCAGTTCAGGCAGGTCTGGCATGCTCATGGCTGGTATTGTGGCGCGGGCGCCGATGGGTGGTGGGAGCAGGGGGCGCGGCGCGTCCCCCGCCACGGTATGGGCAGGCGGCGTGCCAGAGCGCCCAGTATCCCGCGGGCGAAGGACCAGGACCGGACAGAGGGGCGGCGTCCACAGGCCGCCGGCGGCCGCTCAGACCGCCACGGGGGCCTTGATCGCCGCGTGGTGCCGGTAGTCGAGGAACTCGAAGTCCTCGTACGTGTAGTCGAAGATCGAGCTTGGCCGGCGCTTGATCTGCAACACCGGGTAGGGGTAGGGCTCGCGCGTGAGCTGCAGCTCGACCTGCTCGAAGTGGTTGTTGTAGATGTGGCAGTCGCCGCCGGTCCAGATGAAGTCCCCGACGCCCAGGTCGCACTGCTGCGCCACCATGTGGGTCAGCAGCGCGTAGCTGGCGATATTGAAGGGCACACCCAGGAAGATGTCGGCGCTGCGCTGGTAGAGCTGGCAGCTCAGCCGCCCCTCGGCAACGTAAAACTGGAACATCGCATGGCAGGGCATCAGGGCCATCTTGGACAGCTCGGCCACGTTCCAGGCGCTGACGAGCATGCGGCGCGAGTCCGGGTTGGTCTTGAGCGTGCGCAGGACCTCCTCGATCTGGTCGATGTGGCCGCCGTCCGGCGTCGGCCAGGAGCGCCACTGCACACCGTAGACCGGGCCCAGGTCGCCGTCCTCACGGGCCCATTCGTCCCAGATCGAGACGCCGTGCTGCTGCAGCCACTGCACATTGCTGTCGCCGCGCAGGAACCACAGCAACTCGTAGACGATGGACTTGGTGTGGAGCTTTTTCGTCGTCACCAGCGGGAACCCCTCGCTGAGGTCGAAGCGCATCTGGTGCCCGAACACACTGCGCGTGCCGGTACCGGTGCGGTCGGTCTTGGCCGTGCCGTGCTCGTACACGTGGCGCATGAAACTTTCGTACTGGGTGCGGACCGGACGGGCGGGAGCGGAAGTCATGGCGGGCGGCTGGCTGGCAGGCACGGAGGGCAGAAAGGGGACAGCAGGCCGCGCGCTCGCGCGCGCGGCGGGCCATTATGGCTCCGAAACGCTTGCCTCGTCGGGTGCCGCGAATTGCAGCGCCGCCAGCTGCGCGTACAGCCCGCCGCGCGCGATCAGCTCGGTGTGGCGGCCCACCTCGACGATACGTCCGTGCTCCATCACGACGATGCGGTCGGCGCGCTGTACCGTGGCGAGGCGGTGGGCGATCACCAGGGTCGTGCGGTCCTGCATGGCCGCCTCGAGCGCGGCCTGGACCATACGTTCGCTTTCGGCATCGAGCGCGCTGGTGGCTTCGTCGAGCAGCAGCAGCGGCGGGTTCTTGAGCATCGCGCGCGCGATCGCCAGGCGCTGGCGCTGCCCGCCCGACAGGCGCACGCCGCGCTCGCCGAGGAAGGTTTGATAGCCCTGCGGCAGCGCCCGGATGAAGCCGTCGGCAAAAGCGGCACGGGCGGCCTCCATGACCTCCTGGTCGCTCGCGTCGGGCCGTCCATAGCGGATGTTCTCCATCGCGTCGGTCGAGAAGATCACGCTGTCCTGCGGCACGATGCCGATGCGCCCGCGCAAGGCGTGCAGCGAGGCCTCGCGCACCGGCACGCCGTCGATCTCGACGGCGCCGTGCTGGGCATCGTAGAAGCGCAGCAGCAGCTGGAACACGGTGCTTTTGCCGGCGCCGCTGGGTCCGACCAGCGCCACCGTCTCGCCGGGCCGCACGTCGAGCGAGAAGTGGTGCAAGGTCGGTGCGCCGGGGCGCGAAGGGTAGCTGAAGCTCACCTCGTGCAGCCGCACCGAGGAGCCGCCGCGCACCGCGGGCAGGGCTCGGGGCGCGGGTGGCGAGGCGATCGGCGACTGGCTCTGCAGCAATTCCATCAGCCGCTCGGTCGCGCCCGCGGCGCGCAGCAGGTCGCCGTAGACCTCGGCCAGCACGGCCACCGAGCTGACCAGCAGGATCACGTAGACCACCGTCTCGCCCAGGTGCCCTGCGCTGATGCGGCCCTGCAGCACCGCTTCGGTGCCCTGGTAGAGCGCCCACAGCAGCGCCGCGAAGATCGCGATGATGATGAAGGCCACCAGCGCCGAGCGCGCCCGGGTGCGCCGTACCGCGGTCGCGAAGGCGCGCTCGGTGGACGCATCGAAGCGGGCCGCCTCGTGGTCTTCCTGCGTGTAGCTCTGTACCACCGGCACGGCGTTCAGCACCTCGGCCGCGAGGGCGCTGGAGTCGGCCACCCGGTCCTGACTGGCGCGCGAGAGCTTGCGCACGCGCCGGCCGATCCACAGCGACGGCAGCACCACCAGCACCAGGAGGCCCAGCACCTGCGTCATCACATAGGGGTCCGTGACGACCAGCATGCCGAGCGCGCCCAGCCCGAGCACGGCATTGCGCAGGCCCATCGACAGGCTGGAGCCGACCACCGTCTGCACCAGCGTCGTGTCGGTGGTCAGGCGCGACAGCACCTCGCCCGTGCGCGTGGTCTCGAAAAACTCCGGACTTTGGCGGATCACGTGCCGATAGACCGCATCGCGCAGGTCGGAGGTGATGCGCTCGCCCAGCCAGGTCACCATGTAGAAGCGCGCTGCCGAAAAGAAACCCAGTGCCACCCCGACGCCGAATAGCATCAGGAAGTGCCCGCGCAGCGCGAGCAGGCGCTGCCCCGGATCGGCGGCCACCAGGCCTTGGTCGATCAGGCCGCGCAGCGCGACCGGGAAAACCAAGGTGCTGACCGCGGCCAGCAGCAGGAACAAGGCCGCGAGCGCGATGCGGCCCCGGTAGGGTCGCAGATAGGGCGTGAGACCCGCGAGCGGCCGCACGGATCGGGCACGCCCGCTGGGGGCGCGGGTGTCGGAAGGGAGGACGGCGGACATCGGCGCAGTGTAGGGGAGGGGGCGAGCCGGCGCGGTGGCACCGGCTGAGTGGGCTTCACGGCCCGACGTGAAGTTGTTGCCTTGACAATGTTTGCCTAGACAAGTAATGTCTTGCCCATGTCCCGAGTTCCCAAGCCTGCCGAGTTTTACCGCGCCGACGGCTACACCGCCGACGAGAGCGTCGGCCATCTGATGCGCCGCGTGCTGGGCCTGATCGCCAACGCGGTCGACCGGCGCCTGGCGCCTCAGGGCCTGACGCATGTGCAGTGGGCCCCGCTCTACAAGATCCGCGCCTTCCAGGCGACCACGGTGGCCGAACTGGCGCGCCAGACGCAGACCGACACCGGCGCGATGACACGCCTGCTCGACCGGCTCGAAAGCAAGGGCCTGTGCCGGCGCGTGCGCTCGACCCAGGACCGGCGGGTCGTGCAGATCGAGCTGACCCCGGAAGGCGAGCGCCTTGCCGATGAAGTCCCGGGTGTGTTGTCCGAGGTGCTCAACGCGCACCTGGCCGGTTTCAGCGAGCCCGAGTGGCAGACCCTCAAGGACTACCTCCGCCGCATGATCGCCAACGGCGAAGCGCTGCGCGGGGAGGAGCGGTCCGACAGCTGAGGCGGGAGGCAGCTCCTTCCTCTTTTTTCGGTTTGATTGTTGCCTAGGCAAATACAGCTATAGCAAGGTTTGACGATGAGCGTCTCCCTTTCCTCACGCCCCACCTGGCGCCCGCGCCTGGGCGCGGTCCTGCTGGTTGCGCTGGCCCTTGCCGGCTGCGCCAGCTACTCCGGCATCGAGCCTCAGGCCCGGGCGTTCAGCCCCGAGGCGGCCGGCTTGGCCGGCGCGTCGGCACCTGTCACGGCCTCGGTGCGTCCGCAATGGTGGCGCGACTTCCAGGATCCGGCGCTGGATGCGCTGATCGAGCGCGCGCTGGCCGACCACCCCGGCCTGGTGGTCGCGCAAGCCCGGCTGCAGCGCGCTTCGGCGGCCACCGGTCTGGCCGATGCAGCGGGCGGCCTGCAGGTGCAGGGCAAGGCGGAGGCGACCCGCCAGCGCTACACCGAAAACGGCATGGTGCCGCCGCCGCTGGCCGGCTCGATGGCCACCACCGCCACGCTGCAACTGGGCGCCAGCTGGGAGATCGACTTTTTCGGCCGCCACGCCGCGGCACTGCAGGCTGCGCTGGGCGCCGAGCGAGCGGCGCAGGCCGATGTCGAAGCGGCCCGTGTCCTGCTGGCCGCCAATGTCGCGCGCAGCTACGTGCAGTTGGCCCGCCTGCTGGAACTGCGCGAGGTCAGCGCACGGGCGCTGGCACAGCGCGAAGAGCTGCTGGGCCTGATCCGTCAGCGCGTGCAGGCCGGCCTGGACACCACGGTCGAGTTGCGCCAGGGCGAGGGCGCGCTGCCCGAAACGCGCGGCCAGCTCGAAGCCCTGGACGAGCAGATCGCATTGACGCGCCATGCGCTCGCCGCGCTGACGGCGCAGCCGCCGGCCGCGCTGGCGACCCTGCAGCCCCGTCTCGGCACGGTCGCCGAGCAGCCCTTGCCCGGCAGCTTGCCGGTCGACCTGCTGGGCCGGCGCCCGGACGTCGAGGCGGCCCGCTGGCGGGTCGAAGCAGCCGGCCGCGACGTCGCCGCCGCGAAGGCGCAGTTTTATCCCAACGTCAACCTGGTCGCCTTCGCCGGTCTGTCCTCGATCGGCCTGGACCGGCTGCTCGAAAGCGGCAGCCAGCAGTACGGCATCGGCCCCGCCATCCACCTGCCCGTCTTCGACAGCCGGCGCCTGCGTGCCGGCCTGCGCGGCAAGACCGCCGAGCTGGACGCCGCCGTCGGCAGCTACAACTCGGCGGTGATCGACGCGGTGCACGAGGTGGCCGACCAGCTCGCCTCCGCCGCCTCGGTGTTGCGCCAGCAGCGCGAGCAGCAGGCCGCCGCGGCGGCCGCCGAAAGCGCCTACGACCTGGCGCTGCAACGCTACCGCGCGGGTCTCGGCAGCTACCTGACGGTGCTCAGCGCCGAGACCAGCGTGCTCGCGCAGCGCCGCCAGGCCACCGACCTCAAGGCCCGCGCGCTCGACAGCCGCATCGGCCTGATGCGCGCGCTCGGCGGCGGCTACACCGCCGAGGCCGCCTTCGCGCCGCACAGCTGAGCCGTCGCCCCAGGACCTGGCACGCCGCCCACCTTCCATCGAATTCCGAAACATCATCATGAGCCATTCCTCCAACGCGCCCGCCGCTGCCGAAGACATCAACGCCACCCGCCGCGCGCGACGCAAGAAATCGCTCGGCGTGATCGCCGCCGCCGTGCTGCTCGTCGGCGGCGGCAGCCTCGCCTGGAACCTGCTGTTCGCCGGGCGGGTCGAGAGCACCGACAACGCCTACGTGCAAGGCCACGTGGTGCAGATCACACCCCAGGTGGGCGGCACCGTGCTCGCCATCGAGGCCGACGACACCGACTACGTGAAGGCCGGCCAGGTGCTGGTGCGCCTCGATCCGGCCGACGCCCGGGTCGCGCTGGAGCAGGCCGAGGCCCAGCTGGCCCAGGCGGTGCGCGAGGTGCGCGTGCTGTTCGCCAACAACGGCGCACTGCAGGCCCAGATCGCGCTGCGCGAGGCCGACCTGGCGCGCGCCCGCAGCGAGCTCGCGCGGGCTCAGGACGACGTGGCCCGCCGCACCCCGCTGGTGGCCACCGGCGCGGTCGGCAAGGAAGAGTTCAACCATGCCAATGCCCAGCTCGCTGCAGCGCGCAGCGCGGTCGCGGCGGCCGAGTCGGCCGTCATGGCGGCCCGCCAGCAGCTCGGCTCCAACCAGTCGCTCACCGAAGGCACCAGCGTCCAGCAGCACCCCAGCGTGCAGCGCGCCGCCGCCCGCGTGCGCGAGGCCTACCTGGCGCTCAAGCGCGCCGACCTGCCGGCGCCGCTGGAAGGCCACATCGCCCGCCGCAGCGTGCAGGTGGGCCAGCGTGTGCAGGCGGGTGCGCCGCTGATGTCCATCGTGCCGCTCAAGCAGGTGTGGGTGGACGCGAACTTCAAGGAAAGCCAGCTGCAGCGCCTGCGCATCGACCAGCCGGTGACGCTCACGGCCGACGTCTACGGCAGCCAGGTCGAGTACCACGGCCGGGTGGCCGGCCTGGGGGCCGGCACCGGCGCCGCCTTCTCGCTGCTGCCGGCGCAGAACGCGACCGGCAACTGGATCAAGGTGGTGCAGCGTGTGCCGGTGCGCATCGCGCTCGACCCCAAGGAGCTGGAGGCGCACCCGCTGCGCGTGGGCCTGTCGATGGAAGCGCGTGTCGACGTGAGCGATCTGGACGGCAAGACCCTGGCCGACGCACCGCGCCGCGCGCCGGTGGCCCAGACCACGGTGTTCGAGCCGATCGACCGCGACGCCGACGCGCTGGTGCAGAAGATCATCGCGGGCAACGTCGGCTCCGGGGCGCACGCGCCGATCCGCCGTGAGACCGTGGCGAAGCCGGCCGCCGGCGTGCAGGCCGGCGTTGCCCTGGCCCGCCGTTCCTGAGCCGGTCCCCGCCCATGAGCGCGACTCCACAAGCTCCGGCGGCCTACCTGCCGCCCCCGCCGCTGCAAGGCGGCTCGCTGGTGCTCGGCACCCTGGCGCTGTCGCTGGCGACCTTCATGAACGTGCTCGACTCGTCGATCGCGAACGTGTCGCTGCCGGCCATCGCCGGCGACCTGGGCGTCAGCCCGAGCCAGGGCACCTGGGTCATCACCAGCTTCGGCGTCGCCAACGCCATCTCGGTGCCGCTGACCGGCTGGCTGACGCAGCGTTTCGGCGCGGTGCGCCTGTTCACGGCAAGCGTGCTGCTGTTCGTGCTGGCGTCCTGGCTGTGCGGCTTCGCGCCTTCGCTGGAGCTGCTGATCGCCTTCCGCGTGCTGCAGGGGCTGGTGGCGGGGCCGATGATCCCCTTGTCGCAGACCCTGCTGCTGTCCAGCTACCCGAAGTCCAAGGCCGGCTCCGCGCTCGGCATGTGGGCGATGACGACCCTGGTGGCCCCGGTGATGGGGCCGCTGCTGGGCGGCTGGATCACCGACAACGTGTCCTGGCCCTGGATCTTCTACATCAACGTGCCGGTGGGGCTGCTCGCGGCCGCCATCACCTGGCGCATCTACGCCAGGCGCGAGACGCCGACCCGCAAGCTGCCGGTCGACGGGGTGGGCATCGCCTTGGTGGTGCTGTGGGTCGGCGCGCTGCAGATGATGCTGGACAAGGGCAAGGAGCTGGACTGGTTCCACTCCGAGGAGATCATTGCCTACGCGGTGGTCGCGGCCATCGGCTTCGTGGTGTTCCTCGCCTGGGAGCTGACCGAGGAGCATCCGATCGTTGACCTGCGCCTGTTCGGCCGGCGCAATTTTGCGCTGGGTTCGCTGACGCTGGCGGTCGCCTACGGCCTGTTTTTCGGCAACGTGGTGCTGCTGCCGCTGTGGCTGCAGCAGTACATGGGTTACACCGCGACGGCCGCCGGCATGGCGCTGGCGCCGGTGGGGCTGTTGGCGATCCTGCTGACACCCCTCGTCGGCAGGAATGTCAGCAAGGTCGATCCGCGCTGGCTGGCCACGGTGGCCTTCCTCGGCTTCGGGCTGGTGCTGTGGATGCGCTCGCACTTCACGAGCCAGGCCGACATGGGGACCATCCTGGTGCCCACCCTGATGCAGGGCGCGGCGATGGCCTTCTTTTTCATCCCGCTCAACACCATCGTGCTCTCGGGGCTGGCGCCCGAGCGCATCCCGGCCGCCTCGGGACTGAGCAACTTCGTGCGCATCACGGCCGGCGCGATGGGCACCTCGCTGTCCACCACGGTGTGGGAGAGCCGCGCGACCTTGCACCACGCCCACCTGGCCGAGCGCCTGCCGGCGACCGACCCGGTGTTGCAGGAGACGATGGCCCGGCTCGCCGCAGCTGGTCTGAGCCCCGAGCAGGCGGCGGCACAGATCAACCGGCTGATGGACCAGCAGGCCTTCACGCGCGCGGCGGACGACATCTTCCTGGCCTCGGCCTTCCTCTTCATCACACTCATCGCGATGCTGTGGTTGACGCGGCCCAGGAAGGGCGGCGCGACAGCCGCGGACGCCGGCGGGGCGCATTGAGGCGGGCAGGGCGGCGGCCGGTGTTGCCGGGCCGGCCCTACAGCCGCAGCCGGTCGGCGTAGCCGGTCATCTCCAGGTAGCCATGGCCGACGCGCCGGCCGGCCGCGTCGAGCAACTCGCTCAGCCCTTCCCAATAGACCGCGCCGGTGGAGCCGCGGCTGTCGAGCTCCTGGTTCTCCAGCAGGGCCCGCACGGTGTACCGGCCGACCGGCGTTTCCACCGTCCAGCGCACCGGGTAGCTGGCGCGGGTTGCCGGGCTGGTCCAGCGCGGCCCGGGCAGGAAGTGCACCTCCTCGGCCGCGAAGCTGCGGCTGCTCGGGCTGCCCGCGGGGCGGAAGCTGCCGCCGGCCCACAGGGTGCTGCCATCGGCGCGGCGCAGGCGGAAGGCACACAGTGCGCCGCCGTCGTCCAGGTTCATGCCGATCCAGTCCCAGCCGGTCGCGCTCGGGTCCAGCAGTGCCTCGCTCCACCACTCATGGTCCAGCCAGGCCCGGCCCTGCACGGCGTGCCAGCGGTCGCCGACTCTCACGCGGCCCTGCACGGCGAGCTGCGGCTGCGAGTAGTAATGGCTGGCCTGTTGCGGCAAGGGCCCCTTCTGCGAGTAACCGGCGTCGCCCTGCAGCAGCAGCGGCTGGGTCTGGTTCAGGTCCAGCTCCAGCGCGAAGGCCGCGGCCGTCAGCACACCGCGGTAGCGGCTCTGGCCGGGCGGACCGAAGCGCGTCAGGCGCCAGTCGCGCAGCTTCACGTCGGTGTCCATGGTCGAGGCGCCAGCGATGCCGAAGCCGGCGCGCGCGATGCGCTGGTCGTGCAGCAGGCGGCCGGCGCCGAGATCGGTCAGCGCCGCATGCGCGAATACCAGCTGGGTGGCGGCAAAGCGGCTGGTGGTGCCGGACGCCGCGTCGACGCGCGAGCGGAAAAACGTGATCTGGAAGCCGAAGGGCCGGGCTTCGCCCGGCGCCTGCAGCCGCCCGGTGATGTACCACCACTCGGTGCGGTGCTCCGGGTGCGCGCCGAAATCGCGCGGGAAGGCCAGCATCGTGCCGCGCCGCACGGTGGGCGGTGCAGGCGGCTGCGTGGTTTGGGCCCATCCGACGCCGGGCGCCAGCAGCAGTCCGCCGGCCGTCCTGAGCCAGCCGCGTCTCGACATCACCAGTCCTCCTTCACGGCCAGCACCGCGTCGCGCCCGGCCGCGGCGCGGCCGGCGAGGTAGGCGGTCAGGCTGCCGGCCAGCACCACCGCAGCGCACAGCGCCAGCAGCCGGCCCCAAGGCAACAGCAGGTCCATGCTCCAGTGGAAACTCTGCGGGTTGACCACGTGCACCAGCACCACGCTCACCATCAGGCCCAGCGCCAATCCCAGCGCGGCGCCCGCCGCGGTCCAGGCCGCCCCTTCGCCGGCCACCACCGCCAGCACCTGGGCCCGCGTGAAGCCGAGGTGCCGCAGCAAGCCGAACTCCTTGCGCCGCGCCAGCACCTGGGCCGAGAAGCTGGCCGCGATGCCGAACAGGCCGATCGCCACGGCGACCGCCTGCAGCCAATAGGTGACGGCGAAGCTGCGGTCGAAGATCTGTAGCGAGCGCGCCCGGATCTCGCCGGCCGAGGCGAAGTCGAGCGGGGCGGCCGCGCCGCCCAGCGCCCGGATGCCGGCCTGCACCTGCGCGGCGGAGGCGCCGTCGCGCAGCCACAGCGACAGGTCGTTGACCCGCGTGTCGCCGGTGTGGCGCACGAAGTCGGCGCTGTCGATCACGACCGAGCCGTGCTGGCGCACATAGTCGCGCCAGATGCCGCGCACCTCGCCCTCGAGCGCCGGCCCGCCGGGCCCGGGCAGCGGCAGCCGCAGGCGGGTGCCGGGCCGGGCACCGTAGAGGTCGACCATGGCCTCGCTGACGAACAGGCCGACGACACCCGGCCGGGCCGGTTTCAGCTCGCCGGTCAGCGGCAGGCTGCGCTCGGGCTCGCTGAGCGGACGCGCGATCAAGGCCACGCCGGGGCGTGTCGGGGCCAGCGTCAGGCTGGTGATGCGCAGGGTCTCGAGCCGCTCGACACCGTCCAGCCGCGCCACCGCCTCGACCAGCTCGGGAGCCAGGAACACGGCCTCGGCGCTTGCCGTATCGACGGCGGTGCGCACATACAGGTCGGCGGGCAGCACCGCGTCCAGCCAGCGTCCCACCGAGTCCCGGAAGCTCGCCACCATGACGGTCAAGGCCACTGCAAGACTGAGCGCGGCGACCACACCGGCCACCGCGACCGTGGCGCTGTGGCGCATACGGCGCGCCCGCTCCACCGCGAGCAGCGCTTGCGGCTGGCGGCTCGGGCCGAGCGCGGCCAGCAGCAACGCTACGGCGTCGGGAACGCAGGCAATGCCACCGACCAGCAGGGCCGCCACCGACAGGTAGGCGAACAGCGGCAGTCCGCCCACCGGCGGCAGCAGCGCCAGAGCCGCGCCGCCGGCCAGCAGCACCAGTCCGAGGCCGCGCCGGCCGCGGCGGCTCTGCAGGTCGCCCAGGCCCTTGAGCGCTTGCGCCGGCGCGAGCGCCTGCGCCGCGCGCGCGGGCAACCAGCCGCCCAGCAAGGCCGCCAGCACGCCCAGCCCGCCGTAAAGCAGGGCGGCGGCCGACGAGAACTGCAGGCCGGGCGCGACGCCGGGGAAATAGCCGCCGCCCAGGTCGCCGGCCAGCAGGCGCAGCGCCAGCGCGGCCAAGCCGGTGCCCAGCGCCAGGCCGAGCGCACTGCCCAGCCCCCCCAGCAGCGCCGCCTCGGCCACCACCAGCTGCAGCCGCTCGCGAGCGCTCAGGCCCAGCACGCCCAGCAGCGCGAAATGCTGCAGGCGCTTGGCGACCGACAGCGACAGCACCGAAAACACCAGAAAACCGCCGGTGAACAGGGCCACCAGCGCCAGCACCGTGAGGTTGACCCGGTAGGCGCGCGAGACATTGGAGATGCGCTCCGACGCGTCCTGCGGGCCGACCGCCTGCACGCCCGGCGGCAGCGCCAGCGTGCGCCGCACGGCCTCCGACGAGGCCCCGGCGGCGAGCTGCAGGTCGATGCGCGAGAGCCGGCCCAGTCGGCCGAAGGCGGCCTGGGCCCCGGCGATGTCCATCACGCCCAGCGCCGGGCCGGCCGCGGCCACGCTGCCGACCACCCGCAAGCGGACCCAGTCCAGCCCGCTCTGGACCTCGACGGTCTCGCCCGGCCGCAGCCCCAGCGCCTGCTGCGCCGCAGCGTTGAGTGAGATCGCCCCGGGCGCGAACAGGTTCAGCCTGTCCTCGTTCTCCGCCAGCTGCGGCAGCAGTGCCGGCGCCAGCGGCGCGACGACCAGGGCGTCAATCCCGGCCACGCGCAGCGCGACGCGCCGGCCATCGGGGCGTCTCGCATAGCTCTGGACCTCGACCACCGGGCTGGCGTGGGCGACCTGTGGATGAGCGGCAACGGCTTCGTAGAGTGCCTCGTCGAAGCCGCCCTGCGGCCCGCGCAGCTCCAGGTCGGGCTGGCCGTTGACGGCACGCACCGCGGCGCTGAACTCGCTCAGCGCCGACTGGTTGATCAGGTGCACCGAAAACGCCAGCGCCACGCCGAGCAGCACCGCCAGCACGGCGGCGAGGTGCCGCCAGGGATGGTGGCGCAGCTCGCTCCAGGAGTAGGTCGACAGCAGCCGGCGCAGCGGCGAGGCCGGGGGGCGAGGGGCGCGAAGAGGCAGGGAGGCGGGGCTCACCCCCGTATTGTGCGGTGGCGCCTGCGCCACACTCCCCAGGTTCGGGGGCGTGAAAAATTCACACGAGCTGCGAGTCGCGTGTAAACATCAGCGCTTTTTGCATCAGCCCCGCCGTGGAAGCCTCGCACCATCCTCTTCCGCCTCCCGCCGCACCGACCGGCTGGGACCACCTGCGGCGCCGGGTGCTGGCCCTCGGGCTCACCCGGGCCAACCTGCTCTACACCTTGCTGGTGCTGGGACCCTCGATGTGCATCAGCGGCAGCATCAACTGGTTGGTGGGGCGGCCGCTGCAGCCGGCGCTGATCGCCACCTCGGTGTGTGTGCTGACGGTGGCACCGCTGTCGGGCTACCTGATCCTCCGGCTGCTCTACGAGCTGGAGGCGTCGCGTCTGCGGATCCGCCAGCTGGCCATCACCGACGAGCTGACCCACAGCTACAACCGCCGCCACTTCGCTGAACTGGGCGAGGTGGAACTGCTGCGGGCGCGCCGCTACGGCACGCCGCTGGCGCTGATCCTGGTCGATGCCGACCACTTCAAGCAGGTCAACGACACCCATGGGCACCAGTGCGGCGACCAGTTGCTGCGCGAGATCGCGCTGGCCTGCCGAGCCACCTTGCGCAGCACTGACATCCTGGCGCGCTTCGGTGGTGAGGAGCTGATCGTGCTGCTGCCGCAGACCGACCTGGCCGGCGCGCTGGCGATGGCCGAGCGCATCCGCCAGGAGGTCGCGCGGCTCGCGCTGGACTGGCGCGAGAAGACGGTGGAAGCCACCGTGAGCCTGGGCGTGGCGGCGTTGCGGCCTGAGATGAGCGGCCTCGAAGCCCTGATTCACGATGCTGACGTCGCGCTTTACGACGCGAAGCGTGCCGGCCGCAACCGCGTCTGCAGCGCGCGCTACGGCCACCTCGGGGCCGTGGCCGGCGGTTGACCGGCGAGCCGCCTCAAGCGGCCCGTCTCGGCCCGAGTGGCACCACGTAGTCCGCGTCGCTCATCAGGTCGATGCCGCAGCTCAGGCCCTGCAGACAGCCGGCGCCGGTGGCGCGGCTTGATGCCGGTCAATGCTCGATGGGCTCGGGATCGCCGGCGGCGGTCAGCCCTTCGGCGGTCAGCCTCAGCACCCGGTCGGCCCGTCGCGCCGCGCCGAGCGAATGGGTCACCAGCACGCAGGCCGCCCGGTGCTCGCTCACCTGCCGGGCCAGCGCGTCCATCACGCGCTGCGCCGTCGCGGGGTCGAGGTTGCCGGAGGGTTCGTCGGCCAGGATCAGCGCCGGGCGGTGGATCAAAGCCCGCGCGATCGCGACGCGTTGCAGCTGGCCGCCTGAGAGCTGTTGCGGCAGCCGCTCGCCCAGCCCTTGCAGCCCGACCGCCTGCAGCGCCTGCTCGACCCGGCTGTCGTCGGGCGTGCCCAGCAGCAGCAGCGGCAGCGCGACGTTTTGCGCCACCGAAAGATGCGGCAGCACGTGGAAAGCCTGGAACACGAAGCCGAGATGACGGCGGCGGAAGTGCGCCTGAGCGGTCTCGTCCAGGCGGCTCACCGGCTGTCCCAGCACCTCCACCTCGCCGGCGTCGGGCCGGTCCAACGCGGCGATGCAGTTGAGCAGCGTGGACTTGCCGACCCCCGACTCCCCCAGGACGGCGACAAACTCGCCGGGCGCGACGACGAGGTCGGCACCGCGGAACACCCAGTCCTCCCCGTAGCGCTTGCCGAGCCCGCGCACCTGCAGCACCGGGCCCCCGGAACTCTGCGGCATCTCGGGCGTCCGGCCGGTCGAGGCGGTGGCCTTCATGGCCCGGCCTCCATCTCCTGGTGCAGCCGCTGGACCGCCTTCACGACCTGGTCGGTGGCATTGTCGGCGTCGCACGCCACCACCTCGCGGTGCGGCATGCCGCGCAGCCAGGTCAGCTGCCGCTTGGCGAGCTGGCGCGTCGCGGCTGCGCCGCGCTCGGCCAGTTCGCCCGCCGGGAACTCGCCGTCCAGCATCTCCCAGACCTGCCGATAGCCCACGCAACGCATCGAGGGCAGCGCCAGGCTCAGGTCGCCGCGGGCGCGCAGCCGCTGCACCTCATCGACCAGGCCCTGCGCGAGCATGGCCTCGAAGCGCGCGCCGATGCGGCCGTGCAGCCAGTCGCGCCGGTCCGGCTCCAGCGAGACCAGCGGTGCCGGCGGTGGCAGCGCGGCGCGTTCGGCGCCGAAACGGTCGGTGTGGAAGGCAGAGAGCGGCTGGCCCGAGACGCGCCAGACTTCCAGCGCGCGCTGGATGCGCTGTGAATCGTTGGGGGACAGGCGCGCGGCGGTGCCCGGGTCGACGCGGGCCAGTTCGGCGTGCAAGGCCGGCCAGCCCCGTTGCGCCGCCTCGGCGTCCAGCGCCGCGCGCACCTCGGGGTCGGCGGCCGGCAGCGGGTCCATGCCGTCGAGCAAAGCCTTGAAATAAAGCATCGTGCCGCCCACCAGCAGCGGCAGGCGCCCGCGGCCCCGGATCTCGCCGACGAGGCGCGTCGCGTCGGCGACGAACTGCGCAGCCGAATAGGCCCCGGCCGGGTCGAGGATGTCGATCAGGTGGTGCGGCACGCTGTCCAGCTCGGCCCGGCTCGGCTTGGCGGTGCCAAGGTCCATGCCGCGGTAGACCAGCGCCGAGTCGACGCTGACGATCTCTATCGGCAGCACCCGGGCCACCGCCAGCGCGGCGGCGGTTTTGCCCGAGGCGGTCGGACCGGCGAGGCAGATGCAGTCGAGCCGGCTCATGGCACGGCGGGCCCGCGGGCAGCGACGGCCGGCGGGGCGGGATACAGGAAAACCATGCCGGGAGGGTAGCAGAGCCGATCCCGGGCCCGCGGGGCGGCAGACATATCTGCAAACAGTCGCTCACCTTGAGACCCGGTTGCCCACGCGGGTTTAGCCGCACAATCCGTGCGCTCGGGGCCCGAGCCCCGCGGCGCGCACCAGTGGCGGCGCCCGGACGGCCTGTCCCGTGTTTACACAGTCCACACGAATTCCCTCGAAGGAGATCCGCCATGACCCGCTCCCCGTCCTTGTCCCGCTTCGTGCGCTCGACGGCCTGCGCCGTGTCGCTGTCGCTGGCCTTCGGCGCGATGGCCCAGACCAGCCAGGCCACGCTGATCAGCACCGAGCAGGTGGCGCAGGAGGTGGCGGCCCAGGCCCGCAGCGCCGCCGGCGACACCCAGCGCGCCCGGCTGGCCACCGAGCTCGACCGCCCCGGCCTGGCGGAGCGTCTGCAGGCCTACGGCGTCAGCGCGGAGCAGGCGCGCGAGCGGGTGGCAGCCTTGAGCGACGAGGACGCGGCGGCCCTGGTGGCCCAGATCGACGAGGCGCCGGCTGGCGGTGACGTGCTGGGTGTGGTGGTCTTCGTCTTCGTGTTGCTGCTGGTGACCGACATCCTCGGCTTCACGAAGATCTTCCCCTTCACCCGCTCGGTCCGCTGAGTTTGCCGTGTTGAGCAGTACACGGGCCGGGCTGGAAGTTGCCGGCCCGGAAAGCCGGCGCCGGCTGCTTGCGGGTGCCGGGGCCTGGGCCGCACTGGGTCTGGCGGGCTGCGCTGCCACCCAGACCTCCCTGCTGCTCGGCCGCGACGGCGCGGCGGGCCTGCCACGCCGCGTCGAGCTGGAGAACACGCCGTTTTTCCCGCAGGACCAGCGCTATCTCTGCGGCCCCGAGTCGCTCGCAGCGGTGCTGGGAGCCGCCGGCATTCCTGCGACGCCGGCCGAGCTGCAGCCGCTGGTCTACCTGCCCGGTCGCGAGGGCTCGCTGCAGATCGAGATGCTGGCCGCCGCGCGCCGGCTGGGCGCACTGGCGGTGCAACTGCCGCCCCAGCTGGGCGCGCTGTGCCGCGAGCTGGCAGCCGGCTCGCCGGTGGTGATCCTGCAGAACCTGGGCCTGGCGGTGGCGCCGACCTGGCACTACGCGGTGGTCGTCGGGTACGACCTCGATGCGGGCAGCGTGCTGCTGCGTTCGGGCCACGAGCGGCGTCTGGCGATGCGCATGCACACCTTCGAGCACACCTGGGCGCGCTCGCAGCACTGGGCTTTTGTCGCGCTGCCGCCCGGCCGGCTGCCCGCCAGCGCCGGCGAGGCCGAGCTGACACGCGCCTTGCTGGCCTTCGAGCGTGTCGGGCAGCCCGCGGCGGCGGCGGTCGCCTACCAGACCGCGGTCGAGCGTTGGCCACACAACCTGACCTTGCAGATGGGCCGCGGCAACACCCTGTATGCTGCGGGCCGGAAGGTCGAGGCCAGCGCCGTTTTCGAAGCTGTCGGCCGGGCCCACCGCCATGCCGCTGCCTGGATCAACCACGGCAACGTCGAGCTCGAACTCGGCCGCCGTGACCGGGCCCGCGAAGCGGCGCGGCAGGCCCTGGCGCTGGGCGGCCCGTTCCTGCCGCAGGCCAAGGCGCTGCAGGAGAAGGTCGAGGCGGCGGGCGCAACGCGCTAGCGCCGAATGAAAAAAAGCAGGGGCCGGTCCCGGCGCCGGTTCGGAGAGTCGTGATGAAGAAGATCGTGTTGGCCGTGGCGGGCAGCGCCCTGATCGGGCTGGGCGGGTACATCCTGGTGCGCGGGCTGTCGCTCACCTCGAATGAGACCGTCTTCCAGCTGGGCGACTTCAAGGCCCAGGTGCAGACCGAAAAGCGGGTGCCGGCCTGGGCCGGCGCCGCGGCGCTGGCCAGCGGCGTGGCGCTGCTGGCGCTGGGCCTGCGCAAGTAGCGGCGCTCCCGCAGACCCGCTCAGAACCGCTCGTCGTCGCGCAGGTAGCGCCACTGGCCGGGCGGCAGCTCGCCGAGCACGACGCTGCCGATGCGAATGCGCTTGAGGCCGACGACCTTCAGGCCCACCGCTTCGCACATGCGCCGGATCTGGCGCTTGCGGCCCTCGCGCAGCACGAAACGCAGCTGGTCCTCGTTCTGCCACGACACCTTGGCCGGCAGCAGCTGCTTGCCGTCCAGGCTCAACCCGTGGCGCAGCCGCATCAGGTCTTCCTGCGGAAAGACGTCGGGCAAGCGGCCCGGGCGGTGGTACTGCACCCGCACCAGATATTCCTTCTCGACCGAGGAGTCCTGGCCGATCAGGTGGCGCGCGATGCGGCCGTCCTGGGTCAGCACCAGCAGGCCGGTCGAATCGATGTCGAGCCGGCCGGCCGGAGCCAGCCCGCGCAGGTGGGAGCCCTGGAAACGGTTGCCCGAGCGGTCGCCGGGCCAGTGGTTCTGCGCTGTCACCAGCACGGCGGCCGGCTCGTAGCCGTCCTCGGCCTGCCCGCTCACATAGCCGATGGGCTTGTTGAGCAGCACCGTGACGCGCTGCGCCTGCTGCCGGCGCGCCGCCGGGTCCACGCTGATGTGCTGTTCCGGCGAGACCCGGCTGCCCAGTTCGGTGATGGTCTTCCCGTCCACCTGGACCCAGCCGGCTTCGATCCACTCGTCGGCCTCTCGTCGTGAGGCCAGGCCCAGTTCGCTCATGCGCTTGGACAGGCGTGGACGCGGGTCGTCGGAGGGTGGCGCGACGGGGCGGGCGGCGGCCTCGGACACGGCGCGGGCCGCTGCCGGGGCGGTGGACCGGGGCGCTGGGGGCCGCCCCGTGGGTGCCGGGGCAGGGCGTTGTGGCGCCGGCGAACGCGCAGGCTTCACCGCTGCCGAGGTGGACGAGCCGGTCGCCGAGCCGGGTCGCTGACTGGCGCCGGCTTCCTCCCCGCGCGTCGGCGGCGTGCTGGCGACGGCACGCTTGCGCGGCGCAGAGCCGGCCCCACGCACTGGCGGCCGGTCACGGCGCTGGGGGGCTTTTTCTTTCGCGGCGGGCGACAGGGAAATCTTGGGGCGCTGGCTCATCGGGAACATCGGGCGGGAGGAAGTCCCGATTGGACCATGCGCTGGGCGGACGCCGCTGCCCGGCGCAACAATTCCGCGGCTGCCGTCCTGCTAAAACCCGGCGAGTGCTTGCGCCGGCGCGAGCCCGAAAAACTCCTGCAGCGCCGCGCGGTACTGCGCCTCGCCCAGCGCGTGGGTGCTGAAGTGCGAACCGCCTTCGACCAGCTCGAAGCGCTTGCGGCCCGGCACACGCTCGTACAGCGCGCGGCCCAGCTCGGGCCGGATCAGGCTGTCCGCGCTGCCGTGCACCACCAGCACCGGCGCCTTCACCCGCCCCATCCGCTCGGCCGAGTCGAAGCGCTGGGTGATGAGCCAGGAGATCGGCAGCCAGCCCCAGCGCATCGTGGCGAAGACGTCGGCCACCGAGGTGAAGGTGCCCTCGACCATCAAGCCCTGCAGGTCCTCCACCTCCGAGGCCAGATGCACCGCGATCGCGCCGCCCAGCGAATGGCCGAAGATGTAGCGCGGCGCCTGGGGCTGGTGCCGGGCCAGCCACTGCCAGGCGGCCAGCGCGTCTTCGTGGGCGCCTGCCTCGGACGGCAGGCTGGGCGTGCTGAGGCCGAAACCGCGGTAGTCCACCGCCAGCACGCTGAAGCCCATCTCGCGCATGCGCCGGATGCGGTCGCCGCTGGCGCGCCCGCTCACACCCCAGCGGGCGCCGTGCAGGTAGAGCAGGGCGGGCGCGTTCGCCTTGTCCGCCGGGAACCAAAGCGCGTGCAGCCGCACCGGCTCGCCACTCTCGCGCGAGGTGAAGTCGAGCCAGACGTCCTGCGTGCCGGCGGCCGGCGCGGTCCCGGCCCGGGCCGCTGCCGCTTGGGGTTGGAAGATCCAGCGGCGCTGCTGGCTGTCCAGCGCGCTGCAGCCCGCCGTCAGGACCAGCAAGCTCAGCAGGGCCGGCAGGAGGCGCCGGTGGAGGACGACAGCGAAGTTCATGCGCCACAGATCGGCTTCCCGGGCGGGAAGTTCAGGGGCGCCGTGCGCGTTTCCGGCGGCAGTGCGCAGCAAGTCACGGCCCGGGCGCAGGCCCCGGATCCGGGGCCGGCCGCGAAGCCGCCAGGAGAACGGCCGGCCTCAGCGGCCGCGCATGAAGAGGGCGTCGAGCTCGCGCAGCGAGAGCTGCCGCCAGGTCGGGCGGCCGTGGTTGCACTGGTCGGCGCGTTCTGTGCGCTCCATGTCGCGCAGCAGCGCGTTCATCTCGTCCAGCGTGAGGCGGCGGTTGGCGCGCACGGCGCCGTGGCAGGCCATGGTCGCGAGCAGCTCGTGCTGGGCCCGCTGGATCACGTTGCTGGCGTCGTACTGCGAGAGCTCGGCCAGCACGCTGCGGGCCAGCTCGACCACGTCGGCGCCCGGCAGCGCGGCCGGCCGCGAGCGGATCGCCAGGGTCGACGGGCCCAGCGGCGTGATCTCCAGGCCGAGGGTCAGCAAGGCATCGCGCTGTGCCTCGGCGGTCGCGACTTCCTGCGCCGTCGCGGCGAAGGTGGCCGGGATCAGCAGCGGCTGGGACTCGATGCGCTGCGCTTCGAGCCGGCTCTTGAGCTGCTCGTAGACGATCCGTTCGTGGGCCGCGTGCATGTCGACGATGACCAGCCCCTGGGCGTTTTCTGCCAGTACGTAGATGCCGCCGATCTGCGCCACCGCGCGGCCCAGCGGCCAGGCTTCGGGGGCCTCGGCCGGTGCACTGAAAGGCGCCGCACCGGGCTCCGCTGCGGGGGCGCGAGCGGAGCCGGGCTGGGGCGCTGGCCACGAGCGGGGCGCGCTTTCCTGAGCGTAGAGGATGGCCGCGTCGCGCAGCGCCAGGTGGCCTTGCACCTGTGGCTGGAGCGGCCAGGGGGGCGGCGTCGAGCCGTAGCCCCGGCCCTCCGTCGAGGCCGTGCCGCCCGGCCGCAGGCCGCTGTCCGTGGAGGGGGCGGTGGACGTGGCGCCGGGCCAGTGGAGTGCCGGCGCCTCGGCGCCCGGCTCGCCGGCACGCGGCAGCGCCAGCGCGCCGTCGACCGCGTGGCGCACTGCCTGGTGCACCTCGCGCGAATCGCGGAAGCGCACCTCGATCTTGGTCGGGTGCACGTTGACGTCGACCCGCTCGGGCGCGATCTCGACGAACAGCACATAGGTCGGCTGGCGCGAGCCGTGCAGCACGTCCTCGTAGGCCGAGCGGGCGCCGTGCGTCAGCAGTTTGTCGCGCACATAGCGGCCGTTCACATAGCAGTACTGCTGGTCGGCGCGCGAGCGGGCCGCGTCCGGCACGCCGGCGCGGCCGCGGATGTGCAGCGGGCCGATGCGGGCGTCGACCGGGCGGCTCTGCGCGATGAAGTCCTCGCCCAGCACGTCCTTCAGGCGCTGCTCCGCCGAGCCGCGGCGCCACTGCTCGACCAGGCGGCCCTCGTGCCAGACCGCGAAGCCGACCTCCGGACGCACCAGTGCATGGCGGCGCACCGCTTCGACGCAGTGGGCCAGCTCGGTGGCATCGGTCTTCAGGAACTTGCGGCGTGCGGGGGTGCTGAAAAACAGCTCGCGCACCTCCACGCTGGTGCCGACGGCGCGTGCCGCCGGGGCCAGCTCGCCCGAGCGGGCGTCGAGCCGGAAGGCGTGCGGCGCCTCGGCGGTGCGGCTGAGCAGGCTGACCTCGGCGACCGAGGCGATGGCGGCCAGCGCCTCGCCGCGGAAGCCCATCGTGGCGACCGATTCGAGCTCGCTCAGCGAGGCGATCTTGCTGGTGGCGTGGCGCCGCAGCGCCAGCGGCAGTTCGTCGGCCGGAATGCCGGCGCCGTTGTCCTCCACCACGATGGAGCGCACGCCGCCGGCCAGCAGCTTGAGGGTGATCTCGGTGGCGCCCGCGTCCAGCGCGTTGTCGACCAGTTCGCGCACCACCGAGGCGGGCCGCTCGACCACCTCGCCGGCGGCGATCTGGCTGATCAGCTCGTCCGGCAGTTCACGGATCGGGCGTCGCGGGACGGAGAAGGGGAGGGCGCTCATGGGCGGATTTTAGGGCGCCCCGGCACTGCTCCCCCGGCAAGCTCAGCGTGCGGAACTGCAGCCTTCGGGCAAGGCCTCTGCCGGGATGTTCTCGCCTTCGCAATCCCAGCTGACCTGGCGTTCACCATCGAGGCTGGGCACCAGCGTGAGGCTGCCGCCGTCGGGCAGGGAAACCCGGATCGAGCCGTTCTCGGCGCTGTACTCCAGCTCCTGCACGCCCTCGGGCAGTTCCTCGCTGCTGTGGCCCACCTGCTGCAGCGAGTCCGGTGCCGAGCCTTTGCGGCTGATGTATTCGCCGACCGCTTGCGCGACCTGGCTGGCATGCTCGTGCGCCCCGGCCACGGCCGGGTCGCCGCCCGCCTTGCCGCGCCGCGATTCCAGCTCCTTGAGCGCGTCGGCGAGCTCGGTGTCGGCCTCCGCCTCGGCCACGCCGGCGCGGTCCTTGTACCCCTTGTAGGCTGGCAGCGCGACCGCCGCCAGGATGCCGATGACCATCATCACGATGACCAGCCCGGCGGCGCCGCCGCTGCGTGGGCCGAGGCGGGGCGTGAAGGCGCCCAGCAGCCAGGCCAGCGCGTGGCGGCGCGGGAAGGCGACGCTGTCGCCGCCCATCACGCGCGCCAGTCGCTTGACCAGCCAGGGGTAGTCGGCGGTGATCTCGTGGAAGGACATCCAGAAGCCGCCGCTCTGCCCGGACTGGCGCGCCAGTTCGCTCAGGTTGACGTCGCTCCAGCGCTTGCCGCCGGCCGACAGGGCAGCCAGGGCCCGCCCGGCGATCTCCGGATTGGGGCAGCAGGCCAGGCCGTGCAGGTCGCAGGTGTACTCCTGCGCACGCCGGTAGGCCGGCCCGATCAGCGGCAGCATGCCGGCCGGCCAGCGCAGCACCGCGCCGGTCAGGTGCTTGCGGCGGATGTGCCCCAGCTCATGGCCGATGTAGAAGTTGATGGCCTCGGGCTGGTTCTCGAAGGCATCCACCATGTCCGCCAGCAGGATCACGAAGTCGCGGCCGAGGAAACGGGTCGCGAAGGCGTTGAACAGCCCGTCGCCGTGCAGCAGGTAGGCCTCGGGCCGCTCCTTCAGGCCCAGCTTGTCGCAGCACTCGACGAACTGGCGGTGCAGGTCCGGGAACTGGTCGGCGGTCAGCTTGGCCGCGGTGCCCTTGATGTAGGAGATGAAGGCCGACTGCACGAACAGGTAGCCGACGAAGGCGAACAGCAGGTAGACCAGGCCAATGCCCAGGGTGCCGAAGATCAGCGAGAACCAGATCATCAGCGAGAACACGAGCGTGATGGCCGCGAGCGAAGCCTCGTGCTTGTAAACGAGTGACGGGGTCAAGGTGACCTCTCCGATGTGAATTTATCGATGTATTTGTGTACGAGCTCGGCGGTCGCCTCGCTCCCCTCAGCCCGGTGGGCCGGAGGATTGTAAAAGTATGCATACCACGGCGGGCCCCCCGAGTTGGGCGGGCCCGCGGGGCCCCGATAATCGCGGCCATGGAACTCGTCAGCTTTCTCATCGACTTCATCCTGCACGTGGACCGTCACCTGGCGGACTTCGTGCAGAACTACGGCACCTGGGTTTATGCGCTGCTGTTCGCGGTCGTTTTCGTCGAGACCGGTCTGGTGGTGATGCCCTTCCTGCCCGGCGACTCGCTGCTGTTTGTCGTCGGCGCGCTGTGCGGCGCGGGGCTGATGAATCTGCCGCTGGCGATGGCGCTGCTGATGGTCGCCGCGGTGCTGGGCGACCAGCTCAACTACAGCATCGGCCGCTACTTCGGGCCGCGCGTGTTCCGCTGGGAGCAGTCGCGCTTCTTCAACCGTCAGGCCTTCAACGCGGCCCATGCCTTCTACGAGCGGCACGGCGGCGTCACGATCATCCTGGCGCGTTTCATGCCCTTCCTGCGCACCTTCGCGCCCTTCGTCGCGGGCGTGGCGGAGATGAACCGGGCCCGGTTCACCGCCTTCAATGTCGCGGGCGGGCTGCTGTGGGTCGGCGGGCTGACGCTGGCCGGCTATTTGTTCGGCAATATGCCCTGGGTGCAGGCCAACCTGAGCAAGATCATCTGGGCGTTGATCCTGATCCCGGGGTCGATCGCGATCTTCGGGGCGTGGAAGGCGCGGCGCGCGGCGCCGGCGGCTTGAGGGCCTGGCAGCGGTTCAGGGAAAGACGGGTGGCTTCAGGCGCCTGAAAAGTTGACGCAGCGGCAGCTCGAAATCTAGGCTTTGCAGGCTCAGGGAGGGGCCGCCGCTCTGATCGTGGAGAGCCCACAAGCCGTCGTTCCCAAGGCGGAAAACCTCAATGCGCAGGGTTTCGGGATCGATCAGCACGTACTCGCGCAGCGAGGCTATACGCCGGTACAGCTCGAACTTCCGGGTGCGATCGTAGGCTTCGGTCGAGGGCGACAGCACCTCGACAATCAGGAACGGCGATTCGCAATACTGCTGTCTCGCGAGATCCTTGGGATCACAGGTGACGAGTATGTCGGGGTAGAAGACAGCATCGCCGCCGATGCGCAGCTTCATGGTTTCGCTGGCGACCTCGCACGGGGTGTCTTCCAGGTGCTCGTCGAGATGCCGAACCGGCTTCACCACGATCTGGTGATGCCTTCGCCAGCCGCCGACCATGGCGAAAATTTCACCATCGACGTATTCGTAACGCTCAGGCTGCTCTTCCTCCCACGCGAGGTATTCAGCAGGCGACACCTTCTTCAACGGCAGTCCCATGGTGTGGACTCCTTGTTCCGGTGGCTGGCTCATACCGCTGTCCATGGCGTGATTGTCCTGCACTGCAGTTCGACCGTGATGTACGGGGAACCGGTTCCCCGCTCGGCGGACGGCCATGTTCAAACTGCCGACGGTGTCACGCCGTCGAAGAGCCGACCGAGCGGCAACTCGAAGTCGACACTGGCGAGCATCAGGCGGCCGCCATCGGTCTGGTCGTGCAAATCCCAAAGGCCGTCTGCCCCGAGTCGGAACACCTCGACACGCTGCGTATCAGGGTCGACCAAGGCATACTCTCGCAGCGTCGCGAGGCGCCGGTACAGGGCGAACTTGCCATTACGGTCGTGGTCTTGAGTGGAAGACGACAGCACCTCGACGATCAGGATGGGTGACCTGAAGAACCGCTCCGTCGCGAGATCGGCGGGGTCGCACGTCACGAAGATGTCGGGGTACACGTAGGTCGCCTTGCCGATGTGCAGCTTCATGCTTTCGCTGAACACTTGGCAGCGGCCTCCTTCAAGGTGGTTGCCGAGGTGGCGAGACAAGTTCATCACGACTCGACCGTGCGTGCGTCGGCTGCCGACCATGGCGAATATCTCGCCATCGACGTATTCGTAACGCTCGGGCTGCTCCTCCTCCCACGCGAGGTATTCAGCAGGTGACAGCTTCTTCAACGGCAGTCCCATGGTGTGGACTCCTTGTTCCGGTGGCTGGCTCGTACCGCTGCCCATGGGCGCATTGTGCAGCAAACCGGACCGGCGCCGTCTCGCTACAACTGCCGGTTCCTTGCCAGCGGCGGGTTCTTCGCGAAGTAGCGCTTGATGCCCTTCATCATCGCGTCCACCAGTTCCTCCTGGTAGTCCCCGCTCTTGAGCTTGGACTCTTCCTCGGGGTTGGAGATGAAGGCCGTCTCGACCAGGATGGAGGGGATGTCGGGTGCCTTCAGCACCGCAAAGCCGGCCTGCTCGACGCGCGGCTTGTGCAGCTTGCCGACCTTGCCGATCTGGCCCAGCACCTCGCCGCCGATGCGCAGGCTGTCGTTGATCTGCGCGGTGGTCGACATGTCGAGCAAGGCCCGCATCACATGCGCGTCGCTGTGCTTGACGTTGACGCCGCCCACCAGGTCGGCCGCGTTCTCCTTGTTGGCGATCCAGCGCGCCGCGGTGCTGGTGGCGCCGCGCTCGGACAGCGCAAACACCGAAGCGCCGCGCGCCTTGGGCGTGATGAAGGCGTCGGCATGCACCGAGATGAAGAGGTCGGCCTGGACCCGCCGGGCCTTCTCGACCCGCTGGTTCAGCGGCACGAAAAAGTCGCTGTCGCGTGTCATCAGCGCGCGCATGTTGGGCTCGGCGTTGATGCGGTCGCGCAGCTTGCGCGCGATCTGCAGCACCACGTCCTTCTCCTTCAGCCCGCTCGGCCCGATCGCCCCCGGATCCTCGCCGCCGTGGCCGGGATCGAGTGCGACGATGACCAGCCGGTCGATCTTCTTCTGCTCGCGGGCGTCGACCTCGGCCTTGCGCGTCGGCGGGCCCGGCTGCGGCGGGGGCGTGCCGGCGGCCAGCGGCGGCGCTGCAGGCGACGGGGCCGAGGCCATGGCCGGCGGAGCGGGCGCGGCGGGCGGCTTCTTGCCGGCGCGGCCGATGAACTCGCCCAGCGCATCGTCGATCGCGCTCTGGGCCTCCTGCTCGGCCTGCTCTCTCTCGCGGATCAGCGCCAGCAGCGGGTCGGGCGCGACGGTGGGGTGCAGGTCGAACACCAGCCGGTGCTGGTAGTGCGCGATGGGCGCGAGCGTGAACATCTGCGGCAAGGCCGCCTGCTTCAGGTCGATCACCAGGCGCACCACACGCGGCTGGTTCTGCCCGACCCGCACGCCCGAGATGTAGGGATCGTCGGCCTGCACCTTGCCGACGATCTCGCGCAGCGCCGGGCTCAGCTCCAGCCCCTCGATGTCGATCACCATGCGGTGCGGGTTGCCGACCACGAAGTGCTTGGCGCTCAGCGGCGTGTCGCTTTCCAGGGTCACGCGTGTGTAGTCCTCGGCCGGCCAGACCCGCACGGCGACGATGCTCGCGCCGAAGGCCAGGTGCGGCGCACCGAGCAGCAGCACCAGGGTGCCGGAATGTCGCAGGAGTTCTCGCCGCTTGATCATCGTGTTCAGGGGGCCAGCAGCGCCACGCCGGCGGCGGTGTTGGCCGAGAGCTTCACTTCGCGTTGGTTGTCGTCACGGATGGCAAGTTCCATGCGCAGGTCGGCAACCGGCAGCAGGCCGGCCGCGCGCTCGGCCCACTCGACGAGCTTGAGGCCCGGCGCGGCGAAGACATCGCGAAAGCCGGCGTCCTCCCACTCGCGCGGGTCGTCGAAGCGGTAGAAGTCGAAATGCCAGGCCGCCAGGCCGGGCAGTTCATAGGGCTCCATCACCGCATAGGTCGGGCTCTTGATGCGCCCGCTCGCTCCCAGCGCGCGCAGCAGGTGGCGCACGAAGGTGGTCTTGCCTGCGCCCAGCGGGCCCTGCAGTTCGATGAGGGCGTTGCGCAGCGCGGGCTTGGCCGCAAGGCCCTGCGCGAAGCCTGCACAGGCGGCTTCGTCGGGCCAGTGAAGACGGCGGGTTTCTAAAATCGGGGGATGCATCAATCCAAGGTCGTCGATCACGCCGCCCTGCTGGCCGAGATCGGACAGTGGGCACGCGAGCTCGGATTTTCACAGATCGGCGTTTCCGGCGTGGACCTCGCCAGCGCCGAGCCGGGGCTGGCGGCCTGGCTGGGCCAAGGATTTCACGGTTCGATGCACTACATGGCCGCCCACGGCCTCAAGCGCGCCCGGCCCGCGGAGCTGGTGCCCGGCACCGTGAGCGTGATCACGGCACGCATGGACTACCTGTCGCGCGGCACGCCGCCGGGCTGGCAGGCCATCGAGTTCGACCGGCTCGCCCGGCCGCAGGACGCCACCGTCTCGCTCTATGCGCGCGGCCGCGACTACCACAAGGTGATGCGCCAGCGCCTGCAGAAGCTGGCCGACCGCATGGCGGAACGGCTCGGGCCCTTCGGCCACCGCGTGTTCACCGACTCGGCACCGGTGCTGGAAGCCGAGCTGGCGAGCCGCAGCGGCCAGGGCTGGCGCGGCAAACACACGCTGGTGCTGAACCGCGAGGCGGGCTCGATGTTTTTCCTCGGCGAGATCTATGTCGACCTGACCTTGCCGGCCAGCGCGCCCGAGAGCGCCCACTGCGGCTCCTGCAGCGCCTGCCTGCAGGCCTGCCCGACGGGCGCCATCGTCGCGCCGCACCGGCTGGATGCGCGGCGCTGCATCTCTTATCTCACGATCGAGCACGACGGGCCCATTCCGGTGGAGCTGCGCGCAGCGATGGGCAACCGCATCTACGGCTGCGACGACTGCCAGCTGGCCTGCCCCTGGAACAAGTACGCCCAGCGCGCCACCTTGCCGGACTTCGACACCCGTGCGGCGCTGGCCGAGCCCAGCCTGCTGCAGCTGTGGGCCTGGAGCGAGGCCGACTTCCTGCGCCACACCGAGGGCAGTCCGATCCGCCGCATCGGCCACGAGCGCTGGCGGCGCAACCTGGCGGTGGCGATGGGCAATGCCTTGCGCGCGGGGCCGGCGCCGGCCATCGAGCAGGCCTTGCGCGAGGTGCTGCCAGAGGCCTCGCCGCTGCTGGCAGAGCACATCGAGTGGGCTTTGCAGCAGTCCGCCTGAACCTGCCTCAGAACAACCGCTGCACACTCAGCCAGAGCGGGATGGACGCCATGCCGAGCAGGGTGGACAAAGTCACCAGCCCCGCCACATAGCCGCCGTTGCCCCCCCATGCGCATGGCCAGCACATAGCAGCTGGAGGCGGTCGGCAGCGAGGCGAAGGCGACCACGATGGGCTGCTGGGCCGCCGGCACGCCGAGCAGGTGCACCGCCGCCAGCGCCGCCAGCGGCAACACCAGGTGGCGGATGCCCAGCAGCCCGGCAGCCAGGCCCGGCGCGGCCGACAGGCCGCCCAGCTTGAGCCCTGCGCCGACCGCCATCAGCCCCAGCGGCAGGGCGGCCTGGCCGATGCGGTCGAGCGCCGGCGTCACGGGATTGCCGAAACGCAGGCCGAGCAGGTTGGCGAGCAGCCCCGCCACCGTGCCGAGGATCAGCGGGTTGCGCCCGATCTCGCGCCAGAACTGCTGCCCGCCGTGGCGCGCCAGCGCAAACACCGCTCCGAAATTGCAGACCGGCACGCACACCGCCACCAGCATCGCGGTCCAGACCACACCGTTTGGGCCTGCCAGCTTGTCGGCCAGCGCCAGCGCCACATAGGAGTTGAAGCGAAACGCCACCTGGGCGCCCGAAGCGTGCAGCTTGCTGTCCACGCCCGGCAGCCGGCCCAGCGCATAGCTGCAGCCGACGCCGATCAGCACGACCCCCAGCCCCGAGGCGGCCAGCGGGGCGGCGGTGCCGAAGTCCAGCGGGCTCTTGACGATGGTGTTGAAGAGCAGCACCGGGAACAGCAGGAAGTAGACCAGCCGCTCGACCGAGTCCCAGACCGGGCGGTTGAGGGCCGAGTAGCGGCACAGCAGGAAGCCGCCCAGGATGAGCAGGCAGTCGGGCAGCAGGAGCAGGGCAGTGGACATGCGCGGGCGGAGGTCGGGAGGGTGCGAGGATGAACTCACTGGGACCAACCCGGGTTGGTAGTTCCCACAATCCCTGAAGGTGCATGCGTATTCCAGCATACGGCCAAGGCGCGTGAATGCCCGTCACGCCCTGGCCGCTCGAAGGCGGCTAGGATGCGGCGAAACCGTCGTGGTGCAGTCACGGGCCGAGCCGGCTCGCGGTGCCCCCCGGGTTCGTGAATCCTCACCTTGGAGATTTTGGTATGCAGCGTAGACACCTCTTGGCCGTTCTCTCGATGCCGCTCGCCTTGGCGGCCGGTGGCCAAGCCTGGGCCCAGGCTTACCCGGCCAAGCCGGTGCGCCTCGTGGTGCCCTTCGCCCCAGGCGGCACCACGGACATCATCGCCCGCGTGGTGGCCGACAAGATCCAGCCTGCGCTCGGCCAGACCATGGTGGTGGAGAACAAGGCGGGGGGCGGCGGCATCATCGGCGCCGGCGAGATTGCGCGGGCCCAGCCGGACGGCTACACACTGGGCGTGGCGACGGTCTCGACCACCGCGTCGAACCCCGCGATCAACCCCAAGACGCCCTACAACCCGCTGACGGACTTCACGTCCATCATCAATATCGCGGCCACGCCCAACGTGATCGCGGTGCACCCGTCCTTCCCGGCCAAGGACTACAAGAGTTTCGTCGCCGAGCTGAAGAAGAACCCCGGCAAGTACAGCTACTCCAGCTCGGGCACCGGCGGCATCGGCCACCTGCAGATGGAGCTGTACAAGCAGCTGTCGGGCACCTTCGTGACCCACATCCCCTACCGCGGCGCCGGCCCGGCGCTCAACGACACGGTGGCCGGCCAGGTGCCGATGATCTTCGACAACCTGCCCTCCGCGCTGCCTTTCATCAAGGACGGCCGCCTGATCCCCATCGTCGTCGCGGCGCCGCAGCGCCTGGCGGTGCTGCCGAATGTGCCGACCTTCAAGGAAGTCGGCCTGGAGCCGGTGAACCGCATGGCCTACTACGGGATCCATGCGCCCAAGAACCTGCCCAAGGAGGTGGTGGACAAGGTGTACGCTGCGGTCAAGAAGACGGTCGAGTTGCCGGAGGTCAAGAAGCGCATCGAGGACACCGGCTCGCTGATCGTCGCCAACACGCCCCAGGAGTTCACGGCCCAGACCAAGACCGAGTTCGAGGTCTACAAGAAGGTGGTCGAGCAGCAGAAGCTCAAGCTCGACTAAGCTTCGCGGGCCCCAGACCAGCCACCGCCCCGCCGGGCCGGTGGCTTTTTCCTTGTTGTTTGTTGCCGTCTCTCATGTCCGCACTGCAGCAGAGCCAGGCCTCCATCGACCGCTTCATCGACGCCGTGTGGATCGAGGAAGGCTTGTCGGCCAACACGCTGGCCGCCTATCGGCGCGACCTTTCGCTCTATGTGCAGTGGCTGGCGGGCGAGCAGGGCAAGGCGCTGGACGCCAGCACCGAGGTCGACCTGCTGGGCTATGCGGTGCACCGGGCCGGTACCAAGGCGACCTCGGCCAACCGGCGCCTCGCGGTGTTCCGGCGCTATTTCCGCTGGGCGCTGCGGGAGCATCTCGTCAGCGCCGACCCCACGCTCAGGCTCAGCACCGCGAAACAGCCGATGCGGGTGCCGAAAACCTTGAGCGAGCAGCAGGTCGAGGATCTGCTGGCCGCGCCGGACGTCGCGACCGAGCTGGGCCTGCGCGACCGCACCAT
This sequence comes from Aquabacterium sp. A7-Y, assembly GCF_026153205.1. Taxonomy (GTDB): domain Bacteria; phylum Pseudomonadota; class Gammaproteobacteria; order Burkholderiales; family Burkholderiaceae_C; genus Caldimonas. The sequence continues at coordinate 154,079 of NZ_JAPFBW010000006.1, read as the reverse complement.
GCTGGAGCTGATGTATGCGAGTGGCCTGCGGGTCAGTGAGCTGGTGACGCTCAAGACCGTGCACCTGGGGCTGGACGAGGGCGCGCTGCGCGTGATGGGCAAGGGCAGCAAGGAGCGCCTGGTGCCTTTCGGCGAGGAGGCGCATGCCTGGCTGCGCCGCTACCTCGCCGCCGGGCGCGGCGCCATCCTGGGCGCGCGCAGCAGCGAGGCGCTGTTCGTCACGGTGCGGGGCGACGCGATGACGCGCCAGATGTTCTGGAACCTGATCAAGAAATACGCGCTCCAGGCCGGCATCCGGGTGCCGATCTCGCCGCACACGCTGCGGCATGCCTTCGCGACCCACCTGCTCAACCATGGCGCCGACCTGCGCGCGGTGCAGATGCTGCTGGGCCATGCCGACATCTCCACCACCCAGATCTACACCCACGTGGCGCGCGAGCGCCTGAAGATCCTGCACGCCTTGCACCACCCGCGCGGCTGAGCCGCGGCCTGGGGCGGTGCCTCAGCCGGCCACGTGGAAACGGTCGCGGCCGGCCTTTTTCGCCACGTACAGCGCTTCGTCGGCGCGCGCCAGCAGCTCCTGTTCGGGCAGCGGGCCGCCCTCGTAGAGGGCGATGCCGATGCTGGTCGTGACCTCGAGCTCGCGTCCCTGGACGTCGAAGGGCTTGCGCACGGTGCCGACGATCTTGCGCGCGACGAACTGCGACTCGTCGCGTCCGCGCAGCCCTTCGAGGACGATGACGAACTCGTCGCCCGACAGGCGCGCGACGGTGTCGGTGCCGCGCAAGGCCGCTTTCAGGCGTTGCGCGAACTCCTTCAACACCTCGTCGCCGGCCGCGTGTCCGAGGCTGTCGTTGATGCTCTTGAACTTGTCGACGTCGAGATACAGCAGCGCCATGGGCTGCAGCGTGCGCCGGCAGCGCGCCATGGCCTCCTGGAGCCGGCGCTCGAACTCGTAGCGGTTGGGCAGCCCGGTGAGGGTGTCCGAGCGCGCCAGCTGGCTCAGGCGGGCCTCGACCTCCTTCTGGCCGGTGATGTCGGTGCTGAGGGTGTAGACGCCGGCCACCTGCCCGTCGGCGTCGACATCGGGCACATAGTCGATGCGCAGGTAGCGCGGGACGCCGCCCAGCACCGAGTGGGTCTCGAAGCTCGCCCGCTCGCCGGCGAGCGCACCCTCCAGGTGCTGGCGGCGTTCTTCGTACAGCTCGCAGCCGATTGCGTCCTCGACCTTGCGTCCCAGCATGCTCTCGGGCGGCACGCCCAGCCAGCGGCGGTAGGTTTCGTTGGTGAAGGCGTAGCGCCGGTCCCGGTCGATGTAGCCGATCAGCACCGGCAGGTTGTCGGTGATCGCGCGCAGCCGCCTCTCCTTGTCGGCCAGCAGCTGCTGCGCCTGCCGGCGCTCGCTGATGTCGTGCAGGAAGGCCAGGCTGACATGGCTGTCGCCCTGGGTCACCGAGGCCAGTGACAGCTCCACCGGGATCTCGTGGCCGTCGCGGTGCAACGTCGTGATTTCATAACGCTCGCACCTCGCCGGCCCTTCGCCGGCGCCTCGCAGCACCGCCAGGCAATCGGCCCGGGCCGGGCGCTGTGCCGGCGGGATCAGCAGTTCATCGAAGTCGCGCCCGATGGCCTCGGCGGCGGACCAGCCGAAGGTGGCTTCGGCGCGCTGGTTCCAGGCGTTGATCCGGCCCTCGACGGAGATGCCGACGAAGGCGTCGGGGGCGTGCGTCAGGATGCTGCGCACGCGCTCCTCGCTGTGCTGCAGCGCGCGGTTCGCCGCCTCCAGCTCGGCGGTGCCCGAGCGCAGCTGCTGCATCAGGCCGACGAACTCGCGCGTCACGTCGCCGATCTCGTCGTCGCGGCGCCGCAGCGTCCTGCCCGGCAGACGCGTGCTGCCCTCGCGCAGCGCGCGCATGGTGCGGCCGAGCGCACCCAGCGGGCGCAGCAGCCACCAGGTGCAGGCCCAGACCAGGGCGGCGAAACACAAGGCCAGCACCATGGTCTCGCGCAACTGCGCGGCGCGTGCCTGCTGCAGCGGTGCGAGCGCCTCGGCGGCCGGCAGCAGCGCCTGCACCTCCCAGTTGACGCTCTTGATGTAGTGGCGGGTCACGATGGCATCGCCGCCGCCACTTGTGGCGACGGCGCCGCGAGCGGCAGGGCTTGCGGCCAGGGGGGCTGTCGAGCGTGTGGTTTCGAGCGGCCTTGCCGGACTCAACACCCGGGCGGGTTCGGGGTGCATGACGTAGACCGGGTTGGCGCCCCGCGTGACAACCGCGAAGTACCCGGTCTTGCCGACCTTGGCGTGGCTCAGCGCGCCGAGGGCGTTGGGGTTCTGCAGGTCCAGCGACCCGACCAGCACGGCCCGCACGCTGCCCTCGGCGCCCATCACCGGGGCCGCCATCAGCACCGCGGGGCGACCGCTGACCCGGCTGATCAGCGGCGCGGAGATATTGGCTTCCCCGGCATCGAGGGCGATGCGGAAGTACTCGCGGTCGCTCAGGTCGACCCCGGCGGGAACCGTGCCGCCCACTTGTCCGCCGATCAGGTGGCCGTCCCGCCCGACCAGGTAGAGGCTGGAAAAGAGGGTCTGCGCCGGGGCCAGTGGCTGCAAGGCCGCCTGGGCGGCTGCCGCCGACCCGAGCGGCGCGGCGCGCAGCGTCTCGGCCGAGCGCTGCAGCAGGCGCAGCTGCATCTGCAGCTTCTCGGCCAGCGCATCGGCGGTCGCGATGGTGAGCGACTGCTGCTGGCCTTCGATCAGCTGCAGGTAGTCCTGGCTCATGTGCTCGCGCTGCAGCCAGCCCGCCAGGGCACCGAGCGTCACGGCCAGCGCGGCGACGGCAAACGAAAGCTTGAACTTGAGGCTGGCACGCACGGCGGGCAGGGCAAAGGGCGGAGACGGTGTCGGAAGCAGCCTAACAGCTCACGGCCCCGGCGGTCCCCCGAACAAGCCCGCCGCCGCGTGCCAGATTCACGGACCGGATGCCAGAATTCCGCGCATGGACCACACCTTCGTCTCCGCCTTCATCCTGCTGCTGCTGGTGCTCGACCCCTTCGGCAGCCTGCCGATCTTCATCGCGGTGATGCGCCGGGTGGCGCCGCAGCGGCGCCGCCGGGTCGCGCTGCGCGAGGTGCTGCTGGCTTTCGGCGTGCTGCTGGGTTTCATGTTCGCCGGCCAGGGCTTCCTCAGGCTGATGCACCTGTCGGAGCGCTCGCTGGAGGTCGCCGGCGGTGTGATCCTGCTGATGATCGCGATCCGCATGATCTTTGCGCACGGCGAATCCATCTACGCGTCCGAGGACGATCGCGAGCCCTTCATCTTCCCTCTCGCGGTGCCGCTGATGGCCGGGCCCTCGGCGATGGCCACGGTGCTGCTGCTGGCCTCGCGCCAGCCGGACCGCATGGTGGAATGGGTGGCCGCGCTGACCGTCGTGATGGTGGTCTCGGGCGCGGTGCTGCTGTCGGCGGACCGCATCCGCCACCTGCTCGGCGACTCGGTGGTGAGCGCGGTGGAGAAGCTGATGGGGCTGGTGCTGACGGCCATCTCGGTCGAGATGATCCTGGCGGGGCTCAAGCGCTACTTCTTCGACTGAGCCGCCGGCCTGCCTCAGCCCCGCGGCGGCGCTGCCGAGCGCTGCAGCTCATCCAGCTCCGCAGGGCTGAAGCCGGCCGCACGCCGCGCCTCCAGGTTGAAGGGCGGCCGCAGCCGCGGCGCCTCGTAGCGCGTCACCAGCTCGGGGTAGAGCGCGATCGGGTCCAGCCCCCGGCATTCGCACAGCCAGCGGTACCAGTGGTTGCCGACCGCGACGTGGCCGACTTCGTCGCGCAGGATGATGTCGAGGATCTCCACCGCGTGCAGGTCGCCCGCCTTGCGCAGCTTGGCCTGGATCTGCGGCGTCGCGTCCAGCCCGCGGGCTTCGAGCGTGCGCGGCACCAGCGCCATGCGTGCGACGACATCGTGGCGGGTGCGCTCGGTCATGGCCCACAGGCCGTTGTGGGCGTCGAAGTCGCCGTAGTCGTGGCCGAGCGTGCCCAGGTGCGCGCGCAGCAGCGAGAAATGCAGCGCCTCCTCGCTCGCCACCCGCAGCCAGTCGCGGTAGAAGGCGTCCGGCATGCCGGCGAAGCGCCAGACCGCGTCCAGCGCGAGGTTGATCGCGTTGAACTCGATGTGGGCGATGGCATGCAGCAGGGCCGCCCGGCCCTCGGTGGTGAAGGGCGAGCGGCGCGGCACCGCGTCGGCCGGCACGAGTGCGGGCCGCAGGGGGCGGCCGGGCAGGGCCGGCGGCTCGGTGATCTCGTCGTCTGGATCCGGGGCCAGGCCGGCGTTGCAGGCCTCCCACAGCGCGCGCGTGCCGGCCGCCTTGTCCGCGGGGTCGGCCAGGGTAAGGAGGTGCAGGGCGCGGGTGCGAAGCTTCATCTCTAAAATTATGGCTCCTCGGCGACCGGAGACATTTTCATCATGGCCCTCTACCAGTTGGGCGACGACGCCCCGCAACTGCATGACACGGCCTGGGTGGCCGACAGCGCCGACGTGATCGGCAAGGTCGAGCTGGCCGAAAACGCCAGCGTCTGGTTCGGCACCGTGGTGCGCGGCGATACCGAGACGATCCGCATCGGTCGCAACTCCAATGTGCAGGACAATTCGGTGCTGCACGCCGATTACGGCCAGCCGTTGAACATCGGCGAGAATGTCACGGTGGGCCACCAGGTGATGCTGCACGGATGCAGCATCGGCGACGGTTCGCTGATCGGCATCCAGGCGGTGGTGCTCAACGGTGCGAAGATCGGCCGCAACTGCCTGGTGGGCGCCGGCTCGCTGGTCACCGAGGGCAAGGAGTTCCCCGACGGCTCGATGATCCTCGGCGTTCCGGCCAAGGTGGTGAAGCAGCTTTCGCCCGAGCAGATCGCCGCCTTTCAGGCGGGCGCCGCCCACTATGTCCAGAATGCCCGGCGCTTCAAGGCCGGGCTGAAGAAGCTGGGTTGAGCCCGGCGCCACCGACCCCCACGACCCCACAGGACCCACGCGTTTTGAACACTTCCTCCATCCCCAGCGAGCTCCACAAGTTCCTGTTCGAGGGGCTGCCCGTGCGCGGCATGCTGGTGAGGCTGACCGATGCCTGGCAGGACATCCTGCGGCGGCGCGAGCAGAGCGGCCCCTTCCCGGCGCCGGTGCGCCAGCTGCTGGGCGAGATGGCCGCGGCCGGCGTGCTGATGCAGGCCAACATCAAGTTCAACGGCGCGCTGGTGCTGCAGATCTCCGGCGACGGACCGCTCAAGCTCGCGGTGGCCGAGGTGCAGCCGGACCTGACCTTGCGTGCCACCGCGAAGGTGGTGGGCGAGGTGCCGGCCGGGGCCGCGCTGGAGGCGATGGTCAATGTGCACGGCCAGGGCCGCTGTGCGATCACGCTGGACCCCAAGGACAAGTTCCCCGGCCAGCAGCCCTACCAGGGTGTGGTGCCGCTGCATGGCGACCGGCGCGAGCCGCTGCAGCGCATCAGCGAGGTGCTGGAGCACTACATGCTGCAGTCCGAGCAGCTGGACACGCGGCTCATCCTGGCCGCCAACGACGAGATTGCCGCCGGCCTGCTGATCCAGCGCCTGCCCATCGAGGGGGAGGGCAACCTGGCCGGCACGCGCCAGCGTGAGGACGACATCGGCCTCAGCGAAGGTTTCAACCGCATCGCCCACCTCGCCAGCACGCTGAGCCCCGAGGAACTGCTGACGCTGGACGCCCACACCATCCTGCACCGCCTGTTCTGGGAAGAGGACCTGCGCCGCTTCGAGCCGCAGCGCGGCGAGGACGGGCCCCGCTTTGCCTGTACCTGCTCTCGCGAGCGCGTCGGCAACATGCTGCTGAGCCTGGGCCGCGAGGAGATCGATGACATCCTCGGCGAGCAGGGCAGGGTGGAGATCGGCTGCGAGTTCTGCGGCGCGAACTACCACTTCGACCCGGTCGACGTCGGCGGGCTGTTCACGCCGGACCGCGATCATCCGCCGGCGTCGAGCAGCATGCAGTAGCGCCGCGGGCGGCCGCGGTTCAGGACGGCGGCTGCGAGCGCAGCAGGCCGGTGAACAGGCGCTCGTAGCGCGCGTCCAGGCATTCGGCGCAGTACACGTGGCCCGGGCCTGCCGACGCCCCGTCCGGGGCCGGCGCCGCCACGCCCTGCGGCAGCAGCGGGCAGACCACCCGCCAGGCCGCCTCCTCCCGCGCCGCCCCGACGCCGTAGACCACGCTGTGCGCCACGCCGGCGCGCTGCAGGGCCGCACGCACCTTCACGTCGACCGCTTCGCGCACATGCGGGCCGTCGCGCTGCAGCCCGTCCGCCACCCAGGGCAGGTCCAGCCCGGTCAGCAAGGTCAGCGAGACCTGGGCCTGCATCTCTTCGGCATAGGGATAGAGCGACAGGTCGCCGAACACGAAGTCGCTGTAGACCGCGATCATCAGCGCCGTCGTGTCGGCCACCACGATGTCGTGGCGGGCCGCCGCGGTGGCGATGGCCCGGGTCTGCTCCTCGGCGATATGGCGCTGTTCGTCCTCGCGCGGCGTACGGCCGTGGGCGTCGCAGAACACACGCAGGTATTCGGGCACCGCGACCGCGTCGGCTCCGTGGCGACGCAGGCGTGCCGCGAGGGCCTGGGCCAGCACCGTCTTGCCGGTGCTTTCGGCGCCCAGCACCGCGACGACCCGGCCCATCAGCTCGCCTCCGCGGCGAGCCGCCGCCAGGCTCTCCAGCCCACCGCCGCCATCGCGATGAACAGCAGGTAGAGCAGCACCGTCAGCCACAGCGCCTTGTAGGCGAACAGCGCGACGCAAACCGTGTTGACGATGATCCAGGTGGGCCAGTTCTCGACCAGCTTGCGCCCGAGCAGGAATTGCCCGGCGATGCTCGCCACCGTCGGAAAGGCGTCCCAGTAGGGCACGGTCGAGTCGGTGTAGCGGTCGAGGTAGAGGCCCAGCAGCGGCCAGCCGGCGGCGACACACAGGGCCACCCGGGCGCGGCCCGCCCAGGACATCGAGTGAACGCGCAAGGGGGAGCCGTCCCCCCTGCGGCCGCGCAGCCACTGCCACCAGCCCCAGAAGGCCACCACGACGAAAAACAGCTGCAGCACCGCGTCGCCGTAGAGGCCGTACTTCCAGAACAGCAGGTAGTACAGCAGCGAGCTGACGATCGCCAGCGGCCAGCCCCAGGGGATCACACGGATGTTGCAGGCCACCATCGCGACCGACAGCACGAAGGCAACGATCTCCAGGCGGGTGACCGGCGCCCCCCAGAGCGTGAAGGCGCTGACCATCAGCGGTGCGGCGGCGGCAAGCAGGCTGTCCATGATGTGTCCGGCACCCAAGGAAAAACGGAGCCCCGCAGGGCTCCGTCGTCAACAGCGGCAGCAGGTCAGGGGGCGGTGGAGACCTGCACGAAAACCTCGTTCGGCTTCACCATGCCCAGCTCGAAACGGGCCTTCTCCTCCACCATCTCCAGGCCTTCCTTCAGGTCGCGCACCTCGGCCTCGAGTTGCGCGTTGCGTTCGCGCGCCGCCTCGTTGCTGCCCTGGTGCTCGGCCAGCTTGCGCTGCAGCTCGACCACCCGGTGCACGCCGTTCTTGCCGAACCACAGCTCGGCATGCACCAGCAGCAGCAGCGCGGCGAGCGCCAGGGTGACGAGAGGCAGGCGCATGACAGGCTCAGCGCAGGTTGTAGAACGCGGCGCGGCCGGGGTAGCTGGCGATGTCGCCCAGGTCTTCCTCGATGCGCAGCAGCTGGTTGTACTTGGCGATGCGGTCCGAGCGGCTCATCGAGCCGGTCTTGATCTGGCCGGCGTTGGTGCCCACCGCGATGTCGGCGATGGTCGAGTCCTCGGTCTCGCCGGAGCGGTGCGAGATCACGGCGGTGTAGCCGGCACGCTTGGCCATCTCGATCGCGGCGAAGGTCTCGGTCAGGGTGCCGATCTGGTTGATCTTGATCAGGATGGAATTGCCGATGCGCTTCTCGATGCCTTCACGCAGGATCTTGGTGTTGGTGACGAACAGGTCGTCGCCCACCAGCTGCACCTTCTTGCCCAGCGTCTCGGTCAGGTGTTTCCAGCCGTCCCAGTCGCCTTCGTGCATGCCGTCTTCGATGCTGATGATCGGGTACTTGTCGACCCAGGTCGCCAGCACGTTGGTCCACTCCTGGGCGCTCAGGGTCAGGCCTTCGCCTTCGAGGTGGTACTTGCCGTCCTTGTAGAACTCGCTGGCCGCGCAGTCCAGGCCCAGCGCGATCTGCTCGCCAGGGGTGTAGCCGGCCTTCTCGATCGCCTCCAGGATCAGCTGGATCGCCGCTTCGTGGCTGGCGACGCTGGGCGCGAAGCCGCCTTCGTCGCCCACCGCGGTGCTCATGTTCTTGTCGTGGATGATCTTCTTCAGCGCGTGGAAGACCTCGGCGCCGTAGCGCACCGCTTCACGGAAGCTGGGCGCGCCGACCGGCAGGATCATGAACTCCTGCAGGTCGAGGTTGTTGTTGGCATGCGCGCCGCCGTTGATGACGTTCATCATCGGCACGGGCATCTGCATCGAACCGGAGCCGCCGAAGTAGCGGTACAGCGGCAGGCCGGACTCCTCGGCGGCGGCGCGGGCCACCGCCATCGAGACCGCCAGCGTCGCGTTGGCACCCAGGCGCGACTTGTTGTCGCTGCCGTCCAGGTCGATCAGGGTGCGGTCCAGGAAGGCCTGCTCCGAGGCGTCCAGGCCCAGCACGGCCTCGGAGATCTCGGTGTTGATGTGCTCGACCGCCTTCAGCACGCCCTTGCCCAGGTAGCGGCCCTTGTCGCCGTCGCGCAGCTCGATCGCCTCGCGCGAGCCGGTGGAGGCGCCCGACGGCACCGCGGCACGGCCCATCACGCCGGACTCCAGCAGCACATCGCACTCGACGGTCGGGTTGCCGCGGCTGTCCAGGATCTCGCGGCCGACGATGTCAACAATGGCACTCATGCAGGTTTCCTCTTCCTAATTCAGTGGTGAATCTTTGTGGTGGTGTGGCCGACGATTGGAACAGATTCCGGTTACACGCCCTCAACAAGCACCATGCGCATCACGGCGCTGTACTCGCGTGCATTGCGGGCACGGCGGTACTGGTGCGAGTCATAGAAGGCGCGCGCCTTGTCCATCGTCGGGAATTTGAGCACCACCACGCGGGTGGGGTGCCACGAGCCTTCAAGCACCTCGATCTTGCCGCCGCGCACCAGCACCTCCGCGCCGTGCGCGCGCATCGCCAGCGTCGACCACTTCCGGTAGTCGGCGTACTGCGCTTCGTTGGTGACCGTGACGTCGGCAATGATGTAGGCGCTCATCGGTTCTTGTGGATGAAGTCAGGAAAAATCGGTTTCCAGGAAACCGTTCCGCTTCGTGACGCGGTCCAACTCGACCAGGCTGGCCAGCAGCCCCTTCATGCGCTTGAGCGGCACCGCGTTGGGCCCGTCACTGAGCGCCTTGGCGGGGTCGGGGTGGGTCTCCATGAAAAGCCCCGCGACGCCGACCGCGACGGCCGCGCGCGACAGCACCGGCACGAACTCGCGCTGGCCGCCCGAGCTGGTGCCCTGGCCGCCCGGCAACTGCACCGAGTGGGTGGCGTCGAAGACCACCGGCGCGCCGGTCTCGCGCATGATGGCCAGCGAACGCATGTCGCTCACCAGGTTGTTGTAGCCGAAGCTCGCGCCGCGCTCGCAGGCCATGAAGTTGTCCTCGGGCAGGCCTTTCTCGCGCGCCGCGGCACGGGCCTTGTCGATGACGTTTTTCATGTCGCCGGGGGCCAGGAACTGGCCCTTCTTGATGTTCACCGGCTTGCCGCTCTGGGCCACCGCGCGGATGAAATCGGTCTGGCGGCACAGGAAGGCCGGCGTCTGCAGCACGTCCACCACGGCGGCCACTTCGGCCACCTCGGCTTCGCTGTGAATGTCGGTCAGCACCGGCACGCCCAGCTCGCGCTTGACCTTGGCCAGGATCTCTAGGCCCTTCTGCATGCCGGGGCCGCGGAAGGAGCTGCCCGAGGAGCGGTTGGCCTTGTCGTAGCTGGACTTGAAGATGAAGGGGATGCCCAGCTCGGCGGTCAGCTCCTTGAGCGCGCCGGCGGTGTCCATCTGGAGTTGCTCGGACTCGACCACGCAGGGGCCGGAGATCAGGAAAAAGGGCTGGTCGAGGCCGACCTTGAAGCCACAGAGTTGCATGGCTTGCTCCTCAGCGAAAGATGGACGACGGCAGGCAGGGGCAGGGCATCATGCGCCGGCCTTGCCGCTGCGCGACTGCTGGTGCTGCAGCGCCGCGCGGATGTAGGAGGTGAACAGCGGGTGGCCACCCCAGGGCGTGGACTTGAACTCCGGGTGGAACTGCACGCCCATGAACCACGGGTGCACCTCACGCGGCAGCTCGACGATCTCGGTGAGCTTTTCGCGCTGGGTGATGGCCGAGACCACCAGGCCGGCGTTCTCCAGCTGGGGCAGGTACTTCTCGTTGGCCTCGTAGCGGTGGCGGTGGCGCTCGTTGACCACCGGGCCGTAGATCTCGTAGGCGAGGGTGCCGGGCTTGACGTCGGAGCTCTGCGCGCCCAGGCGCATCGTGCCGCCCAGGTCGGAGCTGGCATCGCGGCGCTGGATCGAGCCGTCGGCTTCCTGCCACTCGTCGATCAGCGCGATCACCGGGTGCTGGGTCTGCGGGTCGAACTCGCTGCTGTTGGCCCCGGAGAGGCCGGCCATGTGGCGGGCGTACTCGATGGTCGCGACCTGCATGCCCAGGCAGATGCCGAGGTAGGGCAGCTTGTGCTCGCGGGCGTACTGCGCAGCGAGGATTTTGCCCTCGACACCGCGCTTGCCGAAACCGCCGGGCACCAGGATGGCGTCGAAGCGGGCCAGCTTGTCCACCGTCTGCGGCGTCAGCTCCTCGGAATCGACGTACTCGATCTTGACGCGTGCATGGTTGTGGATGCCGGCGTGGCGCAGCGCTTCGTTGAGCGACTTGTACGAGTCGCTCAGGTCGACGTACTTGCCGCACATCGCGATCGTGATGTCGTGCCTCGGGTGCTCGACCTCGTGCACCAGGCTGTCCCAGCGGCCCAGGTCGGCCGGCTTGGTCGAGAGGTGCAGCTTGGTGCAGATGAGCTGGTCCAGGCCCTGCTCATGCAGCATGCGCGGCACCTTGTAGATGGTGTCGGCGTCCCAGACCGAGATCACGCCGTACTCGGGCACGTTGGTGAACAGCGAGATCTTCTCGCGTTCGTCGTCCGGGATGCGGCGGTCCGCGCGGCACAGCAGCGCGTCGGGCTGGATGCCGATCTCGCGCAGCTTCTGCACCGTGTGCTGGGTCGGCTTGGTCTTCAGTTCACCGGCGGCGGCGATCCACGGCACGTAGGTGAGGTGCACGAAGGCGGTGTTGTTGGGCCCGAGCTTCAGGCTCATCTGCCGCACCGCTTCCAGGAAGGGCAGCGACTCGATGTCGCCCACGGTGCCGCCGATCTCGACGATCGCGACGTCGACCGCCTCGGACGTGCCGACGCCGGCGCCGCGGCGCACGTACTCCTGGATCTCGTTGGTGATGTGAGGAATCACCTGCACCGTCTTGCCGAGGTAGTCGCCGCGGCGTTCCTTCTCGAGCACCGACTTGTAGATCTGGCCGGTCGTGAAGTTGTTGGAGCGTTTCATCTTGGTGGTGATGAAACGCTCGTAGTGGCCCAGGTCGAGGTCGGTCTCGGCGCCGTCGTCGGTCACGAACACCTCGCCGTGCTGGAACGGCGACATGGTCCCGGGATCGACGTTGATGTACGGGTCGAGCTTGATGAGGGTGACTTTGAGGCCGCGCGATTCGAGGATCGCGGCCAGGGAGGCCGAAGCGATGCCCTTGCCAAGGGAGGACACCACACCGCCAGTGACAAAGACAAACTTGGTCATTGTTTGCAGCCGCCGCTTTCGCGACCGCTGTGGTGGTAAAGAGGCATTATATCGACGCCGGCCGATGCGGCGCCTCGCCCCTGCTGGCCTCGCGCGGCGGACGCCGGGCCGCCCTGCGCCGCGCCGGCACGGGCCTTGCCCCGCGGCGGGCGGCCGCGGCTCAGGCGCACTCGAAGGCCTTCAGCCAGGCGATCGTCGCCTCCACCGTCTCCAGGGGCTTTTCGAAGGGGTAGAGGTGGCTGCCTTCGATCCAGGTGATGCGGTCCTGCGTCACCTCGCGCGTCGCCCGCAGGCCCACCTGCTGCACCTCGCGGGAGCCGGTGCCGCCGATGAAGGCGACCGGGCACTTGAGCGGCTCGCGGTCCAGCAGCCGGTGGATGTGGTGGGGCAGGGTGTTGTAGATGTCGGTCTCGACCTCGCGCTGGAAGCTCAGGCGGTGCTCTTCGCCGCCGCCGTGCATGCCGCTGTGCACGTAGTCGCGCAGCACCTGGGGATGCCAGCGCGCGAAGTTGGGTTTGCTCTGGAAATGCGCCAGCGCTTCCGCGGCACTGCTCCAGGTGGTGCGGCGCTGGCGCGCGATCTTGCCGGGGCCGACCTTGCCGATCCAGCCAGTGGACTTGAAGAGCTGCACGCCGCGCGCCTTGACGCCGTAGATCACCGGCGAGTCCAGCAGCACCACGCCGCGCACCAGCTCCGGCCGGTGGATCGCCACCAGCATGCTGAGGAAACCGCCCAGCGAATGGCCCACCAGGAAGGCCGGGCCGTCGTTGACCTCGCGCTCGACGAAGTGGGCCAGCTGGTCGCGCAGGTGGGGCCAGTTGCTGGTGACCGGGTAGCGGGGATCGTGGCCGAACTTGTCGATCGCATGGACCTCGTAGCCGCCCTCGCGGAAGTGTTCGAACAAGAGCCGGTAGGTGGCTGCGGGAAATCCGTTGGCGTGCGAGAAGACAAGGGGAAGCTTGGTCGACATCAGCCTGGCGTCCTGTGCCGGAAGAGGTTGGAACTTAAAACAAAGCAAGCGGGGTGCCGCGCACCGGCCGGCCCGCGCAAGGCGCCGTCCTCACGAGACCTGGCGAGGGGCACTGACCTTGCGGATCGGGTTCAGGCTCTGCTCCTGCTGCGCGCCCTGCGGTCTGAGTCCGGATTGCGAACTCGGATCGTCCCAGGCCGGATTGGGGATGGACTGGAACACGTCGCGCAGGCGCTGGCCCCAGCTGCTGCGGATCATCCGGAAGTAGGGGTCGTGCTCGTCGATGTGCACGATGCGCTCGGCATGCAGCGAATCGGCGTGGTAGATCAGCAGGTCCAGCGGCAAGCCGACCGAGAGGTTGGACTTGAGCGTGGAGTCCATCGACACCAGCGCGCACTTGGCCGCCTCGTCCAGCGGGGTGTCGCGCTTGACCACCCGGTCGATGATGGGCTTGCCGTACTTGGACTCGCCGATCTGGAAGTAGCAGACGCCGTCGGGGCCGGCCTCGACGAAGTTGCCGGCGGCGTAGACATTGAACAGGCGCATCGGCTCGCCCTTGATCTGGCCGCCGAAGATCAGGTTGACATTGAAGTCGATGCTGAAGTTCTTCAGTGATTCCGCATCGCGTTCGTAGACTTTGCGGATCGCGCTGCCCAGCACCCGGGCGGCATCGAACATGCTGCTGCAGTCCCAGATCGAGAGCGGCTCGCCGTGCTCGCCCTCGATGGTGTGGCTGCCGAGCAGCTGGCGCACCGCCTGCGTGATGGCGAGGTTGCCGGCCGCGAGCAGGACCATCACGCGGTCGGCCTCGCGTTCGTAGACCGTCATCTTGCGGAAGGTGCTGATCTGGTCCAGGCCGGCGTTGGTGCGGGAATCGGACAGGAACACCAGGCCCTGGTCCAGGCACATGGCAACGCAGTACGTCATGCGGGTCTCCGTTGTAGGTCTTTGAGGCGGTACAGCGCGTCCAGCGCCTCGCGCGGGGACAGCGCGTCGGGCTGGATCTCGGCGAGGGCCTCCTCGACCGGCGAGGGTACGCGCTCTTCGGCCACTGGCGCGGCGGGCGCGGCAAACAGGTCGATCTGGGCGTTGCTGGCGCGCTGCTGGGCTTCGAGCGCTTCCAGCGCGGCGCGCGCCTGGCGCACCAGGGTGGCCGGCATGCCCGCCAGGCGGGCCACCTGCACGCCGTAGCTGCGGCTCGCCGGGCCCGGCTGGATCTCGTGCAGGAACACGATGTCCTCGCCCGACTCGGCCGCCGACACATGCACGTTGACGGCGCGCTCGTGCTTGGCCGGGAACTCGGTCAGCTCGAAATAGTGCGTGGCGAACAGCGTGAAGGAGCGGTTCCTGTCGTGCAGGTGGGTCGCGATGGCGCCGGCCAGCGCCAGGCCGTCGAAGGTCGAGGTGCCGCGGCCGATCTCGTCCATCAGCACCAGCGAGTGCTCGGTGGCGCCGTGGATGATGGCGGCCGCCTCGGTCATCTCCAGCATGAAGGTGGACTGGGCGTTGGCCAAGTCGTCGGCGGCGCCGATGCGGGTATGGATCGCGTCGATGGGCCCGAGCCGGCAGCTCTTGGCCGGCACCCAGGAGCCGATCGCCGCCAGCAGCGCGATCAGCGCCACCTGGCGCATGAAGGTCGACTTGCCACCCATGTTGGGGCCGGTGATGACCAGCATGCGGCGGTTGGCGTCGAGCCGGCAGTCGTTGGGCATGAAGGGGCCGGCGCTGGTTTCCTGCAGGCGCGCCTCGACCACCGGATGGCGGCCCTGCTCGATCTCCAGGCAGGGCTCCTTGACGAACTGCGGCTGCACCCAGTTGAGGGTCGCGGCGCGCTCGGCCAGTGCGGCGAGCGCATCGAGCGCGGCCAGGGCCCGCGCTAGCGCGCCCAGCGCGGGCAGGTGGGGCTGCAGCGCGTCGATGAGCTGCTCGTAGAGCATCTTCTCGCGCGCCAGCGCCCGCTCCTGCGCCGACAAGGCCTTGTCTTCGAAGGCCTTCAGCTCGGGCGTGATGAAACGCTCGGCGTTTTTCAGGGTCTGGCGGCGCTGGTAGTCCATCGGCACCTTGTCGAGCTGGCCCTGGGTCACCTCGATGTAGAAGCCGTGCACGCGATTGAACTGCACCCGCAGGTTGCCGATGCCGGTGCGGCTGCGTTCGCGGGTCTCCAGGTCGATCAGGAAGGCGTCGCAGTTCTGGCTGATCGCGCGCAGCTCGTCGAGCTCGGCGTCGAAGCCGGGGGCGATCACGCCGCCGTCGCGCACCAGCACGGCCGGGTCCTCGGCGATCGCAGCGGCCAGCATCCGGCCGATCTCGGCGGGCGGCGAAAGCGCCTCGTTCAGCTCGGCCAGCAGCGGCGTGGCGTCGGCCGGCAGGGTGGCACGCAGCTGCGGCAGCACCAGCAAGGTGGCCCTCAGGCCGGCCAGCTCGCGCGGGCGCACCTGGCGCAGCGCCACCCGGGCGGTGATGCGCTCGACGTCGCTGACCTGCTTGAAGGCCTCGCGCAGCGCGTCGTAGCCGTGCTCGATGAAGGCGCCCACCGCCTCCTGGCGGCGCAGTGCCACGCTGCGGTCGCGCTGCGGATAGGTGAGCCAGCGGCGCAGCGCCCGGCTGCCCATGCCGGTGCGGCAGGTGTCGAGCACCGACAGCAGGGTGGGGCTGTCCTCGCCGCGCAGGGTCTGGGTGAGTTCGAGGTTGCGCTGCGTGGCCGGCGGCAGTTCCAGCAGGTCGCTGGCGCGTTCGACGCTGAGCGTGGCGACGTGCGCGAGCGCGCGGCCCTGGGTGTGCTCGGCATAACAGAGCAGGGCGGCCGCGGCCGCATGGGCGACCGTCAGGTCCTGGGCGTTGAAGCCCGCCAGGCTGGCGACGCGCAGCTGATCGCAGAGCTTGCGCGCGCCCAGAGGGGCGTCGAATTGCCAGCTCGGCCGGCGGGTCAGCGGGACACGCGCCTGGCGCACCGCCTCGGGCCACTCGTCGCCGGCCACCAGCAGCTCGGCCGCGTTGAGGCGAGCCAGCCAGGTGCCGAGTTCGCGGCCCGAGCATTCGGTGACGCCGAGCTGGCCGTTGCTCAAGCCCAGCCACGCCAGGCCGAAGGTGGCGCCCTTGTGGTGCAAGGCCAGCAGCAGGGTGTCGCGCTTGTCGGCCAGCAGCTCGGTGTCGGTCACCGTGCCGGGCGTGACGACCCGCACCACCTTGCGTTCGACCGGCCCCTTGGCCGCACCGACGTCGCCGACCTGTTCGCAGATGGCCACCGCCTCGCCCAGCTTGATCAGCTTGGCGAGGTGGGCCTCGACCGAGTGCACCGGCACGCCGGCCATCACGACCGGCTGGCCGGCCGACTGGCCGCGCGTGGTGATGGTGATGTCCAGCAGCCGGTTGGCCTTGACCGCGTCGTCGAAAAACAGCTCGTAGAAGTCGCCCATCCGGTAGAAGACGAGCGTTTCCGGGAAGTCGGCCTTGATGCGAAGGTACTGCTGCATCATGGGGGTATGGGGCAGCTCGGCCCCGCTCACGACTGCCGGCTCTGAGGGCTCTTTCGCGCGCAAGTGGTGATCTTTCAACGCTATGCGCCGTGGTGGGGATCGAGGTGAACTCGGACCCGCCGCACGGCGCGTTGTGAACAAACAAAACCCCGCTATTTTGGCGTACCGGGGACCGGCCCGTTTCTCCCCCGGCAGAGGGAGGTGCCACGGCGGCAACAGGCGGCCGGTGGGCCGCTGCCCGCAGCGGCAGCATGGGCCGCCCGGACGGCCCCGGGCGCACCTTTCGCGGGGCCGCCACGTTAGCACTTGCGACGGACGACACGCGAGCCGCACAGTCCCCTGCCGCGACCGGTGGTCGCTGGCGCAACGGGGAGCAGCCGGTCCTCTTCAGGCCGCGGCGTGGTGGCGGTGGCGCTTGCGTCCGGACACCGTCGGGTCGTACATGCCAGGGTTGCGGGCCAGATGGCCGGCCAGCCAGGGGCTGTTGAAGCCGTGCTCGCGGGCCGACCGCAGGACGTCCGCCATGGTCGCGGCCTTCCCCAGGCAACGACCGGTTGCAACGGCGATGCTGCCGACGACGGCGCTGACGTAGAAGGACGCCAGCATGCCGCCGATGGCGCTCAGCTTGTCGCCTCGAAGGCCGGCGCCGATGAGCTCCTTGACCGTCACCTGCGCCCCGTGGCTCTCGATGAAAAGCTGCATCCCGGTGAGGTTGCTCAAGGCGAGCGGCAGGTTGCCGTACATCTCGTCCGGCGCGGGGAGCCCGAGGCCCTGCATGTTCTCGAGGAAGTAGTCGTAGAACTTGGAGAAGCCAGCCATCTCCCCTCCAGAAACGCTTGTGAGTGCCAACATAGTGGCACAGGCCAGGCGTGCTCCGACGCTACAAGGGATTGCAAAGACGCTCGAGGGGTTACGTGATCACCGCGGCTTGCCGTCAGCGGCCGGGACTTGCCAAGGCCAGGACTTTTCCAGACGTGAAAGGAGTGAGACGGTCACGCCAAGTGCTTCTCGAGGCGTCGGCCGGAGCCTTGTTCCGTGGCACGGGGAACGCTTTGATACCGGTGGCTGCCTGGCTGACTGACACTCCACGGGCAGTTGCACAAGAGCCGTTGGTCGGACGGCATCGACGCAGCACAGGGAGGACATGAACATGGGCGCCATGGCGTCGCGAGCACTGAAGATCGGCCTCGCCGCGGCTGTCGCGCTGGTGGCGGTCCCTCCCGGCTGGGCCATCCACTACCTGGCGTCCAGCGACTCGGTACGGCTTTTGTCCTGCATGAGCGACGAGACGCCGCCCCTCGCCTGGGCCTGTCGTCAGGTGCTGTATGCACTCCATCCGGCGCCCGAGGAAGTGAAGACGCCGACGACGCAGGCGGCCACCGTTCGGGCCGCCGCCCTGCAGGACACGCAGGAAGCCCGGCGGCTGCTGCGCCACTTCATGGACGCCGGCGTGGACCTCAATGCTGCGGATGAAAACAACCCGACGCGATGGACCGCGCTGCACTCCGCGGCGAAGGCGCCGAATCTCCGGGCGGTCCGCCTGCTCATCGAAGCCGGGGCGAATCCCGACGTGCGTGATGGGGCGGGCCGGACGCCGGCCGACCTCGCTCGTTTCATGAGCGAGAAGTACAAGGGCAACGAAGCCGAGTACGCGGAGGTGATCCGGTTGATCGAGGAGCAGCGGTTCGCGCGGGGAAAAGGACCCTCCTCCTGAGGGACCCCGCG
Source organism: Aquabacterium sp. A7-Y (assembly GCF_026153205.1). Lineage (GTDB taxonomy): Bacteria > Pseudomonadota > Gammaproteobacteria > Burkholderiales > Burkholderiaceae_C > Caldimonas. Next base: position 136,002 of record NZ_JAPFBW010000006.1, on the reverse strand, counting down.
CGGTTCGCGCTCGCGCTGCTTCACACCGCGGCGTCGTCGTCCTTCTTGCCTTCCGCCTCGGCCTTGCGGATGCGCACCGGCCCCTTTTTCCTGGCCGGCGCGGCGGCGGCGGCCGCTTCGCCGACGACGATGCTGGTTGCGTCGGGCTGCTGCGGCTTCTCGGCCTTGCCGTCGTCGTCTTCCTTGATCACGCGGCTGAAGGGCGCGAGCATCTGCACCAGCTGGCCGTAGATGCGCGGCGTGCCGGCCACCACCTCACGCTGGTAGAGGAAGTCGGCCTCGCCGGTGAAGTTGCCGATCAGGCCGCCGGCCTCGGTGATCATCAGCGAGCCGGCCGCGACGTCCCAGGGATTCAGGCCGGTCTCGAAAAAGCCGTCGTAGTAGCCGGCGGCCACATAGCAGAGGTCGAGTGCCGCGGCGCCTGGTCGGCGCAGGCCGGCGCAGGACTGCGAGATCAGCTCGAACATCTTCAGGTAGCGCTGGAAGTTGTCGCCCTTGCGGAAGGGAAAGCCGGTGCCGATCAGTGCATCGCCCATGCGGGTGCGCTTGGAGACGCGCAGGCGCTTGTCGTTCAGGTAGGCGCCGCGGCCCTTGGAGGCGTAGAACAGGTCGTTGCGGGCCGGGTCGTAGACCACCGCCTGCTGCACCTGGCCGCGCCAGGCCAGGCCGATGGAGACGGCATAGACCGGGAAGCCGTGGATGAAGTTGGTGGTGCCGTCCAGCGGATCGATGATCCAGATGAAGTCGCTGTCCTTGGCGCCGTGGGCGCGGCCCGATTCCTCGGCCAGGATGCCGTGGCCGGGGTAGGCCGTCAGCAGCGTCTCGATGATGGCCTGCTCGGCGGCCTGGTCGACCTCGGTGACGAAATCGTTGGGTGAATTTTTGGTGCTGATGCGCAGCAGGTCCAGGTCCATCGACGCCCGGTTGATGATGGCGCCGGCGGCGCGGGCGGCCTTGATGGCCGTGTTGAGCATCGGATGGAGGGCGGCTTGGGACATGGACAACACCTATTCAGGCAGGAAGCGGGCGGGACGGACTGGCGGGGAATAAGAGCGGGCAGGGCGGCCGGCTAGGGCTGCCCTGCAAAGATAATAGGGATTCTACCTGTGTGAGCCGGATCCCTGCCTTGTGATGAAACCCTTTGCCGTGATGTCTTGTGCGCCATGAACGCGACCCTGAGCGCCGACCCGACCCGTTTCGTGCTCATCAACACCAGCCACCCCGGCAATGTCGGCTCGGTGGCCCGGGCCATGAAGGTGATGGGTTTTTCCGACCTGGTGCTGGTAGCGCCGCGCTTCGCCGACGTGCTGGTGCAGGAGGACACGATCGCGATGGCGAGCGGGGCTGCCGACATCCTGGCGCGCGCCCGCATCGTCGCGACGCTGGAGGAAGCGCTCGAAGGTATCAGCTTCGCCTGCGCCACCGCGATGACGCCGCGCGACTTCGGCCCGCCCACCCACACGCCGCGGCAGCTCTTCGAGTCGCTGGCGCAGTCCGCCCACCGGGTCGGCCTGGTGTTCGGCTCCGAGCGCTACGGCATGAGCAACGAGGACGTCTACCGCTGCCATGCGGTCCTGAGCATCCCCACCCACCCCGACTACGGCTCGCTCAACCTGGCCCAGGCCGTGCAGCTGATCGCCTACGACTGGCGCCAGGCCCTGGGCGGCTTCGGCGTCGAGGCGCGGACCGCCGATGGACGGCTGGCGGGGATCGAGGCGGTACAGGGGGCGCTGCGCCACTGGGAGGAGACGCTGGTGCAGATCGGTTTCCTCGATCCCGCCGCGCCCAAAAAGCTGCTGCCGCGGCTCAACCAGCTGCTGAACCGGGCCCAGCTGACCGAGGAAGAGGTGCACATCCTGCGCGGCATCGCCAAGGCAGTACAGAAGCGCCGCGGCTGAAGCGTCGCCGGCGCCCGCCGGCCCGGGTCGCAGCCTGGCAAGGGCCATTCCTGGCGCCCTGCAGGCCCGCGGCCCGGCCGCTACACTGCGGAAATCCCGCCACTGCAAGCTGTCCTCCCCGACAAAGCTGCGTGGACGGCAAGACTTTCCTCCACCCACCACGGCTTCAGCCATGTTCCAGCACCTCAGAGAAGACATCGCCTGCATCCTCGAGCGCGACCCTGCCGCGCGCTCGTCGTGGGAGGTGCTGAGCTGTTACCCCGGCCTGCATGCCCTGGTGCTGCATCGCCGGGCGCACTGGTGCTGGAAACACAAGCTGTACTGGATGGCGAGGTTCATTTCGCATCTGAGCCGTTTCCTGACGGGCATAGAGATTCATCCGGGCGCCGTGATCGGCCGGCGCGTGTTCATCGACCACGGCATGGGAGTCGTGATCGGCGAGACCGCCGAGGTCGGTGACGGCTGCACGATCTACCAAGGCGTGACGCTGGGCGGCACATCGCTCTACAAGGGCGTCAAGCGCCATCCCACGCTTGGCAAGAACGTGATCGTCGGCGCCAATGCCCAGGTGCTGGGCGGCTTCACCGTGGGCGACGGCGCCCGGGTCGGCTCCAATGCGGTGGTCGTCAAGGAGGTGCCTCCCGGCGCCACCGCGGTCGGCAACCCGGCGCGCATCCTGAACAAGGAGGCTGACGCTGCACGCGAGCAGGCGGCGGCGCGCATGGGCTTCTCGGCCTATGGCGTCACGCAGAGCGACGACCCGGTGTCGCAGGCGATCAAGGGGCTGGTGGACAACGCCTCCAGCCAGGAGCACCAGATCGCCCTGCTGTGGCAGGCGATCGAGAAGCTCGCGCGCGGCGAGCGCGGCGGCAACGGCCGCGACTGCGTGCCGGGCGATGCCCACACCACCGAGCACTTCGACGCCGACCGGCTCAACCAGCTGGTGAAGTGAGTCGAAGCCGCCGGCGCGGGCCCGGCCGGCGGGCTCAGGCCTTGCCGGCCGGCCGCGGGGCCGACTTCGGCCGGAAGGCCTTGCAGACCGCTTCGTCCGTCTCGATCCAGGGCCCGCCGATCAGGTCGATGCAGTAGGGCACGGCGGCGAAGATGCCGTGCACCAGCGGCTTGCCCAGCGGGTCCTTGAGGCCTTCCAGCGTCTCGGCGATGGCCTTCGGCTGGCCAGGCAGGTTGATGATCAGGGCCTGGCCGCGGATCACCGCGACCTGGCGCGACAGGATCGCGGTCGGCACGAACTGCAGGCTGATCTGGCGCATCTGCTCGCCGAAGCCAGGCATCACCTTGTCGGCCACCGCCAGCGTCGCCTCCGGTGTCACGTCGCGCGGGGCCGGGCCGGTGCCGCCGGTGGTCAGCACCAGGTGGCAGCCGACCGCATCAACCAGCTCACGCAAGGTGGCGCTGATCTGGTCCTGCTCGTCGGGGATGAGGCGGGCCTCCCAGTGCACCGGATTGCGCAGCGCCCGGCCCATCCAGTCCTGCAGCGCAGGCACGCCCTGGTCGGCATAAACGCCGCTGGAGGCGCGGTCGCTGATCGAGACCACGCCGACGCGCACGGTGTCCAGGGCCTCACTCATCAGCGGTCTCCCCGCCGGCCAGGAAGGGTTTGATGAACTGGAACAGCTCGCGGTAGGCACGGCCGCTGCGCTGCTCGGGGGCGGCGGCCGCGTCCTTGCGGGCGGCGCGCACCAGGCTGCGCAGCTGCTGCACGTCGGTGCGCGGATGCTGGGCGGTCCAGCGCGTCACCGCATCGTCGTCGGCAATCAGCTCATTGCGCCATTGCTCGGCCTGGTGCAGCGCCAGGCTGTCGCGCGCGCGGCCCAGCTCCTGCTCGGCCACGGCCTCGCGGATGGGCTCGACCTCGGACTGGCGCATCAGCTTGCCGATGTACTGCATCTGCCGGCGCAGGCCTTCGTGCGAGCGGGTGCGCTTGTACTGCTGCACCGCGTCGCGCAGGCTGTCGGAGATCGCCAGCCGCTCCAGCCTGTCGTCGGTGAGCCGGCACAGGGCCTCGCCCAGCTCCTGCAGCTCGTGCGAGGCCTTCTTGCGCTGGGTCTTGCTGGGACGCTGGTCGCGGTCGTCCGCGGGGTCCAGGGGCTCGGAGTCGTGTGGCATGGGGAAGGCGGGGGCAGGGGGCGGCGCAGGGCTTCGCCCCAGGTGAACATCGGGTGGGTATGATAAAGCGGCCTTTCCATCCCAGGCCGCGAGGCCCGCTGCGTACCATGCCCAAGACCCCGACCACGCCCTCCGCTTTGTCCCCGGCTTCGTCCGCCTCCGGCGGCTTCGCCTATGCACAGGACCGGTTCCGCGAACTCGTCGAGGACGCGCTGGCCTACGCCCGGGAGCAAGGCGCGAGCGACGCCGCGGTCGAGGTGTCCGAAGGCGTGGGCCTGTCGGTCTCGGTGCGCAAGGGCGAGCTGGAGAACGTCGAGCGCAACCGCGACAAGTCGCTGGGCGTGACCGTCTACATCGGCCAGCGCCGCGGCAATGCCAGCACGTCCGACTTCTCGCGCGCGGCGCTGGAGCAGACGGTGCGCGCCGCCTATGACATCGCCCGCTTCACGGCCGAGGATCCGGCCGCCGGCCTGCCCGACGCAGCGGACCTTGCGCTCGGCGAGGCCGCCGAGCGCGACCTCGACTTGTTTTATCCCTGGGACATCGACGCCGAGCAGGCCGCAGCCCTGGCGATGCGCTGCGAGGCGGCGGCGCTGGAGACCGACCGCCGCATCACCAACTCGGAGGGGGCCGGCGTCTCGGCCCAGCAGTCGCACTTTTTCGCCGGCAACACCCGCGGTTTCCGCGGCGGTTATGCCAGCTCGCGCCACTCGCTGTCGGTGGCGCCGATTGCCGGCCGCGGCGAGCAGATGCAGCGGGACGCCTGGTACACCTCGATGCGCGATCCGGCCGAGCTGGCCCCGGCCGAGGCGGTCGGCCGTTATGCGGCCGAACGCGCGCTGTCGCGCCTGAAGTCACGCAAGATCGCCACCTGCGAATGCCCGGTGCTGTTCGAGTCCACCCTGGCGGTGGGCCTGCTGGGCGGTTTCGTGCAGGCCACCAGCGGGGGCGCCTTGTACCGCAAGGCCACCTTCCTGGGCGAGAGCCTGGGCACGCAGGTCTTCCCCGACCACATCGACATCGCCGAGGACCCCCACATCCCCAAGGGCAAGGGCAGCGCCCCGTTCGACGACGAGGGGGTGGTCACACGCGCCCGCCATGTGGTCAAGGGCGGCCAGGTGGAAGGCTATTTCCTGTCGAGCTACTCGGCCCGCAAGCTCGGCATGCGCACCACCGGCCATGCCGGCGGCTCGCAGAACCTGGAGATGAAGAGCCGCCTCACGGCGCCCGGCGACGACCTCGACGCGATGCTGCGCAAGCTGCATCGCGGCCTGTTTGTCATCGAGCTGATGGGGCAGGGCGTCAACTACGTGACCGGCGACTACTCGCGCGGCGCCGCCGGCTTCTGGGTCGAGAACGGCCGCATCGCCTACCCGGTGCATGAGATCACGATTGCCGGCAACCTGCGGGAGATGTGGCAGGGCATCGTCGCGGTCGGTGCCGACGCCTACACTATGGGTTCCAAGACGGTGGGTTCGGTGCTGATCGACCGCATGAAGGTCGCCGGCTCCTGAGCAGGCCGCCCCGTCCCGGCGTAGCACGGCGAGCCTGAACGACGCCTGAGAAAACGCTGGACCTACGTAGTATCGCGAACAGGAATGCTCCCGGTGTCCCCCGCAGGCCTCGCTTCCTAGAATCGTTTGGCCCAGGCCACCGCCTGGACTGACTGTTCATACATTAAGGATTCGAGACCATGGAGCGCCGTTCCTTCATTCGCAGCACCGGCATCGCCGGCGTGCTGGCCGCTGGTGCCGCACCCGCCATCGTGCAGGCGCAGGCCAACCTCCGCTGGCGCCTTGCCTCCAGCTTCCCCAAGGCGCTGGACACCATCTATGGCGGTGCCGAGGTGTTCGCGAAAAAAGTGTCCGAGCTGAGCGGTGGCAAGTTCACCATCTCGGTTCATGCCGGCGGCGAGCTGATGCCTCCCTTCGGCGTGGTGGACGGCGTGCAGAACGGCACGGTCGAACTGGCTCATACCGCGCCCTACTACTTCTTCGGCAAGGACGACACCTTCGCGATCGGCGGTGCGATTCCCTTCGGCCTGAACTCGCGCCAGATGACGGCGTGGATGCAGGAAGGCAACGGCATGTCGCTGATGCGCGAGTTCTACGCGCAGTTCAACATCATCAACTTCTCCTGCGGCAACACGGGCGCGCAGATGGGCGGCTGGTTCCGCAAGCCGCTCAAGAGCCTGGCCGACATGAAGGGTTTGAAGTTCCGCGTCGGCGGTTTCGCGGGCAAGGTCATCGAACGCCTGGGGGGTGTGCCGCAGAACATCCCCGGCGGCGAAATCTACCAGTCGCTGGAGAAGGGCACCATCGACGCTGCCGAATGGATCGGCCCTTACGACGACCAGAAGCTGGGCTTCGCCAAGGTCGCGCCGTACTACTACTATCCCGGCTGGTGGGAAGGCGGCCTGGAGCTGTCGCTGTACATCAACACGAAGGCCCACAGCGGACTGTCGGCCGAGTACAAGGCCATCATCGAAGCCGCCTCTGCCTATGCGCACGTTGACATGCAGGCCAAGTACGACGCCCGCAACCCGACCGCGTTGAAGCAGCTGGTGGCCCAGAAGGTGAAGCTCACCCCCTTCCCGAAGGACATCATGGACGCGGCCTTCAAGGAATCGATGGCGCTGTACTCGGAGCTGTCGGCCAAGAACCCGAACTGGAAGAAGGTCTATGCCGATTACGCCAACTTCCGGCGCGACCAGAACCTCTGGTTCCGCTTCACAGAGGCGCAGTTCGACCGCTACATGCAGTCGGTCAAGCTGTGATACCGGGCGCCTCGCCGCCCCGCCGAAGCGCGGGGTTTTTTACGCCAACCTTGCTTTCAAAAAGCTGAATTTGGCGCGCTTTTCGCCCAGAGAATGCCGAGGGGAAACCCCTTGGAAAACGGCCGCGGACCGGCTCCTAGAATCGCAGCTCGCTGGCGCGCGGTGCGCACCTCTCAACTCAAGGAGATCCATCTATGGAACGTCGTTCCTTCATTCGCACGACAGGGCTGGCCGGCGTGCTGGCGGCCGGCGCGGCGCCTGCCGTTGTCCAGGCCCAGGCCAATGTCCGCTGGCGCTGTGCCTCCAGCTTCCCGAAGTCGCTCGACACGATCTACGGTGGCGCGGAGGTGTTCGCGAAGAAGGTGTCCGAGCTCACCGGCGGCAAGTTCCAGATCACGGTGCATGCCGGTGGCGAGCTGATGCCCCCGTTCGGCATTGTTGACGGCGTGCAGAACGGCACCGTCGAGATGGGCCACACGGTGCCCTACTACTACTTCGGCAAGGACCCGACCTTCGCGATCGGCGCCGCGATTCCCTTCGGCCTCAACTCGCGCCAGATGACGGCCTGGACCTTCGAGGGCAACGGCCTGAAGCTGATGCGCGAGTTCTATGCGCAGTTCAACATCATCAACTTCGCCGGCGGCAACTCGGGAGCACAGATGGCCGGCTGGTTCCGCAAGCCGGTCAAGAGCCTGGCGGACATGAAGGGCCTGAAGTTCCGCATTGGCGGCTTCGCCGGCAAGATCATCGAGCGCCTGGGCGGCGTGCCGCAGAACATCCCCGGCGGCGAGCTCTACCAGGCGCTGGAGAAGGGCACCATCGACGCGGCAGAATGGGTCGGCCCCTATGACGACCAGAAGCTCGGCTTCCACCGCGTCGCGCCGTACTACTACTACCCCGGCTGGTGGGAGGGCGGTCCGCAGATCGACTTTTTCATCAACACCAAGGCCTATGAGTCGCTGTCGGCCGAGTACAAGGCGGTGGTCGAATGCGCGTCGGCCTATGTGCACGTGGACATGCAGGCCAAGTACGACGCCCGCAACCCGATCGCGCTGAAGCAGCTGGTGGCGCAGAAGGTCAAGCTCACGGCCTTCCCGAAGGCGGTGATGGACGCTGCCTTCAAGGAGTCGATGGCGGTCTACGCCGAGCTGTCGGCCAGCAACCCGAACTGGAAGAAGATCTACACCGACTACGCCAACTTCCGGCGCGACCAGAACCTCTGGTTCCGCTTCACCGAGGCGCAGTTCGATCGCTACATGCAGTCGGTCAAGCTCTGAGCGCCTCGTGAGCCGCCGTCCCGCGGCCGCGTGCAAGGGCCCCGCTGCAGCGGGGCTTTTTTTCGCCCTGCGCAGATCAGGGCTGGCACGGCCGCGCCGGATTGCCGTGCCAGCGAGAGCCGGCGCCCACGTGCTCTCCCTTCATCAGGAAGGCATCGGGCGCCAGGCTCACATCGTCGTCCAGCCGCACCCCGTAGTGCACGAAGGCCTTGCTGCCGATCGTGCAGCGGTCCCCGATGACGACGCGCTCGGACTTGAAGATGCCGTCCTCCAGCGAGTGACCCTGGATCACGCTGTCGGCCCCGAGGGTGCAATGGTCGCCGAGGCGCACGAGCGACTTCTCTGGGATGTAGCAGCCGTCGTCGAACAGGCGGCGGCCGACCTGCACACCGAGCAGCCGCCACAGCCAGCTTTTCATCGGTGTGCCGTCGAGCAGCCGCGTGGCCGGATCAGCGCTGCCCACGCCGAGCTTCCAGAAGCGCTCGTGGCGCCAGTAGCGGGCGTCGTAGATGGAGCAATAGAGCGGCTGCAGACGCCGGAAGCCGAGCGAGGCGCGGTCGACGAGCGCGAAATAGACCAGCCAGCCGGCCCAGTTGCACACCGCGAAGCCGGTGAGAAACAGCGGACCGTGGTGCTCGATGTGCCGCATCGCGAAGTACCACCCCAGCACCGACAGGTTCCACGCTGAGCAGCGCGAGAGCAGGAACAGCAGGATGGACAGCGCGTTGGCGAGGTTCTTCTTGAACAGGCGTCGCCGCAGCTCGGCCGGCTCCCGGTGGTGGTCGAACTGCCGGTCGCGGTTTACCGAGCGCGGAATTTCGAAACACGGCGAGCCGAGCAGGCCGGTGTTCTCATGCAGCGGGCCCTCGATGGGGACCATCGCCTTGGTCGCGATCAGGCAGTTGGCGCCGGCCCGCCCACCTGCCGGGTAGAGCGTGTCGTTGCCGATGAAGTTGTCCGGGCCTATCGTGACCCGGCCCAGCCTGAAGGCGGCACTGGAGAACTCCGCATTGAGCAAGGTCAAGCCGTCGGAAATCATGGTGCCCCGGCCGACCTCGCACAACAGCGGGTGGCCCTGCTTCTGCTTCAGTCCCCAGTTGGAGCCGGTCTGGAGGAGGTCCCTGAAGCGGTAACCCAGCGCACGCAGGTAGTACACGATGTAGGAGCTGTCGCCGAACAGGGTGTTGTAGAACCGCGAGTTGGTGCTGGCGTAAACCACCCGGTAGGCCAGGTAGTGCAGGCCGTACAAGGGGTAGGCCCGGCCGGGCTGCAGGCATCGGTTGAGCAGGCGCGGCAGTGCTGTCGCAAGCACCAGTCCGGCGAGCAGCGCGCCCAGGTAGACGGCGGAGGTGGTCGCCGCGATCTGCCAGACCGCCGGTCCGGGGCTGGCCGCCTCGCTGGAGGGCCGGTGCATCCACCCGTAGGCGGCCCACAGCGGCAGCGGCAGGGAGACGAGCCACAGGACGGCGAGCTCGAGCGTCGAGTAGGCGATGCGGCGCGCGACCCCGAGCGGTCGGTTCGGAAGCCGGCTGTAGCGGGTCGCGGTCGGCTCGGCCGGCGAGCCGTGGTAGCAACGGCCGGCCGCCAGCCGCTGGCCGGCCTGCAGCGAGGAGCTGTGGCCCAGCTGGCTGCCCGGCTCCAGCAGCGTGTCGACGTCGAGCACGGTGGCCTCGCCGACGTAAACCCCGGCACCGATGTGGATCGGTCCGGTGCGCACCCGGTGCGCCTCCACGCGGTAGCCGGACAGCAGCACGTCGCGCGAGACCACGGCATGGTCGCCGATCGAGACCAGATCGGTGCAGACGGGCAGCCTGGGCGAGAAAACCGCAGCACTCCAGCTCACACGGACCCCGAGCGCCTTCAGATAGGCGATGTACAGCGGCGAGCCGGCGAAAACCACCATCGGACTCAGCCGTGTCAGGTGCCGCATCGCCCACAGGCGCAGATACCTGGCGCTCCAGACCGGAAACTCCTCCGACCGCCAGCGGCCGACCCACAGCCATTTCACCGCGACGGGGAGGGCCGCCGCAAAGCCGAACCACAACACCGAGACCGCGACCGCACGCCTGTAGGCCGAGCCGCTGTCCTCCGCGGCCAGGGTCCAGGTCCACCCTTCATGCAGGACGAAGGCATGGCCGAAGACGAACAGCAGCGCCAGCCCGACCTGCGCGAACCCGCAGGCGTAGTAGGCAGGGTCGGTGGACTGGAAGTCAGCGGCACGCTGTGCCGCCGCGGCATCGCGGGCGGGCGGCTCGGGGGCAGCCGGCGTGTCAGCCGGCAGGTGTGCGGCCAGCCGCCTCACCGTGGGATGCTGGTAAAAGTCCTTCATCGACAGCGCAGGCTGCCGCAGCCGCTCGCGCAGGCGTGCCGCGGCCTGCGCCATCAGCAGCGAGTGGGCCCCCAGGTCCGCGAAGAAATCGTCCGCGGCCGACACCTTCTCCAGCCCGAGCAGCTCGCCCAGCACGGCGGCGATCTCACGCTCGGGCCCCGCCTGCGGCGCAACATAGGACCCACCTCCCACGTGCAGCCGGCCCCCGGTGGGCGGCGGCAGGGCCCGCCGGTCGGCCTTGTCGCTGGTCAGCAGCGGGATGTGCTGCAGCCGCTCGCAGTACGCTGGCACCATGTAGGGCGGCAGGCGCTGCTTCAGCTCGCGCGCCAGGGCTTCGGGGGGCAGCGTGCGTGCCTCGTCGCGCAGCGTGTAATAGGCCACCAGCTCGACCGCCCCGGGCCGCGGCTCCCAGGTGTTGACGACGGCCTGCGCGACCTGCGGGAGCTGCAGGATGACGGACTCGATCTCGGTCAACTCGATGCGGTAGCCGCGCACCTTGACCTGCGTGTCGATGCGGCCGCGGTACTCCAGCAGTCCCTGCGCATTGATGCGGCCCAGGTCACCGGTGCGGTAGATGCGGCCCGAGGTATTGTTCGGGATGCCGAGGAAGTCGGCGATGAAGGCGCGACGGGTCTGCTCCTCCCGGTTCAGGTAGCCACGTGCGACGCCGATGCCGGCGATGCCGATCTCGCCCACCTCGCCGGCCGGCAGCGCGCGGTCGGCCGCCTCGGAGAGGATCACGATCGCGTAGGTCGGCAAGGGGCGGCCGATGCTGACCGGCTCGCCGGGCTGCAGGCGGGCCAGCGTGGCGGTCACGGTGGTTTCGGTCGGGCCGTAGGCGTTGAGCAGGGTGCGGCCCGGGCGGTGCCAGCGCGCTGCAAGATCCTGCGGACAGGCCTCGCCGGAGACGATCAGCAGGCGCAGGTCGGGCAGCTCGCCCTCCAGTGTGGCCAGCAGCGTCGGCACGCAGCACAGGGCGGTGATGTGTTGCGCACCCAGGAAGTCGGACAGCTCGCGCCCGAGCAGACTGCCCCCGGTCTGGTTGGGGACCAGGGTGGCGCCGACGACCAGCGGCACCCAGATCTCCTCGACCGCGAAGTCGAAGGCCAGGCTGAGGCCCTGGTAGACGCGGTCCGTGCGGCGATAGCCGTACTCCTCGGCCGCGACCCGCACGAAGTTGCAGATGCTGGCGTGCTCGATCGGCACCCCCTTGGGGCGCCCGGTGGAACCGGAGGTGTAGATGACGTAGCAGAGCTCGCTGCGCGGCGCGCCGGTCTCTGCCTCGCCCAGCCGGCCATCCGGAGCGCGCGCGATGTCCGCGGCCGCGCTGTCGAGACAGATCACCGGCACGCCGGCCGCGCCGGCGAGGGCCTGGTACTTCGCCAGGCTGAGGATGGCCCGCAGGTCCGCGTCGCCCGCGATGTAGGCGATGCGGTCGGCCGGGAAGGTCGCGTCCAGCGGCACATAGGCCGCGTGGATCTTCAGCAGCGCGAGCATCGCGACATAGCCGGAGGCGCTCTTGTCGATCAGCAGCCCGACCCGGTCGCCCGCTTGCAGGCCCTGGCCGAGCAGGTGGCGGGCGAGCTGGTTGGCGCGCCGGTCGAGCGCCGGGTAGCTCAGCACCAGCTCCTCGCCGTCCACGGCCAGGTGGCCCGGATCGCCGCAGGCGATCCAGCGGTCGACGCACTGCTCGAAAAGCTGGTGCAGTCGCTCGCCCGGAGACCAGCGTACACGGTGGTCTCGCTGGCTGTCGACCAGCACCCGGGGGCCGGGCTCGGCGGGTCGTGATGGAAGGGCGGAGGCGCCGGCCGGGGGCTCGGGCTGCGGCGGCGCCGTGCAAGGGTCCGAGAGGGTGATGCGGATGCTCATGGCAGAAGGGCTGAAGACAGGCGCACGCGCGCCGGCGGCGGCATGCCGCCGGACGGCTGTGCTGTGGAAGGAGAAGCCCGTACCGCGAGGGTTCGGGCCGCGGCAAGGCGGCGGCGGGCCGCGGATCAGACGGCGATCACGGGGGCCTCGGCCAGATCGCGGACCGCGCCGTGCAGGATGGACAGGCCCTGCTCCAGCAGGTCCACCGGGGTGGTGAGGGGCGCGAGGATCTTGAGCACCTGGTCGTGGGTGCCGCAGGTTTCGATGATGAGCCCGCGTTCGAAACACAGGCGACAGATGCGGTCCGCCAGTTCGCCGCTCGCCACGTCCAGGCCCTGCATCATCCCGCGGCCCTTCAGGCGGGCCCCGGGCAGATGCTCCGCGGTCTGGCGCAGCCGCCGGGTGACCAGGGCGCTTTTGCAGGCGATCGTTTCGGTGAACGCCGCGTCGGACCAGAATTTCTCCAGCGCCACGCGTGCGGTCACGAAGGCGTGGGTGTTGCCGCGGAAGGTGCCGTTGTGCTCGGCCGGGCGCCAGACATCCCAGCGCGGCCGGACCAGGACGAGCGACATCGGCAGCCCATAGCCCGAGAGCGATTTGGACATCACCACCAGGTCCGGCATCACGCCCAGCTCCTCGAAACTGAAGTAGGTGCCGCAGCGTCCGCAGCCGGTCTGCACTTCGTCGATGATCAGCAAGGCACCGTGCCGTTCGGCGATCGCGGCGATGCGCTGCAGCCACTGGGGGGAGGCGACGTTGAGGCCTCCTTCGCCCTGCACGGTTTCCACGATGAGGGCGGCCGGCGGGTCCATGCCGCTGGAGGGATCGGACAGCAATTGCTCCAGCGCCTGGGCGGTATCGAAGTCCGGACCGAAATACCCGTCGAAAGCGGCCCGTGAGATGCCGGACAGCATCGCGCCCATCCGGTTGTACTGATTCCCGGTGGCGGCCAGCGCGCCCAGCGACACGCCGTGATAGGCGTTGGTGAACGCGATGATATTGCTACGCCCGGTCGCCTTGCGGGCGAGTTTCATCGCCGCCTCGACCGCGTTGGTGCCGGTCGGACCGGTGAACTGCACCCGGTGATCCATGCCGCATGGCTGCAGGATCAGGTTTTCAAAGCTCTCCAGGAAGGCTCGTTTGGCATCGGTGAACAAGTCCAGTCCCAGCGCGATTCCGTGTGCGGCAATATGCTCGATCAACGCGCCACTCATGTCCGGGTCGTTGTGGCCGTAGTTCAGCGACGAACAGCCGGCGAGAAAATCGATGTAGTCGCGGCCCTGGGCGTCGCGCAGGATGCTGCCGCGGGCTGAAACAAAAACCGACGGGAAACGGCGGCAGTATCCGCGGACCTCGGATTCACGCCGGTGGAATATCGACTGATCTTCGATTGTCTGCATATCGGCTCCTCTTGGAATTTCTCCGTGCATGTCTATCGCAGGGAGTGTTTTGCCGGCGGATTTCAGCGCCGGCTTGTTTTCCCAGCCTAGGGCGGGATATCTGTCCTTTCAAATGTGCCTGTCCGGTCGGGACCCGGATGGGAAGATTGAATCAAGTATTTTCAGAGGTGCTGTAAATAACCCGAGGGGGGATATACGCAGAATCTCACCGCTTTTTACCCGCGGCGACCCGCCCTTGCGGCAGGGCCTTCCGTGCAGTGCCTGCCGGGCCGGTCCGGCGTCGCTCCGGTCATCGGCAGACGCCTTCCTGAACCTCTGGTCCTGAAAGGGGAAAACCCTTTACAGAAGCTGAAAGAGCGACTTCTAGAATCGCCGCACCACGTCTTGCACATCTTCAACTTCGAGGGGGAGTCATCCATGCAGCGTCGTTCCTTCATTCGACACACCGGCCTGGCCGGCGTGGTGGCGGCCGCGGCCGCCCCGGCCGTCGCCCAGGCTCAGGCGGCGGTGCGCTGGCGCCTAGCTTCCAGCTTCCCCAAGGCGCTGGACACCATCTTCGGCGCCGCCGAGGTGTTCGCGAAGAAGGTCGGGGAGATGAGCGGCGGCAAGTTCCAGATCTCCGTGCATGCCGGGGGCGAGCTGATGCCGCCCTTCGGCGTGGTCGACGGCGTGCAGAACGGCACGGTCGAGATCGCGCACACGGCACCGTACTACTTCTTCGGCAAGGACGAGACCTTCGCGATCGGCTGTGCCATTCCCTTCGGCCTGAACTCGCGCCAGATGACCGCCTGGATGTACGAGGGCAACGGCCTGAAGCTGATGCGCGAGTTTTATGCCCAGTACAACATCGTCAACTTCCCCGGTGGCAACACCGGCGCCCAGATGGGCGGCTGGTACCGCAAGGAGCTGAAGGGCCTGGCGGATATCAAGGGCCTGAAGATGCGCATCGGCGGCTTTGCCGGTCGCGTGCTGGAACGGCTCGGGGCCGTGCCGCAGAACATTCCCGGCGGCGAGATCTACCAGGCGCTGGAGAAGGGCACGATCGATGCCGCCGAGTGGGTCGGACCCTATGACGACCAGAAGCTGGGCTTCAACAAGGTCGCGCCGTTCTACCACTACCCGGGCTGGTGGGAGGGCGGGCCGCAACTCGACTTTTTCATCAACAACAAGGCCTACGAGAGCCTGTCGAGCGAGTACAAGGCCATGGTGGAGTCGGCCGCGGCCTACGCCCACACCGACATGCAGGCCAAGTACGACGCGCGCAACCCGGCGGCGCTGAAACAACTGGTGGCAGCGAAGGCCAAGGTGCTCCCGGTGCCCAAGGTCGTGATGGACGCAGCCTTCAAGGAATCGATGGCGCTGTACTCCGAGATCAGCGCGCGCAACACCAACTGGAAGAAGGTGTACGCCGACTACGCCAACTTCCGCCGCGACCAGAACCTCTGGTTCCGCTTCACCGAGGCCCAGTTCGACCGCTACATGCAGGCGTCGAAGCTGTGAGCCTGGAGTGAGCTCGGCGCGTCCTGCCGAACCCAACGAAAAAGGCCCTTCGCGGGGCCTTTTTCCATAGGGCGACGAGCTCTATTGCGGCGGCTTCTGGTCCTCCTCGACCGCCTGTTCGAGCGCCTTCATCGGGTCTTCTTCGGCCGCCGGCGTTTCGGCCGACGGTTCGGAGGCCGCCTCCGGCGCGCCGGTGTCGAAGCCTTCCATGGAGGGGGTACCGTACTCGTCGCCGGCCCCCGTCGGCATCTCGATCTGCACCTTGTCGAGGTCGATCTTCTCGACCTTGTCCAGGCTGCCCGAGACGATACCCGGGAAGGCGATGATCAGGCCGACCATGACCAGCTGGATCAGCACGAAGGGCACCGAGCCCCAGTAGATCTGCTGGATCGTCACCTTGGCCACCGGCTTGCGGGTGACCTTGTCGGTGTAGTCCTCGGTCGGTGCCACGCTGCGCAGGTAGAACAAGGCGAAACCGAAGGGCGGGTGCATGAAGGAGGTCTGCATGTTGACCGCCAGCAGCACTCCGAACCACACCAGGTCGATGCCCAGCTTCTCGGCCACCGGGGCCAGCAGCGGCACCACGATGAAGGACAGCTCGAAGAAGTCCAGGAAGAAGGCGAGCAGGAAGATCATCACGTTGACCGCGATGAGGAAACCCAGCTGGCCGCCCGGCAGCTGCGTCAGTAGGTGCTCGACCCACTTCGGACCGTCCACGCCCTGGAAGGTGAGGCCGAAGATGGTGGCGCCGACCAGGATGAAGACCACGAAGGACGCGAGCTTGGTGGTGCTGGTCAGGGCCTGCACCAGCAGCTTCCAGCTCAGTCGGCCGCGCAGCACGGCCATGATCAGCGCACCCACGGCTCCCATCGCGCCGCCTTCGGTCGGCGTCGCGACGCCCAGGAAGATGGTGCCCAGTACCAGGAAGATCAGCAGCAGCGGCGGGATCAGCACGAAGGTCACGCGCTCGGCCATGCGGGAGAGCAGGCCCAGGCGGGTGACCTTGTTGATCATCGCGATCACGAACGCGAACAGCACGCCGGCCGACATCGACACGACGATGGTCTCGTCGGTCGCCACCGGCAGGACCTCGGCCTGGCCTTTGGCCCAGGCGAGGATCTCGGCGTAGTGGCGGCCGAAGGTCACCGCCAGGCTCACCGAGATGATGGTGAGGATCAGCAGCGACAGCAGGCCGTTCTTGTTGTTGTCCTCGCGGATGGTGCGGGCCTCGGCGGGCAGGGCCGGCACCCAGCGGGGGCGCACCAGCGCAACGGCGATGACGAAAAGGACATACATGCCGGTCAGCAGGAAGCCCGGCACGAAGGCACCCTTGTACATGTCGCCGACGCTGCGGCCCAGTTGGTCGGCCAGGATGATCAGCACCAGCGAGGGCGGGATGATCTGCGCCAGCGTGCCCGAGGCGGCAATGACGCCGGTCGCGATGCGGCGGTCGTAGCCGTAGCGCAGCATGATGGGCAGCGAGATCAGGCCCATCGAGATCACCGAGGCGGCGACCACGCCGGTGGTGGCCGCCAGCATCGCGCCCACCAGGATTACCGCGAAGGCCAGGCCGCCGCGGATCGGGCCGAACAACTGCCCGACGGTGTCGAGCAGGTCCTCCGCCATGCCCGATCTCTCGAGGATCAGGCCCATGAAGGTGAAGAAGGGTATGGCCAGCAGCGTGTCGTTCTGCATGATGCCGTAGATGCGCAGCGGCATGGCCTGCAGCAGCGAGGTCGGCAGCACACCCAGCTCGATGCCGACGAAGGCGAAGAACAGGCCGCAGGCGCCCAGGCTGAAGGCCACCGGGAAGCCGATCAGCAGGAACACGATCAGCCCCAGGAACATGATGGGGGCCATGTTGTCGATCAGGAATGCCATGGTGTCGTCCTCAGGCCTTCTGTTGTTCTGCCTGCGCGCGGATGGCTTCGGCCAGCTCTTCCTCGGCGGTCTTTTCATGCGCCTTGCGGGTCGGGTCGTCGATGCGTCCCTGCAGGAAGGCGATACGCTTGATCAGCTCCGAGATGCCCTGCAGCAGCAGCAAGGTGAAACCGGCCGGCATCATGGCGTAGACGGGCCAGCGGATCAGGCCGCCGGCGTTGGACGACACCTCGCCCGACACGTAGGCCTGCATCACGAAGGGCACCGACAGCCACAGCACCACCACACACATCGGGATCAGGAACAGCGTGAAGCCGAACACGTCGATCCAGATCTGGCCGCGTTTGGACAGCCGGCCGGACAGCACGTCGATGCGCACGTGCTCATGGTTGAGCAGGGTGTAGGCCGCCGCCAGCAGGAAGGACGCAGCGAACAGGTACCACTGCACCTCGAGATACGCGTTCGAGCTGATGTTGAAGGCCTTGCGCACCACCGCGTTGAGGGCGCTGATGAGCGTGGAGGCGAAGATCAGCCAGATCACGCACTTGCCGACGAATCGGTTGAGTGCGTCGATCAGGCCCGAGAGCTTCAGCAGGGCAGACATGGGTGTCTCCTAAGGTCGGGTTCGGACACGCGCGGGACACCGGGAGTGTGGTGTCCGAAGAGCGGGGTGACTGTAGGGGCTTGCCCCTGAACCCTGCCTGAAAATGTCCACAGGCGAGGGAAAGTCCCAGGGCCCGGTTGCCAAGGAGCGCACAGGCCGCGAGGAAGGCGGCCCGGCTGGACGGTCAGGCGCGTGTCGCGGCCTGGAAGAGACGGGTGCAGCGGCCGCCCGAGCGGCAGAAGGCCAGCACCGGCTTGGGCAGGGTTTGCAGCAATTCGGCGAAGCGGGCGATCTGCTCCGGCGTTTGCACCGAGGGGCTCACCGGCAGGTGCACATAGTCCAAACCGGCGGCGCGGGCCGCGGCTTCCATCTCGGCGCTGGTGGGCTGGTCGGGGCCGCCTTCGTGGTCCGGCCGGTTGTTGATGACACTCCTGAACCCGGCCTCGGCGGCCTGCTGCATCGCCGCCGGCGCGAGTTGCGGGGCGACGCACAGCTCGGGGGACAAGGGCTGGATCGGCAGACTCACGGTGTTCTCCTCGAAGTGCTATTGGTTGCTCAGGGCCTGCTTGATGGCGGCAGAGACCTGGCCCATCTCGGCCTTGCCGGCCAGGCGGGTTTTGGCCACAGCCATGACCTTGCCCATGTCGCCCGGCCCGGCGGCGCCGGTCTCGGCGACGATGGACGCGACCTCCGCGGCGATCTCCTGCGCGCTGAGGCGCTGCGGCAGGTAGGCCTCGAGCACGCGGATCTCGGCGGCTTCCTTGTCGGCCAGGTCGGTACGGCCGGCCTGGCTGAACTGCGAGAAGGAGTCCTTGCGCTGCTTGATGAGCTTGTCGACGATGCCCACCACGGCGACGTCGTCCAGTTCCACGCGCTCGTCGACTTCCTTCTGTTTCATCGCGGCCAGCAGCATGCGGATGGTGGACAGGCGATCGCTTTCCTTGGCGCGCATCGCCGCCTTCATGTCTTCGGTGATCTGGTGCTTCAGGCTCATGGCTGTTTCAGACAAATGGAAGAGGAGATGGTACTGCGTTGCAGCGCCACCCTGGCCGCGAGCAGGCCCCGGAAACAACAAAGCCCGCGTGGGCGTCCCCAGGCGGGCTTGGTTCGTGTGCCGAAGCGGATCAGTACAGCTTTTTCGGCAGCTGCATGCTGCGCACGCGCTTGTAGTGGCGCTTGACCGCGGCGGCCTTCTTGCGCTTGCGCTCGGCGGTCGGCTTTTCGTAGAACTCGCGGGCACGCAGCTCGGTCAGCAGGCCCAGCTTTTCGATGGTGCGCTTGAAGCGGCGCAGGGCCACGTCGAACGGCTCGTTTTCTTTGACGCGAATGGTAGTCATTGAGAGGTCGGATCCTTGGATACATGCGCCGCCGCGAAAAAGCGGTTCCGCTCACTGTGTGGTGCTCTGTAAGCACGCCCAGGTGTACGGGCTGGGCTCACGATGAAGAACCAGCAAAAGCAGCAGGCGCGGGTTTGCCAGCAAAGACGGCGATTATAGGCAGATTTCCGGCAAATGCAAAAGGGCGGGCGGATCCAGGGGAGCCGGCTCAGTGCGTGTCGCGCTGCAGCACCGCCTGGGCCGCTACCGGTCGCCCTGCCACGGCCGAGCCGGCGGCCGCCATGGCCCGGGCGCAGGCGGCCGCGCTGGCCCAGGCCCACTGGAAGTTGTAGCCGCCCAGCCAGCCGGTCACGTCCACCACCTCGCCGATGAAGTACAGGCCCGGCAGGCGCCGGCTTTCCATGTTCTGCGAGTTCAGTTCGCGGGTGTCGACGCCGCCGGCCGTCACCTCGGCCTTGCGATAGCCCTCAGTGCCGGCGGGCAGCAGCTCCCAGCGCTGCAGCCGCTGCGCGAGCGCGTCGAGGTCCTTGTCCTTGACCTCGGCGACCGGCCGGGCCGCCAGCTCCGGCGTGCCGGCCAGCCAGGCATCGGCGAGCCGGGCCGGCAGCAGGCCGTGCAGTTCATTGCCCAGGTGCTTGCGCGAGCCGGCCTTGGCGGCTCGCAGCCGCCCCGCCAGCTCCAGCTGTGGCGTCAGGTCGAGCTGCAGCGGCTGCCCCGGGCGCCAGAAGCTGGAGATCTGCAGCACCGCGGGGCCGCTCAGGCCACGGTGGGTGAACAGCAGGTCTTCGAGGAATTCGCTGCGGGCCTTGCCGGTGCCGGTGGCGATGCGCACCTCCAGCGACAGCCCGGACAGCGCCGCGTAAGGCGCCCAGGTTTCGGTGCTGAAGGTCAGCGGCACCAGCGCCGGGCGCGGCTCGACCAGGCGATGGCCGAATTGACGCGCCAGCCGGTGGCCGAAGTCGCTGGCGCCGATCTTGGGGATGGAGAGCCCGCCTGTCGCCACCACCACGCGTCGGGCCTGCACCACACCCCGCGAGCTGTCAAGCTCGAAGCCGGCTGCCGTGTGCCGCACCGCGTGCACCGTGCAGGGCTGCCAGCGTTGCACCTGGCCCTGCTCGCATTCGCGCAGCAGCATCGCGATCAGGTCCTCGCTGGACTCGTCGCAGAACAGCTGGCCCTTGTGTTTCTCGTGGAAGGGGATGCGATGGCGCTGCACCAGCGCGATGAAGTCCTGCGGCGTGTAGCGCGCCAGCGCCGAGCGGCAGAAGTGCGGGTTTTCCGACAGGAAGTTGGCCGGCCCGGCGTCGCGGTTGGTGAAGTTGCTGCGCCCGCCGCCCGAGATGCGGATCTTCTCGGCCACCTTCTCGGCGTGGTCGATCAGCAGCACGCGTTGCCCCAGCTGACCTGCGATGCCCGCGCAGAACAACCCGGCGGCGCCTGCTCCGATGATGACGACGTCGAACTTCTGCATGGGGCGGGATTATCCCGCGCGGCGCCGCCTCATCCCTTCCAGGTGAAGGGAAAGAGGAACTGCTTCCAGAACCCGTCGGGCACGTAGTCGCCCAGCACGCCGTAGTCGCGCGGCCACTTGCGGTCGGCCTTCACGGCGGTGCCGAAGAGGTGGTCCAGGAAGGCGAAGTGCGCGGCATAGTTGCGGTCCAGCGCCTCCTGGTCCTGCGAGTGGTGCCAGTGGTGGAAGTTGGGCGTGACCAGCAGGTAGCGCAGCGGCCCGAGCCGCACGTCGACGTTGGCGTGGTTGAACACCGCCTGGAAGCCGACGATCACGATGTAGGTGTCGATCACTTCCTTCGAGAAGCCGAGCACGAAGATCGGCGCCAGCACCAGCGTGCGGGTCAGTACCAGCTCCAGGATGTGCTGGCGCGAACCGGCCATCCAGTCCATGCTCTTGACGCTGTGGTGCACCGCATGCAGGCGCCAGAGCACCGGGACCTCGTGGTAGGCGCGGTGGGTCCAGTACTGCACCAGGTCGGCGACCAGTACGATGAGGAACAGCGCGACGGGGAAGGGCAGGTCACGGATCCAGGCCTGCACGCCGTCCTTCACGGCCCAGCCGAACAGCTTGTGCACCAGCAGGTTGGTCGCCAGCAGCACGAAGCCGACCACCATGTGGTTGACGATGAAGTGGTGCAGGTCGGTCTGCCACTCGGGCCGGAACACCGGCTGCTCGGGCCGCAGCGGGAACAGCTTCTCGATGAAAACGAAGATCAAGGTCGAGCCGAGCAGGTCGAGGATGAACCAGTCCAGGCCGATGTAGGGCGTGTGGTCGGGGAAGTCGTCGACCGGCACCTTGTGGCCGCCCAGCGCCAGGGTCAGCGCGACCAGGCCGAAGGCTGCGAAGGACAGCCAGCGCACCCGCCCGAACAGCACGTTGAACAGCGCCGTGGCACCGGCCACCACCATGGCCCAGTACATCACGGTGCGCAGGGTGTCGACGTCGTAGGACTTGCGCAGCTGGGGGGTCGTGAGGTATTCGGGAAAGTGGAAGGCCAGCACGCCGAGGAAACACAGGATGGACAAGGTCAGCGCGACGATGCCCGACACCATGCCGGTGCCGCGCCGCAGCGCTCCGTGCGACTCGGTGAGTTGATTCAGTTTTGCCAGCATGCCCGACCCCTCTTGTGTGGCGCCCGCCTGGCATGGCCTCCGAAACGGCGCAAGCCGGCGACGCTGTATCCCTCTTGTGTCCGGCGATTATCCAAGGTGTCGCGGCTCTGAAACCGCTTGCTCCCTAGAATCGGGGGGCTCGCTTTCGCGTGCCCCGGCCTGGCGGGCACGCCCAACCCGGTAGTCCCCCCCCATGACCGAATCCGCCAGCGGGTCCCTTGCCCGCTCGACGCCTTCCCTGCGCGCCGCCCGCTGGGCCACCCGGGCGCAGTTTTTCTGCGCTGGCTTTCTGTTCGCGACTTGGGGTGTGCACGTGCCGACGGTGCGTGCTCACTACGAGATCGGCGAGGGCGCGCTGGGCATCGCCATGCTGACCGCCGGCATCGGCGCGCTGCTGGGGCTGTCGCAGGCCGGCCGGCTGGTCGGCCGGTACGGCCCCAAGGCGCTGGCCGCGGTCTGCGGGCTCAGCTCCGCGCTGGCGATCGCCTTGCTGCTGAGCTTCCCGAGCTACCCGGCGCTGCTGGGGGTGATGGCGCTGTTCGGCGTGATGAGCAGCGTCTTCGACGTCGCGATCAATGCCGAGGCGTCCGAGCTGGAGCGGCGCGAGGGCCGCGCCCTGATGAGCGGCTTCCATGCCTTGTTCAGCCTCGGCGGCATGGCTGGCGCCGGGCTGGGCAGCCTGCTGATGGGCCAGCAGGTCGCCGCGCAGACGCACCTGGTGGGCGCCGCGCTGTTGAGCGCCGCCGCGATGGGCCTGGCCTGCCTGCAAATGCTCCCGCCCGAGGGCGGCCCGGCCAAAGCCAGCCGCTTCAGCCTGCCGCGCGGCAGCTTGCTGCTGCTCGGCGTGCTGGCCGCGCTCGGCCTGATCGCCGAAGGCGCGATGTATGACTGGAGCGTGCTTTACCTGCAGAAGGAGCTGGGCAGTCCGCAGGACATCTCGGCCTTGGCCTATGCCAGCTTCTCGGGCGCGATGGCGGCCGCGCGTTTCGCCGGCGACCGGGTGCGCGAGCGTTTCGCGGCGGCCCCGCTGATGTTCTGCAGCGCCGCGCTGGCGGCGCTGTCGATGGCGGTGGTGCTGGTGTCGGGCCACGAGATCGTCGCGCTGATCGGCTTTGCGCTGGTCGGCGTCGGGCTGGGCAACGTCGTGCCGGTGCTGTTCAGCGCGGCGGCCCGGGTGCCGGGCACGACGCCGGCGCACGGCATCGCCGCGGTGTCCTCGGTCGGCTACCTTGGTTTCATGGCCGGGCCGCCCCTCATCGGCATGCTGGCGCAGGGCACGTCCTTGACGGCGGCGCTGTTTGTCGTCGTGGTGTTCTCGGCAGTGTTGGCCGCGGGGTCGCGGCGCGCCCTCGCAGGCGGCGTGTGAATCGCTTGTTCGGAGAAAGTGCATGAGCCTGGAGACGTGGTGGACCTTCTTTTTCGCGGCCTGGGCCATCGCCCTGTCGCCCGGCTCGGGCGCCGTGCTGTCGATGAGCCATGGCCTGTCCTATGGCATGGCGCGCGCCAGCATCACCATCCTCGGGCTGCAGGCGGGGCTGATGGCGGTGCTGCTGGTGGCCGGGGCCGGGCTGGGCGCGCTGCTGATCGCCTCGGAAACCGCCTTCTCGGTGGTCAAGGTGGTCGGCGCGCTGTACCTGATCTGGATCGGCCTCCAGCAGTGGCGCTCGCCCGCCGCATCCCAGGGGGGCCAGGCGGTGGCGCCGATGCCGGCGCGGCGGCGTTTCCTGAGCGGGGTGCTGACCAATGCGACCAACCCCAAGGGCATCGTTTTCATGGTGGCGGTGCTGCCGCAGTTCATCGACCCGAGCCGACCGCTGGGTCTGCAGCTGCTGATCCTCGGCGCAACGATGTCGGCGGTCGACCTGACCGTGATGCACGGCTACGCGCTGCTGGCCGCGCGCATGCAGCGCTGGTTCCGCAGCGAGCGGGCCGGGCGCTGGCAGAACCGGTTTTTCGGCGGCGTCCTGATGGCCGTCGGCGCGGCGCTGTTTTTCGTGCGGCGCACGCCGCACTGAGCCGGGGCCGCACGAAGGGCTGCGGGAACGGTCCTTGCCGCTGTGGCGGGATGCTTCGTTGTCCTTCCGAGGTCCTGCCATGTCCTCCCCTCCGTTGACGGTCTGCGAGGCGATCACCGCCTGCGCCCGCTCCGTGTTGCCTATCGCGGCCGCGAAGGGCCTTGTCCTGCTGAACGACTTCGTGGGTCCACGCATCCGCTGCAATGCCGAGATCGAGCGCCTGAGCGAGCGCATCGACCACCTGCTGCACCTGGCGGCCGAGCTGACCCCGGCGGGGTGCCTGCTGTTCTCCACCGAGGTGCGTGAGCAGGAGGCGGGTGTCTGGGTCGCCGAGACCCAGATTGCCGCCACCGGCTTGCAGCTCGGCGCCGCGGCGCTGGCGGCGGTGTTGCCGCGCGGCGCGCCGATCGAGAGCGAGGGCCCGGCGCCCGACGATCCTGCGCAGATGCGCACCGTGCGCGCGCTGTGCCCGGACACCGGCGCGTTTTTCCTGGTGGCCAGCAAGCCGCACGAAGGCACCCTGGTCCTGATCGTCTACCCCGTCGATCTGGAGCCGGTCAGCGATCAGGACGTGCGCGACGCGCAGGGCGCCATGGCCTGGCTGGTGGCCGACCACCCGCTGGCGTTCGGGACCCTGCCGCTGCAACTGCAGCGGCTCGGCTGGCGGGTGCGGCGTTTCCCGTCCGCGGCGGCCGCCTCCGCGGCGCTGGACGAGACCGGCGTGCGTATGCCTGCGCTGGTGCTGGGCGTGCAGTCCGGCGGCATCGGCGTGTCGCAGCTGGAGCAGCTGGCCGCGCGCCTGCCCGAGGCCGACCTGGTGCTGGGCTACGAGCTGGGCGGCCCGCACCAGCCGCTGCAAGCCGAGGGTCGGGTGCGGGAGATGCTTCTGCCGCTCGGACCGAGCGAGCTGTTCGAGCTGACCGCCCGGGGAGCGCGGCTCGCGCTCGCCGCCCGCCCGGGCGCCGGCGAGCGCGAGCCGCCGGTCCAGGAGGGGCTGCGCGCGCTGGTGGTCGACGACAACCCGGTGAACCGGCTGCTGGCCTTCGAGATGCTGCGCATCCTCGGCTTCCAGCCGGAGTCCGCGATCAATGCGGACGAAGCCTTCCGCAGCTGCGAGACCAGCGCCCCGGACGTCGTCCTGATGGATCTGCAGCTGCCGGGCATGGACGGCCTGGACACCGCCCGCGAGCTGCGGGCGAGGCAGCAGGACGGCCGGCTGCCGGCTTTCCCCATCGTCGCCGCCACCGCCTATGTCAGCGACGACGACGAGCGTTTGTGCCGGGAGGCCGGCATGGACGCCTACCTGCCCAAGCCGCTCGACCTGCGCGCGCTCCAGGAGACCCTGCAGCGGGTCACGCAAGGGCAGGGCCGGGGGGCCGCCTGAGAGCACGCGGCCCGCAGCGGCAGGGGGCCGCGGGCATGTCGCTCAGGCCGCTGCAGCGCTCGGGCGCCGGCTGTCCGCCTGCGCCGCGGCGAGTCCGCGCAGCACCTCGCCCACGATGATGATCGCGGGGCTGCCCAGGCCCTCCTCCCGCAGCGTGGCCTGCAGCTCGCCGAGCCGGGTGAGGGCGTGGCGCTGCTGGGGCAGGCTGGCGTGCTGCACGATGGCCAGCGGCGTGTCGGCCGGCAGCGCCGTCAGCAGGCCGGCTTCCAGCCGGGCCGCCTGCGATACCCCCATGTAGATGACCAGCGTGAAGCCCTGGGCGGCGGTCGCCGCGAGCTGCGGCCAGTCGAGTTCGGCCGTTTCGCCCTTGGCGTGACCGGTGACGAAAATCACGCCGTGCGCGTGGTCGCGGTGGGTGAGTGGCGCACCCAGCCCGCTGGCGGCGGCCAGGCCCGAGGTGATGCCGTTGACCACCTCCACGTGGACGCCGGCGGCGCGCAGGTGCTCCTGCTCCTCGCCGCCGCGGCCGAAGACGAAGGGGTCGCCGCCCTTGAGCCGCACCACCCGTTCGCCCTTGAGGGCCTCGGTGATCATCAGGCGCTCGATGAAAGCCTGGGGCGTGCTGGCGCAACCGCCGCGCTTGCCGACCTGCACCATGCGCGTGCCGCGGCGGGCATAACGCAGCACGCCCTCGCCGACCAGGTCGTCGACCAGCAGCACGCTGGCCTGCCGGATCGCCTTGATGGCCTTGACGGTCAGCAGTTCGGGGTCGCCGGGGCCGGCGCCCACCAGGGTCACGGTGGGACGGGCGGCGGCGCGCGAGGACGGGGTGTCAGGCAGAACGTTCATCGAGATCGGGTGCGGCAATGGGCAGACGCGCGAGGGATTGCAAGATGCATTCCACCTGCTGCTGCAAGGCCGGCGGCGCGGGCTTCTCGCCGCTCACCACGCTCTGGATGTAGACCGCAGTCGTCGCCGCGTCGCACTGGCGCGGCAGGATGGGCATCTCGGTCAGCACGCCTTCGCGGGCCGCGACGCTCAGGGCCGGCTGCGGCACGCCGCGCAGGAACACCTCCATGCGGGGTGTGCGGCGCGGGTCGGCCACCGGCTCGCCCTCGGTGCCCCGCATCAGCAGGGCATCGGCTTCGGTGAGCTGCAGGAACTGGGTCAAGGCGGCGCCGTATTCGGGATGGGTGTAGTTGACCACCCGCAGCGCCGCGCCCGGGCTGCAGGGGTCGAGCAGCTTGGCGACCGTGTGGCCCGGGTTGCGCAGCCCGATGACCCGGCGCGCGTCGAGCAGCTTGGCCAGCGGCGGGCACAGCAGGTCGGTGCGGATGAACACCGGCTCGCGGCGCCGCCAGGCCTGCTGGATGCCGGCGGCGTCCTGCGCCAGCGGCAGCCCCAGGTCGTGGAAGATCTCCGCGGTGGTGACACGGCCCGGATCCTCCGGCATGCCGTGCACCAGAACGGGGACTCCTTCCTGGGCCAGCAGCAGGGCCAGCAGCGGCGTCAGATTGGGCAGGCGGCGCGCGCCGTTGTAGGACGGAAGCACCAGAGTGGGGCGCTTGCACTCGATCGGCAGGCAACGCTCGGTGACCGCGGCGAGGAAGCCCGCCAGTTCGTCGAGCGACTCGCCCTTGATGCGCATCGCGATCGCGAAGGCGCCGATCTCCAGGTCGGTCACCTGGCCGTCCAACACCTGGCACATCAGGTCGTGGGCCTGCTCGCGGTCGAGCGCGCGCGCCCCCTCCTTGCCGCGCCCGATCTCCTTGATGTACTTGGCAATGCTCATGGGTCTCCTCAGGGGTGGCGTGCACCGCCGCTGCGGCGGGCCCGGGTGTCGTTTCCGCAATTCTCGGGCCAGTGGGACGCCCGCACCCAGGGCAGGGCATCCTGCGCGGCACTCAGGCGGCGCTGAGCTGCATGCGCACCAGGCGTTTCAACTCGGGCACGCAGGAGCCGCAGTTGGTGCCGCACTTGAGCTGCTGCTGCAGCTGCGCCAGCCGGCCGTCGGCGTTGCCCTCGCAGCCCGCCAGCGTCGATTCGATCTGAGCCTCCGAGACGTTGAAGCAGGTGCACACCTGGCGCCCGCGCGCCTGCACCGCCACCGGCGCCTTGGCGCCCGGTACCAGCAGCAGCCGGCCATAGGCCTGCGCCGGCAGCTCGTCCTGCAGCAGGGTGCGGATCCAGGCCTCGGCGCTGATGTCGCCGGCCAGCACGAAGGCGTGCAAGCGGGACTCCTTGGCACCGTGGGGCAGCAGCCGCATTGCGCGCCGTTGACCGCGCCGCGCATCGTTGTAGCGCAGCACCTCGGCGCCGCTCAGGCCGAGCAGTCCCTCGATGCGGCTCAGCACCTCGCTCGGCGGTGCCTCGTGGCCGGCCGCGCGGAACAGCAGGCCGGTGCGGTCCTGCTCACCGTCCTCCCGGCCGAAGGGCACGCAGCTGGCGAAGGGGAACTGCCGCATCATCGCGCGCAGCTCCTCACGGGCACGCAGCGCCTGCTCCTGCGGCAGCCAGCCGGCCGCCAGCAGCGCCCAGGGCAGCTCGGCCTTCAGGACCTTGACCGCGGTGTGCTTGAGCTCGGGCTGCTTGGAGGTCGGGCAGAAGGCCGGCGTCGTCAGGGCATTGATGCCGCGGGCCCGTTCGCCGGTGCTGGTGCTGCCGGAGAGAAACTCCTCGCCCCAGTGCATCGCGATGAAGGCCTGGGCCGGCGCCACCTGCTCGCTGCCTTGAACCGGCAGCACGATGGAGCCGCGCCGTGAGGTGACGTAGACCAGGTCGCCGTCCTTCAGCCCGCGACGCAACAGGTCCTGCGGGTGCAGTTGCACCGCGGGCTCGGGCACGTGCCCGAACAAGCGGCCCAGGTTGCCGGTGCGGCTCATGCCGTGCCACTGGTCGCGCAGCCGCCCGGTGGTCAGGCTGAAGGGGTAGCGCGCGTCGCGCGGCTCGGCCGGTGGGGTGTAGCTCACGTTGACGAAGCGGGCGCGGCCGTCGGCGGTCGGGAAGCGGCCGTCGCTGTAGAGCCGCACAGCGCCGCGCGACTGGCCTTCCGGCAGCGGCCATTGCTGCGGCCCCTGCTGGTCCAGCAGGGTGTAGCTCAGGCCGGTGATGTCGAGGTCGCGGCCGCGGGTGCTCTCCCGGTGCTCGCGCCACACCTGCTCCGGGGTCTCGTAGGGGAACAGCGTGGCCCGGCCGTTCAGGCGCTGCGGCAGGCGGCGCTCCAGGCGGCGCGCGAAATCGACCACCGCCTGCCAGTCGTGGCGGGCCTCGCCGGGCGGGGGCACGGCAGGGCGGACGCGGCTGATGCGGCGTTCGCTGTTGGTGACGGTGCCGTCCTTCTCGCCCCAGCTGCTGGCGGGCAGCAGCAGGTCGGCATAAGCGCAGGTGGTGGTGGTGGCGAAGGCCTCCTGCACCACCACAAATTCACAACGCTCCAGCGCGCGGCGCACGGTGGCCTGGTCGGGCATCGACTGCGCCGGGTTGGTGCAGGAGATCCACAAGGCCTTGATCTCGCCCTCCGCGGCGGCCTCGAACATCTCGACCGCGGTCTTGCCGGGCGTTGCCGGCACGTCGGTCACGCCCCACAGGGCCGCGACCTCGGCGCGGTGCGCCGGGTTGGCGAGGTCGCGGTGCGCGCTCAGCAGGTTGGCCAGGCCGCCGACCTCGCGGCCGCCCATTGCGTTGGGCTGACCGGTCAGCGAAAAAGGCCCGGCGCCAGGGCGGCCGATCTGGCCGGTGGCGAGGTGCAGGTTGACCAGGGCGGCATTTTTCGCGGTGCCGCTGCTGCTCTGGTTCAGGCCCTGACAGTACAGCGAGAGCGTCGCGGCCGATTCGCCGAACCACTGCGCCGCCTGCAGCAGCGCCGACTCCTCGATGCCGCAGATGCGCGCCACTTCCTTCGGTGTGTAGTCGCGCACGGTGGCCTTGAGCGCCTCGAAGCCGCTCGTGTGGGCCTCGATGTAGCGCTGGTCGATCCTGCCGTCCCACAGCAGCAGGTGCAGCAGGCCGTTGAACAGCGCCACGTCGGTGCCCGGCAGCAGCGGCAGGTGCAGGTCGGCGACATCGGCGGTCTCGGTGCGGCGCGGGTCGGCGACGATGAGCCGCAGCTTGGGATGGGCGCGCCGCGCATCCTCGATGCGCCGGAACAGGATGGGGTGGGCCCAGGCGGTGTTGGCGCCGGTGATGAAGATCAACTCGGCATGGTCGACGTCTTCATAGCTGCAGGGCGGCGCGTCGGCGCCCAGGGTCTGCTTGTAGCCGGCCACCGCGCTGCTCATGCACAGGCGCGAGTTGGTGTCGACGTTGTTGGTGCCGATCAGGCCCTTGGCCAGCTTGTTGAAGACATAGTAGTCCTCGGTCAGCAGCTGGCCGGAGATGTAGAAGCCCACCGCATCGCGGCCGTGCCGCTCGATGATGCCGGCGAAACGGTCGGCCGCCTCATCGAGCGCGGCGTCCCAGGACAGCGGGCGCGGCGCCTGGCCGCGCTGCTCGCGCCGCAGGGGCTGCAGCAGCCGGGTTTGCAGGGCGACCGGCCTGGCGGCGCTGAGGTGCAGCGTGCTGCCCTTGGTGCAGAGCCGGCCGAAGTTGGCCGGGTGCGCGGGGTCGCCGCGCACCCCGGTGATCTGCGGGCCTTGCGACTCGATGATGACGCCGCAGCCCACGCCGCAATACGGGCAAGTGGAGCGCGTTTCCTTCATGGGGAACCTTCCGTTGGGGGACACCGCCTCAGGCGGCAACGCGGCGGATGAGGGCGGCCGCTTGCGCCTGGGCGTCGTCGAGCGCCAGCGTGTTCAGCTCGTCGAGGTCGAGAAAGACCTGGCCGCTCTCGACCCGCACGCTGAACTTCTGCGTGCAGCCTTCGTCCGGTGCCTGGGCGCAGCCGTCGTCGAGCTTGATGGTCCAGTTGTGCAGCGGGCAGGCGACGCTCTCGCCGAACACGATGCCCTGCGACAACGGGCCGCCCTTGTGGGGGCAGCGGTCGAGCAGCGCGAAGATCTTGTCGGACTGGCTGCGGAAGACGGCGACGTCGCACCCGCCGGGGCGGGCGACGCGGCGCGCGCCCAGCACGGGGATGTCTTCGACGCGGCAGATGGCTTTCCATTGGCTCATGGGGAACTCCGTGGGGGGCAGGCGTCCGCGGGGCGCCTGCCGTTGTGGTGATCGTCGACGGGCCGGGTGGAACGGCTTCAGACCGTCAGCGGCTCGAACTGGCGGGTGTCCACCCCGGCCTCGTCGAACTCGAACCAGGGATCGGGCTCACCGTCGAGGGCGAACTGCAGCCGCTCCCAGAGCGCCTTGCGGTTGGCGGCGTCTTCCAGCACCGCCTTCTTGATGTGCTCCATGCCGACGCGGTGCAGGTAGTGCACGGTGCGCTCCAGGTACCAGCCTTCCTCGCGGTAGAGCTGCAGGAAGGCGCCGCTGTACTCCAGCACCTCCTCGGCCGTCTTGACCTTGACGAAAAACTCGCCGGCCTCGGTCTTGATGCCGCCGTTGCCGCCGATGTAGAGCTCCCAGCCGGAGTCGACGCCGATCACCCCGACGTCCTTGATGCCCGACTCGGCGCAGTTGCGCGGGCAGCCGCTGACCGCCAGCTTGACCTTGTGCGGTGCATACATGCGCCACAGCGCGCGCTCCAGGTCCTTGCCCATCTGGGTGCTGTCCTGGGTGCCGAAGCGGCACCATTCGCTGCCGACGCAGGTCTTCACGGTGCGCAGCGCCTTGGCATAGGCATGGCCCGAGGGCATGCCGATGTCCTTCCACACGTTGACCAGGTCTTCCTTCTTCACGCCCAGCAGGTCGATGCGCTGGCCGCCGGTGACCTTGACGGTGGGGATCTTGTACTTGTCCACCACGTCGGCGATGCGGCGCAGCTCGGCCGCGGTGGTTTCGCCGCCCCACATGCGCGGGATCACCGAGTAGGTGCCGTCCTTCTGGATGTTGGCGTGCGAGCGTTCGTTGATGAAACGCGATTGCGGGTCGTCCTTGGCCTCCTTCGGCCAGGTCGAGATCAGGTAGTAGTTGACGGCCGGCCGGCAGGTCGAGCAGCCGTTGGGGGTGCGCCACTCGAGGAAGTTGAAGACGCTCGCGATGCTGACCAGCTTGTGCTCGCGGATCGCCTGGCGCACCTCGGCATGGCTGTGGTCGGTGCAGCCGCACACGGCCTTCTTTTTCGGCGTGGAGGAGTAGTCCCCGCCCGCGGTGAACATCAGGATCTGCTCGACCAGGCCGGTGCAGGAACCGCAGGAGGCGCTTGCCTTGGTGTGCTTGCGCACCTCGTCGAGCGTGAACAGGCCCTTCTCCTTGATGGCCTTGCAGATGGTGCCCTTGGTGATGCCGTTGCAGCCGCACACCTCGGCGTCGTCGGCCATGCTGGCGGCCTTGTTCTGGCCCTCGTGGCCGGCCACCCCCAGGTTGGATTCGCCGAACATCAGCTTGTCGCGGAGGTCGCCGATCTTGCGGCCTTCGCGCAGCAGCTGGAAGTACCAGCTGCCGTCCACGGTGTCGCCGTACAGGCAGGCGCCGATCAGCTGGTCGTCCTTGAGCACCAGCTTCTTGTAGACGCCGCCGTAGGGATCGCTCATCACGATCTCCTCGGTGCCTTCGCCACCCATGAAGTCGCCGGCCGAGAACAGATCGATGCCGGTGACCTTCAGCTTGGTCGAGACCTGCGAGCCGGTATAGCGGCCGATGCCGAACTCGGCCAGGTGGGTCGCGCAGACCCGGCCCTGCTCGAACAGCGGAGCCACCAGGCCATAGGCGATGCCGCGGTGCGCGGCGCACTCGCCGACCGCGTAGATACGGGCGTCGGTGATGGTCTGCAGGGTGTCGGTGACGACGATGCCGCGGTTGCAGTGCAGGCCGATCTTCTCCGCCAGCGTCGTGTTGGGCCGGATGCCGGCGGCCATGACCACCAGGTCGGCCGGCACTTCCTGGCCGTCCTTGAACTGCACCGCCATCACGCGGCCGGCCTTGCCGCCGTCCTGGTCGCCGATCAAGGCCGCCGTCTGGGCGCCGATCATGAACTTCAGGCCGCGCTCTTCGAGCGACTTCTGCAGCAGCTTGCCCGCGACGTCGTCGAGCTGGCGCTCCATCAGCCACGGCATGATGTGCACCACGCTGACCTGCATGCCGCGCAGCATCAGCCCGTTGGCCGCTTCCAGGCCCAGCAGGCCGCCGCCGATCACCACCGCGTGCTTGTAGCGCTGCGCGGCCTCGATCATCGTGTTGGTGTCCTGGATGTCGCGGTAGGCGATCACGCCGTCCAGGTCCTTGCCGGGCACCGGCAGGATGAAGGGGTTGGAGCCGGTGGCCAGCAGCAGGCGGTCGTATTCTGCGGTGGTGCCGTCCTCGGCGGTGACGATACGCCGGCGCCGGTCGATGTCGACCACCTTCTTGCCCAGATGCAGCTTGATGCCGTGCTCGGCATACCACGCCAGCGGGTTGAGCACGATCTCGTCCAGGGTCTGTTCGCCGGCCAGCACCGGTGACAGCAGGATGCGGTTGTAGTTGGGATGGGGCTCGGCGCCGAAGACGGTGATCTCGTAGAGGTCGGGAGCGATCTTCAGCAGTTCTTCGAGGGTGCGCACGCCGGCCATGCCGTTGCCTACCATCACCAGTTTCATCTTCCTCATGGTCTCACTCCAAGGCTTGCGTCGACGTTTCAAGCGAAAAGGGTGCCAAGGCCCGCGTCGGGGCGGGCCGGGGGGGCGTGCGGGGCGCTGAGGCGCCGGATGTTGGCGCGCCGCGGCCGAGGGCCGACAATGCCGGCCGGTGCCGAGGTGGCGCCATCGAAGTCAGGAACCACATGGGTCTCGAGGTCGAGGTCGGGCATTGCAGCGCGCGGGGTCCGCGGCCGCGCAACGAGGATTACGCCGCGGTGGTGCAGCCCGCGCGCCACGAGGAGGCGCACGGCTGGATCGCTGCCGTGGCCGACGGTGTCTCCGCCGGCGGGGAGGGCGCCGAAGCGGCCCAGACCGCGGTGCTGTGCGTGGTGCGCGACTACCACGCGACGCCCGACACCTGGGACACCAGCGTCGCGCTGGACCGCCTGATCGGCGCACACAACGCCTGGCTGGCCGACCACAACCGGCGTCGCGGCAGCGCCGTGGCGATGTGCACGCTGACCGCGCTGGTGCTGCGCGGCCACGGCTACACGGTGGCGCATGTGGGTGACACGCGCGCCTGGCTGCTGCGCGGCGGCGACTGCGTGCAGCTGACCCAGGACCACGGCTTCGACCATCCCGACCAGCGCCACCGTCTGACGCGGGCGCTGGGACTCGACGATGCGGTGCGGGTCGACTACCTGCAGGGCGAGTTGCAGCCCGGCGACGTTTTCGTGCTGAGCACCGACGGCGTGCACCGGACGCTGCCGCGCCGCCGGCTGCGTGAACTGGCACGCCAGGGCGACGCGCGCGAGGCCGCGCAGGCGCTGGTGCAGGCGGCGCTCGCCGCGGGTGCGGAGGACAACGCCACCGCGCTGGTGATGCGCGTGACCGGCCTGGGCGAGACCCGCCTGGAGGACCAGCTGCTCCGAGGACGCCAGCTGCGCGTGCCGCCCAGGCTGAAGGTGGGCGACCGGCTCGACGGTCACGTCATCACCGCGCTGGTCGGCGACGACGGCGTGCACCGGCTCTACCAGGCGCGCAACGCCGAGGGCGAGCTGGTCGCGCTCAAGACCCTGCACGAGTCGCGCGCCGGCGACGCCGAGGAGCGCGAGATGCTGGCGCACGAGGCCTGGCTGGGCAGCCGCGTCGCCGGCCGCGATGCGCGCGGCCTGGTGCGCGTGCGCGAGCAGCCCGAGCCGAGCGCCTTCTACATCCTGTTCGACTGGCATGCCGGCCAGACCCTGGAGCAACTGCTCGCGGCGGGTCGCCGCTTCGACGTGGGCGAGGTGCTGGCCGGCGCCTTGAGCATCGTACGGGCGCTCGGACGTCTGCACCGCCTGGGCGTGATCCACCGCGACATCAAGCCCTCCAACCTGCACCTCGGCGAGGACGGCGAGTGGCGTGTGCTGGACCTGGGTGTCGCGGTCTCGGGGCGCGAGCCGCGCGCGCAGCGCCTGCTGCACGCCGGCACGCCGAGCTACATGAACCCCGAGCAGTGGCCAGGCCATGGTACCGACGGCAGCGACGCCGAGCCGGCCGACGCGCAGAGCGACCTCTACGCGCTGGGGGCCACGCTCTACCGCTGGCTCACCGGCCGCCTGCCCTATGGCGAGATCGAGCCCTACCAGATCGGGCGTTTCCGCCAGGACCCGCGTGCCCCCTCGCGCATCCGCCCGGATGTGCCGATCTGGTTGGACCACATCGTGCTGAAAGCGGTGGCGCGCGACAAGTCGCAGCGTTTCGAGACCGCCGAGGAGTTCGCCCTCGCGCTGGAGCGTGGCGCCTCGCGCCCGCTGCCGGCGCCCGGGGCCACGCCGCTGATGGCACGCGACCCCGCTGCCTTGTGGAAGATCGCGCTGGGCCTGTCGCTGCTCTTCAACGTCCTGCTGGTCGTGTGGCTGCTGTTCCTGCCGCGTTGAGGCGCGGGGCAGGGGCAGCAGCAGGAGCGGGAAGTCCAGGCCGGCCACGGCGCTCTCACTCGGCGCTGGGGGTGAGTCGGGCGCGGCCGAAGTCCTCCGGCGTCCCGGCGCCAGCGTCCCCGGGATGCGCGGCCTGGACCGCCGGGCGGGCCCGGCCGCCTTTTTCGGCCCAGGTGCGGGTCCAGCGGATCTGCACCACACGCAGCATCAGCAGCATGCTCAGCGCCAGCACCGCGAAGCCGACGAAACCCCAGAGGTAGGTGCCGGCATGCTGGCGCGACAGTCCCATCGCATTGGGGATCAGGCCGCCGCCCAGCGCGCCGACCTCGCCGATCATCGAGCCGGCGACCGCGGTGGTCAGTGGCCAGCGCAGCGGCACCAGCTGGAACAGCGCGCCGTTGCCCGCGCCCAGGGCAGCGAAGCAGAGCATGAAAAGCAGCGTGGTGCCGGCCAGCGAGCTGCCGCTCAGGCCGCACAGCACCAGGCTCGCGGCCACCACCAGCAGCACCACCGTCAGCGTGTTGACGCCGCCGATGCGGTCGGAGAGGTAGCCGCCCACGACGCGCACGGCCGATCCCATCAAGGTCGCGAGCATGGTCAGCTGGCCGGCCTCGATCTTGGTGACCTTGAACTGGTCGTAGAAGTAGGTGGGCAGGAAGCTGGCCAGGCCGATGAAACCGCCGAAGGTCACGACATAGATCAGGCTGAAGGCCCAGCCGTCCTTCTCGAACAGGCAGGAGATGTGTTCGCGGAAGGTCTGGTGCTCGCGATCGGGCGGCTCCTTGGCGGCGAACCACATCACCGCCATCGGCAGCAGCATCGTGAAAGCCGCCATGCCGTAGACCGCCTGCCAGCCGAACTTGCTGGCCAGCGGCGGCGCGAACAGCACGGCCAGCACGGTGCCCGAGTTGCCGGCACCGGCCAGGCCCATCGCCAGGCCCTTGTAGCGCGGCGGGTACCAGCCCGAGCCCAGCGAGAGCGCGACGCCGAAGCTCGCGCCGGCGATGCCCAGCAACACGCCCATCGCGAGCACTTCGTCATAGCTGTCGACGAAGAGGTAGCCGAAGGACAGCGCGGCGACGATCAGTCCCATCTCGACCATCGCGGCGTTCTTGCGGCCGATGTACTGCGCCAGCACGCCCAGCGGAAAGCGCATCAGCGCACCGGCCAGGATGGGCACCGAGACCATGAAACCCTTCTGTGCCGCGGTGAGGTTGAAGCTTTCGCCGATGAAGGGGCCCATCGCACCGTTGAGTACCCAGATGGCGAAGCAGAAGTCGAAGTAAAGGAAGGAGGCGAACAGCGTCGGCCAGTGGCCAGCATTGAGGAAGCTTTTGTAGCCTGCCATGGGGCAACTCCGGACGGTGGGGGCTGGGGGGCGGGACGCTCAGCGACGCCCGAGGACGGGCGCGCCTTGGCGCGCACAGGGCTGCAGGCCGGTCGACGGATCGACGCAGCCAACGCAGGTGGGCAGGAAGCCCGGGGTGGGGGAACGGCGCATGATGCTCTCCAGGAAGCAGGTCCCGCCTGGGGCGGGGCGATGGAGGCACATGGCTGCGCACGGCGCTGTGCACATGACCGGCGGTGCTGAGTCCGGCCCGGGTGCGTCATCACACCCGGCGGAATCAAAAGCAAGGCCTGTGCCAAAACTTGGGCACCCGGCTGGTGCCCGGTGGCGTGCTCCTTGCATTGCCCTGCACATCTCAACAAAAAACGAGCTGGGTGATGACGTCGGTGCTGTTGGTGTGCGCGGAGGAGGCGGGGGTGGCCGCGTTGAGAGCCGACCTGGATGGGGCGGGCATTCACGTGCTTGGTGCAGTGGACCGCCGCAATGTGGTGCGGGAAGCGGTGCGTCATGCGCCGGACCTGCTGGTGTGGCTCGAGCCCGCGCCCGACGACATGATGCTGGAGACGCTCGCGCTGCTGGCCGCTACAGCGCCGCTGCCGGTGCTCGTCTTCACCAGCGACTGCGATGCCGAGCGCATGGAGCGTGCGCTCGAAGCCGGTGTGAGCGCCTGGGTGGTTGACGGCTATGCGGCCGCGCGGCTGCGGCCGCTGCTGCAACTGGCCCGGGCGCGCTTCCATCGCGAGCAGCAGCTCAAGGCCGCGCTCGAGGACGTCACGCACCGCTTCGAGGAGCGCAAGCTGGTGGACCGGGCCAAGGGCATCCTGATGCGTGCCACTCAGGTGTCCGAGGACGAGGCCTTCCGGGTCCTGCGCACCGTTTCGATGCGCGACAACCTGCGTGTGGGCCAGGTGTCGCGCCAGCTCATCGACGTCGCCCGTTATGCCGAGGGCGTCAACCGGGCCGGGCAGCTGCGCATGCTCTCGCAGCGGGCGGTGAAGCTGTACGCGCTGCAGGCCACCGGCACCGAGACGCAGGGCTCGAGGGCGCTGCTGGCCGAGTCCTGCACGCGTGTCGAGTCCAACCTGCAGGCTCTGGGCCGCGAGCTCTCGAAGGCCACCTTCGGCGACCTGCTGGAGGCCGTGCAGAGCGTCTGGCAGGAGCTCAAGCAGCGGCTCTCGGCACCGGCCGTCCCGGCGCAGCTTGGTGCGCTCGATGCGCTGGCCGAGCGCCTGCTGTCGGGGGCGGAGCGTCTGACCGGCGTGCTGGAGAACGCCGGACACCTGAACACCTTGCACATCATCAATGTCTGCGGACGCCAGCGCATGCTGTCGCAACGGCTGGCCAAGCAGGCGCTGCTGGGCCAGGCGCTCGACGGCGAGGCCGGCGAGGCGGCGCGCGCCCGGGCGCGCGAGACGGTGCAGCAGTTCGAGCAGTCGCTCGGCTGGCTCAATGCGGCGCCGCTGACGACCCCGGACATCCGGGCGCTGCTCGAGGCCGCCGGGCGCAACTGGCAGGACCTGCTGGGCGGCGTGCGGCAGGCCGGCCAGGCCGAGGGGCGGCTGGCGCTCGCCGCGGCGAGCGAAGCCCTGCTGGAGCTGTTCGACCGCCTCACCGAACGTTATGAACGCAGCATCCAGGCCCTGACGCGCTGAGGTGGCCGGTTTCCGGCAATATTTCTCGCTTCCGACGGGCCTCGAACGAGGGGGCTGGGGTGGCCCTGCCAGCGCAAGTTCAGGCGCTTGGGTGGACAATGGACAGCACAAGCCCATGGAACAGTCGCCTCACTCCGCCAGCGCGCCCGCCGCGCCTTTTCTGCCTCTGACTCAGGCCCCCGGTCTCCCCCCGCAGGCCTTGACGGCCGTGTTGCTGGCAGCCACCGAGCACAGCCAGTGCGGCGTCTGGGCCAAGGACGGCGAGGGCCGTTATGTCTGGGCCAATCCGGCCACCGCGCGCCTGCTGGGACGCGAGCCGGCCGAGCTGCTGGGGCGCAGCGATGACGAGTTGCTGCCGCCGGAGTGGGCGGCGCCGCTGAAGGCGGCCGACCAGACGGCGATGGGCCAGATCAACCCTTCGTACCGCGACGACAAGTTGCCCGGCCTGCCGGGCGGCGCGCCGTTGGAGCTGCTGGCGCTGCGGCTGCCGGTACAGCACGGACCTGATGCGTCGGACCGCTGCTTGTGCGGCGTCTGGACCGAGGTGAGCGAACAGCGCCGCGCCCAGGCGCAGCTGCGCCTGGCGCTCGACCAGCTGGAGGCGCAGCAGCGCCAGAACGAGGAGCTGCGCCAGGAGCTGCGCGACCAGTCGGTGCGCGACCCGGTCACCGGCGTCTACAACCGGCGCCACTTCGAGGAGCAACTGCACCGCGAGATCGACCTGTCGATGCGCGAGCACCGGGAGTTCGCGCTGGTCTCGGTGCAGGTGGACGCTTATGCGGCGCTGACGAGCCAGCACGGCCGCGAGGCCGCCGAGCGCACCCTGCAGGCCCTGGGCCGGCTGCTGCGCAGCAACACGCGGGTGATGGACGCGCCCTGCCGCCTCGGCGAGGACCGCTTTGCGGTGGTGCTCTCAGGCGTAGGGCTGGCGACCGCGCATTCCCGCATGGAAAGCGTGCGCCGCCAGTGCGAGGCGCAGCTCGTGATGCTCGAAGGCGCCGAACTGCATTTCACCGTGTCGATGGGCGTCGCCAGCTTCCCTCACACGGCCTACGATCGGGAGGGCCTGCTGCGCAGCGCCGATGCGGCCCTGGAAGAGGCGAAACGGCGCGGCAGCAACTGCGTGATGCTGGCGGCCATTCCCTTCGGGCCGGCCGCGCCTCCCGTCTGAGCCTCAGGCCAGGCCCTTGTAGAGCATGTAGCCGGCCAGCAGGTAGAGCATGCCGGCAAAGACGCGCTTGAGCTGGCGCACGTTCAGCGCATGGGCGGCGCGTGCGCCGAGCGGCGCGGACAGCACGCTCGCGGTGGCGATCACGGCGAGTGCCGGCAGGTAGAGATAACCGAGCGAGCCCGGCAGCGGCGCGTCCACGTTCCAGCCCCCGATCAGGTAGCCGGCCACGTTGGCCAGCGCGATCGGAAAGCCGAGCGCCGCGCTGGTCGCGACGGCGTTGTGGATGGGCACGTTGCACCAGGTCATGAAGGGCACGGAGATGAATCCGCCGCCCGCGCCCACCAGGCCCGAGACGAAGCCGATGCCGCTGCCCGCGACCAGCCGCCCTCCGGGTCCCGGCATCTGCCGGCTCGGCGCGGGCTTGCGGTCGAGCAGCATCTGGGTGGCCGAGAAGCCGACGAAGGCGGCGAAGATCAGCGCCAGCGACTGTCCCTTGAGCAGCGCGAACACGCCGGCCCCCGCGATCAGGCCGCCCACCACGATGCCGGGCGCCAGGCCGCCCACCAGGCCCCAGCGCACCGCGCCGCGTCGGTGATGCGCCCGCACGCTGGAAATGGAAGTGAACAGGATGGTCGCCATCGAGGTTGCGATGGCCATCTTGACCGACAGGTCCGCCGGCACGCCGCGTTGCGAGAGGATCAAGGTCAGGAAAGGCACCAGCAGCATGCCGCCGCCGATGCCGAGCAGTCCGGCCAGGAAGCCGGTGAACGTGCCGAGCACCAGCAGCTCGACCACGAACAACAACCATTCGATATTCAAGAAATCTCCAACAAGGACAGGATGTGCGTCCATTCCTCGGCGCTCACCGGCGTGATCGACAGCCGGTTGCCGGGTCTGAGCAGCTGCATGCCGGCGAGCGCGGGGTCGGCGCGCAGTTCCTTCAGGCTCAGCAGCCGGGTCTTGCGCTCGAAGCGCACGTCCACGTGCAGCCAGCGCGGCGCGTCGGGCTTCGAGGCCGGGTCGAAGTAGGCGCTCTGCGGGTCGAACTGGGTGGCGTCGGGATAGGCCGCCGAGGCCACGCGGGCCAGCCCGGCGACGCCGGGCTGCGGGCAGGAGGAGTGGTAGAAAAGCACGCCGTCACCGATGCGCATCGCGTCGCGCATGAAGTTGCGCGCCTGGTAGTTGCGCACGCCGGTCCAGGGCAGGCGTTGGCCGGGAGCCTCCGCGAGATCGTCGATCGAGCACTCGTCGGGCTCGCTTTTCATCAACCAGAACTGGGGAGGCATGGGGTAGAAGGTGTCCGCCACGAACCGAGAGCCGCATTCCTGAACCCAGGGGATTCAGGTGGGCGAGGTCAGTCAAGCTTCGGGTTCATCTGACGCGAGACGATCGCACCAGCAAGACGATGTTCCAAGCCCTTGCTCAAAGAGCATCGGTTCAAGGAAATATAAAACTCCCGCGAACGCGACGGACGAAATCATTCTAAGCCTGGCCCGCAGCCTCAGATCAGTTGCCCGTCTTGTCCTAGGGCTTCGTCGATGCGACGTACCAGCGCCTCGACATCTGTGCTTGCACCGGCGGGTGCGGCCGAGATGGGGGCGCTGCGCGGGGGCGCGGCCGAGGGTGGACGCTGGGCCAGTTCGAAGGCGAGGTTGAGCGCCGCCAGCACCGCAATGCGCTCGCGCGCCTTGACTTTGCCGGCGTCGCGGATCGAACACATCTCGCGGTCCACGTGGTTGACGGCTTCCAGCAGGGCGGACTCGCCGCCTTCGGCGCAGCCGAGGATATAGCTTTGACCCATGATGGTCACTTCGATCTGCTTCATCACCGGTCTTTCTCGCTCCCGGGTGCCGGGCCGACCGCGTCGGGCAGGCGTTCGAGCAGGGCGTCGATACGCTGACGGGCCGCGCTCAGGCGCGAGCGCAGGCTGTCCCGCTCGGCGGTCACGCTCTCGAGCTGCTGCTCGAGCAGGGCGTTGGTGCGCTTGAGTTCGTCGTAGCGCATCAGCAGGCGTTCGACGCGATCCGCGAGTTCTTCGGTCTGTGACATGGGGTCGGGACTTCCTCTGCGGCCATTGTAGAGCCGCCGCTTGCTCCGACGAAGGGGGCGCGAACGCCGCCCCGACTCCCCCTCACGGGGGAGGCCGGCGCTCGGCGGCCACGCGCGCCCTTCTACAATCCCGCGCTGGCCCCCGCGTCCGGGGGCACCGCGAGGGAGGGCGTTTGACGTCGTCAGTGCATCTGATCCTGGGGGGCGCGCGCTCCGGCAAGAGCCGCCATGCGGAGCAGCAGGCCGCGGCGCTGCAGGCGCAGGGCGCGGAGGTGGTCTACATCGCGACCGCCTGGCCCGGCGACGAGGAGATGCGCGAGCGCATCGCCCGGCATCGCGAGAGCCGTCCCGCCGACTGGCGCAGCATCGAGCTGCCGCCCCGGGCTGAGGCACTGGCCGAGGCCTTGCGTCAACACGCGCTGCCGGGGCGCTGCGTGCTGGTCGACTGCCTGACCCTGTGGCTGAGCCAGCTGCTGTGCCCGCCGCCC
Organism: Aquabacterium sp. A7-Y; assembly: GCF_026153205.1. Lineage (GTDB taxonomy): Bacteria > Pseudomonadota > Gammaproteobacteria > Burkholderiales > Burkholderiaceae_C > Caldimonas. The sequence goes on along the minus strand of NZ_JAPFBW010000006.1, from coordinate 94,749 downwards.
GGCGTGCCGGCCCAGGACCCGACCCCGGCGATCGAAGCGCTGCTCCAGGCCTTGGACGCGGCCCGGGGGCCGGTGCTGCTGGTCTCCAACGAGGTGGGCTGGGGCGTGATGCCGCTGGGGCGCGAAGCCCGCGCGGCGGTCGATGCCCTGGGCCGCCTGCACCAGCGCATTGCCGCGCTCGCCGGCCAGGTGACGCTGACCGTCGCCGGCATTCCCTTGCAGGTGAAGCCGGCACCAACCTACCAGGAGCGCCAGCGATGAATGCCAACCACGACTTCCTGCCGCACGTGGCGCCCACGGCCGACGCGGCGCTGGTGGCCCGCCTGCAGCACCGCCTCGACCGCAAGACCAAGCCGCTGGGGTCGCTGGGCCGCCTCGAGAGCTTGGCGCTGCAGGTCGGCCTGGTGCAGCGCTCGCAGTCGCCGCGCCTGAACGCGCCGCAACTGGTCGTCTATGCGGGCGACCACGGCCTCGCCGCGCAGGGCGTGTCGGCCTATCCGAGCGAGGTCACCTGGCAGATGGTCGAGAACTTCCTGGCGGGCGGGGCGGCCGTCAGCGTGCTGGCGCGCCAGCATGGCATCGCGGTGACGGTGGTGGACGCCGGCGTCGCGCACGACTTCGCGCCGCGTGCCGGGCTGCAGCTGCGCAAGGTCGCCCCCGGCACCCGCGACGCGAGCCGCGGACCGGCGATGAGCGCCGCGCAGTGCGAGGCCGCCTTGCGGGCCGGCATGGCGTCGGTGCGCGAGCTGCCGGGCGGGGTGCTGCTGCTCGGCGAAATGGGCATCGCCAATACCTCCAGCGCCTCGCTGCTGATGGCGCGGCTGTGCGGCCTGCCGGTCGCCGACTGCGTCGGCCGCGGCACCGGTCTGGACGATCAGGCGCTGGCCCGCAAGCGGGACGTGCTGGAGCGCACGCTGCAGGTCAACGAAGCGGCGCGCGAGCCGCTGGCGGCGCTGGCGGCGCTCGGCGGCTTCGAGATTGCGATGATGGTCGGTGCCACTTTGCAGGCCGCGCACGAGCGGCGCGTCGTGGTGGTGGATGGTTTCATCACCACGGCCGCCGTGCTGGTCGCCTGCGCGCTCGCGCCGGCCGTGCTCGACTACTGCGTGTTCGCGCATTGCTCCGGCGAGCGCGGCCACCGGGCCCTGCTGCAGCATCTCGGCGCCGCGCCACTGCTGGACCTGCAACTGCGTTTGGGTGAAGGCTCCGGCGCGGCGCTGGCTTGGCCGCTGCTGGTGTCGGCGGTGCGCCTGCTCGAGGAAATGGCCAGCTTCGAGTCGGCCGGTGTGGCCGACCGTGGGCCGCGATGAGCCTTCTGGTGCATGAGCTGCGCTTGCTGCTGGTGGGCTGGCAGTTCCTGACGCGCGTGCCCTTGCCGCCGCCGCTGTTGCGCTGGCTGGGCTACGAGGCGGACTGGCTGCACGCCAGCGCGCGACACTTTCCGCTCATCGGCGGGCTGGTCGGCATGGCGGGCGCGGCGGTCCTCGCGGCGACCGCGCCGCTGTTCGGCGCGCCGGTCGCCGCAGGACTGAGCATGGCGGCGACGCTGTGGCTGACCGGCGGCTTCCACGAGGACGGCTGGGCCGACACCTGCGATGGTTTGGGGGGCAGTGCTGTGCGGGAGCGGGCGCTGGAGATCATGAAGGACTCGCGCATCGGCGCCTACGGCGCGATGGGGCTGGTGCTGATGCTGGGCTTGAAGTGGGCCAGCCTGGCGGCACTGCCGGTCGGCCTGGCCGTCGTGGCCTTGCCACTCGCGCACGCGGCCTCCCGCACGGTGGCGGTGAGTCTGATCCGCTGGCTGCCCTATGCCGGCGACCTGGCCTCGGCCAAGGCCAAGCCCTTGTCGCGGCGTCTGTCGACCGCGGGCTGGCTGGTCACGCTGGCCTGGGCCGCCTGTTTTGGCGTGCTGGCCGTGCTCGCCGGCTTGCCGGCGCAGAGCAGTGGCGCGGCGCTGCTGGCCTGCGCGGGGGCGGGACTTGCGACACGGCGCTGGTTCGCGCGCCGGCTCGGTGGCTACACCGGCGACTGCCTGGGCGCCGCCCAGCAGCTCGCCGAGCTGGGCGTCTATCTGGTGATCCTCGCGGCCTGGCGATGGAGTGCGTGATCTGGCGCCATCCGGCGCCGCGCGGCGCCGCGGGTCGCTGCATCGGCGTGACCGACCTGCAGGTCGATGCCCGCAAGGCCAAACGGCTGGCGCACCGCGTGCGCGCCGAGGCGCGGCGACAGCGCTGGCCCCGGGAGGTGTGGACCTCGCCGCTGGAGCGCGGCGTGGCGGTCGGGCGCTGGCTGCGGCGCTGGGGCTGGCGGCATCGGCGCGACGCGCGCCTCGCGGAGCTGGACTTCGGTGCCTGGGAGGGGCGTGCCTGGGCCGATGTCGCTGCCGCGGAGGTACAGGCCTGGTGCGAGGACTTCGCGCGTTTTGCGCCCGGTGGCGGTGAGCCGCTGGAGGCCTTGTTCGAGCGCTGCCGGTGCTTCCTGGACGAGGTGTTGCGCGAGTGCGGCGACCAGGAGGTCGTGTTGATCGTCGGCCACGGCGGTTGGATCAACACCGTGGCCGGTGTGGCCGCGGGCAGCGGCGTGCCGCAGCGCGCTGCCGACTGGCCGCCGGCGCCGCGCTACGGCGCGCTGCGGCGCTTCACGCTGGCGGCGGCGTCTTCGGCTTGAAGTCGCAATAGGACGCGACGGCGCACTTGTAGCAGAGCGGCTTGCGGGCCACGCAGACATAACGCCCGTGCAGGATCAGCCAGTGGTGTGCGTCGACCAGGTAGGCCGGCGGCACGCGCCTGAGCAGCGCCAGCTCGACCTGCAGCGGGTTCTGGCCGGGGGCCAGGCCGGTGCGGTTGCTGACGCGGAAGATGTGGGTGTCCACCGCCATCGTCGGTTCGCCGAAGGCGACGTTGAGCACCACGTTGGCGGTCTTGCGGCCGACGCCGGGCAGGGCTTCGAGTTCCTCGCGCGTGCGCGGCACCTGGCCGCCATGCCGTTCGACCAGCAGGCGGCAGGTCTCCAGCAGGTGTTTGGCCTTGCTGCGGTAGAGCCCGATGGTCTTGATGTACTCGCACAGGCCGTCATTGCCCAGCGCCAGGATCTTCTGCGGCGTGTTGGCGACGGGGAAGAGCCGGCGCGTGGCCTTGTTGACGCCCACGTCGGTGGCCTGGGCCGACAGCAGCACGGCGGTCAGCAGCTCGAACACGCTGGTGTATTCGAGCTCGGTATTGGGCTGGGGATTGGCCGCCTTCAGCGTGGCGAAAAACGGCTCGATGTCGGAGACGCGCATGGCCGCGCAGTGTAGCGGCAGGCGGCGCCCGCCTCAGCTCCGGCGCGCGCGGGCCCGGGCCAGGGCCGCCTCGATGACCGCGCGCTTGCGGTCGATCTGCTGCGGGTCGGTCAGCTGGGTTTCCGCCTCGAGGTTGGCGAGCTTGTGCTGGGCCTTGGCGGCCAGGCGCGCGTCGTTCTCCTCCTTGTCGCGCGCCACACGCAGCTGATGCCAGCGGTAGCGCTCGCGCGCCTCCTGCGCCTGGGCCTCGCTCCAGGCCTGCCAGCCGCTGCGTCCCGGGGTGGCGCTGTGCAGCGAGATGCAGTCCACCGGGCAGACCGGCACGCACAGCTCGCAGCCCGTGCAGCCCGCGTCGATGACGGTGTGCATCTGCTTCGGTGCCCCGACGATCGCATCGACGGGGCAGGCCTTGATGCACAGGGTGCAGCCGATGCACCAGTCCTCATCGATCAGTGCGAGCAGGCGTTCGCCTTCAAGGCCGCGGCGCGTGTCCAGCGGGCGCACCGGGCGACCGGTGAGGGCGGCCAGTCGCACGATCCCCTCGGTCCCGCCCGGCGGGCACTGGTCGATGTCGGCCTCGCCCCGCGCGATCGCCTCGGCATAACGGCGGCAGTCGGGATAGCCGCACCGAGTGCATTGCGTCTGCGGCAGCAGGGCATCGATGGTGTCGGCGCTGACAGCGGTCGTGGGCATGGGGACAGTCGGGAAAACGCGGGTCTCAAGCCAGGCAGGCGCCACTTGGGCGCCGCGATGGAGTCAACAGGACGAGAGTGGGGGATCGTAGCGGATGCGAGGCGAGGCCCCGGGAGCCCGGCGCTGCCCTGGCTTCACTTGTCGTGTCGGGCAATGAAGTCGCGCACCTCGGGGTAGACCTTCTCGCGCCAGCGGCGGCCCGAGAAGATGCCGTAGTGGCCGGCGCCCTGGACGATGTAGTGCGGCTGCTCGTTTTTCGGGATGCCGGTGCACAGCTCGTGCGCGACCTGGGTCTGCCCGGCGCCGGAGATGTCGTCGAGCTCGCCTTCGACGGTCAGCAGCGCGGTGGTCTTGATGTCCTGCGGCCGCACGTACTCGCCGCGCACCTGCCAGGTGCCGTTGACCAGCGCGAAGTCCTGGAACACCGTCTTGATGGTGTCGAGGTAGTACTCGGCCGGCATGTCCAGCACCGCGTTGTATTCGTCATAGAAGCTGCGGTGCTGGTCCGCGCTTTCGTCGTCGCCGCGCACCAGGTCGAGGAAGTAGTCGTAGTGCGAGCTGAGGTGGCGGTCCGGGTTCATGGCGACGAAACCGGTGTGCTGCAGAAAACCGGGGTAGACCCGGCGGCCGGCGCCAGGGTAGTTGGACGGAACGCGGTAGATCACGTTGTTCTCGAACCACTCGTAGCTCTTGTTCATCGCCAGGTTGTTGACCGCGGTGGGGCTCTTGCGGGCGTCAATGGGGCCGCCCATCATCGTCATCGTGCGCGGCGTGGTCTCGCCGCGGCTGGCCATCAGCGCGATCGCCGCGAACACCGGCACGGTCGGCTGGCACACCGAGATCACGTGCACCTGCGGGCCGATGTGGCGAATGAATTCCTGCACGTATTCGACATAGTCGTCGAGGTGGAAGGGGCCGGCGTCCAGCGGCACCATGCGGGCGTCGACCCAGTCCGTGATGTAGACCTTGTGGTCGCGCAGCAGCATGCGCACGGTGTCGCGCAGCAAGGTGGCGTGATGGCCCGACAGGGGGGCGACCAGCAGCACCGAGGGCTGGGCCTTCATTTTCGTCAGCAGCTCGACCTCGTCGGTGAAGCGCTTGAAGCGGCGCAGCTGGCAGAAGGGCTTGCTGACCGCGATCTGCTCCTGCACTGCGACGTCGACGCCGTCCACCTGCACGGTGGTGATGCCGAACTCGGGCTTCTCGTATTCCTTCGAGAGGCGGTGCAGCAGGTCGAAGCCGGCTGCGACGCGGTCCGCGCCGGGGATGTGGGTGAGCAGCGACAGCGGATGGCGGTACAGCTTCGACGACGCGCTCGCGAATTCGGCAAACGGGCTCAACCAGGCGCGTTGGGTTTCGTAGATCTGATACAGCATGGTGTGGGCCTTTCTTCTCTTACGAATGGACGCCGTCAGGCGCTGTGGCGGAAGGGATAGTGCAAGTTGCGTGCGCACGCCGAGGAGCATGCTGCGACGCACCATTTTAGGTTCGGTAAATGAATGTTTGCAGGTCCCGAACTCCGGCAAAACCCGGAAAAAGCCCGCCTTTCTGGGCGGGCATTGACGTCCCGGCATGAAAAACGGGGGCCGCGGCCCCCGTTTTTTGTCACATACCTGACAACATCAAAGGACTTTGGCGATGCAGGCCACCACGTAGTCGATGTTCTTGCTGTTCAGGGCGGCGACGCAGATGCGGCCCGAATCGACGCCGTAGACGCCGAACTCGCTGCGCAAGCGTTGCATCTGCTCCTTGCTGAGACCGGAATAGCTGAACATACCCCTTTGCTGCGTCACGAAACTCATGTCCTGTGCAACTTTTGCTGCCTTGAGCTTTTCGACCAGCGCGCCGCGCATCTGCTTGATGCGCACCCGCATCTCGGCCAGCTCCTCCTCCCACAGCCGACGCAGCGCCGGCGTGGTCAGCACGGTCGCGACGACCTGGGCGCCGTGGGTGGGCGGGTTGGAGTAGTTGGTGCGGATGACACGCTTGAGCTGGCTCAGCACGCGGTCGGATTCCTCCTTGGTCTGCGCCACCACACTGAGCGCGCCGACACGTTCGCCGTAGAGCGAGAAGCTCTTGGAGAAGGAGGTCGAGACGAAAAAGTTCAGGCCGGCGTTCATGAACAGGTTCACCACCTCGCCGTCCTCGGCGATGCCATCGCCGAAGCCCTGGTAGGCCATGTCGAGGAAGGACACCAGCGAACGCGACTTCACGACCTCGATGACCTGCTGCCATTGCGCCAGCGTCAGGTCGTAGCCGGTCGGATTGTGGCAGCAGGCGTGCAGCACCACGACGGTGCCCGCCTCGGCGGCCTTCAGGTCGGCCAGCATGCCGTCGAAGTTGATGCCGCGGCGCTGTGCATCGTAGTAGGCGTAGGTGGCGACGGGAAAGCCGGCGCTCTCGAACAGCGCGCGGTGGTTCTCCCAGCTCGGGTCGCTGATCAACACCTTGGCCCCGGGATTGAGCTTCTTGAGGAAGTCGGCGCCCACCTTCAGGCCGCCGGTGCCGCCCAGGCCCTGGACGGTGGCAATGCGGCCTTCCTTCACGGCGGCGCTGTCGGCGCCGAACACCAGGCCCTGGACTGCCTTGTCGTAGGCGGCGATGCCGTCGATGGGCAGGTAGCCGCGCGCCTTGGGCGCTTCCAGCATTTGCTGTTCCGCGGCCGCCACGCACTTCAGCAGCGGGAGCTTGCCGTTGTCGTCGTAGTACACGCCGACGCCGAGGTTCACCTTGTTGGGGTTGGGATCAGCGTTGAACTGTTCGTTGAGACCCAGGATGGGGTCGCGCGGGGCCATGTCGACAGCGGCAAAAAGCGATGCCATGGAAACAATCCTTGTCAGTAGAGGGGGCGGGCAATTGGGCTAACCTTGGCGGCTTCACCGTCCCTGGCCGCCCGTGGCTCAGGGACAACCCGCATTTTAGGCTGGCGCCTCGTTTCCATGGCCGACACACCGACCGAAGTACCTCAGCTCGACGAGAACAAGTTCGTGCAGTTTCCGGGCTCGGCTTTCCAGCTCTACCTGCCGTATGCGCCCGCGGGCGACCAGCCGGCGGCCATCGAGCAACTCGTCGAAGGCATCAAGGACGGTCTGAGCTACCAGACCCTGCTGGGCGTCACCGGCTCGGGCAAGACCTTCACGATGGCCAATGTCATCGCCCGCCTGGGCCGCCCGGCGATCGTCTTCGCGCACAACAAGACGCTGGCGGCGCAGCTGTATGCCGAGTTCCGCGAGTTCTTTCCGCGCAACGCGGTGGAGTATTTCGTCAGCTACTACGACTACTACCAGCCCGAGGCCTACGTCCCGCAGCGCGACCTCTACATCGAGAAGGACAGCGCGATCAACGAGCACATCGAGCAGATGCGACTGTCGGCCACGAAGAGCCTGCTGGAACGGCGCGATGTCGTGATCGTTGCCTCGGTCTCGGCCATCTACGGCATCGGCAACCCGAGCGACTACCACCAGATGGTGATGACGATGCGGGTCGGCGACAAGGTGGGCCAGCGCGATGTCATCGCCCAGTTGATCCGCATGCAGTACAAGCGCAACGAGATCGACTTCGGACGCGGCACCTTCCGGGTGCGCGGCGATACCATCGACGTCTTCCCCGCGGAACATTCGGAGCTGGCGATCCGCATCGAGCTGTTCGACGACGAGATCGATTCGCTGCAGCTGTTCGATCCGCTGACCGGCCGCATCCGGCAAAAGATCCCCCGCTTCACGGTCTACCCCAGCAGCCACTACGTCACGCCGCGGGAGCGTGTGCTGTCGGCGATCGAGGGCATCAAGGAGGAACTGCGCACCCGGCTCGACGAGCTGGTCAAGGCTGGCAAGCTGGTCGAAGCCCAGCGGCTCGAGCAGCGCACCCGCTTCGACCTGGAGATGCTGCAGGAGATCGGCCACTGCAAGGGCATCGAGAACTACACCCGCCATGTCTCGGGCTCGCGGCCCGGCGACCCGCCTTCCACTCTGGTGGACTACCTGCCGCCCGACTCGCTGATGTTTCTCGATGAGAGCCACGTGATGATCGGCCAGCTCGGCGGCATGTACAACGGCGACCGGGCCCGCAAGACGACCCTGGTGGAGTACGGCTTCCGCCTGCCCAGCGCGTTGGACAACCGGCCGCTGAAGTTCGAGGAGTTCGAGCGCAAGATGCGCCAGGTGGTGTTCGTCTCGGCCACGCCGGCCGACTACGAGCAGCGCACCTCGGGCCAGGTGGTCGAGCAGCTGGTGCGGCCCACCGGCCTGGTCGACCCGGTGGTCGAGGTGCGCCCGGCCACCCACCAGGTGGACGACGTGCTGCAGGAGATCCGTGAGCGCGTCGAGATCAACGAGCGCGTGCTCATCACCACGCTGACCAAGCGCATGGCGGAGCAGCTCACCGACTACCTGTCGGACAACGGCGTCAAGGTGCGCTACCTGCACTCCGACGTCGACACCGTGGAGCGGGTCGAGATCCTGCGCGACCTGCGCCTCGGTACCTTCGACGTGCTGGTCGGCATCAACCTGCTGCGCGAGGGCCTTGACATCCCCGAGGTGTCGCTGGTGGCCATCCTCGACGCCGACAAGGAAGGCTTCCTGCGGGCCGAACGCTCGCTGATCCAGACCATCGGCCGGGCGGCGCGCAACGTCAACGGCAAGGCCATCCTCTACGCCGACAAGATGACCGACTCGATGCGGCGTGCCATCGGCGAGACCGAGCGCCGCCGCGAACGCCAGCTGGCCCACAACGCCGCACAGGGCATCACCCCGCGCAGCGTCAAGAAACAGATCAAGGAGCTGATCGACGGCGTTTTCTCCGGCCAGGAAACGCGCCAGGACCTGAAGGCCGCCGAGGAGGCAGCCAAGGTCGAGGCGATGTCGGAGAAGGACCTCGGCAAGCGCATCAAACAGCTGGAGAAGCAGATGCTGGAGCACGCCCGCAACCTGGAGTTCGAGAAGGCGGCGCGGGTGCGCGATCAGCTCTCGCTGCTGAAGGAGCAGGCCTTCGGCGCCGGCGGGGGCGAGAACGTCGCGCCCTTGCGCTGAGCCGCTCCGGCTCGCGGCCGCATTGCGGAGCGTGCTTGACCGGTTCTGCCTGAATCAGGCCGCGTCGGGCAGGACGCCGACGAGGGCCGGTGCACCTGAGAGCGGGCGCACTTGGTAATGGATCACCGCGGCCGCCGCACCCACTGCGTGTGCCAGCCGGCCGAAGCGGGCTTGCCGCACTGCCGGCGGCTGCAGGCCGGCGGCCTGCGCGTATTCGGCCAGCCGCTCGCGCGCCGGGCCCAGCAGCGCGTCGCCCAGTTCACAGGTCGGTCCGCCCAGCACGATCAGCGCCGGATCGAAGGCCGCCCACAGGTTCTGCATCAACAGGCCGATGTACTGGCCGGCGCGCTCCAGCGCTGCGCGGATCTGCGAGTCGCGCGCCGCCCGGCCGGCATCGAAGGCGGCGGCCGGCAGGCTCTGCAGCAGCGTCGCCGGGTCGCGCGAGGCCGGGGGCTCGGTACCGCCCAGCACGGCGTGCGTGACGGCCGCCAGCCCGACAAAGGCTTCCGCGCAGCCGAGGCGGCCGCAGCTGCAGCGTGGCCCGGCGACATCGAGCACCGTGTGGCCGACCTCGCCCGCGAAGCCGCCCGCGCCGGTCAGCAGCCGGTCGTTGACGACGATGCCCGCGCCCACCCCGGTGCCCAGGCCCAGGAAGACCAGCGGCTCCGAGACCGGCGGCTCGCCGAACTCGAATTCGCCCAGGGCGGCGACATCGGCGTCGTTCTGCAGGTAGAGCGGCAGACCGGCACCCAGGCCGCCAGCCAGCGCATCGCTGAGCAGGTCGCGCAAGGGCACGTCCTTCCAGCCCAGGTTGGGCGCGAAGCGCAGCACGCCGGTGCGGTCGTCCACAGCGCCCGGCACACCGATGCCGATGCCCACCGTGGTACGCCGGCGCAACTCCGCGCCCTGCAGAAGGGCCTCGATCATCCGGGCCACCTGGGCGCTCGCGCGAGCCGGCGATGTGGTGTCGATCGCCGCGCTGCTTTCGGTGAGGATCTTGCCCACCAGGTTGGTCGCCACGACGGTGGCGGAGGCCAGCCCGAGGTCGACCCCGACAAAGGCCAGGCGGTGCTCGTCGAGCACCAGCGGGGTGGGCGGTCGCCCGGTGCCGCGGGCCTGGCTGCCGCCGGCCTCGACCTCCAGCTCGACCAGCCAGCCTTCGTCGATCAGTTCTTGTGACAGCAAGCTGATGGTCGATTTCGTCAACCCGGTGGCGTTCGCGAGGTCGGCCCGCGAACTACCCGGCGCCTGGCGCACCTGACGCACCACCGCTGTGCGGTTGAGACGCTTCAAGAGACGGTGATCGCCGGTGATGGACATGGCATCGGGCCTGGGCTGGAAAGCGGGGAATTATGCCGTTGCTCAGCCCTGGCAGCCTGCACAGGGGGGTGGGAGCCCGAGCGGGCCCCGGGGGCCCTAGACTCCAGCCATGCCCGCCGCTGCTCCGACACAACACATCCTCTTCGTCTGTTTTGGCAACATCTGCCGTTCGCCGAGCGCCGAAGGCGTGTTCCGCCGCCTGGTGGAGCGGGCCGGGATGGCATCGCGCTTGCTGGTCGATTCCGCGGGAACGCACGACTATCGGGTCGGCGAGCCGCCGGATCCGAGGGCACAGGCCCATGCGAGCCGCCGGGGTTACGACCTCTGCGCCCTGCGCGCGCGCCAGGTGCTGCCGCTCGACTTCGAGCGCTTCGACCTGATCCTCGCGATGGACCGGGAGAACCTTGCGGCCCTGCAGGCCGCCTGCCCCCCGGAACACCGGCACAAGCTGCGCCGCCTGATGGAGTTCGCCCGTCGCCACCGCGAGGAGGAGGTGCCGGATCCGTACTACGGTTCCGCCGCCGGCTTCGAGGTGGTGCTGGACTATCTTGAGGACGCGTGCGCCGGCCTGCTTGAGCATCTGCAGCAGGTCGAGGCGGCGCGTTCTCAGAGTTTTCCCTGCCTAAAACTTGACTAAAAAAGTAGGCTTCACGTAAAATTCGAGTAAATCAGTCGGGAACCAAACGGGCGGGCAACCACCGAGCGGGAAACAACCGAAAGGCACCGAGGGTTTACCCGAACCACTTGTCGTTCTGGGTTCTACACACCTTCAGCAAGAGCTAGCTGAACGCTTAAGGAGCTTGCCATGCGTCTCACCACCAAAGGTCGTTTTGCCGTCACTGCCATGATCGATCTCGCGCTGCGCGAGCACCAGGGGCCGGTTGCACTGGCGGCGATCAGCCAGCGCCAGCAGATCTCGCTGTCCTACCTGGAGCAGCTGTTCGGCAAGCTGCGCCGCCACGAGCTGGTCGAGAGCACGCGCGGTCCGGGCGGCGGCTATTCGCTCGGACGCAAGGCCGAGGAGATCACGGTGGCCGACATCATCGTTGCGGTCGACGAGCCGATCGACGCGACCGGCTGCGGCGGCAAGGAAAACTGCATGAGCGACCAGGGCCGTTGCATGACGCACGACCTGTGGGCCAGCCTGAATGCCAAGATGATCGAATATCTCGACTCCATCACCTTGCGCAAGCTGGTGGAGGACCAGATCGCACGCGGCATCTCGATCGAGGAGCAGCCGGTCAAGCGCGCCATCTCGAGCCAGCCGGTGGTCAAGCCCATCAAGGTCAACGCGCCGAACTCGGTGTTCGCCTTGGGCAACGCCTTCTCGAAGTAAACGCGGTTTCTCCTGCGCGCTCCTTGTTGCAAGAACAACTGCCTTCACAACGACTTTTTTCACAGTTCCTTTTTATCGCTTCTCCAGCCAGCCGGAGCCCCGGGCTCCCGATGCAAGCACCATGGACATGACTCCCCACTTCCCCATCTACATGGATTACGGCGCGACCACGCCGGTGGATCCACGCGTGGTCGACGCGATGATTCCGTGGCTGCGCGAGCACTTCGGCAATCCTGCGTCGCGCAGTCATGCCTGGGGCTGGGAGGCGGAAGAGGCGGTCGAGAAGGCGAGGGCGCAGGTGGCGGAACTGATAGGCGCCGACCCGCGCGAGATTGTCTGGACCTCCGGCGCCACCGAGTCGAACAATCTAGCGATCAAGGGCGCGGCGCACTTCTACCAGTCCAAGGGCAAGCACCTCGTGACGGTCAAGACCGAGCACAAGGCTGTGCTCGACACGATGCGCGAACTGGAGCGCCAGGGCTTCGAGGTGACCTATCTGGAGGTGCAGGAAAACGGCCTCCTCGATCTGGAGAAATTCAAGGCGGCGCTGCGGCCCGACACGATCCTGGCCTCGGTGATGTTCGTCAACAACGAGATCGGCGTGATCCAGGACATCGAGACGCTGGGTGCGCTGTGCCGCGAGCGCGGCATCGTCTTCCACGTCGATGCCGCGCAGGCCACGGGCAAGGTCGAGATCGACCTGAAACGTCTGCCGGTGGACCTGATGAGCCTGGCCTCGCACAAGACCTACGGCCCCAAGGGCATCGGCGCGCTTTATGTACGCCGCAAGCCGCGTGTGCGCCTGGAGGCCCAGATGCATGGAGGCGGTCACGAGCGTGGCATGCGCTCCGGCACCTTGCCGACACATCAGATCGTCGGCATGGGGGAGGCCTTCCGCATCGCGCGCGAAGAGATGGTCACGGAACGCGAGCACATTCGCGCGCTGCAGCAGCGCCTGCTCAACGGGCTGAAGGACATCGAGCAGGTGTTCATCAACGGTGACCTGGAGCGGCGTGTTCCGCACAACCTCAACATCTCCTTCAACTTCGTCGAGGGCGAGTCGCTGATCATGGGCGTCAAGGGCATTGCCGTGTCGTCCGGCTCGGCCTGCACCTCGGCCAGCCTGGAGCCGAGCTATGTGCTGCGCGCTCTGGGTCGCAGCGATGAACTCGCGCATTCATCGCTGCGCATGACCATCGGCCGCTTCACCACCGAGGAGGAAATCGACTACGCGGTCACCATCCTCAAGGACCGGGTGGCCAAGCTGCGCGAGCTGTCTCCGCTCTGGGAGATGTACAAGGACGGCGTGGATCTCAGCACGATCCAGTGGACCGCTCACTGAAGACTAGTGCTAGCAGTAGGAGAGTGACATGGCTTACAGCGACAAGGTAATTGACCACTACGAAAATCCCCGCAACGTCGGATCCTTCGACAAGGGCGACGACACGGTGGGCACCGGCATGGTGGGCGCTCCGGCCTGCGGCGACGTGATGAAGCTGCAGATCAAGGTGAACCCGGAAACCGGCGTCATCGAGGACGCCCGCTTCAAGACCTACGGCTGCGGCTCGGCCATCGCATCCAGTTCGCTGGTGACCGAATGGGTCAAGGGCAAGACGCTGGACGAGGCAGTGACGATCAAGAACACGCAGATCGCGCAGGAGCTGGCGCTGCCGCCGGTGAAGATCCATTGCTCCATCCTCGCCGAGGACGCCATCAAGGCGGCCGTCGAGGACTACAAGGCCAAGGTGGCCACCCCTGCCTGATCAGGTTGCGACGATGGCTGTGACATTGACCGAAGCCGCAGCGCGCCATGTGACGCGCTACCTCTCCAAACGTGGACGAGGGGTCGGCGTGCGCCTGGGGGTCAAGACCACCGGCTGCTCCGGCATGGCATACAAACTCGAATATGCCGACGAGGTGGCGCCCGAGGACCATGTCTTCGAAGGTCACGGCGTGAAGGTGCTGGTCGATCCGAAAAGCCTGCCCTACCTGGAGGGCACGCAGTTGGACTTCGTCCGCGAGGGACTCAACGAGGGCTTCCGCTTCAACAACCCCAACGAGAAGGATCGCTGCGGCTGCGGCGAGTCGTTCAGGATCTGAATGGCCGTGCGCCGGAGCAAGGCGTGCGGGGCTGGGCCCCGCACTTGGCGTTGGAAGATGGCACAACGAATCAGCGACGCGCCGGCTGGCGGGCGCGGTGGGCGGACCCGATGAAGCTGGACGTCGACGATTTCGAGTTGTTTGCGTTGCCTAGGCAGTTCGGCCTGGAGCGTGAGGCGCTCGATGCCCGCTGGAAGACGCTGCAGGCCGAGGTGCATCCGGACCGTTTCGCCGTCCAGGGCGCCGGCGCCCAGCGTGCCGCGATGCAGTGGGCGGTGCGCGTCAACGAGGCCTACCAGCGTTTGAAGGATCCGCTCAAGCGCGCGGCTTATTTGTGCGAGCTGCACGGCGCGCCGATCCGCGCCGAAAGCAACACCGCGATGCCGCGCGCCTTCCTGGTGCAGCAGATGGAGTGGCGCGAAGCGCTCGACGAGGCCAGCGGGCTGGCCGAGCTGGAGCGGCTGGCCGAGGATGTCGCGGCGCGCCGGCGCGAGATGCTGGCCTCGCTGCAACAGCAGATCGACCAGCAGCAGGACCACGCCGCGGCCGCCGAGCAGGTGCGCGCGCTGATGTTCGTCGAGCGTTTCGCCGAAGAAGTCGATCGCAAGCTGGAAGTCCTGGCGCCCTGAGCCGTGAGGCCGCGCCCCGTTCCCCTCCCGTCCCGTCCCTACCATGGCATTGCTTCAGATTTCGGAACCCGGTCAGTCGCCTGACCCGCATCAGCGCCGCATCGCGGTCGGCATCGACCTGGGCACCACCCACTCGCTGGTCGCCGCGGTGCGCCATGGGGTGCCCGAGTGCCTGCCCGACGACCATGGCCGCGCCATCCTGCCCTCGGCAGTGCGTTACCTCGGCGAGGGGCGCCGCCAGATCGGCCACGATGCACTGGCCGAGCAGGCCAACGACCCCGAGAACACCATCGTCTCGGTGAAGCGTTTCATGGGCCGCTCGCTGTCCGACATCGAGGGCCGCGAGAAGCTGCCCTACCGCTTCATCGACACGCCGGGCATGCTGCAGATCGAGACCCGCGAAGGCGCCAAGTCGCCGGTGGAGGTCTCGGCCGAGATCCTCGCGACCCTGCGCTACCGCGCCGAGGACACCTTCAACGACGACCTGTTCGGCGCCGTGATCACGGTGCCGGCTTATTTCGACGACGCCCAGCGCCAGGCGACCAAGGACGCCGCCAAGCTCGCCGGCCTGCACGTGCTGCGCCTGATCAACGAGCCCACCGCGGCCGCCATCGCCTACGGACTGGAGAACGGCTCGGAAGGGCTCTATGCGGTCTACGACCTGGGCGGCGGCACCTTCGACATCTCGCTGCTGCGGCTTACCAAGGGGGTTTTCGAGGTGGTCGCGACCGGTGGCGACTCGGCCCTGGGCGGCGACGACTTCGACCGCGTGCTGGCCGACTGGGCTTTGGAGCAGGCCGGTCTGAGTGCCGACAGCGCGCACGACAAGCGCGCCGTGCTGGTGGCCGCGCGCGCTGCCAAGGAAGCCCTGACCGAAGCCGCCACCGCCCATCTGCGCTGCACGCTGCACGAGCGCGAGATCGATCTGGAGATCAGCCGGGAGCGCTTCGAGCAACTCAGCGCGGCGCTGGTCGAGCGCACCCTGCTGTCGGTGCGCAAGGTGCTGCGCGACGCCAAGGTCGACCGGCACGAGGTGAAGGGGGTCGTGATGGTGGGCGGCTCCACCCGCATGCCACGCATCCAGCAGGCGGTGGGCGACTACTTCGGGCAGCCGCCGCTGACCAACCTCAACCCCGACGAAGTGGTGGCCCTGGGCGCGGCCGTCCAGGCCAACGCGCTGGCCGGCAACCACGAGAACGGCGAACTGCTGCTGCTCGACGTGATCCCGCTGTCGCTGGGGCTGGAGACCATGGGCGGGCTGGTGGAGCGCATCATCCCTCGCAACAGCACCATCCCGACCGCGCGGGCGCAGGACTTCACGACCTTCAAGGACGGCCAGACCGCGATGGCGATCCACGTCGTGCAGGGCGAGCGTGAACTGGTCAGCGACTGCCGCTCGTTGGCGCGCTTCGAGCTGCGCGGCATCCCGCCGATGGCGGCCGGTGCGGCACGCATCCGGGTCAGCTTCCAGGTCGATGCCGACGGCCTGCTCAACGTGTCGGCGCGCGAGGAGAGCTCGGGCGTCGAGGCGGCAGTCACGGTGAAGCCCAGCTATGGCCTGAGCGACGACGAGATCGCCCGCATGCTGCACGACAGCTTCACCACCGCCGAGAGTGACATGCAGGCGCGGGCGCTGCGCGAGGCCCGCGTCGAGGCCGAGCGCCTGGTGCTCGCCACCCAGGTGGCGCTGGAGCGCGACGGGGACCTGCTGTCGGCCGCCGAGCGCGCGCAGATCGACGCCCTGGCCGAGGCGGTGCGCCGCGCTGCGCAGCAGGACGACCACCACGCCATCGAGGCGGCACTGGAAGACCTGGCCAAGGGCACCGAGGCCTTCGCCGCCGAACGCATGAACCGCAGCATCCGCCAGGCCCTGTCCGGCCGCAGCGTCGAGGAAGTCTGAGCCCCGTCAGAGGGCCGCATCACCATGCCCATCATCAAGATCCTGCCCCACGCCGAGTTTTGCCCGCAGGGTGCCCAGATCGAGGCGCCGGCCGGCACTTCGATCTGCGAGGCCCTGCTCGACCACGACATCGAGATCGAGCATGCCTGCGAGATGAGTTGCGCCTGCACCACCTGCCACGTCATCGTGCGCCAGGGCGGCGAGTC
Organism: Aquabacterium sp. A7-Y; assembly: GCF_026153205.1. Lineage (GTDB taxonomy): Bacteria > Pseudomonadota > Gammaproteobacteria > Burkholderiales > Burkholderiaceae_C > Caldimonas. The sequence goes on along the minus strand of NZ_JAPFBW010000006.1, from coordinate 78,258 downwards.
GCTCAACGAGCCCGAGGAGGGCGAGGAAGACATGCTGGACCGGGCCTGGGGCCTGGAGCCGCAGTCGCGCCTGTCCTGCCAGGCCATCCTGGCGCAGCAGGACGTGACGATCGAAATCCCGAAGTATTCGATCAACCACGCGCGGGAGAGTCATTAGGCCCCCAAGGCCACCGCTGCGCGGCGTCCGCCCCCCCGAGGGGGAGCGAGGCAACTTGGGGCGGCCCGGCGTTGCCTCTGGCACCAGGCCCCCAAGGCCACCGCTGCGCGGCGTCCGCCCCCCCGAGGGGAGCGAGGCAACTTGGGGCGGCCCGGCGTTGCCTCTGGCAGCAGGCCCGAGGCAGCCGCTTCGCGCGCTCCGCGATAATCGCCGCATGACGCGACAGATTTTTCTCGACACCGAAACCACCGGCCTGAGCCCCGAATCCGGCGACCGCATCATCGAGATCGGCTGCGTCGAGATGGTCAACCGGCGCCTGACCGGCAACAACATTCACTTCTACATCAATCCTGAGCGTCCCAACCACGAGGACGCCGTGAAGATCCACGGCCTGACCGACGAGTTCCTGGCCGACAAGCCGGTCTTCGCGGCGGTGGCCGACGAGTTGATCGAGTACCTGGCCGGGGCCGAGATCATCATCCACAACGCCAGCTTCGACGTCGGCTTTCTCGACGCCGAGCTCAAGCGCCTGGGCCGCCCCAAGTTCGCGACCCTGGTGGCCTCGGTGACCGACAGCCTGCTGATGGCGCGCGAGCTGTTCCCGGGCAAGTCCAACTCGCTGGACGCCCTGTGCAAGCGCCTGGAGGTCGACAACTCCAGCCGGACCCTGCACGGCGCCTTGCTTGACGCCGGGCTGCTGGCCGAGGTCTACATCCAGATGACCCGCGGCCAGGAGTCGCTGGTGATCGAGGCCGAGGACGGCGGGGCGCAAGAGTTCGAAGTCGAGCGCGTCGACCTCAGCCAGTTCCAGCTGCCGGTGCTGCTGGCGACCGAGGCGGAAGCGGCCGAACATGAGGCCGTTTTGGCCCAGCTCGATAAATCTTCCGGCGGCAAGACACTTTTCAGAAATCTTGTGCCATAATCGCGTTCTTCGGTTGCAGCGACAAGCGACTCAGCAATCGAACACAAAACCGGCGTTCCACCGAGGCGCCAAGCCCCTGCGGCCACAAGCCCGGCGGTCGAAGAATTCGGGTGGTTAGCTCAGCGGTAGAGCACTGCCTTCACACGGCAGGGGTCACAGGTTCAATCCCTGTACCACCCACCAAGTAATAACAAGAAGAAGACAAAGCCCTCCTCGTGAGGGCTTTGTCCTTTCCGGGTCCCCTCCAGCCCGCCGCGGCTGCTCCGCGCGTCACCCCTGTCTTGCCACGTCTGCCCGGCCGCTGGCCACCCTCCATCAAGGGGGGATCCGCCGGCGGGGGGAGCCGCTATGCTGCCCGGAAGTCGAACAAAGTGACGAACGGACGCCAGTCGAGCCGGACGCGCAGTGAGGGGTTGGCCGTGAATTACAAGCCGTGGGCGGCGCATGGGCCGGGGCGCAGCGATGCCTGAGTTGCGCGCCTGGCTGGTCTCGCTGGCCGAGATGCACGGTCTGCTGGTCTGGGGGCTGGCGCCGGTGCTGCTGTTTTTCGCCACCGCCGGCGCGGCCCGTTCCGAGCTGCCCCGGCTCTGGCGGCGCTGGTGCACGCTGGCTTTGCTGCTGGGCCTGGCGGCGCTGAGCCTGAGGGCCGCGCGTCATGGCTTGTCCCACTGGGGGCTGCCGTCCTGGCTCTGGTGGGCCTCGGTGTTGCTGACCCCTTTCGCGGTGGCGGGCGAGGGCGTCGGGGCGCTGCGCACCGTGCTGGCCATTCTGTGGTGGTGCGTGGCCTTGATGGGCTCGCTCGCGATGCTGCTGGAGCGCTGGCTGGATGTGGCCCTGCTCAACGGTGCCCTGTTTGCGCTCGCGGCGCCGCTGTTGATGATCGCGGCGGGCAAGGACCTGCTCACGCCCAGTGTGGCGACCGTGGCTGAACACAGCCGCGGCGCCTCCCCCGTCGAGGCCGAGCCCGACCGGCTGCCGCCCGAGCCGTCCCCGCTGGTCCGCCGCCTCGAAGAGGCCGAGGCCCAGGAGGCGGCCGACAAGTACACGCGCGAATGAAGCCGGCGGCTGCGTCCCTGTCCCCCGAGGTGCAGCGCGAGCTGTACGACCCGCGGCGCTTTCCGGTGCTGTCCGCCCATGGACGGCACATGCTGGCCTGGCTGCGCGGCCATCCGAACGCACCGCTCTATCGCAACTACAGCGGCCACCGGCTGGACCGGCGCGCACTCTGGCGGGCTCGCTGGCGCAGCTGGCAGGTGCGCCGTGGCAGCGTGCGTTTCGGTCCGCGCGGCGAGCCGGCGGAGTGGGTGCACGAGGCCGTGCGGCGCCACTGGCAGGCGCTGCCGCATTGGCGCCGCCGCGGGCCTTGTCCGGGTCGCCTGGAGGAGGTCGATCCGGTGTCGCGCGCCGACCTGAGCGCTCGGCTCGAGGACTTCGTGCCGACAGCGCTGCCGCTGCAGCAGCTGATCTGCTTCAGCACCAGCGGCACCACCGGACATCCGCTGCGCGTGCCGTCGCACCCGCTGGTGGCGGCGGAATACCTGGCCTACCACCGCCGCGCCCTGGCCCACGCCGGCCTGCGGCTGGAGGCCGGGCGGGGGCGCGTGGGTATCGTGCTGGCGGGCTACCAGCAGCGCTGCTTCACCTATGTCTCCGTCAACCCGCTGCAGGGCGAGTGCGGGCTGGCCAAGCTCAACCTGCATCCGGGCGAGTGGTGTCACGAGAACGACCGCGCTGCCTATCTCGATGCGCTGGCGCCGGAACTGATGTCGGGCGACCCGGTATCGCTGACGGAGCTGATGCGGCTGCCGCTCGGCCATCGGCCACGTGCGCTGCTGTCCACCTCCATGGCCCTCGCACGTCCGCTGCGCGAAGCGCTGGTCGCACGTTTCGGCTGCCCGGTGCTGGACCTTTACTCGATGAATGAAGTCGGGCCCATCGGCGTGTTCGATGCGGCGCTGGATGGTCATCTGCTGCTGCAGCCGGGCCTGCACGTCGAGATCCTCGACGCGGCCGGCCGGAACTTGCCGCCGGGCCAGCACGGCGAGATCGTTGTCACGGGCGGCTTCAATCCCTGGCTGCCGCTGCTGCGCTACCGCACCGGCGATCACGCCAGCCTGGAGCGCACGCCGCGCGGCTGGGTGCTGCGCGACCTGCAGGGGCGCGCGCCGGTGCGCTTCCGCGCTGCCGACGGGCGCTGGCTCAACAACATCGAGGTCACGCATGCGCTCAAGGACCTCGCGTTGACCCGCTACGCGCTGCACCAGCGCCGTGACGCGAGCCTTCGCCTGCGGGTCGACAGCCCCGCGCCGCGGGATCGGCTCGAAGCCTCGCTGAGGGCACGGCTGCAGGCCCTGTTCGGGCCGGAGCTCGCGCTCGACATCGAGGCGCTGAACGCGGACGACAAGGTGCGCCAGTACACCAGCGAGCTGTCATGACTGGACTCGAAGGGGCCGCCAACGCCGTCACGGCCGTCTCGATCGGACTGGCCGCGCGCAACAGCCTGCACACCTGGTGGACCGGCATGCTCGGCTGCACGCTGTTCGGCCTGGTGTTCCTCGACGCCAGGCTGTATGCCGACTTCACGCTGCAACTGTTTTTCATCGCGACCAGCGCGCTCGGCTGGTGGCAGTGGCGGCTGGGTGAACGGCGCGAGCAAGCGCCGGTGTCGCGGGCCCGGCGCGCGCAGCTGCTCTGGATGGCGGTGGCGGCCGCCCTCGTGACGGTCGGCTACGGCAGCCTGTTGCACCAGCTCACCGACGCCTGGGCGCCCTATGTCGACTCGGCGGTGCTGGCGCTGAGCGTCATGGCCCAGCTGCTGCTGATGCAGCGACGGCTGGAAACCTGGCCGGCCTGGCTGGCTGTCAATACCCTCGCGGTCCCCTTGTTCGCGATGCGAGGCCTTCAGTTGACAGCGCTGCTGTACGCGTGCTACTGGCTCAACGCCTGGTATGGATGGTGGCGCTGGCACACGCAGTGGCGCGGCGGGACGAGGGGGGCGGCATGACGACCTATCCGCTCGGTCTGGTGGTCGGCAAGTTCGCGCCGCTGCACGCGGGGCATGAGGCCCTGGTCGCCTTCGCTGCCGCGCGCTGCGAACGGCTGCTCGTGCTCAGCTACACCCGCCCCGGCTTTGCCGGCTGCGGCGCGGCCGCGCGACGCGCCTGGCTGGCCGAGCGTTTCCCCACCCATGACTGCGTCGTGATCGACGACGCCTGGCTCGCCGCCGCCTGTGCCGCGCGTGGCCTGCCACCGCAACGGCTGCCCCGCGACGACACGGACGATGCGACCCAGCAGCGTTTCCTGGCCTGGCTGCTGGACGAGGTGCTGCAGCGCCGCCCCGACGCCATGTTCGCCAGCGAGCCTTACCTGGAGCCCTGCGCGCAGGTCCTGTCGGAGCGTTTCGGCCAGCCGGTGGCCGCGGTTGGCTTCGATCGGCAGCGCCGGGCGGTGCCGGTGAGCGGTACGCGGCTGCGCGCCGATCCCGACGGCTGGCGGCAGTGGCTCGCGCCCAGCGTGCAGGCCAGCCTGGTGCAGCGCGTCTGCCTGCTGGGCGGCGAGTCGAGCGGCAAGACCAGCCTGGCCGCCGCGCTCGCGAAGGCATACGGCGACCCCTGGGTGCCGGAGTACGGGCGCGAGCTGTGGGCATTGCGGCAGGGGCGGCTCGACGAAGCCGACCTGCTGCTGATCGCCCGAGAGCAGCAGGCGCGCGAGGAGCGGGCCCTGAGCAGCGCGCGCCGCCGCCTGTTCTGCGACACCTCGGCGCTGACCACGCTCTGCTACAGCCTGGAAATGTTCGGCCGCACCGCGCCCGAGCTGCAGGCGCGGGCCGAGCGGCGCTACGACCTGGTCGTGCTGTGCGAACCCGACTTCGCCTTCGTGCAGGACGGCACCCGGCGCGACGCGGCCTTCCGCGCCCGTCAGCACGCCTGGACCCTGGAGGCCCTGCAGCAGCGGGGCTGGCCTTTCATCCGCGCCGCGGGCCCGCTCGAAGAGCGGCTCCGCAGCGTGGCTCCCCATCTGCCGGAGGGCTTGTCGAGTGAGCCAGACTGATTCCACCCCCGTCCCCAGCAAGGTGTCGTTCCGCGCGGCGGACGCCGCCGACATCGCGGCCGTCGTCGCGGTGTTGCGGGCCTCCCGCCTCGCCTTCCTGCCTTATGCGCCGCCACTTCGCACGCTCGAGGAGGACCTCGCCTGGGCCGGCTCCACCCTGATCCCCGCTGGCGGCACGACGGTCGCGCTGGCGGGCGATCGTGTGGTGGGCGTGCTCGCGATCTCGCGCGAGCACGACTGCGGCTGGATCGACCAGCTCTATGTCGATCCAGGCCGCGTGGGGCAGGGCATAGGCAGCCGGCTGCTCGCCCATGCCTTGCAGGCGCTCGAGCGGCCGGTGCGTCTCTATTGTTTCCAGCAGAACCTGCGCGCCCGCGCCTTCTTCGAACGCCACGGCTTCCAGGTGCTGGTCTACGGCGACGGCCGCGGCAACCAGGAACGCTGCCCCGACGTGCTCTACCAGCTCGGGCCCGCATGAGTCGCAGCAGCGCCGTGCTGGTGGGGGTGTGGCTGGCCGCGGTCGCGGCCTGGCCGGCCGCCGCGGTGCCACCCAGCGGGCCGGTGCGGGCGGCTCTCGATGCCGAACTGCAAGCCGCAGGCGCCGCTGCGCAGGCCGCGCAAACGACCGGGCCGGCCGACATTGCGATGGCGGACCAGGCCGTGCTGCACCTGCCCCGCGGCTACCTGTGGGTGCCGCAGCCTCAGGCGGGGCGACTGATGCGCGCGATGGGCCACGCGGCCGGTACACGCCTGCTCGGCCTGGTGTTTCCGCAGCACGAGGAGCACAACTGGCTGGTGGTGGCCGAGTTCGAGCCTTCCGGCCACGTGCAGGACGGCGACGCGCGCGATTGGAAGCCGGACCAGCTCCACCGCCGACTGCAGGAGCGCAGCGTGGCCGCCAACGCAGACCGCAAGGCGCGCGGTGTGCCCGAGCTGGAGCTCGGTCCCTGGGTCCAGCCGCCGGTCTACGCCCCCACCACTCACCGGCTGGTGTGGTCTCTGCAGACGCGCGAGAAGGGGGCTGCGGCCGATGCTGTGCAGAACATCCACTACCACGCCTACGCCTTCGGGCGCGAGGCTTATGTCTCGCTCAAGCTGCTGACCGGGCTGAAACACATCGAGCGGGACCGGCCGCATGTGGCGACGCTGCTGGCAGCACTCGAATTCCGCGAAGGCTCCCGGTACGGCGACTTCGACGCCGAGACCGACCGTGTCGCCGACCACGGACTGGCGGCCCTGGTGCTCGGCACGGCGGCTGAGCGACCGGGTCTGTTTGCGCTTGTCGCGGCGTTTGTCGCCCGGTTCGCCGAGGTCCTGCTGGTGGCCGCTGCAGCCGGGGCGGCGCTGATCGTGATGCGCTTGCGGCGCCGGTGAGGCCGCGCCGGGCGGCACGCGAGCGGTCGCTCATCACCTGTTCGGGTGGTCGCTCGCCGGAGGACGCTGGGCTATCCTCGGCGACCATGGGGGCAGGGGCTGTCGCGAGGGTCCGGCTGCCGCCGCAAGAGCCACCGAAAAGAAGAGCCCGTGTAGTCCCGGGCAGGGGTCGTTTCAGCGTGTCCATCTACCAACTGAAGCCGCGCTTCCAGGCGCTGCTGCGCCCGGCCGTGCGCCGGCTCGCGGAGCTCGGCGTGACGGCCAACCAGGTCACGCTGCTCGCCTGCGCCGTCTCGGTCGCGCTGGGCCTGTGGCTCTACCTCGAACGGCCGGATGCTGCATGGCTGGCGCTGCTGCCGCTGTGGCTCCTGCTGCGCATGGCGCTCAACGCGGTAGACGGCATGCTGGCGCGCGAACACGGCCAGCAGTCGCGCCTCGGCGCCTATCTCAACGAATTGACCGACGTCGTTTCCGATGCGGCCCTCTACCTGCCGCTGGCCGCCTATGCGCCCTTCGATGCCTTCTGGGTCGGCCTGCTCGTGCTGCTGGCGGCGCTGAGCGAGATGGCCGGCGTGCTGGCCCTGACCCAGGGCGCCTCGCGCCGTTACGACGGGCCGATGGGCAAGAGCGACCGTGCCTTCGTGGTGGGCGCGCTGGCCCTGGCGCTGGCGCTGGCCGCGCCACTGCCCGCCTGGGTGGGCTGGGCCGTGCCGGCGATGGCGGCGCTCACCGGTCTCACCGTGCTGCGGCGAGTGGCGGGGGGCCTGGAGCAGGCGGGTCGGCCGGCTGGCGGCGAGTGAGGCGATCACCCAAGACAGAACAAGACGTCAACGAGAGGGAAGCTGAGAGATGAAACGCGCCTGTACGGAGCACCACTTCGACACGCACGACGGGCAGTCGCTGTACTACCGGCGCTGGACGCACCAGGGGCCGGGTCCGCGGCAGGGTGTGGTCGTGCTGCTGCACCGCGGCCACGAACACTCGGGCCGCATGGCGCACCTGGTCGACGAGTTGCAGCTCCCGGGCCATGACTTTTACGCCTGGGACGCGCGCGGCCACGGGCGTTCGCCCGGCCGGCGCGGCCACAGCCCCAGCTTTGCCACCTCGGTGCGCGACCTGCAGACCTTCGTCGAGCACCTGGGCCAGGCGCATGGAGTGGCGCTGGAGGAGGTGCACGTCATTGCGCAGAGTGTCGGCGCGGTGCTGGCCGCCACCTGGGTGCACGACTACGCGCCGCGCATCCGCGGGCTCACGCTCGCTTCGCCGGCTTTCAAGGTGAAGCTCTACGTGCCCTTCGCGAGGAGCGGCCTCAAGCTGTTGAAGGCGCTGCGCGGCGACTTTTTCGTCAACAGCTACGTGAAGGCACGTTTCCTCACGCATGATGCCGAGCGCATTGCCAGCTACGACAGCGACCCGCTGATCACGCGGCCCATCTCGGCGAACGTGCTGCTCGGACTCTACGAGGCGGCCGAGCGTGTGGTGGGCGACGCGGCTGCCATCACGACGCCGGTGCAACTGCTGATCTCGGGAGCCGACTGGGTGGTGCACCAGAAGCCGCAGGAGCAGTTTTTCGAGCGCCTGTCCAGCCCGGTGAAGGAACGACATCTGCTGCCCGGTTTCTATCACGACACCTTGGGCGAGCGCGACCGCCAGGGCGCGGTGGCGCTGATCCGCAGCTTCGTCGAGCGCCTGCAGGCCGGGCCTGTTGCCGGCCCCGACCTGCGCGAGGCGCACCGCCGCGGTCCCACCCACGAGGAGGCGCAGGCGCTGGCGCGCCCGCTGCCGGCGTTTTCGCCGCGCGGCCTCTACTGGGGCATGACACGCGCCGGCCTGCGGCTGGGCGGCCTGCTCAGCGAAGGCGTGCGGCTGGGTCATGCCACCGGCTTCGACTCGGGCAGCACGCTGGACTATGTCTACCGCAACGAAACACGTGGCCGCGGGCCCCTGGGGCGGCTGATCGACCGCAACTACCTGGACGCTATCGGCTGGCGGGGTATCCGCCAGCGCAAGCTGCACGTCGAGGAATTGCTGGGCCTCGCGATGGCGGCCGTGCGCAGGCGCCACCTGCCGCTGCAGCTGCTCGACATCGCAGCGGGTCACGGGCGTTACGTGCTGGACGCGATCGCGCAGCACAACGAGCGTCCCGACGCCATCGTGCTGCGCGACTACAGCGATCTCAACGTGCGCGACGGCTCGGCCCTGATCCGCTCGCGCGGCCTGCAGGACATCGCCCGCTTCGTGAAGGCGGACGCCTTCGACCGCGACGGCCTGGCGACGCTGCGGCCGGTGCCGACCGTCGCGGTGGTCTCCGGGCTCTACGAGCTGTTCTCGGACAACGAGATGGTGGGGCGTTCGCTGGCGGGCCTGGCCGCGGCGATGCCGCCCGGTGCCTGTCTGGTCTACACCAACCAGCCCTGGCACCCGCAGCTGGAGCTGATCGCGCGTGCGCTGACCAGCCACCGCGAGGGCAGTGCCTGGGTGATGCGGCGACGCACCCAGCAGGAGATGGACCAGCTGGTCGCCGCCGCCGGCTTTCGCAAGCAGACGCAGCGTGTGGACGAGTGGGGCATCTTCACCGTCTCGCTGGCTGTGCGGACGGGCGGCTGAGCTCCGCATGGCTCGCCTACCTCCGCTGTGGCGGCCCGGCCTGGGCTGGCTGCTGGTGCTGGGCCCGCTGTTTTTCCTCAGCTACGGCGCGGCCAACCACTACGCCCATGGCCTGCCGGCCGTGCCCAGCATCGTGTTCGACTGGGAGCGCCACATTCCCCTGTGGCCCTGGACCATCCTGCCCTACTGGTCCATCGACCTGTTCTACGGCCTGTCGCTGCTGATCTGCCGGACCCGGCTGGAGTTGAAGCGCCATGCGCTGCGCCTGCTCACCGCGCAGCTCATCTCGGTGGCCTGTTTTGTGCTCTTCCCGCTGCGCTACTCGGTGCAAAGGCCGCCGCTGGACGGCTGGGCCGGCCGCTTGTTCGATGCGCTGGCCGGCTTCGACCTGCCCTACAACCAGGCGCCCTCGCTGCACATCGTGCTGCTGTTGATCCTCTGGGACTTCTACCGCCGTCGCACACGAGGTGCGGCGCGCGCCGCGGTACACGGCTGGAGCCTGCTGATCGGCGTGTCGGTGCTGACCACCTGGCAGCACCACTTTTTCGACGTCCCCACCGGCTTGCTGGTCGGGCTGCTGTGCCTGTGGCTCTGGCCGCTCGACGGCCCTCGCCCGGGCTGGGACTGGCGGGTGGACGCGAGCCGTCGTCGCCTGGCGCTGGCCTATGCGGCCGGGGCCGTGCTGCTGGCCTTGCTGGCCGGCGGCCTGGGGCGGCCGGGCTGGTGGCTTTACTGGCCGGCGGCATCGCTCACGCTGGTGGCCCTTTGTTATGCGGCGCTGGGGGCGGATGGCTTCCAGAAGCGCCCGGGGGGGCGCCACTCGCTGGCGGTTCGCTGGCTGCTGGCGCCGTACCGCCTTGGCGCTTGGATCAACTCGCGCGCCTGGACCCGCCGTGCCCCGCCCTGCGCTGCGGTGGTGGACGAGGTCTGGATCGGCCGGCTGCCGCGTCCCGGCGACCCCGAGCATGGCCGATTCCCGCGCATCGTCGATCTGAGCGCCGAGCTCTCGATTCGCCACCACGGTCTCCGCGCGCTGCCCCTGCTGGACCTCACGCCGCCTGCGCCGGCGCAACTGCTCGAAGGCGCAGCGCTGGTCGAACAGGCGGCGGGGCAGGGGCCGGTGCTGGTCTGCTGCGCGCTCGGCTATTCGCGCAGCGCCGCCGTGCTGGCCACCTGGCTGTGCAGCACCGGACGGAGCGCGACGCCGGCCGAGGCCGCGGCCCTGCTGCGGCGTGCGCGGCCCCAGGTGGTGCTGAAGCCGCCGCTGCTGGCCGCGGTCGAGGCCGCGGTGACGCTGGCGAGGCGGCGCGCATGAGCGAGACGCCGTCGAACCTGGCGGAGCTTGCCCCGCAACAGCGCCATGACTGCGCGGTGCTGGCCGACCTGCTCGCAAGCGCCGGCCGCTGGGACATCGTGGTCCTCGGCTCGGTCCTGCTCGGCGGCTGGGCCCTGGCGCAGGGGCCGATGCCAGGGGCGCTGTTCGCCGGCCTGGGGCTGCTGCTGGCCGAGCGTTACCTGGCGGTGCGGCTCTCGCTCGACCAGCGCCTGTTCGAACGGCTGGCGCTCGGCAGCCTGCCCGGGCTGGCGGCGCTGGACGGCAGCCTGACACGTTTGTTCGCGCTGCCCGAGGCCAAGGCCGGACGGTTGCTGGCCGCACGTTTCGCCGGCACACGGCGCCTGTGGCGCCTGCACCTGGCCTCGGTGCTTGCCCTGGCCGCGCTGGCCGCTGTGGCGCTGGCCCGGATGCCCTGACCCTTCCCGAGGAAACACTCGAATGTGGACCCGCTTGTCGCTGCTCGATCCCACGGTTCAGCTGTTCGCCGGCACGCTGGCCGTGCTGCTGACCGCCTCGCTGGTCGGGGCGCTGCTGAAATGGCGGGTGGCGGGGCGTCAGCCGCATCCGGTCATCGACAACCTCAACAGCCGCATCAAGGCCTGGTGGGTGATGGTCGCCGTGCTGGGGCTTGCCTTCGTGTTCGGCAAGCCGGGCGCACTGCTGCTGTTCGCCTTCATGTCCTGGATGGCGCTGCGCGAGTTCATCGCGTTGACGCCGACACGCAGCGCCGACCGCCTGGCGCTGGGCCTGATGTTCGGCCTGGTGCTGCCGCTTCAGTACTTCCTGATCGGCATCGAGTGGTACGGGCTCTATTCCATCCTCATCCCCGTCTACGCCTTCCTGGTGCTGCCCATCCTGGCCTGCCTGCGCGGCGACACCACCCGGTTCCTGGAGCGCGCAGCGCTGGTGCAGTGGGGGCTGATGGTGAGCGTCTACTGCGTTTCGCACGTGCCGGCGCTGCTGACCCTCGCCATTCCCGGCTACGAGGGCCGCCATCTGGCGCTGGTCGCCTACCTCATCGTGGTCGTGCAGGGCAGCGACGTGCTGCAGTATGTCTGGGGCAAGCTGGCCGGCCGCCGCAAGATCGCGCCCGAGCTCTCGCCGTCCAAGACGGTGGAGGGTTTCGTCGGTGGCGTCGCCTCGGCCACCCTGCTTGGTGCCGCGCTGTACCGGGTGACGCCCTTCACGCCCTGGCAATCCGCCGGCGTGGCGCTCACGCTGTGCCTGATGGGTTTCCTGGGCGGATTGGTGATGTCCGCGATCAAGCGCGACCGTGGCGTGAAGGACTGGGGCACGCTGATCGAGGGCCACGGCGGCATGCTGGACCGGCTCGATTCGGTGGTCTTTGCCGCCCCGGTTTTCTTCCATGTCGTGCGCTTCTGGTGGACACCCTGACACAGCTTCGTGCCACGGCGTGGATCACCATGAGCTGGAGCGGACACGGCGCGCCATGCGGCGTTCCGACCGGTTGTCGAGACGAGGAGACAAGGGCTGCGCAACAGCGGCCGAACGATCGAGGCGCGTGCGGAGCAACGGGCCACATCCCGCTACAGGGTTTACAAGGCTTGCAGAGCTGTCAGTTTTTCGGCAGGCCGGACCCCTTACCTGAGGGGTTCCAAGCCCCTGTTTAGAGGATTGTGCGAGGTCCCCGAATGGGGAGAATGCCCGTTGCAACAGTTTCACCGGCCTACCGCTAGCCTGACGTTTGGCCGAGGGGGAGCAACCAGGGAGGACAGAATGAGGGTGTTCCGGGTATTTCATCATCACGTCGCACTGTCGACGTTGCTGGAACTGGTCGCCGACAGCCTGCTCTGTTTCCTGGCGGCCTTGTTCATCGCATCGGCGATCCACATGGTGCCCGGTGAACCGGCACGGACGGTCGCGCAGGCCGACATGGTGTGGGTCGCCGCGGGCTTCGCACTTGCGATGCTGCTGCTCTATTCCTTCGTCGGCCTGTACCGGCAGGGCTCCGAGCCGATGGGCCCGGGCAGCATCGTGCGGCGTGTCGTGCTGGCCCTGTTCATTGGCGCCTGCCTGACCTACCTGCTCATCACCTCGGTCACCCGCGGTGCCTCCCCGGGTTATGTGGTGGCCCTCGTGATGGCCTACCTGCTGGTCGGCCTGATCGTGGTGCGCCTGGCGGTGTTCCTGATGCAGCGCCTGATCGGCGCGCCGCGGGTGCTGATCGTGGGCACCGGCGCCGAGGCGCAGAGCGTCGCTTCCGATCTCGCGGCGCTGCGCCGCATCGAGCGCAAGGTGGTCGGGTTCTATCCGACCTCGACCGAAGGCGCGGCCGAAGTGCCGGCCAACAAGGTCTTCGCACGCCACCTCTCGATCGAGGAGGTGGTGGAGCAGAACGACGTGGACGAGATCATCGTGGCCGTGCGCGAGCAGCGCGGCGGCGGCATCCCGGTGGACCAGCTGCTGGCCTGCCGCATCCGCGGCACCCCGGTGCTGGACCTGGCCGGCTTCTACGAGCGCGCCAAGGCCGAAGTGCCGATCGACAGCCTGAAGGCCAGCTGGCTGATCTACAGCCAGGGTTTCGTGCAGGGCCCGGCGCGCACGGTGGCCAAGCGTGTGTTCGACATCGTGACTTCGGCCCTGCTGCTGATCATCAGCGCGCCGGTGATGCTGCTGACCGCGCTGCTGATCCGCCTCGACAGTCCCGGCCCGGTCATCTACCGGCAGGAGCGCGTGGGGCTTGGCGGCCGCCCTTTCATGTGCCTGAAGTTCCGCAGCATGCGCAGCGATGCCGAGAAAGATGGCGTCGCCCGCTGGGCCACACAGAACGACTCGCGCATCACCCGGGTCGGCGCCTTCATCCGCAAGACCCGCATCGACGAACTGCCGCAACTGCTGAGTGTGCTGCGCGGCGAGATGAGCATGGTGGGCCCCCGGCCCGAGCGTCCCAGCTTCGTCAAGGAGCTCAAGGAACAGATCCCGTTCTACGACTTGCGCCACAGCGTCAAGCCGGGCGTGACCGGCTGGGCCCAGATCCGCTACCGCTACGGCGCTTCGGTGGATGACGCCCGCAAAAAACACCAGTACGACCTGTACTATGTGAAGAACAACTCCCTCTTCCTGGACCTGCTGGTGCTGATCGAGACGGTGAGTGTGGTGCTGTTCCACGAAGGCGCCCATTAAGCGCTGCGATTGAGACTGAGAGCTGCCGGGCATCGCCGGCAGTGTGCGTTGGTTGAGGAGGACAAGGATGTTGAGTTCGAAGCTGGGCGGCGTGGGCCGCTCCCTGTGCGTTTGGATCCTTGCCGCAGCGGCCGCCGTCCTGGCGGCCTGTGGCACGACCGGGCAGTACCCGCCGGCGCCGGTCTCGGCACAGACGCCCAACCACCGCTACCAGATCGGCGCGCTGGACACGCTCAACATCGTCGTGTGGCGCAATCCCGAGCTCTCCTCCACGGTGTCGGTGCGGCCCGACGGTCGCATTTCCACCCCCCTGGTCGAGGACGTGATGGCCGCCGGCCGCAGCCCCGCCGACCTGGCGCGCGACATCGAGAAGGTGCTGTCCAAGTACGTGCGCGACCCTGTGGTGACCGTCGTCGTCAGCAACTTCCAGGGCACCTTCTCGGAGCAGATCCGCATCGTCGGCGAGGCGGCCCGCCCGCAGGCCGTGCCCTTCCGCCAGAACATGACGCTGCTGGACGTGATGATCCAGGTCGGCGGCCTGACCGACTTCGCCAACGGCAACGGCGCCGTGCTGGTGCGGGGTTCCGAAGGCGGCAAGCAGTTCAGCGTGCGCCTGAAGGACCTGCTCAAGCGCGGCGACATCTCCGCGAACGTGGATGTGAAGCCGGGCGACATCATCATCGTCCCGCAGAGCTGGTTCTGAGGCCGAGCGCCCGCGTGATGCCTCCGGCCCGACCTGCGCCCGGCTTCCCGCGAGCCGGGTCTCGGGTTTTGGGGACCGGCCGGGAACCGCAACAGAAGTCGCCGGCCTTGCCCGCATGACGCGGCGCAGGGCCTCAACAGGGTCCGAGACTGTATGAACGAGTTTGTCCGCCAGGCCGCGGGTGTGCTGTACGAGGTGTGGCAGCGCCGCTGGATCGCGTTGTTGGTTGCCTGGACATCGGCGCTGCTCGGCGGTGCGCTGGTGTTCATGATCAAGGACCGCTACGAAGCCTCGGCGCAGGTGTACGTCGACACCCAGACCGTGCTCAAGCCGCTGATGGCGGGCCTGGCCTTCCAGCCCGACATCGACCAGCAGGTGCGCATGCTGGCGCGCACGCTGATCTCACGCCCCAACGTCGAGAAGCTGGTCGACCTGCCGGTGATGGATCTCAAGGGCTCGGATCCGCAGGTGCGCGAGCGCACCATCAACGCGCTGATGAAAAAGATCCGCGTGACGCCCAGCGGTGGCGGCAACCTCTACACCATCAGCTATCGGGACACAGACGCCCAGCGCGCGCACCAGCTGGTTGCCGAGCTGGTGAACCTTTTCATGGAAGCGAGCATCGGCGGCAAGCAGCGCGACTCGCAGGAAGCCAGCCGCTTCATCGACGCGCAGATCCAGGAATACGAGACCAAGCTGGTCGAAGCCGAGAACCGGCTGAAGGAATTCAAGGTGCGCAATTTCGGCGTGACGGGCATGTCCAACCAGGACTACTTCGCGCGCATGTCCAGCCTTTCCGACGAGGTCGGCAAGCTGCGCATCGACCTGGGCGCCGCCGAGCGCTCCCGCGACGCGCTGCGCAAGGAGCTGAACGCCGAGGAGCCCCAGCTGCCGCCTGAGGCCATGGTGCCCCCCGGGGGGCACGTGGTCAACGAACTCGACGCGCGCCTGGAGACGCAGCGGCGCCAGCTGGACGACCTGCTGCGCCGCTACACCGACAACCATCCCGACGTCATCGCTGCGCGCCGCACCATCGCCTCCATCGAGCAGCAGAAGAAGCAGGAAGCCGCCGCGCGCGCCGCCGCCGGCGGCGGGCGGCAGGCCGCGGCGACCAACCCGGTGTTCCAGCGCATCCGGGTGGCGCTGGCCGAGGCCGAGGCCAAGGTGGCGTCGCTGAGCGGGCAGCTGGCGGCCCAGGAGTCGCGCCTGGAGCAGATCCGCTCGCTGGCCGGACGGGTGCCGCAGGTCGAGGCGGAGTTGGCCCAGCTCAACCGCGACTACGAGGTCATCCGCAAGAACTACGAGCAACTGGTGGCGCGGCGCGAGGCGGCCTCCCTGGGCGTGAAGATCGACCAGTCCTCGCAGCTGGCCGACTTCTTCCGCATGGTCGAGCCCGCGCGCGTCTCGCCCGGCCCGGTATTCCCGAGCCGCAAGGTGCTGGCGCTGCTGGTCATGCTCGCGTCGGCGGCGGCCGGCCTGGTGGCGGCCTTTCTGATGACCCGCTTGTTCCCGTCCTTCAGCGACGAAAAGGCGCTGCGGGAGCTGAGCAAGCGGCCGGTGCTGGGCAGCATCGGGGTGGTGAAGACCGACGAGGGGCTGCGCCGCGAGCGCCGCGAGAAGCTGCAGTTCGCGGCGGCGACCGGCGTCTTTTTCGTCGTGAACATGGCGTGGGTCGGCTGGGTCACCCTCCAGGGCCGGGTCTGAGGACGGGTGAGGCAAGCATGAGCATCATTGAACAGGCAGCCAAGCGGCTGGAGGAACTGCGCCGGGCCGGTGTCGAGGTGCCCTGGGCGCCGTCAGAGCTCAGCATGGGAGCGCCGGGCCTGATGCCCGAGGCACCGGTCGCCGCGCCGGTCTACACGCCGATGCCGCCCGCAGCGGCAGCGCGCAGGACCGCCGCGCCGAGCGCGGCTGCTGCGGCGCCGACCATCCCGGTGGCCGGGCCGGCGGCGGCCCGCTCCGGCGAGGCCGATGCGGTCGAGCGGCATTCGCGCCTGGTGGAGCTGGACCTGGACCGCCTCGCGCGTGCCGGCTACCTGGTGCCGGGGCGACCCGAGGCCGAGCTGTCCGACGAGTTTCGCGTCATCAAGCGGCCCTTGATCAAAAACGCGCAGGGGCAGTCGGCCGCGCCCCTGCACCGGCCCAACCTGATCCTGGTCACGAGCGCGATGCCGGGCGAGGGCAAGAGCTTCTGCGCCATCAACCTCGCGCTCAGCATCGCGATGGAGGTCGACAAGACCGTGCTGCTGGTCGACGCGGACGTGGTGCGGCCCTCGGTGATGAGCCGCCTGGGCCTGGGTGTGGGCCGCGGCCTGCTGGACGTGCTCAAGCATCCCGAGATGGATTTGTCGGAGGTGCTGCTGCGCACCAACGTGCCCAAGCTCAGCGTGCTGCCGACCGGCGCCCCGGGCCTCAACTCCAACGAGCTGCTCGCCAGCACGGCGATGGAGCGGCTGCTCGATGAACTTGCCACCCGCTATGCCGACCGCATCGTGATCTTCGATGCGCCGCCGCTGCTGCCGACCACCGAGTCCCGTGTGCTGGCCAGCCGCGTCGGCCAGGTGGTGATGGTGGTGGAGGCCGGCCGCACCACCCGCGCCGCCGCCACCGAAGCCTTCGCGGCACTGGAGAGCTGCCCGGTGGTGATGTCGGTGCTGAACAAAACACGCGGCCCGGCGGCGGTCGCCCGCTATGGTTACTGAAAGGCGTCGGGCCATGCAGCGTGTCGCAGCCCTTGCTTCTCCGCGCCGGTCCCCGGCTCTCGCGCTGTGCCGGCCGCTGCCGCTGGTGCTGCTGTGCCTGGCGGCGCTCCCCGCGCTCGCGCAGTCGCTGCAACCCGAGGCCGAGGTCGAGATGCCCCCGCCGCCGCCGCCCCAGTCACTGCGTGCCGAGGCCGAGGTCCAGACCACGGTGACCGCGACCAACAACAGCCGCTACGGCCAGAGCAGCGAGACGAACAGCGACCTGGTGCTCGACGTTGCGCCACGGGTGCGGCTGCAGCGCCGCGGCGCCCGTCTCAGCCTGTCGGGCGAGGCCGGCCTGCATGCGGTGCACTACGCCCGCGGCACGCTGGGCAGCCGGCTGCTGCCCGAGGGCCGCTTCACGCTGGAGTCCGAGCCTGTCGAAGAGTGGGTGCGGCTGGACGCGAATGGCGCCGTGGAGCAGACCGCCTCCGATGCCTTCTCGGGCCGTCCCGACGCCGGCTCCTCGGTCAACCGCGCGACCTACAAGCGCTGGCGCATTGCGCCCGCGATCGATCGGCGCCTGTCGCCCTCCCTGTCTTTGCTGGCCCGCAGCGAGCACAGCTGGAGCCGCCGCAGCGGGGACGAGGCCGTCGTGACCGGATCGGGCCGGGTGTACGAGCAGCGGCAGCTGCTGCAACTGGAGCGCGATCCGCTGCCGCTGGGCGGCGCGGTCGAATACAGCCGCGAGGATTCCTCCTACGGCGACGACAAGCAGTCGGCCCTGGAGCTCGAAGCGCTGCGGCTGGTCGCGAGCTACGCCTTCGACACCGAGTTCGTGCTCGGCCTGGTCGCTGGCCACGAACGCAACGCCTTCGCGGGCAATACTGAGGAGCGCGACTCGATCCGCGGTGTGCGCCTGCAATGGCGGCCCAGCGAGCGCACCGAGCTGCGCGGCGCGGTCGAGCGCCGCTTCATGGGCACCGGCTGGAACCTGGATTGGCAGCACCGCTCGCCCTTCGTCGCGATCCACCTGCGCAGCAGCCGCCGGCCGGTGGCGCAAAGCAGCTGGCAGACGCTGGGCGGCGGGGCCGGTGGCGAGGTCGCGCCGCTGCTCGACGCCATCCTGACCACCCGCTACCCGGATCCCTTGCAGCGCCAGGCGCTGGTGCAGGACATCATTGCCGGGCTGGGCCTTCCGACCGAGCTGCTCAAACCCATCGACCTGGTCGCCAACTATGCACAGCTGGAGCAGGACAACTCGGTCAGCATCGCGCTGCTGAGCCGGCGCACGACCGTGACCGCCAGCGTGTTCGCGCGCAAGCTCGAGCGCCTGCGCCGCACCGACGACCCAGCGTTCGACTTCGTCGCCGGCGGTGCCGACAACGAGCAGCGCGGCGTCGGCCTCAACATCAACCGACGCCTGTCGCGCACCGTGCAGGCCGAGCTGGCGCTGTCCTGGAGCAAGGTGGTCGGGCTGGGGCTGCTGGAAGGCTCGACCAGCCGTGAGAAGACCCTGCGCGCCAGCATGCACCACAATCTCTCGCCGAAGACCGACGTCACGGTGGGTGTGCGTCGATACCTCCTGAACTCGAGCTTGACCGGTCCTTCGCAGGAAACCGCGGGTTTCCTCGGGCTCGGGCACCGCTTCTGAGAAGTTCCATGTACGAATCGCACTTTGGTTTCAGCGGCGCGCCTTTCCAGCTCAACCCGGACCCGTCGTTCTACTTCGACAGCCGGGGCCATGCCAGCGCGCTCGCCTACCTGAAGTTCGGCGTCTACCAGGGAGAAGGTTTCATCGTTGTCACCGGCGACATCGGCGCCGGCAAGACCACCCTCGTGCGCACCCTGCTGGGCGGCCTGGACCGCCAGCAGGTGGTCGCGGCCCAGGTGGTCAGCACCCAGCTCGAGTCGGGCGACCTGCTGCGTGCGATCTGCACCGCCTTCGGCATCGCGCCGGCCGGCAAGACCAAGGCCGAGCTGATTGCGGGGCTGGAGGCCTTCCTCACCGCGGTGGCGGCGAGCGGGCGGCGCGCCCTGCTGGTGGTCGACGAAGCCCAGAACCTGAGCCTGGAGGCGATCGAGGAGCTGCGCATGCTCTCGAACTTCCAGCTCGAGCAGCACGCGCTGCTGCAGAGCTTTCTGGTGGGCCAGCCGGAGTTGCGCAAGCTGCTCGAATCGCGCTCGATGGAGCAATTCCGCCAGCGTGTCATCGCGTCCTGCCACCTGGGACCGCTCGATCTCGCCGAGACCCGCGCCTACATCGAGCACCGACTGAAGCGGGTGGGCTGGCAGGACAAGCCGGTGTTCGATGACGCCGCCTTCGAAGAAATTCACCGCTGGACCGGCGGCATCCCGCGTCGCATCAACCTGCTGTGCAACCGCCTGCTGCTGGGCGCCTACCTGGACAACACCGACGAGGTCAGCGCGACCTTGGTGATGCAGACCGCCCGCGAGATGCGCGGCGAAGTCGGTGAGTCGGCCTTCGTCGCTGCCGTGTCCAACCCGGGCACGCTCGGCCAGGACCCGCCGGAAAGCGCCGCCGCTGCGGTCGCCGACCCGGTGGGCGAGTCCGGGGTGTTGGCGACACCGATGTCGACGGCAGTGCGTCGCGTGCATGTCGCCGGCATGCCGGTGTCACGTCCTCTGTTGTGCCTGGTCGACTCGCCGGCGAGCTACATGAAGGCCTGTGCCTTCGCCTCAGAAAGCGCACGCCAGCCCGGTCTGCCGCCGGTCGTGGCGCTCAACGCCGGCGGCGAGGACGAGCTGACCTTGCCGGGCGAACTCGGCTCGGTGCTGCCGCGCCCGGCGCTCGACATCCATCTCGACATCCGCCCCGGCCGTTACGCTGTGCGAGCGGCTGCCGTGCTCGAGGCCTTCGATGCGCTGCTGCAGGAGCTGCAGCCGTCCGCCGTCATCGCGATGGGCGGCGACGACGCGGTCCTGACCTGCGCGCTGGCGGCCCACAAGGCCGGCCTGCCGCTGGTGCGGGTGGACGCGGGCAAGCGCAGCGGTGACGGCAGCGCAGACAGCAACGCCATCCTGCTCGACCGCCTGGCCGGTGCCCTCTACACCAACGAGCTCACCACCCACTACACGCTCTACCGCGAAGGCATCCCGGCCGAGCGGGTGCACTGCTTCGGCAACCTGATGGTGAACACCCTGCACCTGACAGCGCCGATGGCGACGCAGCCGGAGGCCACGCTGAAGCGCGAGGGCTCGTCCACGCGCAGCTTGCGTGCCGAGGACGGCTATGTGCTCGTGACTCTGCAGTTCGACCCCGAGTCAACCCGGGTCGAAATCCTCAGCGACCTGGTGTCCGGCTTCGTCGCGATGCCGCCCGATCTGCGGGTGATCTGGCCGATGCAGGAAGAAACCCGCTTTGCGCTGGAACGTGTCGGGCTGGGCCGCTGGATCAAGAACAGCAAGATCGACGCGATCGCCGACGTCGGCTACCTGGAAGCACTGGGGCTGCTGCAGCGGGCCAGCTGCCTGCTCTGCGGCAGCGACGGCGCGCTGGCGGAGGAGGGCCTGGCTCTGACGATTCCGGTGGTGCGCCTGATCGCCGGTGCCACTGCGGCCGAGGCCGCGGTACCCGGTGTGGTGCGTGAGGTCGAACGCGCGCTGGCCCTGGTCGGCGAGGCGGTCACCCGTGGCCGCATGCCCCTCGAGGAACCAGGGTATTGGGATGGTGGCCCTGCGGCCCGCATGGCTCAACACCTCAGCGAATGGCTCTGGCGCGAGGGCGCCAGCATTGGAGCGCGAGTCGGTCAGGGCGGAAGTGTCCTGCGCTGAAACCGTCAGGCCGCTTTCAACGACCGCTTTTCCAGCGCTTCTTGCATGCTCCGGAAGGCCGACGGGAAAATAGTCTCTAGCATTCGGCATGCCCGAGGCCCTTGTTCGAGCCCCTGTCTCGCATCGTGCCTGTCTCATTCGTGACGCAGTTCACACTTTCGGTTGCGTGGGACACGTTTCCAGAGAGCGCGCGGTTTTGTAACCCCCTCTTCGTCCCGCGCGGAGTGCGTGCCCGCCCGCTGCGCAGGCCCGATATTTCGGTATAGCTGGCGATGCGGCTCGCGCGCTGCCGTTACGTCAGCCTGCCCGCTTCGCAAATGGGGGAACATCCCGTTACGCGAACATTGCTTCGCTTACAGATCACCCCTACACCCCCCCTAGGATCTCGCCGCATTCAAAGGAGTAGCCGCCGCGTTTGATCGGCGGAACACAGGACCAGCGCCAAACAATAGGTGGCCGACCCGCTCCCACGCGGTGAGTCCCTGGCACTGGAAGAGGCCCGCGACACGAGCAGCGACCACGCGCCGATGTCCTGGCCGATATGTGGGGTCATTGGGGTTTCGCCGTGAATCAACCTACCTTCAGCCGTGCCCGGCTTGCCTGGGCAGCTCACCTTTTTGCCACCTGCGCCGCTCTGTCCGCCTGCGGCGGTGGGGGTGGCGACAGTTCCTCCGCTGCCGACGGCCTCGATTCGAGCACCGTCATCGACGGCGAGCTGCGCGAAGACGCGATGAGCCGTCGCTTCTACTGGGACGGCAAGACCTGGCGTCGCCGCGGTCCCGCGCCGACTCCCACGCCGGTGCCGGCACCGACTCCGACACCCGCTCCGACGCCTGCGCCAGTACCGGCTCCTACGCCTGCTCCGGTTCCGGCCCCGACGCCTGCTCCGGTGCCTGCACCTGCCCCGGCTCCGACGCCCGCACCCGTACCGGCCCCGACGCCGGCCCCGGCTCCGACCCCCGCGCCCGACCACCTGCAACTGAGCGCCTGCCAGCCTTCCGGCAAGGGCAAGGACTATCAGGTCGGCCCGAACTCGGGCCAACTGCGCGAACTGGACCAGGTGCCCTGGGACAAGCTGGCCGCCGGCGACACCGTGCGTGTCTTCCACCGCGCCACGCCCTACCGAGGCAAGGTGCTGCTGGCCGCCCAGGGCCGTGCCGACGCCCCCGTCCGCATCTGTGGCGTCCCGGGTGCCAACGGCGAGCGCCCCACCATCGACGGCAACAACGCGGTGGCGCGGCGCGGCTTGTCTTACGGCCACGAACTGCACGAGTCGCGTTCGGTGGTGGTCGTGAACCGCCTGGGCTCGCAGGAATGGACCGCGTATCCGCGTTTCATCCAGATCGACGGCCTGCACATCCGCGGTGCCCATCCGAACTACTCGTTCACGGACTCCCAGGGTGTGCGCCGGCCGTTCGTCGAGTTCGGCGCCTGCATCTGGATCGAGCGCGGCCACAACATCACGATCGCCGACAACGAGATCAACGACTGCTCGCAAGCCATCTTCAGCCGCTCGACGGAAGAGGGTGACTTCGCGGTGACGCGCAACCTGCGCATTGCCGGCAACCACATGCACGGCAACGGCGTGTCGGGCAGCTATCTGATCCACACCACCTATGTCCAGAGCATCGGCACGATCTACGAGTTCAACCACTACGGCCCGATGCGGGCCGGCGCGGCGGGCAACTCGCTGAAGGACCGCTCGGTGGGCCCGGTGATCCGCTACAACCGCATCGAAGACGGTGCCCGCGCGCTCGACCTGGTGGAGGCGGAGGACTATTCCTCGATCGCCGTGGCTGATCCCAACTACCGCAAGACCTATGTCTACGGCAACCAGATCGTGAAGGACGGCCGCAAGGGCTCGACGATCCACTACGGCGGCGACCACGCCGGCAGCGAAGCGTCCTACCGCAAGGGCACCCTGTATTTCTTCAACAACACGGTGCACATCACGGGTGACGACTACGCGGTGCTGTTCCAGGTCTCGACCAACGACGAGAAGGTGGAAGTCTGGAACAACGTCTTCCTGTTCGACCCCGCCATCCAGTACCCGCGGATGCGCGACAAGCAGGACAACGCGGACGGCATCCCCTCCGGCGGCATCGTCAACCTGGGCCGCAACTGGATCGATGCGAAGTGGAGCGACGCCGGTCCCTGGCACACCGTGGGGGGCCAGCTCAACGGCAAGGCCAACATGATCACTGGCACCACCCCGCCGGTGGACATGAAGACCCTGGTGCCGCTGGCCGGCAGCAAGCTGCTCGACGCCGCCCAGAGCGCGCCGAGCGGTGCGAGCGGCTTCCCGGTGAAGGCCGAGCTGGACCGCAGCTACCTGCCCAAGACGCGTGCGATCAAGGGCAATGCGATGGACCTCGGCGCCATCGAGCGTTGAGTCCCCTGCGTCGGCGGCAATGGCCGCCCGGCGCGACTGCTCAGGGAACCCAGAGCGACCCCGCGGGGTCGCTCTTTTTTTTAGCGCTCCGGGATGATGGGCAGTTCGATGAAGGAGGGCGCGTCGCCGCCGTGGTAGACGCGGTTACGGGCCACCACCGCCCGGGTCTCCCCGTGGTTGTCGCCGCCCGTGTTGAGGTTGCGCTCCAGCCGCGGGAAGCTGCTGCTGGCGATGTGCAGGCGCAGCCGGTGGCCGGCCGGCACCTGGTAGGCGATCGAGCGCATGTCCACCGTCAGCTCCTGAGGCTGATCCGGCGGCAGCGCCAGCGGCGTCGCGAAACCGGCCCGGTAGCGGGCCCGCAACGCGCCCTCCTGGATGGTGGTGGCGCGGCCGTCGGGCCACACATGCACCAGCCGGGCGATGAAGTCGGTGTCCGGGGCGCTGGACGAGATGGTCAGGTGTGCCTTCATGCGCCCGGCAATACGCAGCGGCGCTGTCAGCGGCTCCGAGGTGTAGACCAGCAGGTCGTCGCGCTGCTCGATGGGGCGCTGGTCGACCGGCCCGAAACGCTGCTCGGGGTTGCCGGTGCAGCAGATCGCGCCACCCAGCGAAGGTGTCGGATTCTCCGGGTCGTAGCGGTATTCATCGAAAGCCGGCGGCTGGGTCCCCAGTTCAGTCGCGAGCCGACCCGTGCCGTCGCGCCCGCCGGCCCGCCCGGGGCTGGCCAGGTACCAGCGTTGCAGGCCGGCTTCCGCCGGTGGCCAGCTGTCCGCGCTGCGCCAGCGGCCCTCGCCGATCACGTAGTACAGATAGGGCGGCAGCTCGATCAGGCCCTGGCCCTTGCCGTTGAGCCAATGGTCGAACCACTTCAGATACCACTCGCGGTAAGGCTGCTCGGCATTCGGAATCTCCAACTCGCCGAACTGCCCGCTTTCGGCATCCGCCTCGTGCCCGCAGTGGTTGCCCGGCCCGATCACGACGTGCTGGGGCACATCGGCCGGGGCCTGGCGGCGGAACAGCTCGGCCATCAGCAGGGTTTCGTCGATGGTCTGGTCGCCCCAGGTGTTGATGACCAGGGCGGGCGTGGCAAAGCGGTCCTTGTCGCCGACGTAGTCGAGGTCCTGCCAGCGTGGGTCGAGCAGCGGGGTGCTCAGGAACCAGGGATAGCCATTGGGCCCCGGGCGATGGCGCTCGACCAGGCTGCGCACCGGCAGCTCGCGCACGGCGGCGGCCCGATCAACTTCGCCCGGCCCCGGCACGTCGGGGCGCAGCGCTCCGCTGTCCAGAAACCAGCCGAAGCCGCTCGCCAGCAGGAACACGCCGCCCTCGTACCAGCCGTAGTGGGCGTGGGTGCTGCCGAGCGAGCCGAGCGCTCCGCCCGCGCCCTGGGGCACCATGGCCTTGTGCGCCGGATGGCGGGCCCGCGCCAGGGCGAACTGCAATTCGCCCAGCGCCGAGCAGCCGAAGGTGCCCACCTTGCCGTTGGACCAGGGCTGCTTGACGATCCAGTCCAGGGTGTCGACGCCGTCCTCGGTCGCGTGTTGCCAGGGCAGCAGTTCACCGCCCGAGTCGCCAGTGCCACGCACGTCCTGTACCAGCACGGCATAGCCGTGGCGGCTGAAGAACAGGCCCGATCTCAATCCCTCGCCATAACGCAGGCGGTGATAGGGCAGTCGCACGAGCACGGTGCCGCGGCGCTCGGCGCCTGCACGGGGCAGGTAGAGCGAGGCCGAGAGCTCGACCCCGTCGCGCATGCGAATGCGTACCTTGTGGTCGACCCTGATGCCCGACAGCAGCGCCCGCGCGTCGGTGCGCCAGTGCGGCGGCACCGGTGAGCGCTCGGTGTGCCTGAGTGCGAAGTAGGACAGTGGAAGTGCGGCCGCCGCAGCGGCGAGGAGCGTCAAGCCCCAGCGCCGGCGGCGTGTGGGTGCAGTGGCCATGCAAGTCGAATCAGCAGCAGATGAAGAGCGGTCGCGGACCGGAGGCAGGCAAGGGTAGCAGCTCCCTCACCGGGTCGCGAGGCGCAGGGGCACCGTGCCGGCCAGCGCGCGACGCAGGCGCGGTGCGAGCGGGCGCTCGACGCAGCGATACAGCACCCAGGCTGTGGCCGTGACCGCCCCGCACACCGCCGTGACCCGCAGCCCGAAGGGCAGCTGCCGCCAGCCGGGCGCCTCGATCAAGAGGTAGCCGATGTTCTGGTGCAACAGATAGACCGGGTAGGTGAGGGCACCGGCCCAGAAGACCCAGCGGGAGGCCGGCAGGCGCCAGAGGTCGAAGGCGATCAGCAGGAAGAGGGCGTAGAAGACGCTCACCACCGCCGCTGCAATCAGGACACCGGCGCCCGTGTGTCCTGCGAACCAGTGCACCAGGCTGCTGTAGTAAAGCGAGAGCAGGAAGGACCAGCCGAGCAGTGCCAGGCGGGCGCGGCTGAGGCCGTGCTCGCGAATCAGGTAGCAGCAGACGCCGGCTGCAAAAAACGGCGCCCACCGCAGCTCCAGCCAGAACTCGACCGTGTAGGTCGGCCATGCCGCGTTCAGGCTGGACAACAGCAGCCAGCCGGCCAACAGCCACTCGGTGCGTGGCAGCAGGCCCAGACGCAAGCTGGCCCAGACCAGGATGTAGAAATGCAGCTCCACGGCCAGTGACCAGTAGGCGCCGTCGACGAACTCCACGCCGAACCAGTGGGGTGTCATCGGGAGGTTGAGCAGCAGTTGGCGCCCGCTGACCGCGAAGTCGGTGCTGCCAAAGCCCCAAGCCGCCGCGGCGGTCAGCGGGGCAGCGACCCAGAAGGCCGGGTAGAGGCGCGACACGCGCGAGGCGACGAACTGGCGCGGTGTTGCGCCCTCGGCACTCATGAAGATCACGAAGCCGCTGACCATGAAAAACAGATGCACGCCGAGGTAGCCGAACTCCGCCATCCGGCTCAGCCACGCCGGCGGCGAGTCGCCCAGCCAGCCGGCCTGTTGGCCTCGCCAGAGGTAATGAAAGGCGACCACCATGGCGCAGGCAATGCCGCGCAGCATGTCGATCTCATGAAAGCGATGGCGTTGCATCTGAACCGACCCTCGGAAAGTAGGGCGCGGGAGGGGATGCGCGGACGTGCCGGTGCCGCCGGACGCTCCGGCGTCTGCCTCGCCCGGGCCTTGTGCCGCGCCGACCTCTGCGGGCACCTGGTACGGCACTGGGCGCCACTATTGCGTCGGGTTCACCGGGATGCAATCCCTCATCCAGGCGGCTGCCGGGCCGTCGGACCTGCTCATTTCGGAGGCACAATGCCGGCACTTTCCGGTGGGGACGAGGACCATGCAGTGCTCGGACATTGCGACGATGCGGGTGACTGCCCAGACAACAGATGAAGGCGGCCAGGCCGCCGCGTCTCATATTGCAGGCGCGGCCGCGCCGCGGCGGCTGCGCATTGCGCTGGTGACTCCCATGCTGCCGGTGCCGCATGATCAGACCCGCGGCCGCTATATCCACGAGACCGCACGTTCGCTCAGCCGGCTCGCCGACGTGCGGGTGTTTTTCCAGTCGCTGCGCTACCCCAGCCTGCCGCTGCTGCGCCCGCGCAGCTTCATCTACGGCGAGGTCGGGCGCGACTACCGGCTCGACGGTGTCGACGTCGAGGCCTTCAGCTACCCGGCGGTGCCGGTGGTCTCGCGGGTTCTCAACGGCCATGTCGGCGCGGCCGTGCTCGGGCCGCGTGTGCGTGCCTGGAAGCCGGACCTGCTGCTGGCCTACTGGGTCTATCCGGACGGTTATGCCGCGGTACGGGTGGCCCGCTCGCTCGGCGTGCCGTGCGTCGTGGGGGCGCTAGGCTCGGACATCCATGTGCGCTCCGGCCTCAACGTCTGGATGACACGCAAGACCATCGCCGCGGCCGATGCGCTGCTGACGGTCAGCGAAGCGATGCGCCACACCGCGATCGACAACTTCCAGGCCGATCCGGCGCGTGTACACACGGTGGTGAACGGTTTCAACACCTCGGTCTTCCGCCCCGGCAGCCAGCGCGAGGCGAGGCAGCAACTGGGGTTGGCCGAAGACGGCCGCTACATCGTTTTCGTCGGCCGCTTCGTCGAGGCCAAGGGGGTGCTGGAGTTGTTGAGCGCCTTCTCGCAGCTGGCCGCCGGCGACGCCAAGCTCCGCCTCGTGCTGCTGGGCGATGGCGTGATGCGCCAGGCGCTGCTGGAGCGGGTCGCCGCCTCGGGCCTGGGCGAGCGCGTCATCGTGCCCGGGGGCCTGCCGCCGCTGGAGGTGGCGCGCTGGATCCGGGCCTCGGACCTGCTGACCTTGCCAAGCTGGTCCGAGGGCTACCCGAACGTGGTCGTCGAGGCCGTGGCCTGCGGTCGCCCGGTGGTCGCCACCGATGTCGGCGGCACACGCGAGATCGTCAACCCGTCGAACGGCCTGCTGGTGGCGCCGCGCGATGTCGAGCAGCTGCGCAGCGCGCTGCGTGCCGCGCTGGACCGCCACTGGGATCACGACGCCATCGCCGCCGCCATGCGCCGCAGCTGGGACGACGTGGCTGCCGAGACATTGCGGGTGTGCGAGTCGGTGGTGGCAACACGCCGTCCCGGCGCGCGGCCCTGAACCGAGGAAGAACAACAATGAGCCCAACCACCCAGACCCGCCAGCACGGCGCGCCGCGCAAGGTGCTGCTGCTGGAGTTCAACGAGATCAACTGGCATGTCGTCGACCGCCTGATCGCCAGCCGGGGCGAGTCCTTCCTGCCCAACCTCTCGAGGTTGCGGCGCGAGGGCGCCTGGGGGGTGCAGTCGGCGGTGGAGCGGCCGCCGCTGCTCGACCCCTGGATCACCTGGGTGACCCTGCACACGGGCGTCTCGCAGGCGGTCCACGGCGCCACCGTGCTGGAGCAGAAGGGCGAGACGATACGCTCCAAACGCACCTGGCACTACGTGTCCGAGGCCGGCCGCAAGGTCGGTGTGTTCGGCAGCATCAGCGCCTACCCGCCCGAGCCGGTCAAGGGCTACATGGTGCCCGGCCCCTTCGCGCCCGGTGACGAGACCTATCCGCCGCGACTG
The DNA here is from genome assembly GCF_026153205.1 of Aquabacterium sp. A7-Y. Lineage (GTDB taxonomy): Bacteria > Pseudomonadota > Gammaproteobacteria > Burkholderiales > Burkholderiaceae_C > Caldimonas. Next base: position 50,058 of record NZ_JAPFBW010000006.1, on the reverse strand, counting down.
CAGCCGGTCCAGGCGATCAACCGCCGCTACACCCAGGTCCACAACAAGACCACACGCCCGCCCGGCATGCTGGAGAACGTCGCGACCGGCGCGCGCCTGTTCGGCCTCGGCCTCAAGCCCTCGACCTGTGTGCGCATTGCCGGCCAGCTGGCCCGCGAGCGTGTCTCGCCGCACCTGCGCTGGCAGCGAGTGAGCCTGCAGCCGCGCCTGAACTTCGACTTTTTCGCCTCGCTGTACCGCAACGAGCGGCCCGACTTCGCCACCTGGCACAGCAACCACGCGGCGCACTACATGCATCACTACTGGCGCGCCTGGGACGACAGCGACTTCCCGGTCAAGTCGCCGCCCGACGAGAAGCGCAAGTACGGCGAGGCGGTGCCCTACGGCTATCGCGTCTGTGACGAGCTGCTGGGCCGCGCGATGCGTTTGATCGACCGGGACACCGTGCTCGTGCTGGCTTCCAGCATGGGGCAGCAGCCGTACATCAGCGAGAAGTACCGCGAGGGCAAGGTGGTGGTCCGTGTCAAGGACATCGAGGCCCTGCTGAAGGTGCTGGGCCGCGAGGGCGTGACCGAGGTGGTGCCCACGATGGTGCCGCAGTGGAACATCCACGTGCCCGACGCTGAGGCGCGTGCTGCACTCAAGGCCCGCATCGAGGCGGCACGCCGCAGCGTCGCCGGCGTCGAGGAGGCCGCCTTCGCGGTCGAGGAGACCGAGGACTGTCTCACCCTCACGCCGCTGGGCCTGGCGCGTCCCGAACAAGGTGTGCGCTACAGCTTCCCGCAGCGCGCTGCCGGTGCCCAGGCCTCGTATGCCCTGGAGGCCTTGTTCGCTGCCGACACGCCCACGGTCAAGCAGGGCATGCACCACATCGACGGCATGCTGGCTTTCTACGGGGCCGGCATCCGCCCGGCCCAGCTCCCGCCTTGCACCAATCTCGATGTGGCGCCCACGCTGCTGTCCTTGATGGGTCTGCCGGTGCCCGCGGTGATGGAAGGGCGGGTGATCGCGGGCCTGTCGCACTGAGCCCGCCGGAGGCCGCAGCGGCCTCCGCGTCAGCTCGACACGCTCCTAGCGCACTCGGGCCGGAATGCCGACCGCTGTCGCGCCGGCCGGCACGTCGTGCAGCACCACTGCGTTGGCGCCGATGCGGGCGCCTGCCCCGATGCGCAAGCCCCCGATCACCTTGGCCCCGGACCCGACGAAGATGTCGTCGCCCAGGGTGGGGCAGCCGCCGCGGTTGTCGCCGATCACGACGCTGCTTTCGAGCCAGACGTTGCGGCCGCCGCGCACGCTGGAGTTGATCACCACCCCGACCGGGTGGATCAGCACGAAACCCGGGCCGAAGCACGCTCGCACACCGATCACGCAGCCGTTGAACCACTTGTTCAGGATGTGCGGGATCAGCGCCAGCGGCGCCAGCCCCCAGCGCACCAAGGCTGACTGCAGTCGGTAGAGCGCATTGGCGGAGGTGCCGTCGGCCATCACCGCCTTGAGCAGCGAGCAGGACTCGCCGTACTGCGAATAGAGGCGCTGCTTGGCGCGCAGGTCAGCCAGCAGCAGCATGGGCGGGCAGGGCCGGCGCTGCCGAGACGCTGTGCTTGAACTCGATCAACTGCAGCACGTTGTGGCGCCATTGCCGCTGGGCCGCGATGTAGGCTCGCGCGGCCTGGCCGACACGCTGCAGCGTCTCGGCGTCGCGGCTGCGGGTCAGCACCGCCTCGACCGCGGCGTCCAGGTCGCCGGCCTTGAACATCCAGCCGGTGCGGCCTTCGGCCAGCACTTCCTGGATGGGCGAGAAGTCGGGGGCGATGGGCGGGATGCCGCAGGCCATGAACTCGAACAGCTTGACCGGCGAGGTGTAGTCGCCGGCGCTCGGCAGCACCGCCAGGTCCATCGCGGCCAGCAGGCCCGGCACCTCGTCGTGCGGCACGCGGCCGGTGAGGATGACCTGGCGATCCAGGCCGCGGTCGTGCACGAACTTCGCGACCGTCTCGAAGGTCGCGCCGTCGCCCACCAGCAGCAGGCGCAGATGGGGGGCGGCCGCCAGCCGGTCGGCGATGCGGTAGACGAACTGGTCGATGGCATGCCAGGGCACGAAGGCGCCCAGGTAGCCGCACACCACCGCGCCGTCGAGCCCGTGTTTGGCACGCGTCTGGCGGCGCTGCTCCTCGGTGAAGCTGAACTTGTCGATATCGGCTGCGTTGGGCGTCACGATGGCAGGCGCCATGCTGCCATGTGCCTGCAGCACGCGGTCGCGGAACAGGCCCGAGACGAACACCAGCCCGCTTGCGTTGCGCAGGGTCCAGCGTTCGATGCGACGCGCCAGGCCGCCCAGGTGCAGCGGGCGTACCCGGTGCACCGCGGCCGAGTCGTTGATCTCGAGGATGATGGGCAGGCCGCGCCGCTTGGCGATCAGCACCGTGACGAACAGGAACAGCGAGTAGCGCTCGTAGATCAGCTCGACGTCCGGGTGGCGCGCCAGGTAACGCAGGATGCGCCAGCCGGCCACCGCGTTGTAGGCCAGCTCGGCCAGTTCGAACAGCGGCTCGGGCAGGCGCGCGACGATCTTCATCCACCAGCGCGCCTGCTGCGTGGGGGACATCGCTTTCGGGCTCGCATAGGGGTCGGCGCCGGGCACCGAGACGACATCGACCGCGACGCCGAGCGCCCGCAGTGCATCGGTGATGCCGCGGATGTGTACGCCTTCGACGGCCTTGCCCTGGGTACGGTGGTGATACAGCACCCGCTGCAGCGGGGGCGTGGATGTCGTCTGAGTCATGACCCTGAGCTCGACCCCCGGCGGGGGTAATTCGTGTGGCTTGAGGGCAGGGCGACCGCTTCACGGCGTGCTGCTGCCTGTGTGAGGCGCCTATCATAGGTGCGCCTGCCCCCTCGCCGTGCCCCGCCCCCCGCATGCTAGGGGGGCAGATTCTCGCTGAAAGGCACGGCAGCCCTTTAGCATTGGCACCTCTTGATACAGGGGGGGTGCCGGTCCCCTTTTGTCTGTTTTCCTTCAGCACCCCAGCGAAGTACGAGGTGGCCCGGCGCCCTCGGCAGCCGACGCGCGTGAGTCAGACCGGGCCATGAGTTTCGCCATCTTCCTGCTGTATGTCGTTCTCGTGTTCCTGCGGCCGATCGAGCTGCTGGCACCCGAGCTGACCGACTATCGGCCCATGCTGTGGTTGTGGCTGCTCGCTTTCGGCAGCGCCCTGGTGCGCTCGGTGATGAAACGCCAGTTCTCGGCCCATCCGGTGTTCCTGTGGCTGCTCGGCGGCTTCACGCTCGCGCTGGCGGTTTCGATGGTCGCCAACGGCTGGGCCGGCGGTGCCATCGATGCCGTCAGTCAGTTCAGCGCCTCGGCGCTGCTGTTCGTGCTGGTGTGCATGAACGTCACCACGGTGCGGCGGCTGCAGGCCACCTGCGGGGCGGTGGTGGTGGTGCTGGTGCTGGCCGCCGGCACGACGATCTGGTCCTATCACACCGGTGAGCGGGCCGAGGACCTGGTGCTGCGCCAGAACAGCTACATCGACGACCGCGGCGACCGCATGCCGCCGGGGGACACCGTTGTCCCCGCCGAGGACACCTCGGGCTTCTACATCTGGCGCGTGCGCTGGCTGGGTTTCCTGAACGACCCGAACGATTTCGCGCAGGCCATGGTGATGGCGCTGCCGCTGCTGTGGGCGCTCTACCGGCCGCGCCGGCTGCTGCGTAACGCGGTGCTGATCGGGCTGCCCAGCGCGACCATGCTCTACAGCATGATGCTGACCCAGTCGCGCGGCGCCATCATGGGGGTCGGCGGGGTGTTTGCGGTGCTGCTGCACAAGCGTTTCGGCTCCTTGAAGAGCGGCATCGCGCTGGGCCTGATGGGCGCCGCGGCGATTGCCGCCAGCATGGGCAGCGAGCGCGCGCTGTCGACCAAGGAAAGCTCGGCCGGCGACCGCATCGAGGCCTGGAGCACCGGCCTGATGATGCTCAAGTCCTGGCCGCTTTTCGGCGTGGGCTACGGCAACTTCCAGGAGCACCACCACCTCACGGCACACAACTCTTTCGTGCTGTGTTTTTCCGAACTCGGGCTGTTTGGCTACTTCATGTGGATGGGACTGCTGGTGGTCGCCTACAAAGGTATGGCACTGGCGACGCGGCACGCGCCGCCGGGCAGCGCCGAGTACCGCATGAGCGAGCTGCTGCGCATGTCCTTCGTCGGCTTCCTGACCTGCGCCTGGTTCCTGTCGCGCACCTACCAGCCGACGCTTTATTTCCTGCTGGCGCTGTGCGCGTCCGCCTGGTATTGCGCCACCCGGCTCGCGCCCGAGCATGCGGCGCCTGGCAGCCTGCAGGGCGAGCACTGGGTCCGCGCCACCTTCAAGGTGATGGTGCTGAGCGTGACCGCCGTGCTGGGTTTCGTGCGCTTGGGCTAGGGCGGCGAATCGACGTCGCTGCCCGCAGCTCCTCAATGTTTCCAAACCTAGAACACCGTTCATGAAGATCCTGGTCCTGCTCGTCGTGCTGCTGCTGCTGGGCGTGCTCGCCGTCGTGTTTGCCTACCTGCGCCAGCGCAACATCTCGGTGTGGCTGCGCAGCTACCTGCGGCAGGACTGGAAGCCCGAGGCGCGTGCGTCCGGGCTCAAGCACGTGATGTTCTGTTTCGTCGACCACTACGAGCCGGGCTGGCAGCAGCCCAGCTACGAGGTCGAGTGCGCCCGCGTGGCACGCTGGCGGCGCGACTACCCGACCTTGTGCGCGCTGCATCGCGACGCCGACGGCCGAGCGCCGGTGCACAGCTTCTTCTACCCGGAGGAGGAGTACCGGCCCGAGCACCTCGATGCACTGGTCGAGATGTGCCGCATGGGCATCGGCGAGATCGAGATCCACCTGCACCACGACAAGGACACCGAGGCCGGACTGCGCGAGAAGCTGCGGCGCTTCACCCGCCTGCTGGTGGAGCGCCACGACGCGCTGCCGGTCGATGCGGCCACCGGGCAGCCGCGCTGGGCCTTCATCCATGGCAATTGGGCGCTGGACAACTCGCACCCGCACGGCCACGGCCATGGCTGCGGCGTCAACAACGAGCTGGTCATCCTGCGCGAGGAGGGCTGCTATGTGGACTACACCTTCCCCGCGGCGCCCGATCCCTGCCAGACCAGCACCATCAACAAGATCTACTACGCCACTGACGACGTGAACCGGCCGAAGTCGCACGACAGGGGCGAGCGCGTCAAGGTGGGCGGCCGTCCGGTGGGCGACCTGATGCTGATCCAGGGCCCGCTGGGTTTCATGTGGAAGCACCGCAAGTTCGGCCTGCTGCCGCGCATCGAGAACGCCGACGTGCGCACCAGCAACCCGCCCACCCCGGCGCGTGTCGATGCCTGGGTCGAGACCGGCATCCACGTGCAGGGCAAGCCGGACTGGATCTTCGTCAAGGTGCACACCCACGGCACGCAGGAACGCGACATGGACACCCTGCTGGGCCAGCCCATGCACGAGGCCTTCAGCCACCTGGAGCAACGCTACAACGACGGCCGCGAATGGAAGCTGCACTACGTCAGCGCGCGCGAGATGTACAACATTGTCAAGGCCGCCGAAGCCGGGCTCAGCGGAGACCCGAACGAGTACCGCGACTACCTGATCCCGCGGCCCGCCTATGCGCCGCGCGAGCAGGCGCGGGCCGCCTGAGGTGGGCGCGAGCCTGCCTGCGGCAACGCTGAGGGTGTCATGATGATCCTGCCCGCGCTGGTGCTGGCCTGCCTCGGGGCGGTGCTGTATTCCTACCTTGTTTATCCTCTGGTGCTGTTCGTGCTCGGCGCGGCGGTGCAGGGGCGCCGCGACGCCGCGCGGGTGTTCCGCAAGACCGAGCGGCGCGCGACCCTGAAGCAGGGCGAGCTGCCGCGGGTGGCGATCGTCATCTCCGCTTTCAACGAAGAGCGTCACATCGGCGAGCGCATCGCCAACCTGCTGGCGCTGGACTACCCGGCCGACCGCTGGTGCGGCTACATCGGCTCGGACGGCAGCCGCGATGCGACTGGCAGCATCCTCTCGGCCTGCGACGACTCGCGCATCCGCGCCTTCGTCTTCGAGCAGAACCGCGGCAAGGCCAATGTGCTGAACGACCTGGTGTCGCGCACCCAGGAAGAGCTGATCGTGTTCTCCGACGCCAACACCTTCTTCGAGCCGGGCGCCTTGCGCCGTCTGGTCGCACCCTTCCAGGACCCGGGCGTGGGCGGCGTCAGCGGCGAGCTGCGGCTGGCCGGCAGCGCCGGCGACAACCAGGACAGCCTCTACTGGCGCATCGAGCAGTTCCTGAAGTTTTTCGAGGCCCGCATCGGCGGCCTGCTGGGCGCCAACGGCGCCATCTATGCGATCCGCCGTGCGGCGTGGAAGCCGCTGCGGCCCGACACCATCTGCGACGACTTCTGCGTTGCGATGAACGTCGCGGCCGCCGGCCAGCGCCTCGTCTACGAACCCTCGGCCTGGGCCGAGGAGGCAACGCCGGACGCCATCGGCGAGGAGTACCGCCGCCGCGTGCGTATCGGCATCGGCAACTTCCAGGCGCTGTGCCGCCATCCGGAGTACCTGCTGCGCACCTCGCCGGGTACGGCCTTCGCGTACCTGTCGCACAAGGTGCTGCGCTGGATCGCGCCGCACCTGCTGCTGCTGGCGCTGCTCGGCTCGGCCTGGCTGGGCCTGGACTCGATGGCCTGGCGGGTGTTCGCGCTGCTGCAACTGCTCGGCTACCTGGGGGCGGCGGGCCTGTTCGCTGCCAGCGTCAAGGGCCTGCGCCTGCCCGGATTGCTGCGCCTGCCGGCTTTTCTGTTTGCCTTGAACTGGGCGTTCCTGGTGGCCTCGCTGCGTTATGCGAGCGGCCGCTACAGCGGCTCCTGGCGGCGCAGCAGCCGCTGAGCCGGCGCCGCAAAGAAACTTCGAACATCGGGAGGACTCACGTGTTGCGTGTGGGCATCGTAGGGTGCGGCAAGATTGCCGACGGTCATGTGGAGCAGCTGCGTGCGATCGGACGCGCCGAGGTGGTCGCCGTGTGCGACCGCGAGCCGCTGATGGCAGAGCAGCTGGCGGTGCGCCTGGGCATCCCGGCGCGCTATACCGACCTGCAGCTGATGCTGAAGGCGGAGCGCCTGGACGCGCTGCATATCGCGACGCCGCCCGATTCGCACCTGGCGCTGGCGAAGATCGCCTTCGACGCGGGCTGCCATGTTTTCATGGAAAAGCCCTTTGCCCTCACCGAGGCGCAGGCGCGCGCCATCGTCGACCTGGCCAACCAGGCCGGCCGCAAGGTGGGCGTGAACTACCTCTACAACTTCGAGTCGCCCGGCCTGCAGCTGCAGCGCCTGCTGGACACCGGCGCCCTGGGCGAGCTGGTGCACCTGGACACCGCCTACGGCTACAACCTGGCGGGCGACTACGGCATCGCGGTGATGTCGGACCCCGGCCACTGGGTGCACCGGCTGCCGGGCAAGCTCTTCCACAATGTGCTGGACCATGTGCTGGCCAAGGTCGTGCCCCACCTAAACGACGAGGTCCAGACCCAGGTCTGCGCCTTCCGCCGCCGCGAGCCCACCGGCAACCCCGGTGTCGACGCGATGCCCGACGAACTGCGTTTTTTGCTGCGCAGCGGCAGCCTGACCGTGTCGGGCATGGTCAGCGCACACGGCCGGCCGGTGGCCCACACCTTGCGTGTGGTGGGCAGCAAGGACACGGTCGAGCTCGACTACGCGGCCCGCACGCTGGTCAGGAGCGCGCGGCAGAACCAGCCCAGTGCACTCGGCCGCGTGTTCGTGCCCTGGAGCCAGGGCAAGCAGTTCCTGCGCAACGGCTGGCACAACGCCGGGCAGTTCCGGCGCCACCAGTTCCACTACTTCCAGTGCATGCGTGTCCTGCTTGACCGTTTTTATGACGCGGTCGAAGGCAAGGGGGCCGACCCCGTGCCGCAGGACCAGATCATCCGGGTGTGCCGGGTGATTGACCAGATCGTCGCCGGCATCGAGGCCCAAGCATGAAAATCCTGCTCACCGGCGCGGCCGGTTTCCTCGGCAAACAAATCGCCCGCAGCCTGCTTGCCGAAGGCGCCCGGGATGTGCGCCTGCATGTGCGCCACACCGCGCCGCGCGGGCTGGTGGAGGACCTGCAGCGCGACTTCCCGGAGGCCCGCATCGAGGTGGGCACCGGCAACCTGCTGGCACGCGGCAGTCTCACCGAGCTGGTGCGCGGCGTCGACTGCATCGTGCATGCCGCCGCCGGCATGCGGGGCGCCCCGGCCGACATGTTCGCCAACACCGTCATCGGCACGCGCAACCTGCTGGAGGCCGCCACCGAGGTGCCGGTGCGCCGCATCGTGCTGATCAGCTCCTTCGCGGTGTTCCGCACCGAGCAGCTGCAGCCCGGCGCGACCTTGGACGAGAACACGCCCACCGAGAGTGTCGGCGTCGAGAAAGGTCCCTACGGCTATGCCAAGACCCGCCAGGAGCAGCTGTTCAAGGAGTTCCAGCAGGCCCACGGCTTCGAGGCCGTGGTGTTGCGCCCGGGTGTCATCTACGGCCCGGGCGGTGGTGCGCTGTCGCCGCGTGTCGGCCTGAAGGCGATGGGCTTCTTTTTCAGCCTCGGCGGCAAGTCGCTGCTGCCGCTCACCTATGTCGACAACTGCGCCGACGCGGTGGCCCGGGCGACCCTGCACGGCGCGCCGGGCAGCGTCTTCAGCGTGGTCGACGACGAGCTGCCGAGCTGCGGCGACTATCTGCGCCAGTACCGGCGCTCGGTGCAGAAGCTGCGGGTGCTGCCGGTGCCGCACTGGGCCCTGGCCATGGGCGCGCGCTGGCTGGTGCGCTACCACAAGTTGTCCAAGGGCCAGCTGCCGGCCGTGTTCACACCCTATGTCGTGCGCTCGATGTTCACGCCGCTGCAGTACAGCAATGCGGCGCTCAAGCGCATCGGCTGGACGCCGCGGGTCGCGACGGCCGAGGGCCTGCGGCGTTCCTTCGAAGCCTGGAAAGCCCAGGCGCGCTGAGGCGCCGACCCCGGCTCAGGCGGCCAGCACCTGGGGAGCCGGCCGCCCGCGTGCACGGGCATAGAAGTCGTCGTAGGCGCGACACAGGGTGTCGATCGAGGCATGCGCACGCACCCAGGCGGCGGCCGCCTGGCCGAGGCGTTCGCGTTGCGCCGGCTGGCCCAGCAACTCGGCCAGCGCCTGCTGCAGTGCGCCGGCGTCGGCCGCGGGCACCAGCAGCCCGGTGTGCCCGTGGCTGACGATCTCCGGATTGCCGCCGACCCGGGTGGCGACCACCGCCAGCCCGGTGGCGCAGGCCTCCAGCAGCGCGATCGACAAGCCTTCGGTCAGCGAGGGCATCGCGAACACATCGAAGGCCGGCGTCAGCTCGGCGACGTCGGGGCGCAGGCCCGCAAAAACGACGCGGCCCGCCACGCCCAGGCGGGTCGCCTCGTCGCGCAGCTCCTGCTCCAGCGGTCCGCCGCCGATCAGCACCAGGCGCAGCTGCGGATGCAGCGCCGCCAGGGTCGGCAGGGCCTCGATCAGCAGGCGGTGGTTTTTCAGCGGCACCAGGCGGCCCACGGCACCGATCACCAGCGCGTCCGGCGCCAGGCCGAGGGCCGCGCGGGCGCGCGTGCGCCGCTCGGCGCTCGGCGCGAAGCGCTCCACCGGGATGCCGTTGAGCACCGTGGTGGCCTTCGCGCCGGGCACGATGCCGCCGCCGACAAAACGGTCGTGCACCTGCCGGCCCACCATGGCGACGGCCGCGGTGCGGCGCAGCGACCAGGCGTAGAAGAGGCTCAGCTTGCGGCTGCTCAGGCGGGTGCCCATGTCGTGGCAGGTGCCCACCAGGGTCGGGCGCCTCGGCATGCCGCACAGCGCGACCGCGGCGTAGTAGTTGGGCACGAAGTTGTGGGCATGCACCACCTCGACCTGCCGCTCGGCCGCGCTGCGCCGGATCGTGCGCAGCACACGCAGGTCGAAGGGCCGGGTCTTGCCGGCCACGACGACCTCGACGCCTTGCGCGAGCAGTTCGGACTTCAGGCCCTCGGTGTCGAGCAGGCTCAGGACGCAGACATCCTGGCCCTGGCGTTTCTGGGCGATCGCGAGATCGGTGACGACACGTTCGAGACCGCCACGCTCCAGCGAATCGACGATGTGCATCACACGCATACGCAATATCCAAGCCCGGAACAGAGAGCCGCCCACTGTAGTGCAAGGCCGCGGCTTTCCGGGGGCGGCGGGGGCGCTCATTTCAGGGGGTGTCGGACGCTGGCAGGCCGCTGGCTTGCACAATGCAAGGCTCGAGCGGGAGGGCACGGCATGACGACAAGCAGGCAGCAGGCAAGGCATCGCGGCGCGGGGCGCTGGGTACAGGGGGCGCTGCTGCTGGCCCAGCTGGTCACGGCCGGCACGGCGGCGGCGCAGACCGGCTTGCCCCCGCCGTCCACGCTGCTGAGCGACGAAAGCGTGGCCACCTGGCCGCCGCCCGTGCCGCCCCTGCGCAGCAACGCCTGCTCCGAAGCGCTGAAGGCGCGCGGCGGCGGCCGCACCTTCGACGTCGGGCCCGGCAAGCCCTACACCGAGCTGGAGGACGTGCCCTGGCTGCAGCTCGGCCCGGGCGATGTCGTCAACATCCACCACCGGGCCCAGCCCTACCGAACCAAGATCGGCCTGCGCGCCGAGGGCCGCGCCGACGCGCCGGTGGTGATCAACGGCGTGACCGACGCCAGGTGCCGGCGGCCCGAGATCAGCGGCGCCTCCGCGGTCACCGCCCGTGACGCGGTGCGTGCGCAGTTCTTCGACAAGAAACACAGCGAGCACCTCGGCACCATCGTGCTGTACCGCAGCCCACAGGACCGCTACGGGCACCGGCCGCGGCACATCGTGTTCCAGAACCTCAAGGTCAGCGGTGCCAACAAGGCCAACACCTACATCGCGCAGGACGGCAGCACCGGCCGCTACGCCAGCGGTGCCGCCGGCATCTACGCGGTGGTGGTGGAGCACCTGACGCTGGACAACTGCGAGATCACCGGCAATGCCAACGGCCTGTTCGTCAACAGCCGCTCCAACGACGAGGCCAGCGCCTACATCACGGTGCGGCGCAGCCGCCTGCACGACAACGGCAACCCTGGCAGCTGGCTGGAGCACAACCTCTACGTACAGGCGGCCCGCACGCTCTATGAAGGCAACTACATCGGCCAGCTGGTGCCGGGCGCCCTGGGCTCCTCGCTGAAGGACCGGGCCAGCGGCACCGTGGTGCGCTACAACCACATCGTCGCGGCGGCCCGCGCGCTCGACCTGGTCGAGATCGAGGACGGCGTCACCAGGATCAGCGACGACCCGCTCTACAACGATGCCTGGGTGTTCGGCAACCTGATCGTCGACGACGCCGGCACGCCGGCCCAGGCCTCGATGAAGCTGATCCACTGGGGCGGCGACAACAGCCCCGAGGTGTTCCGCCGCGGCACCTTGCACTTCTACAACAACACCGTGGTGGTCAAGGCCGAGCAGCGCAAGGAGTTCTGGTACGTCAGCCTGTTCGACATGCCGACGTCGCAGCAGACCGTCTCGGCGCGTGGCAACGTGGTTGTCAACCTGGGCAGTACCGATCTGAGGCTGGGCGCGGAGGGCGGGAACATCGAGCTGGCCGGCACCAACTGGATCAGCCCGGGCTGGCTGCCGCGCGGCGGCAATGCGCCGGTGGCCCTGCGCAGCACCGGCCGGCTGGCGCCCGGCCGCGACCCGGGCCTCGCGCCCGACTGGCGACCCCGTGCGGGCGCGCCGGTGCTCGACCTGGCCTCGGCCGTGCCGCCCGCCGCGCGGGCCGGCGTGGCCGTCGAGAACCTGGCGGTACGCCACGAATACAGCCCCGAAGGCGGCCTCGCCGAACGGCGCAGGCAGGGCCGGGGCTATGACCTCGGGGCCTTCGAACTGCGGTAATCGTTCACGGCGCGCCACAGTGACGCCGTTTTGGCAACAAAGCCTTACACACGATACGGCAATTCCCCGTACGCTGGCGCACCTGTAGAAGTAGACAGGGTCGGAAACCAAGCCGGGCGCGCCTTAGAGAGTGGCGTGCCCCAGGTGCTGCCGGCCGCGTCTGGTCACAAAAGAGGGCGGAGCCAGCAGTACCGCCTGTTCGGTCCGCCGTGCGTTCCCTGGATGCGCGGTGACAACAAGATCAAGAGGGAACGGGCATGGGCATTGCTGAACGCCGTCGTGGGGTGCTTGCAGGGTGGTTGTTGCTGACGGCATCGCTCGCCGCTTGCGGAGGAGGGGGAAGCGCGAGCGGGGACACCTCCGCGGGCGCCGACAACCCGAGCCAGGCACCGAGTCCCGGGCCGACGTCCCCGGCCCCGACACCGCCCGGCCAGTCACCATCGGCTCCGACACCTCCCGCTTCGGCCCCGGTGCCGAAGCCGCCTGCTTCGACACCCGTTCCCGTGCCGGCGCCGACGCCTGTTCCTGCGCCGACTCCGGCTCCCGTCCCTGCGCCCACACCGCCTGCACCCGCGCCCGCTCCGGTTCCGGCACCGCCGCCGCCCGCGCCGGCTCCCGCGCCTGCGCCCACCCCGGCGCCCGCGCCGGTCGAAGGCCTGTCGCTCGCGCCCTGCCAGCCTTCCGGCAAGGGCAAGGACTACCAGGTCGGCCCGAACGCCGGCCAGCTTGCCAGCCTCGCTGACGTGCCGTGGGAGACGCTGGCGGCCGGCGACACGGTGCGCATCTTCTGGCGCAGCACGCCCTATCGGGGCAAGATCGTGCTGAACGCCAAGGGCCGTGCCGATGCCTGGGTGCGCGTCTGCGGTGTGCCGAACGCCAGCGGCGAGCGCCCGGTGGTCGACGGTCAGGACGCGGTCGCGCGCAAGGGCCTGACCTATGCGCACGAGCTGTTCGAGAGCCGCTCCATCGTCACCATCCACCGGCTCAAGGCGGAGGACTGGACAGCCTATCCGCGTTTCATCCAGCTCGACGGCCTGCACCTCCGGGGTGCGCGGCGCGGCAACTACTTCACCGATTCCACCGGTGCCCGCCGCACCTACGAGGACTTCGGCGCCTGCGTCTGGCTGGAGCGTGGCCACAACATCGTGATCGCGAACAACGAGATCAACGACTGCAGCCAGGCGATCTTCAGCAGCTCCAAGGAAGAGGGCGACTTCACCGTCACCCGCAACGTCCGCATCGCCGGCAACTACATGCACGGCAACGGCGTGGTCGGCGGCTACCTGGAGCACACGACCTACATCCAGTCGATCGGCGTCGTCTACGAGTTCAACCGCTACGGCCCGATGCGTGCCGGGGCGCTGGGCAACTCGCTGAAGGACCGCTCGGTGGGCCCGGTGATCCGCTACAACCGCATCGAAGACGGTGCCCGCGCGCTCGACCTGGTCGAGGCCGAGGACTACGCCTCGATTGCCATGGCCGATCCCAACTACCGCAAGACCTATGTCTACGGCAACCAGATCGTGAAGGACGGCCGCAAGGGCTCGACGATCCACTACGGCGGCGACCACGCCGGCAGCGAAGCGTCCTATCGCAAGGGCACCCTGTATTTCTTCAACAACACGGTGCACATCACGGGTGACGACTACGCGGTGCTGTTCCAGGTCTCGACCAACGACGAGAAGGTGGAAGTCTGGAACAACGTCTTCCTGTTCGACCCCGCCATCCAGTACCCGCGGATGCGCGACAAGCAGGACAACGCGGACGGCATCCCCTCCGGCGGCATCGTCAACCTGGGCCGCAACTGGATCGATGCGAAGTGGAGCGACGCCGGTCCCTGGCACACCGTGGGGGGCGTGCTGACCCTGCTCGAACCGCAGCTCACCGGCACCACCGCGCCGGTCGATATCAAGACCATGGTGCCGCTGGCCGGCAGCAGCGTTGTCGATGCCGGGCGCGCGGCCCCGGCGGCGGTCAGCGCCTTCCCGGTCAACCGGCAACTCGACAGCCGCTTCCTGCCCACGGTGCGCACCACCAACGGTACGGCCGCTGACCTCGGGGCGGTCGAGCGCTGAAGCCGGGCGGCGGCTGGCGCCGCCCCGGCAGGTCGCCGGAGCTTCAGTCCGCCAGCGCCTGCTCGAAGTCCGCGATCAGGTCGTCCGTGTCCTCGATGCCGGCCGAGATCCGCACCATGCCGTCGCTGATGCCCATCGCTGCCCTGACTTGCGCGCCTGCTTCCCAGAAGATCGTCGGTGCCACGGGAATGACCAGGGTCCGCGTGTCGCCGAGCCCGGTGGCCTTGATCGGGATGCGCAGCTTGTTGATCACGCGGCACATGGAGCCCGGATCGCGCAACTCGAAGGACAGCAGCCACGACCCGGCGCCAAAACACCGGCGCGCGGTCTCGTGCTGCGGGTGCGAGGGCAAGCCGGGGTAGTGGACCTTGTCCACCGCGGGGTGGCTCTCCAGGTAGCGGGCCAGCGCCAGGGCGTTTGCGCTGCTCTGGCGCACCCGCAGCTCCATCGTCTCGGCGCCCAGTCCGATCTGGTGGGCGTGCTCCGACGACAGCGATGCACCCATGTCGCGCAAGCCCTTCTTGCGGATCTGGAGCAAGCCCCATGAGGCGGGGTCGGCGCTGCGATAGGCGTCGGCGATGTTCGGACAGTGCAGCCAATCGAACTCACCGGTGTCGATGACCGCGCCGCCGAGGGCGGCTCCGTGGCCGGCGATGGTCTTGCTCAGGGAATGGATCACCAGGCCCGCGCCGACATGGCGCGGCCGGAACAGCACCGGTGAGGTGATGGTGTTGTCCACCACATACAGCAGGCGCTGATCGCGGCAGAGGGTGCCGATGGCCTCGAGGTCGGGCACCTGCGTTCCGGGGTTGGCGATCGTTTCGACAAACACCATCCTCGTGTTCGGTCGCAGCGCCGCTGCCACTTCGGCCGCCGACCCGGCATCGACCCGGCTGACCTCGATCCCCAGCGTGCCCAGCGTGGTGAAGAGACTGTGGGTGTTGCCGAACACGAAGCGGCTGGACACCACGTGATCGCCGGCGCGCAACAGGGTCAGGAACACCGCCGTCAAGGCTGCCATGCCGGAGGAGAAGCAGACCGCCCCCCGGCCCAGCTCCAGCGCCGCGAGCTTGGACTCCAGGGCTGCGGTCGTCGGCGTGCCCTGGCGCGCGTAGTTGAAGCCGCCCTTGCGCTTCCCCTGGAACACGTCGATCAGGTCTTCGACACGCTCGTATCCATACTGGATCGACGTGTGGATGGGCGTGCGAATGCCGCCGTGTTCAACGCCCAGGCGGCGGTCGGCATGCAGGATTGACGTGGTCAGGGCTGGCTTGTCCATCTCGGGTTTCCATCTTCGGCGGCATTGCCGCGTTGCGCGGCCACATCGGCTGTCCCGGCCCGCTGTCCTCAGGCCGGCCGGCTCCAGCGGTCCAGCCAGGCCGGCACGCCGCGCAGGAAGGCGAAGCGCCGCGTCGCCGAGCCGATCACGGCCATGTCGCTGGTGTACCAGACGCGCAGCAGCAGCGAGCAGCCGACATAGCCGGCGCCGTACACCACGCCGGCCACCAGCTGCGCGGCCAGCCCGTGCCAGAGCAGCACCAGGGGCAGCGCCAGCGCCAGGCCGCCGAGGGCCGCCAGGCCCATGCGCAGCAGGTCGCCGAGCGGCAGGCGGATCTTCAAGGTGTGGACGACAAACAGCGCCACCACGGCCAGCACCACCAGGCTGGAGATGGCGTGCGCGGCGAGTGCGCCGTGCAGGCCCCAGCGCGGCACCAGCAGGCCGGCCATCACGGCGGTGAAGACCACCGAGAACACCGAGACCCCGGCCCGCACGCGCTGGTTGTCGGTGGTCGACAGCAAGGCGCCGAAGGTGCCCTGGGTCAAGGTCAGGCCGCCGACCACCACCATGACCTGCAGCAGGAAGGCCGCTTCGGCGAACTTCGGTCCGTACATCACGGCGATCACAGGCCCGGCCCAGAAGGCCCCGACGCCCGCCAGCAGCAGGCCCAGGTACTGGAAGTAGC
Source organism: Aquabacterium sp. A7-Y (assembly GCF_026153205.1). Classification (GTDB taxonomy): domain Bacteria; phylum Pseudomonadota; class Gammaproteobacteria; order Burkholderiales; family Burkholderiaceae_C; genus Caldimonas. The sequence goes on along the minus strand of NZ_JAPFBW010000006.1, from coordinate 34,081 downwards.
GCGTCGCGTCGGAGGTGATGCGGCTCACGCGCTCCATGCCGCCGGCGCCGAAGGCGTGTGCCATCGTCGGCATCAGGATGGACGTGAGACCCGAGGACAGCAGGTCGACGCCGCCGCGGGTCAGCGCCGCCGCGATCGCGAAGAAACCCACTGCCTCGGGGCCGACCATGCGGTTGAGCAAAAAGGTCTCGATGGACTTGTTGCTCAGCGCGGCCGAGAAGGTCAGCACCACGGTCCACCACAGGTGCGGGCGCACGCGCTCCAGCAGCGCGGGATCGTTCGGGCCGGTGCCGCGCGCGATGCCGGCCTTGCGCGACCAGAGCGCGATCACCAGCGGGTGCGCGATGCTGTGCAGCAGGAACAGCAGCAGGAAGCCGGTGAGGTCGGCGCCGGCGGCCATCGCCAGCGCCGCGGCGAGCAGGTTGGCGAGCGCCAGTACGCTGACGCTGCCGGCTTCGAGTCCGAACAGGCCATGGCCCTTGGCGACCGAGACGCCGAACAGGTACCAGGCACGCGCCACCGCGGCGACCAGCGTGATCGCGCCGAAGACCAGCAGGTGGCCTTCCCAGCCGGCCGGCTTGACCAGCGGCAGCGCCGCGAGGAACAGCGCGCCGACGCCGAAGGCCGACAGCCAGTGGCGCACCCCGAACCAGCGGTGCAGTCTTTTCGCCGCCTCGCTCTCGCCGCGGCCCAGGCATTCGGAGATGAAGCGGATCGCCGAGGTGGTGAGCCCGTTGTTGATGAAAACCACCAGCAGGCCCGAGAGCCAGATCAGGTAGGAGTAGCGCCCGAAGTCGGCCGGCCCGAGGGTGCGGGCGATCATGGTGTTGGTCAGCAAGCCGGCGGCATAGGCCACATAGGTCGAGCCGGTGACGAGCAGGGCCGAGCGGAAGACAGCCTTGCTGCCGAAGCGATCACTCATTGCCGGGACTCCGGTACTGCATGGAGAGGAAGGAAAAGCAAGGCCGCTGCCCGCCGCGGCGACCGTGGCGGTGTGGGGGCAGCAGTTGGAAACCCGGGCGTGCCATGGTCAGCCGATTCGGAAATACAAGGTGTCGTCGTCGCGCTCGGCGCTGCCTCAGCCGCTGCGGGGTGCGCTGGGGGCGGGCCGGTCGGGGTCTGCCGTCACCAGCCGGGGCTGGTGGTGGGAGGACATGCGCATCAAACGCGCGACGAACACCGCCGGATGACGCTCCATCGGGCCGAACCGCGGCAACTGGAAGCGGTCGGTGTGGCGCTCGGCGACCCCCCAGGCGGTCGAGACGGCGCAGCGGTAGCCCGCCCGGCGCACCATGTCGATGTGTTCGGCGGTGTAGTCGGTGTAGGGCCGGCCGTTGGGATAGGCAAAACAGCGCGGCGGCTCGTCGAGCAGCGAGACCAGGGTGTCGCGGCTGCCGAAGATCTCGCGCTCGGCCTCGGCGGGGTCCAGCTTGGCCAGGATCGGGTGGCGGCTGGTGTGGCCGCCCACCGTCATGCCCTGGCGCGCCATCGAGCGCACCTGTTCTGGCGTCATCATCAGGTTGTCGGGCAGCGGTTCGTTCACCTGGGCGGTGAGATCGGACAGCACTTCCTCGCGGCGCTCCAGGGAGACGTACTTGATGGCCTGCACGATGTCCTCGGCCAGCGCGATGCGCGAGCGGTCGTCCGAGGCGCTGCGCTGTCCCAGCCCGATGCCGCTGAGGTCGAGCGAGCGGCCGTTCAGCCGCCGCACGCATTCGACCACCGTGTCGTTGAACATGCGGCCGCCGTCGATGAAGCCGGTGGCGACGAAAAAGGTCGCGGTCAGCCCGAACTGCTTGAGCAAGGGCAAGGCAATCTCGTAGTTGTCCCGGTAGCCGTCGTCGAAGGTGATGCAGGCGGCGCGCGCCGGCAGTGTGCCGGCTTGCAGCCGGTCGGCCGCTTCCTCCAGCGGCAGCACCGTGAAGACCTGCGAGAGCACGCGCAGCTGGTCGGCCAGCTCGGCCGCGTCGGGCACGTCGGTCAGCAGCGGGTCAGGGCGTGCCACCACGCGGTGGTACATCAGCACCGGCAGCCGGGTGCGTGGCCCGCCCGGATAGGGGCGGCCGGCGGCGAAGCGGTAGACCGAGCCGGCCAGCCGGCCGATACCGGCGGTCATCGCCGCCGGGTGCACCGGGTGGGCGCAGGGTTCAGGGGGAGGGGCATCGGCGAGCCGGGCCGTGTCCTGAGGCCGTCTTCCCGAAGTGAAAGACGGGTGCATGTCCGCCATCTGCTTGCTAAGGTCCACATTCCCATCGACTCGCGCCCGTCTTGTTGTTGGGTGGGGCCGGCGCGGCGCCCATGGTTCCCAGCCGCCCGGGCGATCGGCGCCCCGCTGGGCGGGCGGTCGTTCAGCCGGGGTCGGCGGCATCGAAGCGGCGGGACCGAGTCCCTGCAGCGCTTCGCACTCCTACTCCCTGGGAAGATGCAGCGCGAGTCCCGGCACGACTTCGAGGCGGTCTGTCGCGGCACTACCTTTCCCGCGGGGCACTATAGCCGTCGTCCCTCGCACGCGGCGCTTCACCCCCCTCAATGCAGGGGCCCGGATCAGGGGGGCCGAGGCGCCAGGCGACGGAGATCAGGCCGGCAGGCCCATGCCGCATCGACCTCAGCTCGAGCTCGACGACACCGTCGTCGGTCGGCATCTTGACGCGAGCCGGCACCGGCTCGACGCCGGCATGGAAGCGCGCCGGCGACAGGCTCAAGCCCGTGCCCAGGGCTTTCAGACAGGCCTCCTTGCGGGTCCAGCAGGTCAGGAAGGCGAGCTCGCGCTGCTCCGGTGGCAGCGCTTGCAAGGCCTGGAACTCGGGCGTGCTGAAGTTGCTGCGCGCCAGCCCGAGCACGTCGTTCATCGGGCGCAGCAGTTCGACGTCGACACCGAGCTCCCCCTCGGGTGCCAGCCCGATCAGCGCGACGTCGCCGCTGTGGCTGAGGTTGAAGGCGGGGCCGGCGTGGCTGGTCAGGAAGGGCTTGCCCTGAGGGCCCTGCCCATAGCTCAGGGCCGCTGGCTCGCAGCCGCAGTGCCGCGCCAGCACGGCGCGCAGCGCGCAGTGCGCGGCGAGGTAGCGGCGCCGGTCGCGCTCGAAGACGAAGCGGGCGCCGCGGGCGCGCTCCTCCGCCGAAAGGCAGGCCTCTTCGAGGGCGCTGGGCCAGGCGTGCAGTTCGGTCCACCAGAGGCGCACGGGGGGCCAGCCGAGCGTGTCGCTCAGGTCGACGATGGCTGCGGTCGGGGCGTTCATGCCGGCAAGGCTGGGCGGGCGTCGCGTGCCGCTCAGGCCGCGGCCCGTTCGGCCGGCATCAGCGCTGGGCTGTCCGGGGCGTCGGGCTCGGTGCGGGCCCCGGCCACCCGGGGCAGGGCCAGCGCCCAGGCGGCGATGCGCTCGCGCACCAGGGCCTGGGCCGCGAGCGGTGTCACCGTGTGGTCGATCTCGCTCAGGTAGTCGCAGCGCACCTGGTCGACAAAGGCGAAGCGGGCAAAGGCGTCGCGGAACTGGCTGGCGTGGTTGTAGCTCTCCAGCAGGCTGCCGGAATAGATGTGATAGACCGCGACCCCGCGCGAGACCAGTGTCTGCATCGCAGCCGCATATTGACGGCGGGTCGGGGTGCTCGCGCTGCTGCTGCGTTCCTCGCCGGCGGCCTGTCTGGCCGCGCGTGCCTCGCGGCGGTTTTGTACCAGGCGCGCCGCGCGCCGCAAGGGCCAGCCGAGCAGCTCCGCCCAGGACATCTGTGCGAGCCGCCGCCGCATGCGCACCAGGCGGGTCCGGTGGGTCGGGTAGGCATGGCCGTCCAGCAGCACCAGGCCTTCGATGCGTTCGTCGGCGAGAGCGGCGTTGAGGCCGTGGTGCGCGCCCGAACAGAGGCCGGCGATCGCGAAGTGGGTGGTGCCGCAACGCCGGCCCAGCTCGTCCATCGCGGCGCGGATGTCCCGCACCGCCTGCTCGGTGAATCCGGCGGCGTTGGGCGGTACCCGGCTGTCGCCCAGGCCCGAGAGGTCGAAGCGCAGGCTGGCGAAGCCCCGGGCCGCCAGCTCGCGGGCGAGCTTGACGTTGAGCCGGTGCGGACCGATGCGGTGGATCACGCCGGCATTGAGCAGGATCACGCCGACCGCGTGGGGAGGGGCGGCCGGTGGTCGCGTCAGCATGCCGAGCAGATGGGCGTGGCTGCCGAACTGGACCGGGACTTCGATGGCGGGGACTTCCTTCATTCAGGCACCGATATGACGGGCGAGCAGTTGCAGGGCCTCGGCCGGCACCAGCGCGGTGTTGAGCGCCTCCTCCGAGGTCCATTCGAAGCTGTGGGCAAAGTCCAGCCACTCGACCGGCTGGCCGGCCGAGCGGAAGCGCTCGGCCAGCTCGCCGGCGCCACGGTTGCCGGGCTCGGCGATCACGGTCCAGCGCAGGCCGGAGACGCCCGAGAAGGAGGCCGGCTCGAGCCGCATCAGCTGCTGGCGCAGCCGTGGCGAGAGACCGAAGCCGATCGCTTCGTCCAGCTCGTCGAGCCGGTGCGTCGCCAGCCAGGCGCGAGCCTCTGGCTGAGGCTGACCGAAATTGTCTTCCAAGGCCTCGACATGCTTGCGCGCGAGCAGCTCCAGGTAGTCCGCGCCGTGCGCCAGCGGCTCCCACAGCACCACCCGGTCCGGCGCGCGCCGCACGCTGCCGCAGGCCAGCGCCGCCAGCGTCGCGCCCAGCCGCACGCCGACCCAGACCACCTGCTCGGGCGAGCAGCGCCTGAGCAGTTCCTCGTGCGCGGTGCCGATGTCGGCGACCCAGCCGGCCAGATCGCCGGCCGTGTCGTCGCCCGGCGATTCACCCGTGCCGTGGTAGTCGAAGCGCAGCACGTCCATGCCGGCCCGCGCGAGGCGCTCCGCCAGCACCTTGAAGAGCCGGTGCGTGCGCACCGCCTCCTGCCCGAAAGGGTTGCACAGCAGCACCGCCGTCGCCGGCGCGAGGCGCACGGCGGCGGGGTGGTGAAGGCCGAACATCGGTCGGCCGGCGGGGCCGAAAACCAGAGGGGTCATGCAGCTTGGAAAACACGGGGCGCCGGAAGGACGCCAGGCGGGTGGGGCAGATCATGCCCGATCCGGCGGCGCAGCGGACAGGGCATGGTCTCAGGCATTGCGTGTTCGGCCCTGCAGCCCGATGGCGCCGAGCACACGGTTCAGCCAGGGCTTGCGCGCCCCGGCCGCCGCACTCGCCGCCGGCGTCGCTGTATCGGCCGGCGTCGCGGCCAGCTGGCCCAGGGTCTCGAAGATGAAGCGGCGCACGTTGATGCGGGTGTGCAGCACCTTCTCGGCCTCGGTCACGGCGCGCATCGCCAGCAGCGAATGGCCGCCCAGGTCGAAGAAGTTGTCGGTCACCCCGACCTGCCGGATGCCCAGCAGCCGTTCCCAGATCTCGGCCAGCGCGATCTCGCGCTCGGTGCGCGGCGCGGCGAAGGTGTGCAGCGGCGCCGCCTCGCTCTCGGGCGGCGGGGGCAGCGCCTTGCGGTCCACCTTGCCGTTGGGCAGCAGGGGCAGAGCGTCCAGCCGGACATAGTGCTGCGGCAGCATGTAGTCGGGCAGCGCCTGGCGCAGGTGCTCGCGCAGCTCGCCGGCCGGCGGCAGCTCGTCGCGGGCCACCAGGTAGGCGACCAGCCGCTGGTCGCGCGGACGGTCCTCGCGCACCATGACCACCGCGCGGCTCACACCGGGGTGCGACAGCAGGGTGGACTCGATCTCGCCCAGCTCGATGCGGTGGCCGCGCACCTTCACCTGGAAGTCCAGCCGGCCCAGGTGTTCCAGCAGGCCGTCATGGCGCCAGCGGCCGCGGTCGCCGGTGCGGTAGAGCAGGCCGGCCGGCGCCTGCAGTCCGTCGCCGCGGTGCGCGACGAAACGCTCGGCCGTCAGCTCGGGGCGCTGCAGGTAGCCCAGCGTGACGCCATCGCCACCGATCCAGATCTCGCCGGGCACGCCGATCGGGCAGGGCTGCTGGCGCTCGTCGAGCACCCAGACGCTGGTGTTGGCGATCGGCTTTCCGATCGAGATGCCGCGCTCGGGCGCCTCGACCTTGCAGCAGGTCGACCACACGGTGGTCTCGGTCGGGCCGTACATGTTCCACAGCTCGCCGGAGCGGGCCAGCAGCTGGGTCGCGAGCTCGGCCGACAGCGCCTCGCCGCCGACCAGGGCCTTGAAGCCGGGCGACCCCTCCCAGCCCGCCTCCATCAACATCTGCCAGGTGGAGGGGGTGGCCTGCATCACGGTGGCGCTGTGCGTCTCGATCAGCCCGCGCAGCGCGCGGCCGTCCATCGCCTCGTCGCGGCTGGCCAGCACCACCTGGGCGCCCACCGAGAGCGGCAGCAGCAGCTCCAGCACCGCGATGTCGAAGGACAGCGTGGTCACTGCGATCAGCCGGTCCGACGCGGCCAGACCCGGCTCGTGCGCCATGCTGGTGAGGAAATTGAGCACCGCGCGGTGCGGCACCACCACGCCCTTGGGCCGGCCGGTGGATCCCGAGGTGTAGATCACGTAGGCCGGGTCCTCGGCGCGCGCGGCCAGGTGGTCGTCGGGCAGCGGCGTGGCCGGCTGGCCGGCGATCTCGGCGGCCTCGGCGTCGACCCTCAGGGTGGTCTCGGGCGAGAACGACAGCTGGTCGGTGAGCGCGCTGTTGCTGACCAGCAGCGTCAGCTTCGCGTCCTCGACCATGTAGGCCAGGCGCTCGGCCGGGTAGGCCGGGTCGAGCGGCACATAGGCGGCACCGCACTTGAGGATGGCCAGCTGGGCCACCACCATCGCGATGCTGCGCTCCAGGCACAGGCCCACCAGGGTGCCGCGACGCGCGCCGCGGGCGCGCAGCTGGTGCGCCAGGCAATTGGCCGCGCCGTCCAATTCGGCGTAGCTGAGCCGCTGGCCGGCGAAGCTGAGCGCGACGGCATCGGGGCAGCGCGCGGCCTGCCGCTCCAGCAGCCGGGCGATGTGGCCGCGCTCGACCTCGGCCTCGGTCCGGTTCCACGCCGCCAGCGTGGCCTGCTCGGCGTCGCTCGCGACGCGGCAGACGCCCAGCGTGCGGGCCGCGTCGGCGACGACGTCCTTCAGCAGGGTCTCGAAACGCTCGGCGATGCGGGCCACGGCTTGCGGCGTGAACAGGTCGGCGGCATAGGTGAAGGCGCACTCGACGCCCTGCGGCGTCTCGACACACCACAGGCTCAGCTCTTCCGACGCACCGGTCAGCGCGGTCTCGACCCGCTGGTGCTTCAGCTCGCCCCAGCCCAGCGGGCGGTCGCGCGCGTCCTGGAAGGAGAACATCACCTGGTAGATCAGCGGACGGCTGGGGTCGCGTGGCACCTTGAGGGTGTGCACCAGGTGCTCGAAGGGCACGTCCGGGTAGGCGAAGGCATCGACCACCACCTCGTGAACCCGGCGCATCCACTCGCCGAAACCGAGCTCGGCAGCGGGACGCAGGCGCAGTGGCAGCGCATTGACGAAAAAGCCCATCAGCCCTTCGAGCTCGGGCTGTTCGCGGCCGCGCACCGGGGTGCCGACCACCAGGTCGGTCTGCCCGGTCATGCGGTGCAGCAGCGCCGAGTAGGCCGCCAGCAACGCGACATAGAGGGTGCGGCCGTGGCGCTGCGCCAGCGCGTGCAGCTGGTCGGTCAGGTCGCGCGAGAGGTAGTGGTGGTGAGAGCCGCCGCGGCCCGACATCGCAGGCGGGCGGGGACGGTCGATTGGCAGTTCGATGGGCTCGGGCAGCGGCGTCAGGCGTTCGCGCCAGTGGGCGGTCTGGCGCTCCAGCTCCTCGCCGAGCATCCAGTCGCGTTGCCAGGCGGAGAAGTCGCCGTAGCTCACCGGCAGGGCGGGCAGCTCGGCTTCGACGCCCTGGCTGGCGGCGCGGTAGAGGGCCGACAGTTCGCGGTACAAGAGGTCGAAGGACCAGCCATCGAAGACGACGTGGTGGGCCATGAAAAACAGCACGTGTTCCTGGTCGCCGAGGCGGTACAGGCGGGCGCGGAACAGCGGCCCCTGCTCGAGCGGGATGGGCGTGCGCACCAGCTCGGTCATCTGCGCCTGCAGCGCAGCCTCGCGCTCGGCCGCGGGCAGGCCGCGCAGGTCGCTCAGCGGCAGGCGCAGATCGAGCCGTTCGGCGACCCGCTGCACCGGGCCCTCGGGGGTGCGCTCGAGCCAGGTGCGCAGCGCCGCCTGGCGGTCCACCATCTGCTGCAGTGCCTGCTCCAGCGCCGGCAGGTTGAGCGGGCCGCTCAGCCGGTGGGCCGAGGGCACGTTGTGGGCGGCCGTGCCGGGGTGGGCCTCCTCCAGAAACCACAGGCGCTGCTGCATCAGCGACAGTGGCGCCATGCCCTGCTCGGTCCGGGCGGGAATGCGCAGCGCGGTGGCCGGGCCCGCCTGGGCCTTCTGGGCACCGAGCGCGGCCGCCAGCGAAGCGGGCGTCGGGGCTTCGAACAAGGCCTTCAGGCCGATGCGTCGCTGCAACTGCTGGCCCAGCCGGGCCGCGAGGCGCGCCGCCAGCAGCGAATGACCGCCCAGCTCGAAGAAGTTGTCGTGTTCGGCCACCGAGGGGCGGCCCAGCACCTCGGCCATCAGCTCGGCGATCGCGGCGGCGCTCGGGCCCGCCTCCTGCGGCGAGGCGGAGGGCACGGCTGCGGCCGTGGCGGCCAGGCTGGCCGCCGCGGCGGCTGCAGCCTGGGCAATGCGGCTCGGGACAGGCGCCGGCAGCGCCTTGCGGTCGATCTTGCCGTTGGGCAGCAGGGGCAGGGCCGACAGGGTCACGACCTGGGCCGGCAGCATGTAGTCGGGCAGCGACTGCTTGAGGCGCGTGCGCAGGGCGGCCTCGTCCACCGGCCCCCCGCCGGGGGTGACGAGGTAGGCCACCAGGCGCACGTCGCCCGGCTGGTCCTCGCGCGCCACCACCACGCTGCGCGCGATGCCGGGCTCGGCGTCGAGCCGGCTTTCGATCTCGCCCAGCTCGATGCGGTAGCCGCGGATCTTGACCTGGAAGTCGAGGCGCCCGAGGTGTTCGATGCTGCCGTCCTCGCGCCAGCGGCCCAGGTCGCCGGTGCGGTAGAGGCGGGCACCGGCTTGGCCGTTCAGGCGGTCGCTCACGAAACGTTCGGCCGTCAGCTCGGGGCGCTTGAAGTAGCCGGTCGCCACGCCGGCACCGCCGATGCAGATCTCGCCTTCGGCGCCCACCGGGCAGGGGCGCTGCTGCTCATCGAGGATCCAGACCTGGGTGTTGGCGATGGGACGGCCCACCGTGATGCGCTGTCCCGCATCGTGGATGCGCGCGAGCGTCGACCAGACAGTGGTCTCGGTCGGGCCGTACATGTTCCACAGCTCGACGCCCTGGGCCAGCAGCCGTGCCGCGAGTGCGGGCGGCAGCGGCTCGCCGCCGCACAGCGCGCGAAAGCCCGCCGGCGCACGCCAGCCGGCGTCCAGCAGCAGGTGCCAGGTAGTCGGGGTGGCCTGCATCACGTTGATGCGGTGGTCGGCGATCAGGCCGGCCAGGGCTTCGCCGTCCATCGTGTCCTCGCGCTGGGCCAGCACCACGCGGGCCCCGACGGTCAGCGGCAGCAGCAGCTCCAGCACCGCGATGTCGAAGGACAGCGTGGTCACCGCCAGCAGGCGGTCGCCCGCCTGCAGCCCGGGCTCGCGTCGCATGCTGGCGAGGAAGTTGCACACCGCGCGCTGCGGCAGCACGACGCCCTTGGGCCGGCCGGTCGAGCCGGAGGTGTAGATGACGTAGGCCGGCGCGTCGGGCGGCGCTTGCAACGGAGCCGGTGGCTGGTCGGGGGCGGCGGCGATCTCGGCGGCATCGTCGTCGATGCGCAGCTGGGCCTCGCGCGGCAGGCCGGCCAGGCTTGCATGGGCGGACTCGGTGATGACCAGCCGCAGCTCGGCATCCTCGGCCATGTACTGCAGACGATCGCGTGGAAAGCCCGGGTCCAGCGGCACGTAGGCGGCGCCTGCCTTCAGCACGCCCAGCAGCGCCGGCAGCAGCTCCGGGCCGCGCCCCAGGCAGAGGCCGACCAGCGCGCCGGGACCGATACCTCGCCGGCCCAGCAGGTGGGCGTAGCGGTTGGCGCGGGCGTCCAGCTCGCGGTAGCTCAGCGGGCCACCCGGAGCCACCAGGGCCACGGCGTCGGGCGTGCGTTGCGCCTGCTCGGCGATCCAGGCTTCGACACGCGGCGTTTCGGCCAGCGGCGTTTCCGTCGCGTTCCAGGCTCGCAGGCGTGCGTCGACGTCGTCGCTCGGGCGGGTGGTCGGGACTTCCGTGGCCGGTACCAGGACCGCGGGCTGCGTCTGCGCCAACTCAAGCGGCCCGTTCAGGTCCTCGGCGAGCTGGCGGCCGGCTGCGCTCAGCGCCTCCACCAGGGCCTGCGCACGCTGCGGGCTGAACAGCTCGGTGCTGTAGTGCAGGTCCAGCGTCAGCGCGTCGTCCTGTTCATAGAAGTTGAAGAACAGCTCGCTGAGCGAGCCGCGCTTGCGGCCCTCGTGCATCGTCGCTTGCAAGGGGGCGAAGGCCGACAGGTCGATGCGCGGGTTGAGGTTGAAGAACACACCGGTCAGCGCCGGGCGGTTGCCAGCGCTGCGAAGGCCCAGCGCGCGGGCCAGCGTGCCCTGTGTCATCAGGGGCTGTTCGAGCGCGTCCATCAGCTGGCCGCGCACGCGCTGCAGCAGCCCGGCGCCGCTGTCGCCGGCGCGGCAGGACAGGCGCAGCGGCAGGTCGAGCACGCCGTCGGCCATCAAGGGGCCGCGGCGCTGCAGGCTTTGGCTGGCGTAGGGAATGCTGACCAGGAAGTCGTCCTGGCCGGCTTCGCGCCTGAGCATCAGGGTCAGCGCGCTCAGCAGCAGCTGGAACAGCGTGGCGCCGGACTGGCGCGCCTGGCTGCGCAGCCGGGCCAGCAGCTCGCCGTCGAAGCGGGTGCGCAAGGTGTCGGCGGCATAACGGCGCTCGGCCGGCGGCGTGCGGTCGCCCAGCTCCAGCCGTGCCGGCAGCGGCTGCATCAGGCCCTGCCAGAACTGCAACGCTTCGCGGCCGGCCGGGCCTTCCAGGCGCTCCAGCTCCTGGCGTGCGAAGACGATCGGGGATTCGGCCGGCGGCAGGGTCGGCGCGATGCCGTGGCTGCGGGCGCGGTAGGCGGTGGCCAGCTCGGCATTGAAGACGCTGGAGGCCCAGCCGTCGAAGACGAGGTGGCTGGCGACCAGGTGCACCACGACCCGACCGTCGGCCAGCCGCAGCAGGCTGGCGGCGGCCAGCGGGGCGCTGTCGAGCGGGAAGTCGCGGGCGCTGGCCTCGCTGCAGAAGGCGTCCAGCGCGGCATCGCTGTCGGGCTGCTGGCGCAGGTCGATCTCCTGCACCGGCAACACCGCGGCCGGCTCCAGGCGCTGGCGTGGCTCTTCCAGGTCGAAGCGGATGGAAAAGGCCGAGTGCCGGCCCAGCACGTCCTGCAGCGCCATCTTCAGCGCCGCGATGTCGACGGCACCGCGCAGGCTGATGCACAGGGACTCGTTGAGCGCCCGGCGTGCATGGCTGTCGTAGCCGGCGGCCAGCCAGCGTTCGGTCTGCCCGGGCGAAAGCGGGCCTTCGTGGCTGCTGCCACCCTTGGGCGGCGCCGACTGGTCCTGTCCTCCGCCGCGCGGCGGGGGCGGCGGCGTGCCGTCCCGGGGCAGGATGAAACCCAGCGCCATCAACTCGTCGAGGGCGTCGGTGAAGACCTGGAAGATGCGGTCGGTGTCGGCCTCGCCCATCGCCTCGGTGACGAAGTGGCCGAACTGCTCATAGAGGTGCAGACCGCGGTGACGCGCCAGGTAGTAAAAGAGGCTGACGTACTTCTGGTTGTCGTCCCAGTGCAGCCGCCACAGCGAGGCGCAATGGACCGCCTTGACCGGTGCGCCGCGCACTGCGAAGGCGGTGTTGAGGCGCTCCACCAGGCGCTGGGTGCGGTCGTTGAGGCTGCGGTAGAACTCGCGGCCGCCGCGCTTCAGGTGCAGCAAGGTTGCGTGGCTGGCGGCCAGGGCCAGCGGGTGGCGCACGAAGGTGCCGGCGAAGTAGGTCACGCCGGCTTCGGGATAGGACTCGTCGCCGTATTGCCAGTGGCCGCCGTCGAGCGCGTCGAGCCAGCGGCTGCTGCCCGCGATGGCGGCGAAGGGCAGGCCGCCGCCGATCACCTTGCCGTAGGTGGCGATGTCGGCGCGCACGCCGTAGAACTCCTGGGCGCCGCCCGGGGCAACGCGGAAACCGGTCACCACCTCGTCGAAGATCAGCGCGCAGCCGCCCGCGTCGGCAATCTCGCGCAGCGACTGCACGAACTCGCGCGGCTGCAAGGTCGGGATCTTGTTCTGGATCGGCTCGATCATGATGGCCGCCAGCTCGTGGGCCCGCTCGCGCAGGACGCGCAGCGACTCGTCGCTCGCATAGTCGAGCACCAGGATGTTCTCGACCGCGCTGGCCAGGATGCCGGGCGCCGCCGACAGCGAGCGCAGCTGGCGCGTGCCGCGCACGATGACCTCGTCGAAGATGCCGTGGTAGGAGTTGGTGAAGATCGCAATGGTCTTGCGCCCGGTCACCGTGCGGGCCACCCGCATCGCGCCCATCACCGCCTCGGAGCCGGTGTTGCAGAAGGCCACCCGCTCCATGCCGGTGAACTCGGAGATCAGCTGCGCGACCTCGCCGGCCAGCGGATGCTGCGGCCCCACTTCGAGACCCAGCTGCAGTTGCTGGCTCATGGCCTGGACCACCGATTCGGGCTGGTAGCCCAGCAGGTTGCCGCCGAAACAGGACAACAGGTCGATGTACTCGTTGCCGTCCACGTCCCACAGGCGCGACCCCTTGGAGCGGTCCACCACGATGGGGTAGACCAGGTCCTTCCAGAGCGGGTTGAAGCCGGTCACGACACGCGGGTCGGCCATCACCTTGCGATGCTGCTGGCTGTAGCGCTTGGAGCCACCGGTGCTGCCGTTGTAGGCGCGGATGAAGTCGTCGAGCCAGCGGCGCTGCTCGGGCGTGAATTCCTGGCGCGCCTCCAGCGTGATGCGGGCCGAGGCGCCGAAGGGCTTCTCGACCAGCGCCTTGATCGACGGCTGTGCCGCTTCCGCGGCCGCCGTGGCGGCCGCGCGGGCGACCGGCGCCGCAGACGCGGCTGCCGCCGGCTGTGCCGCGGGCACCGGCATATCGGGCAGGGCGACCGGCGGCTGGCCCGCGAGCAAGGCGAGCTGCTGGGACATCAGCTGCATCTGCTGCTGGATCAGCAGCTGCAGGCCGGTGCTTGTGCCTGCGGCCGGCATCGCTGGGAGCTGCGCCATTGGCACCGCGGGGGCGGCCGCCGGTGCTGCAAGGGGGGGAGCCGGCATGGCCGCCGCGGGCGGGGTGGCGGCGGCGACGGCCGGCGGCGGCGCGAACTGCCCGGCCGGCAGTTCAGCGTCGAGGAAGCGAGCCAGCTTGCCCACCGTGTCCAGGTCTTCGAGCAGCCGGCGGAAGCGCAGCTTGACCCCGAACACGCGCTCCAGCTCCAGTGTGGCCTGGGTCAGCGACAGCGAGTCCAGGCCCTGGTCAACGAAACTCGCGGCCTCGCTCATCTCCTCGGCCGGCAGGCCCGAGACATCGCTGAGGATGCGCGTGAGTTCCTGGACTAGGACGGAGAGTCGGCTCATGGTGGTGGGAACCTCGACAGCGGGGGAAGGGCACAGGGCCGCGGCGCTCGCCACGGCGGCGGGGGCCGCCGGCGCGGCCTCCGGATTCGGGGGCCGGCGCGCGAACCAGTGGCGCTCGTCGGCGTAGGGATAGGTGGGCAGCGGTACGCGGCGCGCGCTCGCTGCCACCGGCCAGGCCGGTTCGGCCCCGGCGCACCAGAGCGCGCCGACACCGCCGAGCGCGGCCACCGCCGCGTCGCCCGGATCCTGCGCCGGGCCGAGCAGCGGCACGATACGCGGCACGCCGCCGGCAGCCGTGCGGTGCTGGCGCAGCAGCGCGGTCAGCGCCTGGCCGGGACCGACCTCGACGAAGACGGTCTCGCCCGGCTGGGCCAGCTCGTTGGCGACGGCGCGGTGGAACTGCACGCTGGCGCGTACCTGGCGGGCCCAGTACTGGGGGTCGGTGGCCTCCTGCGTCTGCAGCAGCGCGCCGCTGACGCAGGAATAGACCGGCAGCCGCGGCGCACGCAAAGCCAGCGGCTGCAGCGCCGCGGCGACACGGGGCAGCGCTGCGTCCATCGCGGCGCTGTGGAAGGCATGCGAGACGCGCAGCCGGGTGGTGCCGATCTCGCGGGCTTCGAGCTCCAGCGCAAAACGCTCGATGGCGTCGCAGCCGCCGGCGACGACACACAGGGCCGGCGCGTTGTGACCGGCGATCTCGATGCCCTCGGGCAGCAGCGGGCGCAGCGTGTCCGCGGGCGCCCGCACGGCCAGCATCGCGCCCGGCGGCTGTTCGTACATGGCCTGGCCGCGCGCGATCACCGCGCGCATCGCGTCCTCGACGCTGAAGACGCCGGCATGGCAGGCGGCGGCGTATTCGCCGATGCTGTGGCCGATCATCGCCTGCGGCTGCAGCCCCAGGCTGTCGAGCCAGGCGGCCAGTGCGTGCGAGACGGCGAACAGGGCCGGCTGCGCATGGCGGGTCTGGGCCAGTTGCTCGGCGACCTTGCGGTCGGCCGGGTCGGCCGTCACCAGCCAGGCCTTGAGGTCCACGTCGAGCGCGCTGCGGGCCACCGCGAGGCAGCGGTCCAGCGCCTCGCGGAAGGCCGGCGCCTCGTCGTAGAGGCCACGCGCCATGCCGGGGTGCTGCGAGCCCTGGCCGGGGAACAGGAACACCAGGCGCGGGCGGGCCGCGGCGGTCGTGCTGCTCTTGACGGCGCGCAGCGCGCTGCGCGCGCTGTTCAGGTCGCGCGCCACCACCGCGAGGCGCTGCGCCATGGGCTGGCGCCCGCGCATCAGCGTGGCCGCCACCTCGGACAGGCGCAGCCCGGGATGGCGCTGCAGGTGGTCGGCCAGGTCGGCCGCGCGCTGCAGCACCGCGGTGCTGGTGCGGGCCGACAGCGGCAGCAGGAACAGACGGCCGGCCTCGTCGTCGGGCGCGCTCGCGAGCGGGGGGCGCCTCCTCGACGATCACATGAGCGTTGGTGCCGCCGACGCCGAAGGAGCTGACCGCCGCCCGGCGCGGCGACTCGCCGCGCGGCCAGGGCGTGTGGGTCGCCACGACCCGGAAGGGCGTAGTGGCGAAATCGATCTCGGGGTTGGGGCGCCGGAAGTGCAGGGTCGCCGGGATCTGCTGGTGCTGGAGTGCCAGCGTCGCCTTGACCAGGCCCAGCACGCCGGCCGCGGCGACGGTGTGACCGAGGTTGCCCTTGAGCGAGCCGATGCCGCAGTACTGCACCTCGGTCGTGTCGCTGCGCCAGGCGCGCGTCAGCGCGGCGATCTCGATCGGGTCGCCCAGGGCGGTGCCGGTGCCGTGCGCTTCGACATAGCCGATGCTGCGCGCGCTCACCCCGGCATGGTCGAGCGCCATGCGGATCGCGGCGGCCTGGCCGCTGACGCTGGGCGCGGTGAAGCTGGCCTTGTCGCCGCCGTCGTTGTTGAGGCCGACGCCGCGGATCACGCCCCAGACGGTGTCGCCGTCGGCCAGCGCGTCGTCCAGGCGCTTGAGCACGACCACCGCGCCGCCGCTGGCGAAAACGGTGCCGCTGGCGTCCGCATCGAAGGGGCGGCAGTGCCCGTCGGCCGACTCCATGCCGCCTTCGACATGCAGGTAGCCGCCGGCCTGCGGCACGATCACGGTGGCGCCGCCGGCCAGGGCCACGTCGGCCTGGCCGCTGGCCAGTGCATGCCAGGCCTGCGCCACGGCGACCAGACCGGTGGAACAGGCGGTGTGGATGCTGACCGCGGGGCCGTTGAGATTCAGGCGGTTGGCGACGCGTGTCGCGACATAGTCCTTCTCGCTCGCGAGCATGGTCGCGAACTCGCCGAACTGGCGGGCCAGCTCGGGGTTCTCGGCACGCAGCGCGCCGATGTAGCTGTTGTTCGCGACACCGCCGTAGACGCCGACGCGCGTGTCGCCGCGGCGCGGGTCGATGGCCGCGTGCTCCAGCGCGCTCCAGCAGAGTTCGAGGAACAGGCGTTGCTGCGGGTCCAGCACGTCCGCTTCGCGCGCCGGGATGCCGAAGAAGGCCGCGTCGAAGCGGTCCGCGTCGTCGAGCACACCGCGCGCGGCGACGAAGTTGGGGCGGCTGCGCAGCGCCTCGGGCACGCTCGCGTCCAGCTCGTGCGGCGCGAAGTGGCGGATGCCCTCGCGCTGCTCCAGCAGGCTGCGCCAGAAAGCGTCGAGGTCGGGAGCGCCGGCGGCACGCACCGCCATGCCGACGATGGCGATGCCGCCTTCCGCGCCGCCCTTGCCGGGAACGGCACGGGTCTTGTCGCTGCCCGGCCGGCTGCCGCCCGCAGCGCCGACCAGCGTGGCCAGGCCGGCCAGGGTCGGGCGGTCGTAAACGTCTGCGACCGCGACGCCGGTGACGCCGAGCTCGCGCAGCCGGGTCACGAAACGCAGCACCAGCAGCGACTTCGCGCCCAGCTCGAACAGGTTGGCCGCAGGGTCGATCTGCGGCAGCCCCAGCAGCTCCTGCCAGAGGCTGGACATCAGGGCCGGCAGATCGCGGGTGTCGGCCGGCGCCGCCGCATCGGCCTGCGGCAGCGGCAGGCCGCGGCGGTCGATCTTGCCGCTGGGCGTGACCGGCAGGCGTTCCAGGCAGAGGTAACGCACCGGCACCATGTACTCGGGCAGGCGCTCGCGCAGGTGCTGGCGCAGCCGGCCGGCCAGCGTGCTGGGATCGCTGTCGGCTCCGGCGCGCGGCACCAGGTGGGCCAGCAGCTGGCGGCCGATGCCCGGCAGCTCGGGCGCGCTGACGACAGCCTCGCGCACCTCCGGGTGGGACATCAGGACCAGTTCGATCTCGCCCGGCTCGATGCGGAAGCCGTCGACCTTGAGCTGCTGGTCGGCACGGCCGAGGTAACTCAGGCAAGCTGCGGCGTCGCAGCGCACCAGGTCGCCTGCCAGGTACCAGCGGCCCGGCAGTGCGAGGTCGTCCCGGAAGCGCTCGGATGTCAGCTCGGGGCGGCCCAGATAGCCGTGCGCGAGCGTTTCGCCGCCGAGCAGCAGCTCGCCGGTGTCGCCGGGGGCGTTGCCGTCGCCGCCGTCCTCCGGGCGGCGCAGCGCCAGCCGCACGTGCGGCAGGGCGCGGCCGATGGGCGGGATCTCGGGCCAGGCGTGTGCCGGGCCGCTCAGCTCGTGAGCCGTGACGACGTGACTTTCGGTGGGGCCGTAGTGGTTGTGCAGCTGGGCCTCGGGCAACTGCTCGAACAGGGCGCGGATCGCGGGCGTGACCTGCAGCTGCTCGCCGGCGCTCACCACGTCGAGCAGCGCCGCGGGCAGCCGTTCGCGCGCGGCCTCGGCCAGCATCTGCAGCGCGACATAGGGCAGGAACAGACGCTGCACGCCTCGATCGCAGAGCGCGTCGCGCAGCTGCGCCGGGTCGCGGCGCTGCGCCTCAGGCAGCAGCACCAGGGTGCCGGTGCAGGCCAGGGTCGAGAAGATCTCCTGGAAATGCACGTCGAAGGACAGCGGCGCGAACTGCAAGGTGCGCGCCGGTCGTCCGAGCCGCTCGTGGCTGGCGTGCCAGGCGATCAGGTGCTGCAGCGGCCGGGCACCCATCGCGACGCCCTTGGGCCGGCCGGTGGAGCCGGAGGTGAACAGCACGTAGGTGAGGTCGGCCTCGGCGGCGTGCGGCAGCGGCGCGGACGCAGCAGGGGCCTGCAGGGTCGGGATCTCGCCGGCCAGCGTGCGCAACTGCGCGAGCGCGTCGTCGGCGCCGAGCACCGCGCGCGGCCGGGCGTCCTCCAGCATGGCCTGCAGGCGCTCGGCAGGGTAGCCCAGGTCGAGCGGGACATAAGCGATGCCCGCCTCGACCGCGGCCAGGATGGCGACGATCGTGTCCACCGAGCGCGTCGCCGCGATCGCGACACGTTCGCCCGGCACCATGCCCGCCGCACGCAGCTGCGCGGCGAGCGCCATCACGGCGTCGCGCAGCGCGGCATAGTCGAGCGTGCCCTCGGCGGACTCCAGCGCCGGCTGCGCACTCGCGCGCAGCGCAGCCTGGCGCAGCCAGTGGCTCAGGGGCGGCGGCTCGGGGGCCGGGGCGGGGGCCGCCTGAAGCTCCCGATATCCGTCATCGCGCATTCTGCTGTTCCTCCGTCACAGGGCAGGGGCCGGCGCCGGTCCGGCCCGCCACACGCACTTCTCGCCCCGCCAGGTGGCCCAGGCGGGGCATGCGGAGGTGGCGTCCTTCTGCGTTGCTGTACTTGTTGTTGCCCGGCTTGACCAGGACGGGTCGCCGGATGTCGCGCGATTATCGGTGCGGGGTATTCCCGAAGGGGCCCCCTGAATGGGTGAGTCGACACTCTGGCCGGGCCCTGTTGCCGGGCTTGCGCGGGCCGCGAGCCCGCATGGATGCTGGTCCCAGGGAGGCTGGCGCACGATGCAAGGTGGTCCCCCTCAAATAGGTGAGTGCCGGGTCGCGGCACATTGCTGATACTGCCCGCGATTGCCGCTCCCCCGGGGCCGGCCCCTGCCGAGGCGGCAGGGGCTTCGCCAGGGCGGAGGCCGTGCAGGCATGTGCGCGCGCCGCCCGGGCGGCTGACGCTTCGGCTTCTGACACTCCCGACATCTTGTACGACTTCGCCCCTTCCCCCCTGCAGCGCGGTGCGCCGTACCTCACGCCGCCGCTGCCACGTCGCGGCAGCGGCTCCATGCGCCGTGGTCGGTGCGCGGCCGGGAGCGCCTGATGCCCACCGTCCGCAGCCTGCTGGCGCAAAGGCGCCGCCACTGGCTGGTGACCGGCAGTGCCGGCTTCATTGGCTCCCACGTCCTCGAAGCCCTGCTGCGCGCCGGGCAGCAGGTCACCAGCGTCGACAACTTCTCGACCGGACAGCGCAGCAACCTGCAGAGCGTGCGCGAAGCGGTCGGCGAGCCGGCCTGGGCGCTGCATCGTTTCGTGCAGGGCGACCTGGCCGACCCGGAGCTGTGCCAGGAACTGTGCGTCGGCGTCGACGTGGTGGTGCACCAGGCGGCGCTGGAAGCCGGTCCGCTCTCGATCAGTGATCCGCTCGCGGTGCACCGCGCCAATGCCACCGGCTTCGTCAACCTGCTGACGGCGGCGTGTGCCTGCGACGTGCGGCGTTTTGTCTATGCCGCCTCCAGCACCGCCTATGGCGACGCGGCCTCGGTGCCGGCCACCGAAGACCGCGCCGGGCGCCTGCAGACGCCGGCCGCGGTGAGCAAATACGTCAACGAGCTCTACGCGGACGTGTTCGCTCGCTGCTACGGCATCGAGACTGTCGGCCTGCGCTACTTCGAAGTGTTCGGGCCGCGCCAGGGCGACCAGGCCGACGGCAGCTGCGCCCGGCTGATTCCCCGCTGGACCCGCGACATGTGGCAGGGCCGACGCTGCGTGATCGAGGGCGACGGCGAGTCCTCGCGCGACTTCTGCTACGTCGGCAACGTCGTGCAGGGCACCCTGCTGGCGGCACTGGCCGATAATCCCGGCGCGCTGAACCAGGTCTACAACATGGCGGCCGGCGAACGGGCGACGCTCAACCAGCTGCACGCGCTGATTGCCCAGGCCCTGGGCCGCGAGCATGCCGGCCTGCGCATCCCGACGCCGCTCTACCAGGAGGCCGAGCCGGTGCAGCTGCGCCACGCGCTGGCCGACGTCGGCAAGGCGCGCCGCCTGCTGGGCTACCAACCTGCCTACACACTCAGTCAGGGGCTGGCGGAGTCGGTCAGCTGGTACGTCGGGCGGGTGCCGCAGGTTGCCTGAAACGCACCGCGCCGCGCCACGCCGCCTGCACTGCAGTACCTCCAGGCCGAGGGCCTGCCGGCTGTCGCAGGGACATTCGTGCTAGCCACATGCGACATCGGGCGAGCGATGCACCACAATCGGCGCATGCGATACCTTTCAAGTTCGCCCGGCACCACAGCGCTGGTGCTCGATTCGCCGCACAGCGGCACCTGGTACCCCGAGGACTTCCGCCACGCCTGTCAGCTGAGCGTGCTGCGCCGCGCCGAGGACACGCATGTGGAGAAGCTCTACGACTTCGCTCCCGGGCTGGGGGTGGCGTGGATCGAGGCGCACTTTCCGCGCAGCTACCTGGACGTCAACCGCAACCTGACCGAGCTCGACGTCGGCCTGCTCGACGGCCCCTGGCCGGACCCGGTCGAAGCCGGCCCCAAGGTGCGGCTGGGCAAGGGCCTGATCTGGAAGCTGACCGACGAGGGCGAGCCGCTCTACGACCGCCTGCTGGGTGTCGCCGAGGTCAGGCAGCGCATCGAGCGCTGCTGGCAGCCCTACCACCAGGCAGTGGCCGAGGCGCTTGCCGCGGCGCAGGCCCGGCACGGCCACGCCATCCACATCAACTGCCACTCCATGCCCTCGGTCAGCGCCTCGCATGCCACCGAGTTTCCGGGCCTGGTGCACGCCGATTTTGTCGTCGGCGACCGTGACGGCAGCACCGCCGCGCCCGGCCTGACGCGCTGGATCGCCGACTTCCTGCTCGCGCGCGGCTACAGCGTGAGCGTCAACCACCCCTACAAGGGCGTCGAGCTGGTGCGCCGCCACGGCGACCCGGCCCGCGGTCGGCACTCGGTGCAGCTGGAGATCAACCGCAAGCTCTACATGGACGAGCACAGCCTGGAGCTGCACGAAGGCCAGCAGGCTCTCAAGCAGACCCTGCGCGCACTCGTCGAGCAACTGCTGACGCTCGATCCCGGCCGATTCTGAAGGACCCGCGATGGAGCAGGTGGATGCGGTGGTGGTCGGCGCCGGCGTGGTCGGGCTCGCAGTCGGCCGGGCCTTGGCCCGGCGCGGACTGGAAACCGTGGTGCTGGAAGGCGCGACGGCCGTCGGCACGGGGACCAGTTCGCGCAACAGCGAGGTGATCCATGCGGGGCTCTATTACCCGGCCGGTTCCTGGAAGGCGCGGCTGTGCGTGGCGGGCAAGGAGATGCTCTATCGCTACTGCGCCGAGCGCGGCGTGGAGCACCGCCGCTGCGGCAAGCTGGTGGTGGCGAGCTCGGAGGGCCAGCTGCCCGAGTTGCAGCAGCTGATCCGACGCGCGGCCGCCAACGGCGTGACCGACCTGCGGCTGCTGGACGCGGCCGAGGCGATCCGCCTGGAGCCGGCCCTGGCCTGCGTCGGCGCCGTGCTGTCGCCCTCGACCGGTATTGTCGACAGCCATGGGCTGATGCTGGCCTTGCAGGGAGACCTGGAGGCCGCCGGCGGCGCGCTGGCGCTGGCCTCACCCGTGGAGCGGGTGTGCGCGACCGCCGCCGGGTTGGTGCTCGAAGTCGGCGGCGACACGGGCATGACCCTGCAGACGCGCCTGCTCGTCAACGCGGCCGGGCTGTGGGCGCCCGCGCTGGCCGGGCGCATCGAGGGGCTGGATCCCGCGCTGGTGCCTCGGGCCTATTTCGCCAAGGGCAACTACTACGCCTTGAGCGGCCGTGCGCCATTCTCGCGGCTGGTCTACCCGGTGCCCGAGGCGGCTGGCCTGGGCGTGCACCTGACGCTGGATCTCGGCGGCCAAGCCCGCTTCGGACCCGATGTGGAATGGCTGACGCCCGATGAGGACGGCGCCCTCGACTACCGCGTCGACCCGGCTCGCGCCGAGGGGTTTTATGCCGAGATCCGGCGCTACTGGCCCGAGCTGCCGGAGGGCGCCCTGCAGCCGGCCTACAGCGGCATCCGGCCCAAGATCCAGGCGCCTGGCGAGCCCGCGCGCGACTTCGTCATCCAGGGCCCGGCCGAACACGGCATCGCCGGCCTGGTGAACCTGTTCGGCATCGAGTCGCCGGGGCTGACGGCGTCGCTGGCGCTCGGCGAGGCGGCGGCCGGCCTGGCCAGCGCGACCTGAGCGCCCCGGGGGCTCAGCCTCGCTTGAGCGCCCGTGCCGCCTCGCGCACCAGCGCCGGGCCGCGGTAGATCAGGCCGGTGTAGATCTGCACCAGGTCGGCCCCGGCGGCGACCTTCGCGCGTGCGTCGGCCGCGCTCATCACGCCGCCCACGCCGATGATGGGATAGCCCGCGCCGAGCGCCGAGCGCAGCCGTGCAATCACGCGGTTGCTGGCTTCGAACACAGGGCGGCCGCTCAAGCCGCCGGCCTCCGCGCCGTGTGGCAGGTGCTGGACCGCGTCGCGCGCGATCGTGGTGTTGGTGGCGATCACGCCGTCGATGCGGTTTTTCTGCAAGGTGCGGGCGATGACCTCGACCTGCCCGTCGTCCAGGTCGGGCGCGATCTTCACGAACAGTGGCACGCGCCGGCCCTGCGCCTGGGCCAGCTGTTCGCGGCGCTCGGCCAGCCGGCCGAGCAGCGCGTCGAGCGCCTCGTCCGACTGCAAGGCACGCAGGTTTTTGGTGTTGGGCGAGGAGATGTTGACGGTCACGTAGTCGGCATGCGGGTAGACGCCGTCCAGTCCGAGCAGGTAGTCGTCGACCGCCTGCTCGATCGGGGTGGCGGCATTCTTGCCGATATTCAGGCCCAGGATACCGCCCTGGCCGCGGAAGCGCGCCTGCCGCACGTTGGCGACAAAGGCCGCCAGCCCGTCGTTGTTGAAGCCCAGCCGGTTGATCAGCGCATCGGCCTCCGGAAGGCGGAACATGCGCGGCTTGGGATTGCCGGGCTGCGCCTTGGGGGTGACCGTGCCCACCTCGATGAAGCCGAAACCCATGGCCGCCAGCCCGTCGATGCAGCGGCCGTTCTTGTCCAGCCCCGCGGCCAGCCCGATGCGGTTGGGAAAACGCAGGCCGGCGACCGTGACCGGGTCGTCGACGCGTGTTTCGCCCCACAGGCAGGCCAGCGGCGTGCGCTGCACGCGCGCCAGCGCGCCGAGCGTGACTTCGTGAGCCTGTTCGGGGTCGAGGCCGAAGAGGAAGGGGCGGGCGAGGGCGTAGGGGAGCAGGGCCATGTCAGCAAAAGGCAGGGGGTTCGCGCGCGGGGGACGGACGCGGCGCCGGTCTTGGGATAATCCCGGGATTGTCTCAAACCGGGGCCCGACGGGCTTCATGTCATGACTCAGGACGAACTCAAGGCCCTGGTGGGCCGCGCGGCGATTGACCATGTGGTGCCCGGCACCGTGGTCGGCGTGGGGACCGGCTCGACGGTGAACTGCTTCATCGACGAGCTGGCGAAAATCAAGGACCGCATTGCCGGCGCCGTCTCCAGCTCGCAGAAAAGCACCGAGCGCATGCGCGCGCTGGGCATCCGGGTGCTGGATGCCAACGAGGTCGAGTCGCTGCCGGTCTACATCGACGGCGCCGACGAGATCGACCATCACGGATGCATGATCAAGGGGGGCGGCGCGGCGCTCACGCGCGAGAAGATCGTCTCCGACATCGCCGAGCGTTTCGTCTGCATTGCCGATGCCTCCAAGCTGGTCGACACCTTGGGCCGCTTTCCACTGCCCGTCGAAGTGATCCCGATGGCCAGCGGTCAGGTGGCGCGCCGGCTCCGGGCGCTGGGCGGCCAGCCACGGCTGCGCGACGGCGTGATCACCGACAACGGCAATCTGATCCTCGACGTGAGCGGCCTGTCCATCACCGACCCGGCGGCACTCGAAGCGGAAATCAACCAGTGGCCCGGCGTTGTCACCAACGGCATCTTCGCCCGCAATCGCGCCCGCCTGTGCCTGCTGGGCACCGCGGAAGGCGTCAAGACGCTCGAGTTCTGACGCCGCTGCCCGGGCTTTGCCGGCTGCCATGCAAAAGCCGCCCGCAGGCGGCTTTTTTCGCATCCCTCAGAACTTGAACCCGGGCGGCGCGTTGCCCGCGGGCGGAGGGGGCACCGCAGTGGCCGGGGCTGGAGTCGGAGCCGGAGCCCCGGCTTGCGCCGGCGCCGGGGCCACCGCGACCATCGGTGTGGCCGGCGCGAACTGCCAGTTCGCCGGCAGCGTCGACTGCTTGGGGTAGCCCGCGGTGTCGAGCCAGCTGTTCCATTCGCCGGCCCCAAAACCCTTGATCCGCTGGCCGCCCACCTGCAGCAGCGGCAGGTCGGTGCCGCCGCTCAGCCGGCTGAAGGCCTGCACGTCCTGCGGCGTGTTGACGGTCTTCTCGGTATAGGGCACACCGCGCTGGCGCAGCAAGGCCCGGCCGGCGTCGCAGCCCGGGCACTCGCGCATCGTGTACAGCGTGACCGGGAAACGGCCCACCACCTGCTGCAACTCGTAGGGCAGGACGCCGCCGGACGTGGGCCCGCCCGATGCGCTCAGCGGCTGGACCTTGGCCGTTTCCGGAGGGGGGCGGTCGGTATACGTGATCTTGCCGTCCGGGCCCACCACCTTGTACAGGGCATGCGCCGGCAGCCCGGCCAGCAGGCACAGCGGCAGCAGCCAACGTGTCGCGCTTGTTTTCATCACCACTCTCTCCAACTCCGACAGGCCGGCTGGATGCTATCAGGCCATGCCCTGGTGCCGTAACAGAGCGTCTATGCGCGGCTCGCGCCCCCGGAACGCCTTGAAGCTCTCCTCGGCCGGCCGGCTGCCGCCCACCTCGAGGATGGCTTCACGGTAGCGCCGGCCGGTCGCCGCATCCAGCACGCCGGCTTCCTCGAAGGCGCTGTAAGCGTCGGCGGACAGCACCTCGGCCCACTTGTAGCTGTAGTAGCCGGCCGCATAACCGCCCGCGAAGATGTGCGAGAAGCTGTGCTGCATGCGGTTGAACGCGGGCGGGATCAGCACCGCGACCTCGCGGCGCACCTCGTCGATGACCTGCTGGATGCGATCCTCGCTGCCCGGCTCGGCATGCAGCCGCATGTCGAACAGCGCGAACTCGATCTGGCGCAAGGTCTGCATGCCGCTCTGGAAGTTCTTGGCCGCGATCATCTTGTCGAACAGCTCGCGCGGCAGCGGTGCCCCGGTGTCGACGTGCGAGGTCATGTGCTTGAGCACCTCCCACTCCCAGCAGAAGTTCTCCATGAACTGGCTGGGCAGCTCGACCGCATCCCATTCGACGCCCGAGATGCCAGCCACGCCAATGTCCTCGACCTGGGTCAGCAGGTGGTGCAGGCCATGGCCGAACTCATGGAACAGGGTGATGACGTTGTCGTGCGTCAGCAGCGCCGGCTTGCCGCCGACGCCTTCGGCGAAGTTGCAGACCAGCTGAGCCACCGGGGTCTGCACCCGGGCCTCGCCCTCGCGGTCGGGGCGGGCCCAGCGGCCGCGCACATCGTCCATCCAGGCGCCGGAGCGCTTGCCGGGCCGGGCATAGGGGTCGAGGTAGAACTGCCCGACCAGCCGGCCGCGCCGCTCGATGCGGAAAAAGCGCACGCTCGGATGCCAGACGGGCGCCTCGTCGGGGCGAATCTCGACCTCGAACAAGGTCTCGACGATACGGAACAGGCCCTGCAGCACCTGGGGCTCGGTGAAGTACTGCTTGACCTCCTGGTCGCTGAAGGCATACCGCTGCTCCTTCAGCTTCTCCGACACATAGGCAAGGTCCCAGGCCGCCAGATCGTCCATGCCCAGCTCGCTGCGGGCGAACTCGCGCAGCTCGGCCAGGTCCTGCTCGGCGTAAGGCCGGGCCCGCTGCGCCAGGTCGCGCAGGAAGCCGACCACCTGCTCGGGCGACTCGGCCATCTTGGCGACCAGCGACACCTCGGCGAAGTTGGCGTAGTCGAGCAGCCGCGCCTCTTCCTGGCGCAGCGCAAGCAGCTCGCGCATCAGGACCGAGTTGTCGTGCTCCGGGCGGCCGAGTTCCGAGGCGCGCGTCGCGTAGGCGCGGTAGAGCTTCTCGCGCAGCGGCCGGTGGCTGCCGTACTGCATCACCGGGAAATAGCTCGGGAACTGCAGCGTGATCTTGTAGCCCGCCTGGCCGTCGCGCTCGGCGGCAGCTCGCGCGGCCTGCTTCGCATCGTCGGGCACCCCGGCGAGTTCCTCCTCGCTGGCGTAGTGCGCGAAGCTGTCGGTCGCGTCCAGCACATGCTCGGAGAACTTCTGCGCCACCTCGGCCTGGCGCTCCTGGATTTGCGCAAAACGCTGCTTGGCTTCGCCCTGCAGTTCCGCGCCCGAGAGCACGAAGTCGCGCATCGCATTGGACAGCGCCTTGCGGCGCGCCGGCGCCAGCTGAGCCGCCTGCCCACTGGCGGCCAGAGCCTTGTACTTGGCATAGAGCCGCTCGTCGGCACCCAGGCGGGTGTAGAACTCGGTCACCTTGGGCAGGTTCTCGTTGTAGGCCGCGCGCAGCTCCGGACTGTCGGCCACCGCGTTGAGGTGGCCCACCGCGCCCCAGGCGCGGCCCAGCCGCTCGGTTGCGACATCGAGCACCGCCGAGATGGCCTCGTACTCGGCCGGCACGGACTCACCCACGACCCGCTCCAGCGCCGCCTCGGCGTCCTTCAGCAGTTCGTCGATGGCCGGGCTGACGTGCTCCGGGCGGATGTCGGAAAAACGGGGAAGGTCGGTGGCGTCGAGCAATGGGTTCATGGTGTCCGATGGTAGTGGCAGGTCTGCTAATCGGTCTCGCGAAGGAGATTGACCACGTTTATCGCCGTGTCATTGCCCGGGGGCCACGCCGCCCGGCGCGGCGGCCAATTCGGCGGCTTCCAGGGTGTTGGACAGCAGCATGGTGATGGTCATGGGGCCGACACCACCCGGCACCGGCGTGATCGCTCCGGCCACCTCCGAAACCCCGGCGAAGTCGACGTCACCGCAGAGTTTGCCTTCGTCGTTGCGGTTCATGCCGACGTCGATGATCACGGCGCCGGGCTTCACCATGTCGCGGGTCACGGTGTTGCGCCGGCCCACCGCGGCGACGATGACGTCGGCGTTGCGGGTGTGCACGGCCAGGTCGGGTGTTGCGCTGTGGCAGATGGTCACGGTGGCGTGGGCCTGCAACAGCAGCAGGGCCATCGGTTTGCCCACCGTGTTGCTGCGGCCGATCACCACCGCGTGCTTGCCGCGCAGGTCGTAGCCGATGCTCTCGATCAGCTTCATGCAGCCATAGGGCGTGCAGGGGCGCAGGCCCGGCAGGCCTGTGAGCAGCTCGCCGGCGCTCTGCACCGAGTAGCCGTCGACGTCCTTCTGGGTCGAGATCGTCGCGATGACCTTCTGCGGGTCGATATGGCGGGGCAGGGGCATCTGCACCAGGATGCCGTGGATGGCCGGGTCTTCGTTGAGGGCTTCGATGCGCGCCAGCAGCTCGCTTTCCGAGAGCGTCGCGTCGTACTTCTCGAGCACCGAGTGGAAGCCGGCCTCGCTGCAGGCCTTGACCTTGTTGCGCACGTAGACCTGACTGGCCGGGTCGTCGCCGACCAGGATCACCGCGAGGCCGGGACGCAGGCCGATCGCGGTCAGGGCCTGGGTGCGTTCGGCGATCTCGGCGCGCATCTGCTTGGAAAGGGCGGTGCCATCGATGAGTCGGGCGGTCATGGGCGGATTCCTATAGTCCAGAAACGAAAAAAGGCCGCTGGCAGAGCGGCCTTGGCACGCGGAGCGGCCTCAGGCCTTGGCCTGGGCCCCCAGGGCGATCTTGAGCAGGTCGGCCACGGTGTTGGCGTTGAGCTTTTCCATGATGTTGGCGCGGTGCGCCTCGACGGTCTTGATGCTGATGCCCAGGTCGTCGGCGATCTGCTTGTTGAGGCGGCCCGCGACGATGCGGTCCAGCACCTGGGCCTCACGGGTGGTCAGGCGCGAGAGCAGGGCATCGCGGCTGGCGGCTTCCTGCTGCTGCGAGAACAGCGAGCGCGCCTGGTCCAGCATGCGCTCGACCAGCGACACCAACTCGTCTTCCTTGAAGGGTTTTTCGATGAAGTCCATCGCGCCCTTTTTCATCGTCGTCACCGCCATCGGCACGTCGCCGTGGCCGGTGATGAACACCACGGGCAGCGGCGACTTGCGCTCCAGCAAGCGGTCCTGCAGCTCCAGGCCGCTCATGCCGTCCATGCGGATGTCGGCGATCAGGCAGGCGACCTCGCGGGGGTCGAAGCGCGACAGGAAGGATTCGGCCGAGTCGAAGCACTTGACCCGGTAGTCCTTGCCTTCCAGCAACCATTGCAGCGAATCGCGGACGGCCTCGTCGTCGTCGACGACGTAGACGGTGCCTTTCTTGGGGATCAAGCTCATGGGCGGTTTTTTCAATGGTTAGCGGAAGGGGAGGTCTCCACCGGCAACGTGAACGAAAACCGGCAACCGACCACGCTGTGGCCATTGTATAAGTTCTCGGCCCGGATCCGGCCGCGGTGCGACTCGACGATGGAGCGGCACAGGCTCAGGCCGATGCCCAGCCCGTCGGACTTGGTCGAGAAAAAGGCCTCGTACATGCGCCCCAGCACCTCTTCCTTCAGGCCCGGGCCGCTGTCGGTGACGCTGAACTCGATCACGCCGCCCTCCTCGGGTGTGTGGCGCGGGATCACGCGCAGCTCGATGTTGCGGCGCGAGGGCGGCAGCTTGGCGTTGTCGATCGCGTCGGCGGCGTTTTTCAACAGGTTCAGCAGCACCTGCTCGATCAGGATGGGATCGACCATCAGCGCCGGCAGGCGCTGCGCCACGTAGGTGTGGATGGCAACGTTGCGGCGGCGCAGCTCGATCATGGCCAGCTCCACCGCGTCCTCGACGATGTCCCTGGCCTGCGAGGGCTGGCGCTGCGGCTCGCTGCGTTTCACGAAGGCGCGGATGCGGTGGATGATCTGGCCGGCGCGCTGGGCCTGCTTCGAGGTCTTCTCCAGCACGGCCAGCAGGTCGGGCGTCTCGATCGAGCCGGCCTTCACGCGCGAGATGGTGCCGTTGCAGTAGTTGCTGATCGCCGCCAACGGCTGGTTCAGCTCGTGCGCGACCGAGGACGCCATCTCGCCCATCGTGACCAGGCGGCTGGTGACCTGGGCCTTCTCGGCCTGCTGGGCCGCCTGCTCCTCGGCGCGGCGGCGCGCGGTGATGTCGGTGGCGATCAGCATCTGGGCCAGCCGGCCGTCGGTCCACTGCAGGTAACGGGCCCGCACGTCGAACCACTTGTCGAGCGACTCGGCGTAGACCTCGCGCGGGTCGGAGCCGGCCTCGGTCAGCTCCTGGGTCGGCAGGCCGCCCAGGTTGTCGACGCTGTCGTCGCCGTCGGGCGGCGACGGCGGCAGCCCGGTGTCGCGCTCGCCGGCCAGCAGGGCGTGGCCGCGCGCATCGGCGCCGAACCAGAGCCGGTAGGAGCGGTTGGCGAACAGCAGCTCGCTCTGCTCCACCGACAGCACCGAGACGGCCGCCTCCAGGCCCTCCAGCACCGTCGTGAAGCGCTCGTGCGAGGCCGAGAGCTGGTCGCGGATGCGCTTGGCCTCGGTGATGTTGGTCATCGAGGTCATCCAGCCGGTCTGGTTGCCCTTGGCGTCGATCAGCGGCGAGACGTACATGCGGGCGTCGAAGGTGGTGCGGTCCTTGCGCATCACCTTCACTTCGATGCCGCCGGCCGGGCTGCGGCCCTGCAGCTCCTGCTCGAACAGCCGCCGGTTTTCCTCCATGCGGTCGGGCGGCCAGTGAGGGAAGGGCGGCAGCTTGCCGATCAGCTCGGCCTCGGAAAAGCCGGTCATCGAGCAGTAGGCCGCGTTGACGTAGGTGATGCGGCCCTCCAGGTCCATCGCGCGCATGCCGGTGAGCATGGAGTTTTCCATCGCGCGGCGGAAATTGGTCTCGGCCACCAGTGCGCTCTGCACCTGCAGGCGCCGGCGCATGTGGCGCCAGGTGCCAAACAGCATCCAGATGGTCAGCGCGCTGAGCGCGGCCACCATCCAGAACAGGGTGTTGCTGATCAGGCCGATCGAGGTGCGGTAGCCCAAACCGCGCAGGATCAGGCCGTTGCCGACCGGTGCGACCGGGATGTTGTGGAAGATCGACGGCCGGTCGGCGTTTTTCAGCATGCCGCGCGAGGTGGTACTGGCCAGCACGCGGTCGTTGGCGTCCAGCAGGGTCATGCCGTGGCGGTTGGCGACCTCGGTGGGCACGAAGTAGCGCAGCAGCGCCTCGACCGAATACTCGGCGACCACCGTGCCGGCGAAGGCGCTGCGGTCGATCAGCGGCACCTGCACCTGGAACACGTGCTGGCCGTTGCCGCCGGTGTAGGTGCGCGAATAGACCGGCTGGCGCAGGTCACGCGCGGCCTCGAAGGCCCACTCCGGTTCGCTCTTGGTCACGCCGCCGGCTGGTGCCGGG
The DNA here is from genome assembly GCF_026153205.1 of Aquabacterium sp. A7-Y. Classification (GTDB taxonomy): domain Bacteria; phylum Pseudomonadota; class Gammaproteobacteria; order Burkholderiales; family Burkholderiaceae_C; genus Caldimonas. Next base: position 3,881 of record NZ_JAPFBW010000006.1, on the reverse strand, counting down.
GTGACGGAGGCCGCCGGGGCATCGCTGTAGCGGCTGCCGTTGAAGGTGTGGCTGGGTGAGAGGTAGCTGGCCGCCGGCGTGCGGTTCACCGCCAGCCAGGTCAGGCTCACGACCTCGGGACGCTCGCGTGCGAAGGTGGTCGCCTGGCCGAGGAATTCGTCCTGATCGACCGCCCGGGTGGTGATCTCGCGGGCGATGCGCACCAGCTGTTCCTGGTTTTCGATCAGCCGCAGCCGGATCTGCTGCTGGGTCACCTCGGTGTCGCGCTTGACCGATTCCTGCTCGCGTTCGAGTTCTTCCGAGCGCAAATACCAAAAGGCCGAGATGATGGCTGCAAGGAAAAGCAGCACCGAGACCAGCGGCCCCAAGGTGGCGAAACGGTCCTGGCGGGCGGGCGACTGGCGGCGCCACCACTTGCCGAACAGGCGGCGGGAGCGGGGCGGCAGCTCATGGGTGCTGGTGCGGAACTCACGGGGAACGGCTGGCATGGCGCGGATTATCGAGCCTGGGGCCCTGCATGCCGGCGCGCGCAGCGAACGATCGTGCTGATGAATTTCATATTGCGGAACGTTCTCGCACTATTTGAAAAACCCCTGGTCCTATGACACACTCACGCCCTGCTCACACTGAGAGCCCGCCTGCGCGACCGCGCCAAGGCGCGGGCCTGGTGCTCACGCCGAGCAGCTCTACAGATCCAAGAGGAGACATTCATGTCTGCAGTCCCCCATTCGTTTGGCGGCGCGGCCAATGACGCCGACATCCAAGAGACCCGGGAGTGGCTCGACGCCCTGTCGGCCGTCATCGAGACCGAGGGCCGGGAGCGCGGCCACTACCTGCTGGAACAACTGCTCGAGCAGGCCCGGCAGTCCGGCATCGACATGCCGTTCTCGGCCACCACCGGCTACGTCAACACCATCGAGCCCTCGGACGAGGAGCGCTGCCCCGGCAACCTCGACATCGAGGAGCGCCTGCGCGCCTACATGCGCTGGAACGCGATGGCAATGGTGGTGCGCGCCAACCGCCTGAACCCGCCCGACGGCGGCGACCTGGGCGGGCACATCTCCTCCTTCGCCTCGGTGGCGACCATGTTCGGCGCCGGCTTCAACCACTTCTGGCATGCCGAGCACGAAGGCCACGGCGGCGACCTGCTCTACATCCAGGGCCACTCCTCGCCCGGCATCTACGCCCGCGCCTACCTCGAAGGCCGCATCACCGAGGAGCAGCTGCTGAACTTCCGCCAGGAAGTCGACGGCAAAGGCCTGTCGAGCTACCCGCACCCCAAGCTGATGCCCGAGTTCTGGCAGTTCCCGACCGTCTCGATGGGGCTGGGCCCGCTGATGGGTATCTACCAGGCCCGTTTCCTGAAGTACCTGCACGCCCGCGGCATCGCCGACACGTCCAAGCGCAAGGTCTGGGTCTTCTGCGGCGACGGCGAGATGGACGAGCCGGAATCGCTGGGCGCGATCGGCGTGGCCGCGCGCGAGAAGCTGGACAACCTGATCTTCGTGATCAACTGCAATCTGCAGCGCCTGGACGGCCCGGTGCGCGGCAACGGCAAGATCGTCCAGGAGCTCGAGGGCGAGTTCCGCGGTGCCGGCTGGAACGTCATCAAGCTGCTGTGGGGCAGCTACTGGGACCCGCTGCTGGCGCGCGACAAGGACGGCATCCTGCGCCAGATCATGATGGACATGGTCGACGGCGACTACCAGGCCTGCAAGGCCAACGACGGCGCCTTCGTGCGCAAGAACTTCTTCGGCCGCCATCCCAAGGCGCTGGAGATGGTCGCCAAGATGAGCGACGACGACATCTGGCGCCTGCAGCGCGGCGGCCACGACCCGCAGAAGGTCTACGCGGCCTACCACCGCGCGGTCAACCACAAGGGCCAGCCGACGGTGCTGCTGGTGAAGACCGTCAAGGGCTTCGGCATGGGCAAGAGCGGTGAGGGCAAAAACACCGCCCACCAGACCAAAAAGCTGACGGACGACGACATCCGCGCCTTCCGCGACCGCTTCAACATCCCCATCCCGGACGACCAGCTCGCCCAGCTGCCCTTCTACAAGCCGGCCGACGACACGCCCGAGATGCGCTACCTGCACGAGCGCCGCAAGGCCCTGGGCGGCTACCTGCCCAAGCGCCGCGTCAAGGCCGACGAGACCCTGCCGGTGCCCGCGCTCGACGCCTTCAGGGCGGTGCTGGAGCCGACCGCCGAGGGCCGCGAGATCTCGACCACCCAGGCGTACGTGCGTTTCCTGACCGCGCTGCTGCGCGACAAGGCGATCGGCCCGCGTGTCGTGCCCATCCTGGTCGACGAAGCGCGCACCTTCGGCATGGAGGGCCTGTTCCGCCAGATCGGCATCTACAGCCAGGACGGGCAGAAGTACACCCCGGTCGACAAGGACCAGGTGATGTACTACAGGGAGGCGCAGGACGGCCAGATCCTGCAGGAAGGCATCAACGAGGCCGGCGGCATGGCCTCGTGGATCGCCGCGGCGACGTCGTACTCGACGAACAACCGCGTGATGATTCCCTTCTACGTCTACTACTCGATGTTCGGCTTCCAGCGCGTCGGCGATCTGGCCTGGGCGGCGGGCGACATGCAGGCGCGCGGCTTCCTGCTGGGCGGGACCTCCGGGCGCACCACGCTGAACGGCGAGGGCCTGCAGCACGAGGACGGCCACAGCCACATCCTGGCCGGCACCATCCCGAACTGCATCAGCTACGACCCGACCTTCGCGCACGAGGTGGCGGTGATCATGCAGCACGGCCTGAAGCGCATGGTCGAGCAGCAGGACAACGTCTTCTACTACCTCACGCTGCTCAACGAGAACTACGCGCACCCCGGCCTCAAGCCCGGCACCGAGGAGCAGATCATCAAGGGCATGTACCTGCTCGAGGAAGGGGCCAAGAAGACGCCGCGCGTGAACCTGCTGGGCTCGGGCACCATCCTGCGCGAGGCGATCTTCGCCAAGCAGCTGCTCGAGGAAGAGTGGGGCGTGGCCGCCAATGTCTGGAGCTGCCCGAGCTTCAACGAGCTGGGCCGCGACGGCCAGGACGCCGAGCGCTGGAACCTGCTGCACCCGACCGAGACGCCGCGCGTGGCCTTCGTGACGCAGCAGCTGCAGCCGCACGACGGCCCGGTGATCGCCTCGACCGACTACATGAAGAGCTACGCCGAGCAGATCCGCCCCTACATCCCCAAGGGCCGGACCTACAAGGTGCTGGGCACCGACGGCTTCGGCCGCAGCGACTTCCGCTCCAAGCTGCGCGAGCACTTCGAGGTCAACCGCCACTACATCGTGGTCGCGGCCCTGAAGGCGCTGGCCGAGGACGGCACGCTGCCTGCTGCCAAGGTGGCCGAGGCGATCGCGAAGTACGGCATCCAGGCCGACAAGGTGAACCCCCTTTACGCATGAGCGGACAACGGAGTCCGCGGCGCTGAACGGCGCCCTCCCGGCACCGCGGGGAGGGCGCTCTGGCGCGGGCTCCGATCAGGAGTGACAAGAACATGGCATTGGTCGAAGTGAAAGTCCCCGATATCGGGGACTTCAAGGATGTCGAGGTCATCGAGGTGCTCGTCAAGGCGGGTGACACCATCAAGCCCGAGCAGAGCCTGGTGACCGTCGAGAGCGACAAGGCGTCGATGGAGATCCCCTCCACCCACGGCGGAGTGGTCAAGGCGCTGAAGGTCCAGCTCGGCGACAAGATCAACCAGGGCAGCGTGCTTCTGCTACTCGAAGCCGAGGCCGGCGCTGCGGCAGCCTCGCCCGCGCCGGCCGCGGCGCCTGCACCTGCACCGGCGCCGGCGCCGACCCGCTCTGATGCGCCGGCAGCGCCCCCCCGCGGCGTCGGGCGGCACGGTGGACATCAGCGTGCCCGACATC
>NZ_JAPFBW010000005.1 GCF_026153205.1 Aquabacterium sp. A7-Y | reverse complement strand
CGCGGTCCTCTCCCCGGGCCGCGGCGCCGGGCCGCCCCAAGCAAGGCCCGACCCTCTCGGAGGGTCGCTGGCCGTACCCGGACAGCGGGGCGCGGTCCTCTCCCCGGGCCGCGGCGCCGGGCCGCCCCAAGCAAGGCCCGACCCTCTCGGAGGGTCGCTGGCCGTACCCGGACAGCGGGGTGCGGTCATGACCCCGCTGCCGCTGTTCCCGCTGCAGTCCGTGCTGTTCCCGGACGGTCTGCTCGGCCTCAAGGTCTTCGAGGCGCGCTATCTCGACCTGATGAGCGACTGCCTGCGCGAGCAGCGCCCGTTCGGTGTCGTCGCGCTCAAGCGCGGCCAGGAGGTGAAGCTGGCGGCCGATACGATCGAGTTCGAAACGGTCGGCTGCCTGGCCGAGCTGATCGATGTCGACAGCACGCAGCCGGGCATCCTGCACGTGCGCTGCCGCGGCACGCAGCGCTTCTCAGCCAGCGGCAGCACCCAGGAAGCCGGCGGGCTGTGGACCGCCCAGGCCGAGCTGATCGCCCCCGACACCCCGCAGCTGCCCAGCGCCGAGCTGGTCGGCGCCGCCACGGCACTGGCCCGCGTCATCCAGACGATGAAGCTCAAGGAAGGGCCGGTGCCTTTCCTCGAGCCCTACCGCTTCGAGGATGCCGGCTGGATCGCCAACCGCTGGTGCGAGATCCTGCCCATCCCGCTGGCCGCACGCCAAAAGTTGATGGAGCTGCACGATCCGCTGGTGCGGCTGCAGCTGGTGCACCAGTTCCTGCGCCAGAAGCGCATCCTGGAAGCCTGAGGCCGGCGCTTCAGCGCCGCGCCAGCAGCTTGCGCAGCGGCGCCGGCAGGCCCACCTCGCCAAGGCGCTCGTAAGGCACCCACTGGCCGCCGCGCCATGCCGGAGCCGAATCCACCGGCAGCCGCACCGGGTGCAGCACCCAGTCGAAATGGGTCAGCGCGTGCTCGATGGTGGCCTGGGCCGTGGCGGTGCCGCCGAGCGGGGCCGCCACGTCCTCGAGGGCCGCCAGGCTGGCGAACTCGGGCAGGCAGAACAGGCCGGCCCACACGCCCGTCTCGGGGCGCTGCGTCAGCCACACGCTGTCCTCATGCTCCAGCCAGAGCCACCAGTTCTCGCGCCGCGAGCGCTTGAGCTTGCGGGTCTTGACCGGGTAGGCTTCGGGCCGGCCTTCGGCACGACCGCGGCACACCCCCTGGGCCGGGCACAGCAGGCAGCTCGGCGAGCGCGCCAGGCAGATGGTGGCGCCAAGGTCCATCAGGCCCTGGGTGTAGCTCTCGATGCCGAGACCTCCGGCCGGCAGCAGCTGCTCGGCCAGCGTCCACAGCTCGCGCTCATGGCGGCTCGACGCGAGGTCCTGCCCATAACCCAGCACGCGGGTCAGCACCCGCTTGACGTTGCCGTCCAGGATGGCCGCCCGCTCGCCGAAACAAAACGCCGCGATCGCGGCCGCGGTCGAACGACCGATGCCGGGCAGCTCGGCGAGATCCGCCGCGCGGGGCGGGAAGTGCCCGGCCCACTGGTCGCGCACCACCTGGGCGCAGCGGTGCAGGTTGCGGGCGCGGCTGTAGTAGCCCAGGCCGCTCCAGGCCGCCAGCACCTCGTCGAGCGGCGCGTCGGCCAGGGCCACCACGTCGGGAAAGCGCTGCAGGAAACGCTCGTAGTAGCCGAGCACCGTGCTGACCTGGGTCTGCTGGAGCATGATTTCCGAGAGCCAGACCCGGTAGGGATCGCGGGTCTGCTGCCAGGGCAGCCGATGCCGGCCGTGCTGGCGCTGCCAGTCGACCACACGCGGCGCGAAGCTCGCGCAAAGGGTCTCGAAGTCGGGCAGGGTGGACGGTGCCGCGGAGGTGTCGTTCGGCGGCAGGGCAGAGGTCAGGGTCGGTCCGGTCATGACAGCAAGGCGCCTGAGCGCGCCGACGGGCGCGACCGGGCCGGGAAAACAATCAGTGGCTTGCCACCGTGCCGGCCAGCGGTTGCGACTGCGCGAGGGCGGCGGCCGCGGGCAGCGGGCCGGTGGCTGCGGCGTGCAAGGCCTGCAGCAGCGTGGCCAGGCGGCTCTGCAGCTCGCGCAGCCGCTCTTCCTGAGCCTCGACCTCGTGGATGCGGGCCTCCAGCTCGGAGCTCGCGCTCTGCACGCGCTCGAGCGATTCGCGGCGGCGCTTGAAGTTGCGCCGCCGGTCGCGCAGCTGGGAGTCGATCTGGGCCGAGGCGGACTTGTTCCAGAGCTCGAGCTCGCCGCTGGCGCCCTCGAACACCACCCGCAGCTTGGACACCAGCATGCGGCGGAACTGCTCCATGAAACGGCCCTGCGACAGCCGCAGGGCGTGCGTCAGGCCCAGGTACTGGATGTAGTTGCGCTCGATCAGGTCGAGGTCGCGGATGAAACGCGACAGGTCGGGCTCCTTGGGCGCCGACAGGCCGAAGCCGAACTCGGCATTCAGCTTGTTGAAGGAGGCGCCCAGCATCTCGTGGATCTCGCTGCCCTTGGTCTGCGCTTCGGACAGCCGGCTGCGCAAGGTCGCGCACATCTCGGAGAAGGCGCGCTTGGCGCCGAGGTTGAGGATGGCGCCGCGCAGCTTCTCCTGCAGCAGCTCGGTGCGCTCGCGCACGATGTCGTTGCTGATCGTCAGCAGCGCGTCCTTCAGCATGCGGGTGTGCACCGCGCGCATCGCCTGCACGCGCGAGATGCACTGCTCGAACTCGGCGCTTTCGGTGCCGACGCGCCGGAGCATCATGCCCACCATGGTGGTGTTCTTGCCGCGCAGCCCGCGCAGCTCCAGCAGCTGCTCGGACATCTGGCGGCGTCGGTCGGTCAGGCTGCGGCCCACCTGTGCATCGATGTGGGCGATGCCGTCCAGCACGGCCTGCTGCAGCACCTCGCGACGCTGCGGCAGCAGCTGCTGGCCGAGCGCGTCCTCGAGCGCCAGGATGCGGCTGGCACGCAGGTCGTCGGCATCGCCGGCGACGCGGCCGGTCAGGGCCAGCTTGGCCGAGATCGGGAAAACACGGGTTTCCGGAACGCCCAGGGTGTGCGCCGTCTGGGCGCGCTGGCGCGCGATGTGGATCTCGACCTCGGCCTGCGGGCTGAGCGGATCGCTCAAGGTGTCGATCTTGTTCAGCGCGACATAACGCGCCAGCGCCTGCCCGCACAGGTGATCGCGCCAGATCGCCAGGTCGGACTTGGTCACGCCGGTGTCGGCCGCCAGGATGAAGACGGTGGCGTGCGCCGACGGCAGCAGGCTCACGGTGAGTTCGGGCTCGGCGCCGATCGCGTTGAGACCCGGGGTGTCCAGCACCACCAGGCCGCGCTTGAGCAGCGGATGGGGGTAGTTGATGATGGCGTGGCGCCAGGCCGGCACCTCCACATGGCCGTCGGCGTCGAGCGGCGGGTTGTCGTGGGGGCGGCTGTCATCCCAGAAGCCCAGCTCGCGGGCGACGTCGAGCGCGACCTTCTTGGTCTGCATGACCTGCAGCAGCTCGTCGGCCAGCTGGTCGGGGCGCTTGACGTTCAGCGGCACCTGCTTCCAGGCCGCAGCGTGGCCGCGCAACTCGCCCAGCGACTGGTTGTGCAGCCGGGTGTCGATGTCGAGCAGCCGCAGCGACGGTGTTTCGTCCTCGTCGTAGCTCAGCTCCACCGGGCACATGGTGGTGCGGCCGGGCGTGGCGGGCAGGATGCGGCGCCCGGTGTCGGCGAAAAAGATCGCGTTGATCAGCTCCGACTTGCCGCGCGAGAACTCGGCCACGAAGGCGACCACCAGCTTCTCGCCGGCCAGGCGCTGCGTCAGGGCATCGAGCAACTCGGATGCCGGCTGGTCGAGCAGATCGTGGTCGAAGAGGAAGCGCGACAACTCCTTCAGCCGCGACTCAAGACCGGTGCGCCACGCGCTGAGCGCGTCGAGCTTGTTGGCAAAGGACGGGGCCATGGAAGATACGCCGGGGGGTGGGACAACGAAGACCTCAGGATGGTAGCCCAAGGTCGTCCGGTCAAGGTCGGCAGCCGGCGCTGTGGCGGTGACGCCGCGTTTCTTGAACGCACTCTGTGCAGCTGTTACCGGCTGTTGCCCACGGCGCGCGGGCGCCGCCGCGGTTGTGCTCAGCGCTTCTGGCAGGTCGGGCAGAAAAAGGTCGAGCGCTGGCCTTGCTGGATGCGGCGGATCACGCTGCCGCAGACCCGGCAGGCCTGGCCGGCCCGGTCGTAGACCCGCGCTTCGAGCTGGAAGGCACCGTTGTGCCCCTGCGCGTCGCGGAAGTCGCGCAGGGTCGAGCCGCCGGCCTCCAGCGCCCGGGTCAAGGTGGCGCGCACGGCGTCGACCAGGCGCTGGCAGCGTGCCGGGCCGACGCGGCCGGCCGGCGTGCGGGGATCGATGCCGGCACTGAAGAGCGCCTCCGACGCATAGATGTTCCCGACCCCGACCACGACGTCGCCGGCCAGCAGGGCCTGCTTGATCGAGACGCGCCGGCCGCGCAGGCTGGCGTGCAGGTGGGCCGCCGTGAAGCCGGGGTCGAAGGGTTCGACCCCGAGGCTCGAGAGCAGCTTCAAGGCAGGGTCGTGCTGGAGCGAACTCGACCACACCACCGCGCCGAAACGCCGCGGGTCGTGCAGGCGCAGCAGGCCGTGGCTGGTCTGCAGGTCGAAATGGTCGTGCGGGCCGGCAGGACCGGCCTCGATCGCGAAGCTCAGGGAGCCCGACATGCCGAGGTGCAGCAGCAGTCCGCCGCGCTCCAGCGCCAGCCACAGGTATTTGCCGCGGCGCGTCACCTCACCGACGCGCTGGCCGGTCAGCTCGGCCGGGTCGCAGCCCAGCGGCCAGCGCAAGGGCTTGCCGATGCGCACCGCCTCGACCTGCGCGCCGCGGATGCGGTCGGCGAAGCTTTGCCGGGTGACTTCAACTTCCGGTAACTCAGGCATCGGGGAATTATCGGCCGCTCCGTAGAATCAGAGCGGCATGGGGGCGCGATATTTGCATCCCCCGTTTCAGGAGTGTCCATTTATGCCGCGTGCCGCCCCCTTGTTCCGCCTGCTGTCGGTGACGGCTGCTCTAGCCGGTGTGCTGACCGCCTGGCCCGCGGCCATCGCTGCCGCCGAGCCGGGCCCGGTCGCACCTGCCGCGCCCGCGTCCGCGGCCTCCGGGCCCGAGGCGGTGTCGAACTCGGGACTCAACGCGGGGCTGTTCTATCAGCTGCTGATCGGCGAGATGGAACTGCGGGCCGGCAACCCCGGGGCGGCCTACGAGATCCTGCTGGACGGCGCACGCAAGGCCGGCGACGAGCGGCTGTTCCGACGTGCGGTCGAGATCGCGGTACAGGGGCGGGCCGGTGAGCAGGCGCTGGCGGCCGCCCAGGCCTGGCGCACCTCCGTGCCGCGCTCGGTCGAGGCGCACCGTTATGCCGCCCAGCTGCTGGTCGGCCTGAACCGCAGCGCGGAGGCCCTCGACCCCTTGCGCGCTCTGCTGGCCAATACGCCAGCCGACGAGCGCCCCGCCACCATCGTGCTGTTGCCCCGCCTGTTTGCCCGCGCAGCCGACGTCAAGAACGTCGCCGGGGTGCTGGAGCAGGCGCTCCAGCCCTACGCCACCATCCCGCAGACCCAGGCCGCGGTGCTGGTCGCCAACGGTCGCATGCGCCTGCTCGCGCAGGAGCCGGAGCGGGCGCTGGAGCTGGCGCGCCAGGCCCAGCGCGTCGATCCGGGCAGCGAAGCCGCGGCCTTGCTGGCGCTCGAGTTGCTGCCGACGCAGCCGGCCGCCGAGCCGCTGCTCAAGGCTTACCTGCAGGCCAAGCCCGACAGCGGGCCGCTGCGCCTGGCCTATGTGCGCTCGCTGGTCGGCCTGCAGCGTTATGGCGAAGCCGCTGCCCAGCTGGAGCAGGCCACTCGCGCCGACCCCAAGCTCGCGCCGGCCTGGCTGAGCCTGGGCGCGCTGCGCCTCGAACTCAAGCAGCCGCGCGAGGCCGAGCTGGCGCTGCGACGCTATGTCGAACTGAACAGCGCAGCGGCTGCGGCGGTCGCTGCCGCCAAGCCGGCGGTGCCCGTGAGCGCACCGGCGGGCGAGGACGAAACCGGGCCTGACACGGAGTCGGAGGAGGCCGACGCGACCCTGGTGTCGCCCGCCGAAGGGCTGACCCAGGCCTACCTGCTGCTGGCCCAGGCGGCCGAGGAGCAGCGCGACTACCGGCAGGCCGAAGGCTGGCTGGCCCGTATCGACAGCGCACAGAACCCGCTGACGGTGCAGGTGCGGCGTGCGGCGCTGCTCGCCAAGCAGGGCCGGGTGCCCGAAGCGCGTGCCCTGATCCAAGCCTCGCCCGAGCGCAGCGCCGAGGACGGGCGCTCCAAGCTGCTGGCCGAGTCGCATTTGATGCGCGACCTGAAAAACTGGTCCGAGGCCTATCGGGTGATGGTGCTGGCCAACGGCCGCTACCCCGACGACGCCGACCTGCTCTACGAGCAGGCCATGATGGCCGAGAAGCTGCAGCGTCCCGACGAGATGGAGCGCCTGCTGCGCCGTGTCATCGAGCTCAAGCCCGAGCATTTCCACGCCTACAACGCGCTCGGCTACACCCTGGCGGACCGCAACACGCGGCTGCAGGAAGCCCGCGACCTGGTGCAAAAGGCGCTGGAGCTCGCGCCCAACGAGCCCTTCATCATCGACAGCCTGGGCTGGATCGAATACCGCATGGGGCGCCGCGAAGAGGCCTTGCAGCACCTGCAGCGCGCCTACAACGCCCGTCCCGACGCCGAGATCGCGGCCCACCTGGGTGAGGTGCTGTGGGTGCTCGGCCGCCAGGAGGAGGCCCGCAAGGTGTGGCGCGAAGGGCGCGACAAGGACGCGGCCAACGACGTGCTGAAGGAAACCCTGGCGCGGCTGAAGGTGGGTCTGTGAAGCCGACGCCCGGACCCCGCGCCGCAGCGCGGCGGCTGGGCGCCGGCGGCTGGCTGCTGGCGGCGCTGTTGTGTGTGCTGTCGGGCTGTGCCACCCGTCAGCCCTCGACGGCGGGCTCCGAGCAGGTCTTGCCGGTGGCGCTCTCCGGCCGGCTCGCGGTGCGCGTCGAGCCCGATGCACCGAACGCGAAGCCGCGCTCCTCGAGTGGCAGCTTCGAGTTGCTGGGCGAGCCCAGCCGGGGGGAGTTGCGTCTGGCGTCGCCGCTGGGCAGTCTGCTGGCCGTGGCCTCCTGGCAACCCGGCGAAGCCTGGCTGCGTGCCGACGGGCAGACACGCCGTTTCGCCGACCTCGACGAGCTGACCCGCGAGATGGTCGGCGAAGCGTTGCCGGTGGCCGCGCTGTTCGACTGGCTGCGCGGCCGCCCCTGGAGCGAGGCGCCCAGCGAGCCGCTGCCCGACGGCGCCCCCGGTTTCGTGCAACTGGGCTGGCAGGTCCGGCTGGCGCAGGCCGCCGACCGCCTGATCACGGCCGTACGCCTCACGCTCCCCGCGGTGACGGTGCGCGCCAAGCTCGATCCGTCCTGAGCCTCCCGACCGAGTCCCCGATGAAGGCCCTCTACGACGTGCCGGCTCCGGCAAAGCTGAACCTGTTCCTTCACATCATCGGCAGGCGCGCCGACGGCTACCACCTGCTGCAGTCCGTGTTCGTGCCGATCGACTGGTGCGACCTGCTGCATTTCGAGCGCCGCGCGGACGCCATCATCACGCGCCACGACCTGGGTGCGGCGCTCCCGGCCGACGACCTCTGCCTGCGCGCCGCGCGGGCGCTGCAGACCGCCAGCGGCACGAGCCTGGGCGCCGACATCTCGATCCAGAAGAACGTGCCCTGGGGTGCCGGAATGGGCGGCGGCAGCTCGGACGCCGCCAGCACGCTGCTCGCGCTGAACCGGCTCTGGGGGCTGCACTGGCCGCGCGCGCGGCTGACGGCGCTCGGCGCCACGCTCGGCGCGGACGTGCCGTTTTTTCTCGGCGACGGGCCGGCCTGGGTCGAAGGCATTGGCGAGCAGCTCACGCCCCTGCAGCTGGCGAGCGAACGCTTTTTTGTCGTCAAACCGGCGGCGAGTCTGCCGACGAAGGAAATTTTTGGCAGTCCCCTCTTGGCACGCGATACAAGGCCTGCTATAGTCATGGACTTTCTTGCACAGCAAAACGGCTTCGGCAAGAACGACATGCAAGCAGCGGCACAAGCGCTGTGCGCGCAGGTCGCGGAAGCCGCCAAGTTGCTGCACAGCCGCTTCGGCAACAGCCGGATGACAGGCTCGGGCAGTGCGGTGTTCGCGAGGCTGGATGCAAGGCATGTGATTGATGGCAATGGCGTTCCGAAAGATCTGAATTTTTCAGATCTTCAGCTTCCCGAAGGCTGGATCGGGCGACAATGCCGGAGTCTGGAGTCTCACCCGCTCAAGGGTTGGGCGACAGACTGAGCGCGACAAGTTTTGGGCCGGCGCTGCCGTTTCGACGGCGACGAGGGCCTGTGTAGGGGAGTCGCCAAGTCGGTTAAGGCATCGGATTTTGATTCCGACATTCGAGGGTTCGAATCCTTCCTCCCCTGCCAAACCATCCCGGAACCTCTGGACCGCATTCTTCCGAGAGTGACGCTCCAGAGGTTCTGCAGTTTTGAGCGATGCCCGTGCTGGTGCGTGTGTGCCGGGGTGACGATTTTCAAGACGGTTCCGACACTGTCACTGTAGCCCTCGACGGAGAGGAAGATGCTGTCCGACACCCTGCTGTTCACCGGCAACGCCAACCCCTCGCTCTCGCAAGAGATCGCCAACCACCTCGGCATCGCGCTGGGGCAGGCCTCGGTGGGGCGTTTTTCCGACGGTGAGGTCACCGTCGAGATCCAGCAGAACGTGCGCGCGCGCGACGTGTTCATCGTCCAGCCCACCTGCGCGCCGACCAACGAACATTTGATGGAGCTGTGCATCATGGCCGACGCGCTCAAGCGCGCCTCGGCCCGTCGCATCACGGCCGTCATTCCCTATTTCGGCTACGCTCGCCAGGACCGCCGCCCGCGTTCGACCCGGGTGCCGATCAGCGCCAAGGTGGTGGCCAACATGCTGGAGGTCGTCGGCATCAACCGGGTGCTGACGATGGACCTGCATGCCGACCAGATCCAGGGCTTCTTCGACATTCCGGTCGACAACATCTACGCCTCGCCGGTGCTGCTGTCGGACCTGAAGTCGCGCAACTACGACGATCTGGTGGTCGTGTCGCCGGACGTCGGCGGCGTGGTGCGCGCCCGTGCACTGGCCAAGCAGCTGGGCTGCGACCTCGCGATCATCGACAAGCGCCGTCCCAAGGCCAACGTCTCGGAAGTGATGCACGTCATCGGCGAGATCGAGGGCCGCAACTGCGTGATCATGGACGACATGATCGACACCGCCGGCACGCTGGTGAAGGCTGCCGAGGTGCTCAAGGAGCGCGGGGCCAAGTCGGTTTATGCGTATTGCACCCACCCCGTCTTCTCGGGCCCGGCGCTGGAGCGCATCCGCAACTCCGAGCTGGACGAGGTGGTCATCACCAACACCATCCCGCTGGTCGAGGCGGCGAAGCCCATCACCAAGATCCGCCAGCTGTCGGTGGCTTTCCTGTTTGCCGAAACCATCCGCCGCATTTCCGACGGCGAATCGGTGACGTCTCTGTTCTCGGAGCAGAACAACAACTTCTGATGCCGTGAACAAAACCGGCGGCCGTGAGGCCCCGGTCAGTGGGCCGCCCGCCGTCCAGGCATCCGGCGGCCCGATTTGCGTCTGGTCGCGGACGCCTACGTTGATTGGAGAGATGAATGAAATTCGTCGCATATGAGCGCCAGCTGCAGGGGACCGGAGCGAGCCGCCGCCTGCGCCGCGCCGACAAGGTGCCCGGTATCGTCTACGGTGCCGGCGAGCCCAAGATGATCGAGCTGGATCACAACGCGCTGTACCACGCGTTGAAGAAGGAAGCCTTCCACTCTTCCATCCTCGAGATGGAACTGAACGGCCAGGTCGAGAAGGTGCTGATGCGTGACCTTCAGATGCACGCCTACAAGCAGCAGGTCCTGCACATCGACTTCCAGCGCATCGATCCCAAGACGAAGATCGTCAAGAAGGTGCCCTTGCACTTCATCAACGAAGAGAACTCGCCGGCCGTCAAGACCGAGAAGTGCACGATCAGCCACGTCATCGCCGACCTGGAGATCCAGTGCCTGGCTTCGCAGCTGCCCGAGTTCCTCGAAGTCGACCTCGGCAACATGAACAAGGGCCAGTCGCTGCACGTCAACGACATCACGCTGCCCAAGGGCGTCAAGGTCGTGACGCACGGCCGCCCGAACCCGGTGATCGCCACGGTCGTCGCTCCGGTCGAGGAAGTCATCGTCGAGGCCGCCCCGGCCCCCGCTGCCGATGCCGGCAAGGGCAAGGGCAAGGGCAAGAAGTGATCTTCGCCTGACACCTCGCGTGTCGAAAAGCCCCGCCGAGGCGGGGCTTTTGCATTTTTGGGTGTTCTCTTCTCTCAAAGGACCCCAAGCTCGCCCGGAGACAGTTCTCGGGCGCCGATGCCACGGCGGACGTGGCCTGGCGGTATTCATCCACCTGGACCTGCCGCTGCTGTCTGCCCGACGCAGCGGCACACCCCTCAACCGCGGTCCTCGAGCGATTTCCTTCTCGTTCGATCCTTCAATGACCCAGGCACCGGTGGTGGTGCAGGCAGGCCCGCGCGCCGGCCTTTACTTCGTGACCGGAGGCTGCCCGTAATAGGGCGAGCGCGGGCCCGGCAGCACGCCGTTGTAGCGTGGCGCGCCGAGCATGCGCTGGTTGGCGATGCCGGCGTACTTGTACGCCTCGTCGGTCACCGTGCCGATGATCTGCTTGACCACGGCGGTCACCAGCAGGCCGACCAGGCCGCCCTGCGACTGCTGCTGCTGCTCGGCCGAGGTCGCGAACGCCTTGCCTTGCCACAACAGCTCGCCGCTGCGCAGGTCGATGATGCGCCCCTCGACTTCGACGCGGGTTTCGCTGCTCAGCACGGCGTAGCTCGTGCCGTACTGGTTGACCTTCAAATAGACGGCCGCGTCGGCGCCGAAGAAGTCGCGCAGCTTGGGATACGGAATGTCCTGGGCGTCGTTGGGCGTGGTCACGCCATTCTGGCGAAACGTCTCGTCGACGAGGGTGACGGGCAGCACGTAGTAGCCGGCCTCGGACAAGGGCTGCGTGGCGTGCGACCAGACGCTGGGCGACGCCTTGACGTCGGGCGATCCGTTCACCGGCGGCATCACCAGCAGGGTGGCCGGCTTGGCCTTCATGAAGGCCGAGTAGTCGTAAGGCGGCTGGGTTGCGCAGCCGCCGAGAAGGGCCGCGCCGAGGAGGGCGGCGCAGAGAGACAGCGGGGTGGGCTTCATGCGGGTTTCTCGTTCTTCGACGTCTTCACGGGCGCGTCCAGCCGCTTCAGCAGCTGGTCCATGTAGGGCGCCGACTCGGGAAACGCAGCCTTCTCGGCCTGCCAGAGCTGGCGCGCCTGATCCGCATTGCCGACGCTGAGGTGCAGCATGCCGAGGTGGGCGCGGAACCCGGGCGGCAGGGCGGCGCCGCTACCGCGCGCCTTCTCGGCGTGGGCTTCCAGGTCGCGGATCTGCGCCTCGGTGTCCGAGCCTTCACGCAGCAGCGTCTGGTACTGCTGCCTGGGAAAGCTCTCCCACAGGTACAAGGGGGCCGTGCCTCGGTTCGCGCATCCGGCGAGCACGGCGATGGCCCCGACCAGCAGGAGCCGGCGGGCCCAGGTCGAGCGGCTCATCAACGCACCTCCTGGCCCCACTGGCCCGCATCCTTCGCGGACACCAGCTTGTCCACCGCCTCACGCATCGCCAGGTCGAGCACCTTGCCGTTGAGCGTGGCGTCGTAGCTCGCGGTGCCGCCGAAGCCGACGATCTCCCGGTTCGAGAGTTGGTACTCGCCGGCGCCGCGCGCGGAGAACACGACCTCCGAGGTGAGGACGTTGACGATGTTGAGCGTGATCTTGGCATACGCGACCTGCGTCTTGCCGCGTCCCAGGATGCCGAACAGCTGGTGGTCGCCGACCTCCTTGCGCCCGAACTCCGAGATGTCGCCGGTGACGACGTAGGCCGATCCGCGCAGCGCCTGGGCGCTGCCTTGCAGCTTCGCTTCCTGGCTCGTCTCCGCCAGGTTGTCGCGGTCCAGCACGGAAAAGCGCTGCGACTGCTGCAGGTGCGCAATCAGCGTGGTCTTGGCCTGGCTGCCCAGGCGGTCCACGCCGTCGGAGAACACGCCGCGCATGAAGCTGGAGCGGTTGTCGAACTTGCCGACGGAAACCGCTGTGCGCGTGCCCGAATAAGGCGCCGCCGCAGCCTGGACCTGTTCGACGGGCAGGCTGCGCGAGCTCTCCGTCGCGCAACCGACGAGCGACAGCAGACTGGCCGCGACGAGCGCGGCCTTCAGATGTGAATGCATGGGACCCTCCAGAGAAGACGGATTCGCCTTGTTGTTCGGCGAGTTGAACGTGGAGTTTATGCGAGGCCCGAGGGCGTGCATCGGCTCGATGGGGCGGGGGACCGTGCAATAGTGCCGCCGCGCGGTGGGCCGGCGGTACAGGCCCACGAGCAGATAATCCCGCCCATGATTCGACTTTTCGTGGGCCTGGGCAATCCCGGGCCGGAATATGAAGCGACCCGCCACAACGCCGGGTTCTGGTGGATCGACGAGGTGGCACGCAAGCTGCGCGCCTCGCTGCAGCTCGACAAGAGCTACTGGGGCCTGGTCGCGCGCGTGAACCGGCCGCTGCCCGACGTGGACGGGCCGGTCTGGCTGCTGCAGCCGCAGACCTACATGAACCTCTCGGGCAAGTCGGTCGCGGCGCTGGCGCGCTTCTTCAAGATCGCGCCCGGCGAGATCCTGGTGGCGCATGACGAGTTGGACCTCGCGCCCGGCGAGACCAAGATCAAGCAGGGCGGCGGCCACGCCGGGCACAACGGCCTGCGCGACATCCACGCTCAACTGGGCAGCCCCGACTACTGGCGGCTCAGGCTGGGCATCGGCCATCCGGGCGTGAAGCACGAGGTCGCCGACTACGTGCTGAGGAAACCCTCCCCCGAGCACCGGGTCGCGCTGGAGCAGGCGATCGAGCGCACGCTGCCCGCCCTCGACGCCTTGCTGCGCGGCGAGATGGACATCGCCCAGCGGCTCATCCACGCCAAGCCGCCCCGGCCCAAACCCCCCAAGCCCCCCCAACTCGACACCGAGGTGCCATGAAGCGACGCTGCCTGCTCCTGCTGTTGTCCACGATCGCTGCCTCGAGCGGCGCGATCGCCCAAACGATCTACCGCTGCGGCAACAGCTATTCCGAGCAGGCCTGCCCGCCGGGCCAGGGCGGCCGTGTCGTCGAGGCGGCCGATCCGCGCAGCGAAGAGGAGCGCGCCGCCGCGCAGCAGAGCCATGAACGCCAGAGCGCGCAGGCCGACGAACTGGCGCAGCGGCGCCGCGAGCACGAGGCCGCGTGGCCGGCCGTCGGCGGCATCCGCCACACCACAGCGCTACCGAAAGAGTCGAAAGAGGCCGAGCCGCGCGGGCGGTCACGCCGCAAGTCGGGCAAGGCCGGCGGGGTCGGCGCTCGGGATGGCGATTTCGTGGCCGTGCAGCCGGGCTCGAGGCCGGCCCACCGCTCGGGGAGCCATTGAAGCCCGCGCGCTTCAGTCCCCTGACGCCGTGGCCGGGACGGTTTCGCCGCGCTGCAGCCGCTCGTACTTGGCCTGCAGCTCCTCGCGGCTTTCGGCATGCGCCGGGTTGATGGGGATGCACTCCACCGGACACACCTGCACGCACTGCGGCTCGTCGAAGTGGCCCACGCACTCGGTGCAGCGGCGCGGGTCGATCACGTAGAACTCCGGGCCCATCGAGATGGCCTGGTTGGGGCACTCGGGCTCGCAGACATCACAGTTGATGCATTCGTCGGTGATCATCAGTGCCATGGCGGCTCTCGTCTTTCAGGCGCCCTGTTTCACGCGGTCCTGCAGGCGCCGCAACACCGAGGGTGCCACGAATTTGGAAACATCACCGCCGAGGACGGCAATCTCGCGCACGAAGGTGCCCGAGACGAACTGGTATTGGTCGGAGGGGGTCAGGAAGACGGTCTCGACGTCCGGCATCAGCTGGCGGTTCATGCCGGCCATCTGGAATTCGTATTCGAAGTCGCTCACCGCGCGCAGGCCGCGCACCACCACCCGGGCGCCATGGGCGACGACGAAGTCGCGCAGCAGGCCGCTGAAGGCCATCACCTCCACGTTGCCGTAGGGCCGCGCCTCCTCGCGCGCGATGTCCAGACGCTCCTCGAGCGTGAACATGGTGCGCTTGTGGTGGCCCGCCGCCACCGCGATGATGAGCCGGTCGAACAGCGTGCTGCCGCGCCGCATCAGGTCCTCGTGACCGAGCGTCATGGGATCGAAAGTGCCTGGGTAGACGGCCGTGATACGGGGTGTGGTGCGGTTCATTTTGGGGGGCTCCTCCTGAGGTCTCAGAGTGTAGCCAGTGCGGCCTAGGGGGCGCTGGGCTGCAGCAGACAGAAATGGACCGCCCCTGCGCGGCTTTCCCTCCAGACCGAGAGGCCCAGCTCGCTCAGCCAGGAGGGCTGTGGCGGCGCGTCCGATTCGAGGTAGAGCCAGCCCCCGGGACGCAGCAGCGGCGTCGCCGCTCGCAGCGCCGCCTCGAAAAGCCCGGCCGAGAACGGCGGGTCGAGCAGGACCAGGTCGAAGCGTGCCGGCGCCGAGGCGCGCATCCAGCGCAGCGCGTCGGTGTTTTCGATGTGCAGGGCCTCGCCCTGCAGGCGGTCGCGCGTGGTCTTGAGCTGGTGCACCAGCTGCGCATCGGCTTCCAGCATCCAGACGGCCGCGGCGCCGCGCGAGGCGGCCTCGAAGCCCAGTGCGCCGGTACCGGCAAAGGCATCCAGACAGTGCCAGCCGTCCAGGTCCTGGCCCAGCCAGTTGAACAGGGTCTCGCGCACCCGGTCCAGGGTCGGGCGCAGCCCGGGCTTGTCGGCCACCGGCAGCTTGGTGCGCTTCCACAGGCCGCCGATGATGCGGACTTCGCGGGGCGGGGCAGGGCGGGCGGGGCGGTGCGGCATGACGGGCGGGTGGCGACGGCGGCTGGATTGTAGGGGCCGCCGCTCGACCTCGGCCCGCTGGGGGCCATGGCCGGGTCCTTAGAATCCGGGGCTACTTCCAACGCATCTATGTTCAGCTTCTTCAAGAAAAAGCCGCCCACCCCGGCGCCCGAAGCGCCCCCCGGGCCTGCCGCGCAGGAGCCTGCGCCGCCGCCCGTCGCCGAGACCCCCGCCGCGGCCCCCGCGCCGGCCGGCTCCTCCTTCTTCAGCTTCTTCCGGCGCGGCGCCCCCGCGTCGCAACCCGAGGCCCCTCCCGCCCCCGTGACCGCGGAGGTGCCGGTCGCGCCTTCGGCGCCGGCTGCCCCGCCCCTGCCGGAGCCAGCGCCGGCGCCGGTGACGCTGCCGTCGCCGGTCTCCGCGCCGATCCTGCGGGCCGCACCGCTGCCTGCCCCGGTACCGGCTCCCGCGCCTCCGGCGACTCCGGTGCCCACACCCGCGCCGACACCGCTGGCCGCTCCAGTGCCGGTGCCTCCGCCGGCGGAGGTGCCCGCGGCTGCCGCGCCGGCGCCGGTCGAGGAGCGCCGCTCGTGGATGGACAAGCTGAAGGCCGGACTGCGCAAGACCGGCACCAGCCTGACCCAGGTGTTCACCGGCACGCAGATCGACGACGCCCTCTACGAGGAACTGGAAGAAGCGCTGCTGCTGGCCGACACCGGCGTGAAGGCGACCGAATTCCTGCTCGGCGACCTGAAGCGGCGCGTGAAGGAAAACAAGGCCACCGAGCCGGCTGCGGTGAAACGCCTGCTGGCCGACGCGATCACCGACCTGCTGGCGCCGCTGGAGAAGGGGCTGGAGGTCGGCAAGTTCACGCCCACCGTGATGATGGTGGTTGGCGTCAACGGGGCCGGCAAGACCACCAGCATCGGCAAGCTGACACGCCACCTGGCCGAGGCCGACCAGAAGGTGCTGCTGGCCGCCGCCGATACCTTCCGCGCCGCAGCCCGCGAGCAGCTGGCGGTGTGGGCCGACCGCAACCGGGTCGAGATCGTCAGCCAGGAGGGGGGGGACCCGGCCGCGGTGACCTTCGATGCCGTCAGCGCCGGCAAGGCGCGCGGCTGCGACGTGGTGATCGCCGACACGGCCGGGCGCCTGCCGACCCAGTTGCACTTGATGGAGGAGCTGCGCAAGGTCCGCCGCGTCATCGCCAAGGCCGATGCCAGCGCGCCGCACGAGGTGCTGCTGGTGGTCGACGGCAACACCGGGCAGAACGCGCTGACCCAGGTCAAGGCCTTCGACGAGGTCTTGCAGCTGACCGGGCTGATCGTCACCAAGCTCGACGGCACCGCCAAGGGCGGCGTGCTCGCGGCCATCGCCCGCGAGCGGCCCATCCCGGTCTATTTCATCGGCGTCGGGGAGAAGCTGGAGGACCTGCAGACCTTCAACGCGCGCGAGTTCGCGCAGGCCTTGCTGAGCTGAGACCCGGGAGGGTGCTCTGCCGCGAGCGCCGGGCTGGCGTCTCGCGCAGGCGCCGTCTCAGTGGCGCCTGCGCTGCCCGGCCGCCGGGGTGGGGGCCAGCGGTACCGGAGCCGATTCGAGATCGTCGAACCAGGTGGACGGCGGCGGGTCGGTCATCTCCATCCCGTCCGGCACGGTGTCGCGGCTGCCGGCCGCGTCACGCCGACCCGCTCCTCCGCGCGTGCTGACGGTGGCCGCCCCTTCGTCCTGGGTCAGGCCGGCTGGCGTGCTCAGCAGCGCCTCGCGGATGGCGGCCGGCGCCGGAATCTCGTCTTCCAGCCAGACATGCAGCGGGATCCCGGCGGCCAGCAGCACGCGATCCATGCGCGCGTGGCGCCGACGGCTGCGGCTGCTCTCCTGCTCTTCGCGCTGGCGCACCTCGACGACCGCGACGACCTGCGAATTCATGTCGCAGATCACCAGGTCGGCGCACAGCTGGCCCACCCGGCGCAGCCACTCGGCATAGGAGTGCCGCGTCGGGACCTTCAGGAAACGTGCCAGCGGCACCTGCACGAACACCAGGTGCTCGGGCAGCGCCTTGCGCAGCGACAGGAAGGCTTCGCGTTCCGGCCCGGTGAGGATGCGGGTGGGCTGGGGCGTCCAGGCGAGCAGGGTGTCGAGCGCCTCGACACCGCGAGCCTTGCCGGCGCGCTGGATGGCGGGCTTGCGGCGGCGTGTCCAGACCCAAGCCAGCAGGACGAGGACCGCGACCGCCAGGACGACAAGGACTGCTTGTTGCATCGTCAATGATGAAGGAAGTTGCGTCGGACCTTAGCCGCGCGGGCCTCGCAGGTCAATCATTTCGGGAGGTTCAGCGGCCCATGCCGGGCAGGCCCTTCATGCCGCCCATGCGTTTCATCATCTTCATCAGGCCGCCGCCCTTCATCTTTTTCATCATGCCCTGCATCTGCTCGAACTGGTTCAGCAGGCGGTTGACCTCCTGCACCTGCACGCCGGCGCCGGCGGCGATGCGGCGCTTGCGGCTGGCCTTGATCAGTTCGGGCTTGCGGCGCTCCAGCGGCGTCATCGAATTGATGATGCCTTCCATGCGCCGCACGTCGCGCTCGGCGCGGTCCATGTCGGCCTGGCCGGCCTTGGCGGCCAGCTCGGTGGGCAGCTTGTCGAGCAGGCCCGAGAGCCCGCCCATCTTTTTCATCTGGGAGATCTGCGCCAGGAAGTCGTTCAGGTCGAAACCTTCGCCCGACTTGACCTTTTGGGCCAGTTTCTCGGCCGCCTGAAGGTCGACGCCCTTCTGCACTTCCTCGACCAGCGCAACGATGTCGCCCATGCCCAGCACCCGGCCGGCATGGCGGTCGGCATCGAAGACCTCCAGGCCGTCGATCTTCTCGGACACGCCGGCGAACTTGATCGGTGCGCCGGTGATCTGCTTGACCGACAGCGCCGCCCCGCCGCGCGAGTCGCCGTCGAGCTTGGTCAGCACGATGCCGGTCAGCGGCAGCGCCTCCTTGAAGGCCTTGGCGGTGTTGATTGCGTCCTGGCCCTGCATGGCATCGACGACAAACAGGGTCTCGATGGGCTTGAGCGCGGCATGCAGCTCGCGGATTTCAGCCATCATGGCCTCGTCGATCGCCAGCCGGCCGGCCGTGTCGACCAGCAGCACATCCATATAGTGACGGCGCGCGTGGTCGACCGCGGCACGCGCGATGTCGAGCGGCTTGTCGGTCGGCGCCGAGGGGAACCACTCGGCGCCGGCCGCCTGGGTCACCGTCTTGAGCTGGTCGATGGCGGCAGGGCGGTAGACGTCGGCCGAGACCGTCAGCACCTTCTTCTTGCGCTTTTCGATCAGGTGCTTGGCCAGCTTGGCGGTGGTGGTGGTCTTGCCCGCGCCTTGCAGGCCGGCCATCAGGATGATCGCGGGGGGCTGGGTCGCGAGATCGAGGTCGCTGACGCCCTCACCCATGGTCGCGGTCAGCTCGCGGTGCACCACGCCTACCAGCGCCTGGCCGGGCGAGAGCGAGCCCACCACCTCCTGGCCGAGCGCCTTCTCCTTCACGCGGGCGATGAAGTCGCGTACCACCGGCAGGGCGACGTCGGCTTCGAGCAGCGCCATGCGCACCTCGCGCAACATGTCTTGCACGTTGCTTTCGGTGATGCGGGCCTGGCCGCGCATCTGCTTGACCAGCCGTGACAGACGATCGGAAAGGGTAGAGGCCATGGGGTTTGCGAGCTGCTGCGGGCGCCAGGACGGTGCGCCGCGAAAGTACACTGTGCGGATGATTCTAGCTTCCGGGCCCTGGGGCTCCGTACCGGCCCCGTCACTGTGGACCATTGCCGCCAGCGTCGTCGCGCTGCTGGGCTACGCCGTCGCCGCGCTGCAAGGGGCGAGGCCGGGCTTCACGCGCGGGTCGCTGCTGCTGGGCTGGCTGGCGCACGGTGCGGCCATCGTCCTCGATACCTCGGGCTGGGGCGTGACGCAGGTCGGCGCACGCTTCGGTTTCGCGCCGGCGCTCTCGACCACGCTGTGGCTGGTGCTCGCTGTCTACGCCGTCGAGAGCCGGGTCGTGCCGCTGCCCGGGGTGAGGCGCACGCTGGCCCTGCTCGGACTCACCGCCGTCGCGCTGGCGCTGGCCTATCCCGGCGAGGTGCGGCCCCACCTGAATTCGCCCTGGATGCCGCTGCACTGGGTGCTCGGCATCGCGTCCTACGGTCTGTTCGGCGCGGCCGTGCTGCATGCGGCGCTGCTGTCCAATGCCGAGCGCCAGATGCGCGACAAGCGCGGCGGTGTCCAGCGCGCGATCGCGCCGCCCACGCCGCTGGGCATGCCGCTGCTGCGGCTGGAGAAGCTCACCTTCCGTTTTGTCGCCGCCGGTTTTGTCGTGCTGTCCGCCGCGCTGGTCCTGGGTGCCTGGTTTGCCGATCCCTGGCGCTGGGACCACAAGAGCGTGTTCTCGGTGCTCGCCTGGGTCGTCATCGCGGCGCTGCTGGCCGGGCGCCGGGCCTTCGGCTGGCGCGGCCGCATGGCGACGCGCTGGCTGTACACGGGTGCGATTCTGCTGCTGCTGGCCTACGTCGGCTCGCGTTTTGTGCTCGAAGTGCTGCTGAGCCGGCCCAGTGCGGCAGCCTGAGAGGCGCCGGTCCGAGATGAAATACCTGGTCCTGATCCTCGTGGTCGTCGTGGTGCTGTGGCTGGTCCGCAGTCAGCGGCCCGCCGCACCGCGCCGCAGCGCCACGCCGCCGCCGCCCCAAGATCTCGGGAAGCCGCGCGAGATGGTGGAATGCCGCCAGTGCGGCGTGCACCTGCCGCGCGATGAGGCCCTGCCCGGGCCCGGCGGCCACTATTGCTGCGAGGCGCACCGGCGTGCGTCGGGCGGCTGAACCTCCCTCCGTAGCGCCCGGAGACGTCCGAACCATGAGCCGCCGACCCAGCCGGACGCGCAAGCCCGACAGCCGCCGTTCCACCGCCTCCTCCGATGTCTCGCTGCAGGGCGAGGAGTCGTGGTTCGCCGCGCTGGGCGTGGCCCAGGACACCGAGTTCGGCGAGGATCGCGGCGACGGCAGGGAGTCGCGCTACACCGGCTGGGCCGCGCCGCAGGGCAACGACTCGCGTTTCCTGTCGCGTCAGGCCAAGCGCCTGCTGGGTGTGGGCCTGCCGTCCTTTCAACGCATCTACCGCACCTTCCTCGGTGCGCGCGCCGCGGTCGGCCTGCTGCTGCTGGTGACCCAGCTGGGTCCGCTGCTGACCGCTGCCAACCGGCTGCCGCCCTGGCCGCTGGCCATCTATGTGGGCTATGCCGTGACGGCCTTCGCCACCTGGTGGCTGGCACGCTCGCGCGCCGAAGCCAAGGAGCCCTTGTCCTCCAGCCGGCTGCTGCGCCGCCAGTGGGCCGCCAGCATCGGCATGGATCTGGCCGTGTTCGGCACCTTGCATCTGCTGACCTCGGTGTCCAACATCAACTTCGTGCCGCTGATGGTGCTGCCGGTGTTGATGGCAGGCGTGCTGACGCCGCGGCTGTCGGCGCTGGCCGTTGCCGCGGCCGTGACCTTGCTGCTGCTCGGCGAGGCCTGGCTGCATGCGCTGCAGGGTGGGCAGCTGGGTCCGCTGATGACCCAGGCGGGCCTGGTGGGCACGGGCTTTTTTGTCGTCACCATCCTGGCCGGCGAGCTGGCCGGACGGCTGGCTCGCGAGGAGCTCGCCGCGCGCGGCAGCATGGAGCTGGCGCGCCAGCAGGCGCAGCTGAACCGCCTGGTGATCGAAGAGATGCAGGACGGTGTGCTGGTGGTCGACCGGCGCGGCCGCGTGCGCGCCGCCAACCCGGCGGCACGCCGGCTGATCGCGGACGAAGGCCTGGTGCGCCCGGCGCCTTTTCACCTGCACAGCCATCCGGTGTGGGCGCCGCTGGCCGCTGCCGCGCAAGGCGCCTTCGCCGAGGGGCGCTCGCCCGAGGCAGGCCGCGAGCTGACCCTGCAGTTCGCCTCGGGGCAGTCGCGTGCCTTGCGGGTGCGCATGCGCTTCACCCGCCGGCGCCAGCGCGAGCGCTCGGAGGAACTGTGTGTGCTGTTCCTCGAAGATCTGCGCGACGTGCAGGCCCGGATGCGGCAGGAAAAGCTGGCGGCGATGGGGCGCATCTCCGCCGGCATCGCGCACGAGATCCGCAATCCGCTGTCCGCCATCGCGCAGGCCAATGCCCTGCTGGCCGAAGACGTCGCTCTGCCGGCGCACCGCCAGCTGACCCAGATGGTGGCCGACAACGTCGAACGCCTGAAGCGTATCGTCGACGACGTGATGGAGGTCGCTCCCGGTGGCGCGCCGATCCGCGCCGACGTGATCGACGTGCGGGCCCTGGTCGACGCCGCCTGCCGTGAATGGGCGCGCACGGTGCGCCTGCCGCTGGGCGAGCGCAGCGCGCTGCGGGTGGCCTTCCCGCCGCAGCCCTGCGGTGCCGCCTTCGACGCCGAGCACCTGAGGCGGGTGCTGATCAACCTGCTCGACAACGCCTACCGCCATGCCTCCGGCACGCCGGGCAGCGTCGAGCTGCGCCTGAGCGTCGAGAGCCAGGTGCTTTCGCTCAGCGTCGCGAGCGACGGCGCCCCCATTCCGCCCGACGTCGAGCGTTTCCTGTTCGAGCCCTTCTTTTCGACCCGCAGCCGGGGCACCGGCCTGGGCTTGTATATTTGCAAGGAGCTGTGCGAGCGCTATGGCGCCACCATCGACTACCGTCTGCGGGGCCCCCAGCATGTTGCTCGCAATGAGTTCTTCGTCGTGATGCGCCTGGAGCCCCTGGGTGCCATCGAAGCCCCGTTGCCAGCTTGAACCTCGCCAGATGACTTCTGCCTCCCACTACAGCCTGCTGGTCGTCGATGACGAACCCGACCTGCGTACCCTCTACGAACTGACCTTGCTGCGTGAAGGCTACGACGTCGAGACCGCGGCGACCGTCGAAGACGCCTGGTCGCGCCTGCGCGACCGCACCTACAGCGCGGTGATCACCGACATGCGCCTGCCCGACGGCACCGGGCTGGACCTGCTGCGCCGCCTCGAGGACACCGGGCGGCGCGAGAAGGCCATCATGATCACGGCCTTCGGCTCGCCGGAAAACGCCGTCGAGGCGCTCAAGGCCGGGGCCTACGACTACCTCACCAAACCGGTCGACCTGAAGCAGTTCCGCGCCGTCGTGGCCTCCGCGCTCGGACGGCCCAGCGCGGCGCCGCCGGCCGGGGTCGCGGCCAGCTCCGCGGTGCCGGCGCCGGCCGCCTCGCGCGGCAGCGTGCGCGCCGCGGCGCCCGCGGTCGTGGTCACCGGGGGCAGCGGCACGATAGACCGCATGGCCGGCGCCTCGGCCACCATGCTGCATGTGCGGGGCATGATCGAGAAGGTCGCCCGCAGCATGGCCCCGGTGCTGGTGCAAGGCGAGTCCGGCACCGGCAAGGAACTGGTCGCGCGGTCCATCCACGAGGTCAGCGGCCGGCGCGCCCAGCCCTTCATCGCGGTCAACTGCGGCGCCATCCCCGAGCAGCTGCTGGAGGCCGAGTTTTTCGGCTACCGCAAGGGCGCCTTCACCGGCGCGGCCGAGGACCGCGAGGGCTTTTTCCAGGCCGCGCGCGGCGGCACGCTGTTCCTCGACGAGATCGGCGACCTGCCGCTGTCGATGCAGTCCAAGCTGCTGCGCGTGATCCAGGAGCGTGCGGTGCGCCCGGTCGGCGCGGTGGTCGAGACCCCGGTGGACGTGCGCATCGTCAGCGCCACCCACAAGGACCTGGCCTCGGAAGTGCAGGGCGGTCGTTTCCGCCAGGATCTGTACTACCGCCTCAACGTGATCCAGATCCGCGTACCGGCCTTGCGCGAGCGCCTCGAGGACCTGCCGCTGATCTGTGAGCGCCTGCTGGAGCGCATTGCGCAGGACGCCGAGGTCTGGCCGCCGCCGCGCCTGACCCCCGCCGCGCTGGGCCACCTGAGCCGCTATGCCTTCCCCGGCAATGTGCGTGAGCTGGAGAACCTGCTGCACCGCGCGGTCGCGCTGTCCGGCGGCGAGTGGATCGACCAGGCCGACCTTGCGCTGCCCGACACCGTCTTCGCCGAACTCACAGGGCCGGACCCCGAGACCCTGGGCGTGCCGGCCTCGCCGCCGGTTGCCGAGCCCCTCATCCTGGCGCCGGCGGCGGCTCCGGTCGAGGCGGCCGCGGTGCCGCTGCCCAGCGACCTCGCGGCCTACCTCGACGCGGTCGAGCGCGACATCCTGATCCGCGCACTGGAGCGCCATCGCTTCAACCGCACCGCGGCCGGCGCCAGCCTGGGGCTCTCGCTGCGGCAGATGCGCTACCGCATGGCCCGGCTGGGTGTGCTGGTGGCCGAGCACGGCGTCGCCGTCGAGCCCGACGAGGCCTGAGGGTCGGCGGCGGACGCGCACCACGAGGCCCAGGCATGCAAGGCAGCGCGGCGACCTGGCGGGACGGCTGGCTCGAGGGCGCACGCGCGGTGCCTTCGCCCAATTTCGGTCCCCGGCCCGAAGGCTCGCTGATCGATCTGGTCGTGATCCATTCGATCAGCCTGCCGCCCGGCCGCTACGGCGGCCCCGAGATCGAGCAGTTGTTCACGAACACGCTGGACTGGGACGCACATCCCTACTTCCAGCAGATCCGCGGCATGGAGGTGTCCTCGCACTTCGTCATTCGGCGCGACGGCGAACTGCTGCAGTTCGTCTCCTGCGAGGAGCGCGCCTGGCATGCGGGGCGCTCCTCGTATCGAGGGCGTGAAAACTGCAACGACTATTCGATCGGCGTCGAGCTCGAGGGACTCGAGGACGAGCCCTTCGCGGCAGCGCAGTATCCCTGCCTGGTGGCCCTGCTGCAGGCCTTGCGCGCGCGCTATCCGATCACGCACCTGGCTGGCCACGAGCATGTCGCGCCGGGCCGCAAGCGCGACCCCGGCGCTGCCTTCGACTGGCAGGGCGTGGCGCTCGCGCTGGGGTGGGGGGCCGACGCCTTTCCCCTTTCCCTGGCATCACCCACGACCCCCGCGCACGTCGCGTCCGCCACACGCCACACAGATCGCTGAAGCCGCATCCCGGCGTTCAGCGTCGATGCGCCTCGTGAGGCGAAAACCTTCGCATCCCAAGCATCGGCGCGGGATGCGTACCCGCATGCAAGGCGTGGCGCGGGCTGGCGCGGAAGTGAGTGCCGCGGCGGCGTTTCACAGACAAAAAATGCGTCGCGCGTCAACCCCTGCATTCCTCACCGCGACGCTATCGCTAGCGTGTTGAAGTGGCGCGAGCCGCTAGCTATAGTGTTCGTGTTATCCTCGCGCCCTCTCAAAAAAAGCGGTCCGACAGCAGGCCGGCAGGGGGTCCGACAGTGCCACGCACGGGGCCCTGCCGGCGTCGGGCGCTGAAGACAAACACCAGCACGACCAGCCCCCCGCGCGCCTGCGTGGAGATGGGCCGCGATGCTTTCGATATTCGCAGAGTCAAGCAGACAGAAGGGGTATTCATGCAGACCGTCACGACCAGCGTCGAACCTCAGGTCACGGGCCTTGGGGCCGGTGCAAGCCGCCCGGCTACGCCGCCGGCTTCGGCCTATGCCGCCTATCAGATCATTCGTCGCAATGGCGCGGTGGTGTCCTTCGAGCCCAACAAGATCGCCGTGGCGATGATGAAGGCCTTCCTGGCAGTGCACGGCACCCAGGGCGCGGCCTCGGCCAGCGTGCGCGAGACCGTCGACGGTCTGACCGAGAGCGTGGTGCGGGCCCTGCTGCGCTCGCGCCCGAGCGGCGGTACCTTCCATATTGAAGATGTGCAGGATCACGTCGAGCTCGCGCTGATGCGCGGCGGCCACCATGAGATCGCACGCGCCTATGTGCTCTACCGCGAGCGCCGCTCGCAGGAGCGCGCGCGCCAGGGCGAGGTGCCCGCCGCCGTCGTCGAGCCGGCGCTGACGGTGCTGGACCGGGGCCACC
The DNA here is from genome assembly GCF_026153205.1 of Aquabacterium sp. A7-Y. Classification (GTDB taxonomy): domain Bacteria; phylum Pseudomonadota; class Gammaproteobacteria; order Burkholderiales; family Burkholderiaceae_C; genus Caldimonas. Next base: position 224,180 of record NZ_JAPFBW010000005.1, on the reverse strand, counting down.
GCGTGCCGCTGGACCTGCCCCGGCTGCAGGCCCTGATCGAGTCCGCCTGCGCGGGCCTCGGCGCCGACGTCAAGCCCGAGCCGATCTTCGCCGAGACCAAACGCAACCTGTACGACGGTGTGCCGATCGACGAGGTCTTCAAGGCCGCCATCCTGGCTGCCCGCACGCTGATCGAGAAGGACCCCGGCTACACCCACGCCACGGCGCGCCTGCTGCTGCACACGATCCGCAAGGAAATCCTCGGCGAGGAGGTGATGCATGCCGAGATGCACCAGCGTTATGCGGAGTACTTCCCCACTTTCGTCAAGCGCGGCGTCGAGGCCGAGCTGCTCGACGAGAAGCTGCTGCAGTACGACCTGAAGAAGCTGGGCGAAGCGCTCGACGCCGACCGCGACCTGCAGTTCGACTACCTGGGCCTGCAGACGCTCTACGATCGCTACTTCCTGCACATCGACAGCCAGCGCATCGAGCTGCCGCAAGCATTTTTCATGCGGGTGGCGATGGGCCTGGCGCTCAACGAGATCGACCGCGAAGCGCGCGCGATCGAGTTTTATGAAGTCCTGTCCAGCTTCGACTTCATGTCGAGCACGCCGACGCTGTTCAACTCCGGCACGCGCCGCTCGCAACTCTCCAGCTGCTACCTGACGACGGTGCCCGACGACCTCGACGGCATCTACGAGGCCATCAAGGACAACGCGCTGCTGTCCAAGTTCGCCGGCGGTCTGGGCAACGACTGGACCCGCGTGCGTGCGCTGGGCTCGCACATCAAGGGCACCAATGGCAAGAGCCAGGGTGTGGTGCCTTTCCTGAAGGTCGTCAACGACACCGCGGTGGCGGTCAACCAGGGCGGCAAGCGCAAGGGCGCCGTGTGCGCCTACCTGGAAAGCTGGCACCTCGACGTCGAGGAGTTCCTGGAGCTGCGCAAGAACACCGGCGACGACCGCCGCCGCACCCACGACATGAACACGGCGAACTGGATTCCCGACCTGTTCATGCGCCGCGTGATGGAAAACGGCGAGTGGACGCTGTTCTCCCCGGCCACCTGCCCGGACCTGCACGACAAGTTCGGCAAGGCCTTCGAGGAAGCCTACACCCGCTACGAGGACAAGGTCGCCCGCGGCGAGATCAAGCTGTTCAAGAAGGTGCGCGCGGTCGACCTGTGGCGCCGCATGCTGTCGATGCTGTTCGAGACCGGCCACCCCTGGATCACCTTCAAGGACGCCTGCAATGTGCGCTCGCCGCAGCAGCACGTGGGTGTGGTGCATTCGTCCAACCTGTGCACCGAGATCACGCTGAACACCAATGACAACGAGATCGCGGTCTGCAACCTCGGCTCGGTCAACCTGTCGCAGCACCTGAAGGACGGCGGCATCGACCACGAGAAGCTGAAGAAGACGGTGGCGACGGCGATGCGCATGCTCGACAACGTCATCGACATCAATTACTACGCCGTCAAGAAGGCGCGCGACTCCAACATGCGCCATCGCCCGGTCGGCCTGGGCGTGATGGCCTTCCAGGACAGCCTGTACGAACTGCGCATCCCCTACGCCAGCCAGGAGGCGGTGGACTTCGCCGACCGCTCGATGGAGGCGCTGTGCTATTACGCCTACTGGGCGTCGACCGAGCTGGCCGCCGAGCGGGGCCGCTACTCCAGCTACAAGGGCTCGCTGTGGGACCGCGGCGTGCTGCCGATCGACTCGCTCGACCTGCTGGCCGAGCAGCGCGGCGGCTACGTCGAGGTGGACCGCAGCCGCACGCTGGACTGGGACGCGCTGCGCGCACGCATCCAGCAGCACGGCATGCGCAATTCCAACTGCGTGGCGATCGCGCCGACCGCGACCATCTCCAACATCATTGGCGTGGACGCGTCGATCGAGCCCTGCTTCGGCAACCTGTCCGTCAAGTCCAACCTGTCGGGCGAGTTCACCGTCATCAACGAGTACCTGGTGCGCGACCTGAAGCAGCTGGGGCTGTGGGACGACGTGATGGTGATGGACCTGAAGCACTTCGACGGTTCGCTGCGCCGCATCGACCGGGTGCCCGAGGAGCTGAAGCAGCTCTATGCGACCGCCTTCGAGATCGAGCCGACCTGGCTGGTGGAAGCGGCGGCGCGCCGCCAGAAGTGGATCGACCAGGCCCAGTCGCTCAACATCTACATGGCCGGCGCCTCCGGCAAGAAGCTCGACGACACCTACAAGCTGGCCTGGACGCGCGGCCTGAAGACCACCTACTACCTGCGCACCATCGGCGCGACCCACGCCGAGAAGTCCACCGTCAAGGCGGGCCAGCTCAACGCGGTGCCGACCCAGGGCGGCAACGCGGGCGGCCTCTCGGCGATGGAGGCGGCGGCGGCCGCGGCGCAAGCCCAGGTCGCGGCGGCGAGCGATCCCGCCACCGACGTGAAGTTCTGCGCGATCGACGACCCGACCTGCGAGGCGTGCCAGTAAACAGACCGGGGGCGATCGGTGCAGGCAGAAGACCCTCGCACCGATCGCTGCCAGGCGAGCGATGCCTCTCGTGTGTGTCGCTCGCTCGTGGTTTTCACCAGAGGGGCCGCGCGTGATGAGCAGCGACACGATGCTTGGCGATCGATCGATGGGTCGATCGGTCGGTCGGCGCGACACGATGCCCCTTGTGTTGTCTGCGAGGCGATGCATGCAGCAGCACTTGCCTCTTCTCCGTGTTCACCCGAGTGCTTGAAGCGATGCACGACCGCAACAAGTTCGTCGCACGAATGTCAAGAAGTGCTTGGTGTTTGAACACAACACTCTCATAATTCACCGCTACAGGATGTCCACCATGTTGGTCTGGGAAGAAGAAGTCACTCCCTCGAAAAAGCACTCGACGAGCACCGCGCAAAATCTCTCCAGTGAAGCGCGGGCCATGCCCCCGTCGCCCCAACAAGCGGTGTCCTCCTTCTCCTCCCCCTCCTCCAGCTTCCTTGCTGCTTCGCTGCCGACTCCTGCAGCGGACACTGCGAGCACCGTGCAGTCCGGCAGCGAGCGCCGCGTGAACGTGGCCGACAAGCGCATCATCAACGGCCAGACCGACGTTAACCAGCTGGTGCCCTTCAAGTACAAGTGGGCCTGGGAGAAGTACCTCGCGACCTGCGCGAACCACTGGATGCCGCAGGAGGTCAACATGTCACGCGACATCGCGACCTGGAAGGACCCCAACGGCCTGAGCGACGACGAACGCCGCATCATCAAGCGCAACCTCGGCTTTTTCGTGACGGCCGATTCGCTCGCCGCCAACAACATCGTGCTCGGCACCTACCGGCACATCACGGCGCCCGAGGCGCGCCAGTTCCTGCTGCGCCAGGCCTTCGAGGAAGCGATCCACACCCACGCCTACCAGTACATCGTGGAGTCGCTGGGCCTGGACGAGAGCGAGATCTTCAACGCCTATCACGAGGTGGCGTCGATCCGCGACAAGGACGAATTCCTGATCCCGTTCATCGACGCGATCATGGACCCCAACTTCCGCACCGGCACGCCGGAGAACGACCAGACGCTGCTGAAGTCGCTGATCGTGTTCGCCTGCCTGATGGAGGGCCTGTTCTTCTACGTCGGCTTCACGCAGATCCTGGCGCTGGGGCGGCAGAACAAGATGACCGGCGCGGCCGAGCAGTACCAGTACATCCTGCGCGACGAGTCGATGCACTGCAATTTCGGCATCGACCTGATCAACCAGATCAAGCTGGAGAATCCGCATCTCTGGACCGCCACCTTCAAGGCCGAGATCAAGGCCCTGTTCCTGAAGGCGGTCGAGCTGGAGTACCGCTACGCCGAGGACACCATGCCGCGCGGCGTGCTGGGCCTCAACGCTTCGATGTTCAAAGGCTACCTGCGCTACATCGCGAATCGGCGCGCGACGCAGATCGGCCTGGAGGAGCTCTTCCCGAACGAGGAGAACCCGTTCCCCTGGATGAGCGAAATGATCGACCTGAAGAAAGAGCGCAATTTCTTTGAGACCCGCGTCATCGAGTACCAGTCCGGTGGCGCGCTCTCCTGGGACTGAAGCGCGGGCACGAACGCTGCTCTCCAGGTCATGATGAAGAGATCAAGATTCGCAGACAGTGACCCGCGGACCAAGAAGCCGCAGGCACTGGCTGTCACCCCATTCACCGTACCAGGGCGTCTCTCCAAGACAGTCCAACGGGCGGTGAATCGCTGCGCTGTATCGAGCGGCGCAGTGATCTTTGCAACTTGATCAAGGAGAATCGATATGGCAACTGCAAAGAAATCGGCCGCGAAGAAGGCCGCTCCCGCAAAGAAGGCAGCCCCGGCCAAGAAGGCCGCTGCGAAGAAGGCCGCTCCGGCGAAGAAGGCAGCAGCACCGGCCAAGAAGGCCGCTGTGAAGAAGGTCGCCGCCAAGAAGGCAGCACCGGCCAAGAAGGTCGCCGCCAAGAAGGCAGCGCCGGCCAAGAAGGCCGCCGTGAAGAAGGTCGCCGCGAAGAAGGCGGCACCGGCGAAGAAGGTCGCTGCGAAGAAGGCAGCGCCGGCCAAGAAGGTCGCCGCGAAGAAGGCCGCACCCGCCAAGAAGGCTGCGACCAAGACCGCCGCCGCCAAGAAGCCGGCTGCCAAGAAGGCCGCTGCCAAGAAGGCGGCGAAAAAGCCCGCTGCAAAGAAGGCGGCTGCTGCCGCGCCTGCTGCTGCGCCTGCTGCGAAGCCGGCCGCTCCTGCCGCGAAGACCACGCTCAGCCCTCAGGCGGCCTGGCCCTTCCCGACCGGCGCCAAGCCCTGACTCGGCACACTGCGCACTCCAAGCCCGGCTCCGGCCGGGTTTTTTCATGGGGAAGCCCGATGGCGGATCTGCCGTCCTACCTGAGGCGCGGTCGCGCGGCGTGGGAGCTCGACTTCAGCGTCATCCCGAATGCCAAGCGCACCGAGCTGATCGGCCTGCACGACGGGGCCTTGCGGCTGCGGCTGCAGGCGCCGCCCGTGGATGGCAAGGCCAACGAGGCGCTGCTGCGCTGGCTGGCCGAGCGGCTGGAGCTGCCGCGCAGCCGCCTGGAGCTGCTGCGCGGGCAGACCTCGCGGCGCAAGACCGTCGTCGTGCAGTTCGACGGGGACGCGCAGGCGCTGCTGGAGCGCCTGCAGCCCGGCGGGGGCTGAGTGCCGCGGGCGCTTACTCCAGCCCGAGTGCCGCGCGGTCCAGCGTGTGGTTCTGCGGGCCGTTGCAGGCGATCTTGATGGCGCCGACGCGGTTGCCCAGCTCGACGCAGCGCTTGAGGCTCCAGCCGCGTTCCAGCCCGTAGAGCAGCGCGCCGCGGAAGGCGTCGCCGCAGCCGGTCGGGTCGACCACGGCGCTGGCCTTCACCCCCGGCACCCGCTCGACCTCGCCCTGTGTCCAGACCTCGCAGCCCTCGGCACCCAGCGTCACGACGATGCCCTGCAGGTGGGAGCGCGAGAGGGTCTCCAGGCTCTGCCCGGTGCGTTCGGTCAGCAGCTTGGCCTCGTAGTCGTTCAGCGCGACCCAGGTGGCGAGCGAGACGAAACGCTTGAGCTCGTCGCTGGTGAACATGGGCAGGCCCTGGCCCGGATCGAAGATGAAGGGCACGCCCGCGGTCGCCAGCTGCTCGGCATGGTCGAGCATGGCCTCGCGCCCGTCCGGCGCGATGATCGCGAGTTTGAGGTCCTCGCGCGGCTGCACCTCGTTCTCGTGGGCGAACTGCATCGCGCCGGGGTGGAAGGCGGTGATCTGGTTGTTGTCCACGTCGGTCATGATGATGGCCTGCGCGGTGTAGCTGTGCGGGACCGCCCGCACGTACTCGGTCGTCACGCCCCAGCTGCGCAGCCGGTCCAGGTAATCCTGGCCGTCGGCGCCCAGCGCCGCCATCACCAGCGGCTCGCCGCCGAGCAGCTTCAGCGTGTAGGCGATGTTGCCGGCGCAGCCGCCGAACTCGCGCCTCAGCGTGGGCACCAGGAAGGAGACATTCAGGATGTGGATCTGCTCCGGCAGGATCTGCTCCTTGAAGCGTCCGTGGAAGTTGGTGATCGTGTCGAACGCTAGAGAACCGCAGATCAAGGCAGACATGAAGTGCTCCTTTGAAGGATCGGAGGGAAGGGCTAGGGGTAGAACGCTTCGACCGTGAACCCGGTGACCCGGTGGCCGGGGGTTGTGAGGTCCAGCGTCAGCGAGACCTCGCTGCGCGCGGCGATCGTGTCGGCCGCGTTGAAGTCGGCGGGTGAGAGGGCGCGGCGCGCCACCAGCTCGCCGCTGCCGTCGGTGAGACTCAGATCGATATGGGGCAGGGCGAGCGGCACCGCACCGCGGTTGCGCACCAGCACCGTGAGCCGGTAGCTGTCGACGCCGTTGCCGCGTGCCAGGCTGCTGCTGTCCACCAGCACGTCGTCGATGCGGCGCAGCGGCCCGACCCGGCAGCCGGCGACCTTGCACAAGCCGCTCAGCAGCGGCCGCAGGGCAGGGCGGTGAGCGGCGATCGTATCGCGCCAGTGCAGGGCCGCCTGCAGGGTCAGCACGACGGCGAACAGCAGGACGGAAGCCAGCAGCGCCAGGCGTACGCCGGGTGACTGCCAGCGCTCCTGGCGTTCGGCCTGGCGCAGGAACTCGGGGCCGCTGCGGTCTTCGTCCTTGCGACGCGGTGCGCCCTTGCGCGAGCGTTTCCGGGTGTCGGCGGCGCGCGGCTGCCACACCGGCGCGCCGGCGGCCACTGCCTGCGACTCCAGTTCGTGCCCTTCGAGCGTGCTGTCGTAGCGCGCATCGGCAAACCCGTCGTCGAACTCGGGCTTCTGCTCGGGGCCGTAGGTGCTGCGGTCGAGAAAGCGGGAGTCCAGCACCTCGTAGGCGGTCGGCGCCGCCTCTTCAGGCCTCGGGGAGGGTGCCGGCACCGGCGTGAAGGGCCCGGCCTGCGGCGGCTCGAAGGCAACGAAGGTCGGCAGGGGCGGCGGCGCGGGAGCGGGAGGCGGCGGCACAGGCGGCGCCGGCTGCGGGTGACTGCTGGCGTCGGGTTTGCGAAGCTCGGGCGTGATGACGCCGGGTGGGGTCGGCGCACCATCGCGGTCGAGGTCGAACAGGCCCTCGATCGCGTTGAAGACCTCGTTGCAGCGGCCGCAACGCACCCAGCCCTCGGAGACCTTCAATTGGTCCTGCACCACACGGAAGGTCGTGTGGCAGGCGGGACAGCGGGTGGCCAGGCTCATTGCGCAAATGATGCCATCAGCTCGGCGCCGCGCGGCTCAGGCGGCGGCATCGAGTCGGGCAGTCATCAGGATCCAGCCGTCCTCGCTGTCGCTGACTTGCAGCGCACACCAGGGGGCATAGGCCTGTTTCAGTTCCTCTTCCTGGCGCTGCAGGATGCCGGCGAGCACCAGATGGCCCCCGGGAGCGACGTGGCCGCTCAACAGCGGCGCCAACAGCTTCAGCGGCGTGGCCAGGATGTTGGCCAGCACCACCGGATAGCGGCCCTGTGCCATTTCGGGCAGGCCGGCCTTCAGTGTCACGCCGTTGGCGGCGGCATTCGCGCGGGTCGACTCCACCGCGGCGGGGTCGATGTCGACTGCATCGATCGCCTGCCCGCCGTGCAGCGCCGCGCCGATCGCGAGGATGCCCGAGCCGCAACCGTAGTCGAGCACACGGCTCCAGCTGCCGTGGCCGGCCTCGGCCTGGCGCGCGATCCAGCGCAGGCACATGCGGGTGGTGGGATGGGTGCCGGTGCCGAAGGCCAGCCCCGGGTCGAGACGGATCACCCGGCTGGCCTGGGCCGGCGGCTCGTGCCAGGTCGGCACGATCCAGAACCGGGGGGTGATGTCGACCGGCGCGAACTGAGACTGCGTGAGCCGGACCCAGTCCTGCGGCTCGATCTTCTGGATGGCGACCACGTGCACGTCCGACGCCCAATCCTGCGCCAGCAACAGCGTCGCCGCTTCGGTGGCCTCGGGCTCGGTCTCGAACAAGGCCTTGAGCGTCGAGCGGTCCCAGCCCTCGCGCGGGGCGGGCATGCCGGGCTCGCCGAACAAGGCGTGCTCGGCCTCGGTGTCGGCATCCGCGTCTTCGACCGAGACCGACAGCGCCTCCAGCTCCATCAGGGCCTCGGAGACGGTTTCGACGTCGGCCTCGCGCGCCAGCAGGACAAGCTCGAACATGCTGCGCCGCCTCAGCGCTTGTGCTGGCCCAGCCAGCCTTCCAGGTAGTGGATGCTGGTGCCGCCCTCGACGAACTTCGAGTCCACCATCAACTCGCGGTGCAGCGGGATGTTGGTCTGGATGCCTTCGACCAGCGTCTCCGACAGCGCGATGCTCATGCGCGCCAGCGCCTGCTCGCGGGTGTCGCCGTGCACGATCACCTTGCCGATCATCGAGTCGTAGTTGGGCGGCACGAAGTAGTTGGTATAGATGTGCGAGTCGACCCGCACGCCCGGGCCGCCCGGCGCGTGCCACATCGTGATGCGGCCCGGCGAGGGGACGAACTTGTAGGGATCTTCGGCATTGATGCGGCACTCGATCGCGTGGCCGCGCATCGTGATGTGGCGCTGCGCGAAGGGCAGCTTCTCGCCGGCCGCGACGCGGATCTGCATCTGCACGATGTCGATGCCCGTGACCAGTTCCGTCACCGGGTGCTCCACCTGCACCCGCGTGTTCATCTCGATGAAATAGAACTCGCCGTTTTCGTAGAGGAATTCGAAGGTACCGGCGCCACGGTAGCCGATCTTCTTGCAGGCGTCGGCGCAGCGCGCGCCGATCTTCTCGATGATGCGGCGCGGAATGCCGGGGGCCGGGGCCTCCTCGATGATCTTCTGGTGGCGGCGTTGCATCGAGCAGTCGCGCTCGCCCAGGTAGACCGCATTGCGGTGCTGGTCGGCCAGCACCTGGATTTCGACGTGACGCGGGTTCTCGAGGAACTTCTCCATGTACACCGACGGATTGCCGAAAGCCGCGCCCGCCTCGCTGCGGGTGGTCTGCACCGCGTGGATCAGCGCCGCCTCGGTGTGCACGACACGCATGCCGCGGCCGCCGCCGCCGCCAGCGGCCTTGATGATCACCGGGTAGCCGACCGTGCGGGCGATCTTGATGATCTCCTTCGGGTCTTCGGGCAGGGCGCCTTCGGAGCCGGGCACGCAGGGAACGCCGGCCTTGATCATCGCGTTCTTGGCCGAGACCTTGTCGCCCATCAGGCGGATTGACTCGGGCGTCGGCCCGATGAAGGCGAAGCCGCTTTTCTCGACGCGCTCGGCGAAGTCGGCGTTCTCCGACAGGAAGCCGTAGCCGGGGTGGATCGCTTCGGCGTCGGTGACCTCGGCGGCCGAGATGATGGCCGGCATGTTGAGGTAGCTCTGTGCCGAGGGGGCAGGGCCGATGCAGACGGCCTCGTCGGCGAGCTTGACGTACTTGGCGTCGCGATCGGCCTCGGAGTAGACGACGACGGACTTGATGCCCATCTCGCGGCAGGCGCGCTGGATGCGCAGCGCAATCTCGCCGCGGTTGGCAATGAGGATCTTCTTAAACATCTTGATCGGCTCGATGGCCGCGCACGAGGCGCGCGGCGTCATTGGCGCCGCGGAACGCGGCAGGGTGTGGCGACCGCAACGGCACCGGGCGATCTCACTCGATGATGAACAGCGGCTGGCCGTATTCGACGGCCTGGCCGTTCTCGCACAGGATCTTGGTGACCGTGCCGGACTTGTCGGCCTCGATCTCGTTCATGATCTTCATCGCTTCGATGATGCAGATCGGCTCGCCTTCCTTGACCTGCTGGCCGAGCTCGGCGAAGGGCTTCGCGCCCGGGCTGGAGGAGCGGTAGAACGTGCCCACCATCGGCGACTTGACGACGTGGCCGCTCAGCTCGGCCGGGGCCGCGGCGACCACCGGTGCCGACGGCGCGGCGGCGGGCGCGGCGCCGGCCGCCTGCGGGGGCAGCTGGGCGACCGGGGCCGCCATATAGGGGGCCGCGGCAGCGCCGTGGCCGTCGGACTTCACGATGCGCACCTTGCCGTCGGCTTCGGTGATCTCCAGCTCCGAGATGTTCGACTCGGACACCAGATCGATCAAAGTTTTCAGCTTGCGTAAGTCCATGGTGCTCTCCAAGAGCGGCGTGAGCCGCCGATTCAGGCGGAGGCCGGTGCATGGGCCGCCGGCGCTCCTTCATGTTTTTGGGTGGGCGCGATTATCCGCGCCTAGATGTCCAGTCGCTCCAGCGCGTACTCCAGTGCCAGCCGATAGCCGCTCGCTCCGAGCCCGCAGATCACGCCTTCGGCAAGATCCGAGAAGTAGGAGTGGTGGCGGAAGGGCTCGCGCCGGTGCACGTTCGAGAGATGCACTTCCACGAAGGGCAGGGCCGCGGCGGCCAGTGCATCGCGCAGCGCCACGCTGGTGTGCGTGTAGGCCGCCGGGTTGATGATGATGAAGCGGGTTCCGTCCTCGCGAGCGGCATGGACCCGGTCGATCAGCGCACCTTCATGGTTGTGTTGGAAGTGATCCAGCTTGACGCCGCGATCTGCTGCCTTCTTCACCAGATCAGCGTTGATCTGGGCCAGCGTGGTCGAACCATAAACTCCTGGCTCTCGCGTGCCGAGGAGGTTCAGGTTGGGACCGTGCAGGACAAGAATGGACATCGTCAGAGAGGGCCCAAAAGGGCCCTCGAATTGAGAAGCCGTGACTTTACGCGCAAATCGGAGCAAATGTCGAGAAATTGTTTCACAGCCCGAAGGGCTTGCCCGATCGGGCGCTCGGGCTGCTCAAGCGGCGATCTTCGCCCAGCCGGCCAGCTCCTCGTAGCTGGTTTCGCCCACCTTGCGGTGCGCGAGGCGCCCGTCGCGGTCGAAGCCGACCGTGAAAGGCAGCCCGCCCTGGCTGTTGCCCAGGAACCTCGACAACTCGACCCCGGCAAAGCCGGCGATGCCGCTCGGGAAGCTGACCGGCACCTGTTTCAGGAAGGCCTGTACCTTCGGTCCGTTGTCCACCGCGATGCCGACGACTTGCCATCCGCTCGGCCCGAAATCGCGGAAAAAGCGGTCGACCTGCGGCATCTCGCGCACGCAAGGCGCGCACCAGGTCGCCCAGAAGTTGATCAGCAAGGGGCGCCCGCGGTAGTCCTGCATCACCAGTTCGCCGCCGTCGGGTCTGGGCAGGCGCAGCGACCACAGCGGGTGGGCGGGCGCCTCGGGGTGCAGCCGCCGCCAGGCGAGGGCGGCGCCGCCGGCCGCCGCTGCCGTGCCCACTGCGGCCAACAGCAGGCGGCGGCGCTTCATCGGCCGCCTTCCAGCAGGGCCCGCACCGCCTCGGTCGGGCCGCGTTCGGTGCGCCCCTGTGCGTCTGGCTTCAGGGCACCGCGCAGGTCGTCGCGGTCGTAGACCACCAGGTGGATCAGCACCGGGCCGCCCAAATCGGCGTCCCGGTCGGCCAGCGTCAGCACGTCCACGGGGTCGCCTCGAAAACCATTCACGCTGCCCACGTCGTAGTCGACGCGCCGGCCGATCAGCAGGATCTCGGCGGATTTCGGGTCGTCGCAGAAGAGATTGATCCAGACGTCATTGAGCCGGGTCGCGGTGCCACGCCACACCGCGCCGGCCAGGTGGGGCTGGAACTCCGCCAGCCGCTCCATCCAGCGCAGTGCCACACGCCGCAGCGCCGCCAGCTCGGTCGGCTGGGTGTCGGCGCAGAAGATGTCGAGGTAGGCGCGTACTTCGTCCTCGATCGCTTCGTTTCCCGGCAGGTCGATGCTGCCCAGGCCGCGCTTGCTCAGCAGCTTGGCGGCCTTGCGTTTGGCCGGGCCGTATTCCATGCCTTCTTCGACGATCAGGCGCGCAGCCGTCGCGGCGATCTCAGCGGCAAGGGTGGCGTTCGAGGGCATCGGCAGGCTCGCGTCGGGAGGAGCAATGATTCTAGGACCGGGGCAGACGGGGTGCCTGCCGCTCAGGGAAGTTGCACCGCGCGCATGCGGGCCTGTACCGTGGCCGCCCGTCCTGCGACATAGGCCGAGTGCGGGCGCTTCTCGAATCGCTTGGGCGCCGGCAGCATCACCGCCAGCCGGGCGGCCTGCGCCGGCGTGAGCTGGTCGGCCCCGACACGGAAATAGTGCCGTGCCGCGGCCTCGGCGCCGAACACGCCTTCGCCCCACTCGACGTTGTTCAAATAGATCTCCAGGATGCGTTCCTTGCTCAGCAAGGCCTCCAGCGCGAAGGTGAGGGCAAACTCCTGCGCCTTGCGCGCCAGGTTGCGTTCGCCGGAGAGGAAGAGATTCTTGGCCAGCTGCTGCGTGATGGTGGAGCCGCCCACCACCTTGGCCTGGCGCATCTGCACCGGCCGCTCGGGATGGCGCTGCGAGCGCTTCTGCAGGCGCTCGTTGTGCCGCTCGGCGCGCTCCCGGGCCTTGAGGTTGCGGTCGTAGGCCTTTTCCAGCGCCTCCCAGTCCACCCCCTCGTGTTCGGTGAAGCTGGCGTCCTCGGAGGCGATCACTGCCCGCTTGAGGTGGGGCGAGATCTCGTTGTAGGAGCGCCACTCCTGCCGCCAGGGAAGTGTGCCCTGGCTGGTGGCGATGCGCCAGACCTCGGCGCGCTGGAAGGTGGTGGACTGCGGGTCGATCACCAGCATCAGGGCGACTCGCAATACGAAGTAGAGCTGCAGGGCGATGCCCGAAAGCACGCACAGCGCCAGCCAGCGCCCCGCGATCGACAGCACGCGTTTCATCAAGCTCGCGGACTCCCCGTCACGGCCTCAGCCCTGCTCGGTCCGCAGGGCGGCGAGCACCGGGGCTGTGTCCGGACGCACGCCGCGCCAGACCGCGAAGGCCTCGGCCGCCTGCTCGACCAGCATGCCCAAGCCGTCTCGCCCGGTCGCGCCGTGGGCTTCGGCCCAGTCGAGAAATCCGCGTGCGGCGGGGCCGTACATCATGTCGTAGGCCAGCGCGCCGGGCGCCAGCACGCGAGCCGGCACCGGCACCGCCGCGCCGGCCAGGCTGCTCGCCGAGGCGTTGATCACCAGCTGATGGCCCTCGCCGCAGTGATCGAGCCCGGCGGCCTGTAGCTCGACGCCCGCCGACCTGGCCAGTGCGGCATGCTGCTGCACCAGCGCCTCGGCTTTTGCCACGGTGCGGTTGGCGAGCACGAGGCGGCGCGGCCGCGCCTCCAGCAGCGGCCCCAGCACGCCGGCCGCGGCCCCGCCGGCGCCGATCAGCAGCAGCTGCCGCCCGGCCAGCTCGAAGCCGGCGTTGTGCTGCAGGTCGCGCACCAGGCCGGCGCCGTCGGTGTTGTCGGCATACCACTGCTCACCCTCGAAGCTCAGCAGGTTGGCCGCCCCGGCGAGGCTGGCGCGCTCGCTGCGGCGACCGGCGGCGGCGAAGGCTTCGAACTTGAAGGGCACCGTGATGTTGCAGCCGCGCGCACCACCGGCCGCGAACTCGCGCACGGCCGGCAGGAAGCCGTCGAGCGGCACCAGCAGCCGGTCGTAGCTCAGGCGCTCGCCGGTCTGCGCGGCGAAGCGGGCGTGGATGTAAGGTGACTTGCTGTGCTCGACGGGATGGCCGACGACGGCGTAGCGGTCCATGGTCTGGGGGACGGTTCTTGTGAAGGGCGGGGCTTCAGTTGGTGGTCAGCGTGGTCTCGAGCGACGCTTCGCGCGTGAAGCGGAAGCGCGACACGACCACGATCTGGTCGGCTTTGGCGCGCATGCCGGCCGAGAAGGGGCCGAAGGGGGCGGCCGCCTCGACGATCGCGATGGCGCGGCGGTCCAGCATCGGCGAGTCGGAGTGCTGCACGATCTCGGTGTCGACCACACGGCCGTTGGCGTCCACCGTGACGATCATGGTCAGCTCGCCATAGAGCTTGCGGCCCTGGTGCTCGGGGAAGTTGCGGGTGCCGCGGTCCTCGATCCTGCGGCGCAGCTGGTCGTAGTAGACCGCGTAGACCTCCTCGCGCGTGCTCGGGCTGATGTAGCGGCGCTTGGGGCGGGCGTTTTCCTCGTTGATGCGCTTCTCGATCTCGGCCAGCATGCGCAGCAGCTGGCGGCGCCTTTCCTCCTGAGCCTTGTTCGCGGGCGTGCCGGCGTCGCGCTGCGGATCGGGCGGCGGCAGCGCGGCGAGGTCGCGCTTGACCTGGGTCAGCAGGCGGTTCTGCTGCTCCTGCAGCTGCTCGATCTGCTTGCTCGTGTCCTCCATCGCGTCGCCCACGGCCTGCAGTTCGGACGGCGGCAGCGGCGAGGTGGCGCGGCCCTTCTCGGCCTCGCCGCCACCGGACAGGTTGGCCTGGGCGATGGCCTGGGCCTTGACCGGCGCCTCGTTGGAACGCGCATTGACCAGCACCACTTCCAGCGGCGTGTCCTCAAAGAGCCGGTTGAAACCTTCCGGGTCCACGAAACGCATCGTCCCGAGGACGAGGTGCAGGCCGACCGAGATGGCCAGCGCGATGTGCAGGGTCGAGAAATTCTTCAGCATCAGGCAGCAGGGGCGGGAGCGGAGCCGGCGTTATTGTCGCCTTGTTGAGCCTCGGCCTCGTTGACGTCGATCGCCAGGGCCAGCGGGCCGGCTGCCGGCTCCAGTTCGTCGGCCTCTTCCTCCGTCGCGGCATCGGCCGGGGCGCTGTCGTCCAGACGTTCGGTGACAGTGGCGAAGACGTCCAGCGTCAGCTCGTCGACCGAGGCGATGCGCACCCGCACGCGGGCGCCCCGCGCCAGGCGCTCGGCGCCGGTGGCGCGGAACACCAGCGGCAGACTCTCGGCACGCACCAGGCCCTCCTTGAGCACGCTGGCGTCCAGCTCGCGGATGTCGTTCTGCTCCAGGTAGCGCAAGGTCCAGTAGCGCTCGATGCCAGATTGGAAGTCGTTGTAGGCCGAATAGGCCGCGTCAAAGCCCGAGATCACCGAGAACAGCTCGGCGTCCTTGGGCTTGAAGGGGGCGGCCAGCGCTGCGGTGCGGCCATGCCGGGCGCAGGCGATGATCTGCCACTGGTTGACCAGGTCGACATAACGGCGCAGCGGCGAGGTGGCCCAGGTGTACTGCTTCACACCCATGCCGGCATGCGGCATCGGCTTGGTGCCCATGCGCACCTTCACCCCCGGCAGCAGGCTGGCCTGGCCGCGGTAGATGCCCGGCACGCCCAGCTCGCCGAGCCAGCCGCCCCAGGTGCTGTTGGCCAGGATCATCGCTTCGGCGACGATCAGGTCGAGCGGCTCGCCGCGCTTGCGGATGCCGATCTGCACGATCTCGGCGCCGGTCGGCTCGGCCTCGCCGTTGCCCTGCAGCTTGAAGCTGAAGTCGGGCCGCGTGAAGGTCTCGGGCTTGCCGCGCACGATTTCGCGCTGCGCCTTCAAATGGCGCGCCAGCCGCCACGCGAAACGCAGTTCGGTGGCGAAGGGGAAGTCCGCCGGGTCCTGGTCTTCCAGCGCGGCCTGGGTGACGACATCGCCGAGCCGGTCATGGCGCAGGTTGGCCACGATCGGCACCCGCTCCAGCCGGGTTTCGCTGCCCTTCACCTCCAGGGTCGCCTCGTCCATCGTGACGTAGAGCGAGACGGCGGGGCAGTCGCGGCCTTCCTGCAGCGTGTAGGTCTGCACCACCTCGTCCGGCAGCATGGTCAGCTTGTAGCCTGGCATGTAGACGGTGGAATAGCGCGTACGCGCCACCTGGTCCAGCGGGCTGCCGGGCGCGATCGCCAGGCCCGGCGCGGCGATGTGGATGCCGAACACCACCGTACCGCTGCCCAGACCGGTGACCGACAGCGCGTCGTCGATCTCGGTGGTGGCCGAGTCGTCGATGCTGAAGGCCTGCACCGCCGCGGTCGGCAGATCGTCCTTGATCGCGGGGGCGGCCAGGGCCGGGAAGCCGTAACCCTTGGGGAAGTGCTCGAACAGGAAACGTCGCCAGTGGAACTGGTAAGGGCTGTCGATCGCGCCGGCGCGAGTCAGGAGGTCCAGCGGCGCGGCCTGCGAGCGCTGCGCCGCCTCGACCACGGCCTTGTACTCGAGGGCGTTCTTGTCGGGCTTGAAGAGGATGCGGAAGAGCTGCTCGCGGATCGGTGCGGGGCAGGTGCCGGCGCTCAGCTCGGCGGCCCAGGCCTCGATCTGCGCCTGTTGCTGCTTCTTGCGCTCGATGCCGAGCAGCGCGGCCTTCACGGTCTCCTCGGGCGCCTTCTTGAAGCGGCCCTTGCCGACGCGGCGGAAATAGTGCGGGGCCTCGAACAGGCGCAGCAGCGCGGCAACCTGATGCACCACCGTGGCCTGGGCGTCGAAATAGTCGCGCGCGATGTCGGCAAAGCCGAATTCCTCGGCGGGCGCGAACTCCCAGGCCAGGTCCAGGTCGATTTCGGCCGCAAGCGGCTGCGCCTGGGCCAGCAACTGGGCGGGCTGGGGCTGCTCGAAGCGGAGCAGCACATGGGCGGACTTGACTTTGACGCGCTTGCCGGAGTCGAGCTCGACTTGCATCGAGCTGTCGGCCTCCGACATGACGCGGCCGGCGAGGAATTTTCCGGCTTCTTCAAATAGGGCGAACATGGAGACATTGTCACCCGAGTCGCGCGCCGTCCCGCGTGCAGGGCCTCAGCCCAGCCCGAGAAAAGCGAACACCGCGTCGATGTGGGCCGGGAAGTCCGACAGGGCGTGGTCGCTGCCGTCGATGACGCGCTGCGGCGCGCCCCGGTAGCGGGCCGCCATCTCGCGCCAGTCGAGCAATTCGTCACCCTTGGCAATGACGGCGAAGTAGCGCTCCAGCCGGGTCAGCCGCCCCGGCGTGAGGGCACGCAGTTCATCGACGTATTCCGGACGGAAGTAGAAGCGTTCCTCGCTGTGCCAGGCGCGCTGCTCCCCGATGTGGCGCGCCAGGTCACGCGCCGGGTCGACGGCCGGGTTGAGCACCACCGCGGGGCAGCCGAGCCGTTCGGCAAGCACGGTGGCATAAAAACCGCCCAGCGAGCTGCCGAGGATCGCGCTGCGCTCGAGCGGCCAGTCGGCCAGCCTGGCGAGCAGCTCGCGCACCGCCTGCGCCGGTGACGGCGGCAGCTGCGGGCAGTGCCAGTGCAGCGTCTGGCCCGAGGCTTGCAAGCGCTCGACGCGGGCAGCGACCTGGCCCGCCTTGGTTGACAGGGGCGAGGAGCGGAAGCCGTGCAGGTAGAGCAGATGGGTGGGCGTCACGGTGCGGCTTTTGTCACGCTGAGGGGCGACCCGCGTCCCTCGTTCGGGGGGGTGGCCGGGTAAGCCCGGAACAAGGGGGGAAAGGCCGCAGTCTAGCGGGCTTGCGGTTCGTGGTCTTCCGCACGCACCCGGCGCCGGCGTGTGATCGGGGGTTCTAGGGATGTGTTGCGCCGCGGACGGATTTCTATACTGACTCGTCATGGGTGGGCTTCGGCCACCGGGTTGTGAGAGGGTCTGGAACGTGAACGAGAAATTGATGCGCTGGCCGCTGCGCGTGGGGCTGCTCGCCCTGCTGAGCCTTGGGGGCTGCGCCACCATGACGGTGCCGCCCGCGCCCCAGCCGGGGGCCGTGCACCCGCCCGCTCCGGCCGAGACGGCGGCCGCCACCCGCCCGGTCGCCCCCTCGCCGATGCGCACCGACAACTCGGGGCTGCGCGCCTTCTCGGACGTGATCCGCGGCGCCACGGCGAGCGAGGGTTACTTCCCGCTTTGGCGCAAGGACGACAAGGTCTGGCTCGAGATCCCCGAGTCCCGCCTGAACCAGCCCTTCCTGCTGTCCGTCAACGTGCACAGCTCGGTGGGCGAGCGTGGTCTCTACGCCAGCCAGATGGGCGACAGCTGGGTCGCCAGCTTCCGCCGCGTGGGCAACCAGATGCAGCTGCTGGCGCGCAACACCGCTTACCGCGCCGAGGGCAACCAGCCTTTGGCGCGGGCCCTCGCTCAGGGTTTCTCCGACAGCCTGCTCGGCGCCACGCCGGTTGTCAGCGCCGAGCACTCGGAGCGTCGCTCGGTGCTGGTCGACGCGAGCTTCCTGCTCGGCGACATTTCGGGCTATTCCTCGCGCATCGAGTCGGCCTTCCGCACCTCCTACAGCTTCGACCGGGCCAATTCCTTCTTCGAGCAGAGCTGGGTCAGCGCCGATGCGACGACGCTCAATGTGCGCATGCATTTCTCCACGCCGCGGCTGCCCGGCGGCGGCGCCACGCCGCCGTCCACCACACCGGACGCACGCAGCTTTTTCGTCGGCTTCGTCTACAACTTCACGCGCCTGCCCGAGACACCCATGCGCCCGCGCCTGGCCGACCCGCGCCTGGGCCATTTCACCGACGCCTACACCGACGTCTCGACCGACCTGAAGTCCAATCCGCGGGTGCATCACATCAACCGCTGGCGGCTCGAGAAGAAGGACCCGACGGCTGCGCTCTCGGAGCCGACGACGCCTATCGTGTACTGGCTCGACAAGAACATCCCGCAGCGCTACCGCGCCTCGGTCGAAGCCGGCGTGCTGGAGTGGAACAAGGCCTTCGAGCGCATCGGCTTCAAGAACGCGATCGTCGTGAAGCAACAGCCTGACGATGCCGACTGGGACACGCTGGACAGCCGCCATGCCTCGATTCGCTGGTATGTCGGCGCCGATGCCGGCTTCGCCCGCGGCCCCCACCATTCCGACCCGCGTACCGGCGAGATCCTGGACGCCGACATCTCGATGGCCGATGTCTTCAGCCGCAGCGCGCGCCGCTTTATCGTGGAGGAGAAGGGCCATGCGGTGGCGTCGCGCCAGGAGCCGGCTGCCGGGGCCGCGCATCGCCACGAGGAACGCCACGAGGACTGCAACTACGCGCTCGAGAACGCCGCCGAGATGGACTTCGTGATGGACACGCTGGAAGCCCGCGGCGAGCTGAGCCCGGACAGCCCCGAGGCCGAGGCCTTCGTCCAGTCGGTCATCAAGGACACGATCATGCACGAGGTCGGCCACACGCTCGGACTCAAGCACAACTTCAAGGCCTCGACGACCGTCAGGCGCTCCTTGCTCGGTGACAGCCGCTACACGCGTGAGCACGGCGTGTCGGGTTCCGTGATGGACTACAACGCCTTCAACCTCGCGCTCAAGGGCGAGCAGCAAGGCGCCTACAACAACAACAGCCTCGGCCCCTACGACTACTGGGCCATTGAATACGCCTACAAGCCGCTCGCCCCCGAGCAGGAGGCTGGCGAGCTGGCCCGCATCGCTGCGCGCAGCACCGAGCCGGCGCTGGCCTATGCCGACGACTACGACGCCGGCGGTTTCGCCGGCTTCGAGGGCATCGACCCGCTGGCCAACCGCTTCGACCTCGGCGATGACCCGCTGGCCTATGCCGAGAAGCGCCTCAAGCTCTCGCAGGAGCTGTGGCAGCGCACCCAGAGTGTGGTGCCACAGGGCGAGGGCGACCCGCTGCTGCAGCGGCGCCTGCTGATGAGTGGTTTCCGCCAGCTCAACCGCACCACCGAGCTGGCCAGCAAGTACATCGGTGGCATGGTGCAGGTGCGTGACCTGCCCGGCACGACCAAACGCCGCACCTACACGCCGGTCGACCCGGCCAAGCAGCGCCAGGCGCTGCAGCTGCTGGCGCGCGGCATCTTCAGCGCCGACAGCTTCCGCTTCCGGCCCGAGTTCCTCAGCAGCCTGCCGCCTGACTACCTCGACCGCGACAGCGTCGGGCCGGTGAGCGTGCCCAATGCGGTGCTGAACGTGCAGAGCGCGGCACTGGAGCGCCTGCTGAGCCCGGGTGTCGCGACCCGCCTGCTCGACCTGCCGCACTATGTCGGTCCGGCGGCCAAACACGTCATCTCGCTGCAGGAGGTCTACCGCACCCTGCAGGACGCGGTGTGGAGCGAAACGCGCCGCGGCGGCGAGATCGACCGGGTGCGCCGCAACCTGCAGCGCGAGCACCTCAAGCGGGTCGTGACGCTGCTGACGCGCGGCTCGGCCAGCCTGCCGGCCGACGCGCTGAGCCTGATGCGCCTGAACGCCGCCGAGCTGCAGCAGCAGCTGCGCACCGCGGCCGCCAACCGCCGCCTCTCGGTGGAATCGCAGGCGCATCTGCAGGACAGCCTCGCGATGCTCAGCGAGGCCCTGCGCGCGACGATGACACGCGGCTGAGCGGGTTCTTTCAGGAGCGGGCGGCGAGCGCCTTCAGCAGGCGCTCGTGCACGCCGCCGAAACTGCCGTTGCTCATGCACAGCAGGTGATCGCCCGGTCGCGCGGCCGCCACCACCCGCTGTACCAGCGCGTCGATGCTGTCGTCGACAAAAGCTTTGGCGCCCATCGGCGCGAGCGCCTCGGCCGCGTCCCAGCCCAGCCCGCCGCTGTGGCAGAACGCCAGGTCGCACTGCTCCAGCGACCAGGGCAGCTGCGACTTCATCGTGCCCAGCTTCATCGTGTTCGAGCGCGGCTCGAAGATCGCCAGGATGCGTTCGGCCCCGACCTTGCGGCGCAGGCCGTCGACGGTGGTGCGGATCGCGGTGGGGTGGTGCGCGAAGTCGTCGTAGACCCGCACGCCGGCGGCTTCGCCGCGCAGCTCCAGGCGCCGGCGCACATTGCCGAAGGCGGCCAGTGCACGCGCCGACTCCTCGGGTGTCACGCCGATATGGTCGGCCGCCGCGATCGCGGCCAGCGCATTGAGCTGGTTGTGCTCGCCCAGCAGGGACCACTCCACCCGCGCGACCTTCTGACCGGCCTTCAGCACGTCGAAGGCGTGCGGCTCGCCGGCCGCGTTCCAACCCGCGGCGACGCCGAAACTCGCGGTCTCGCTCCAGCAGCCGCGCCCCAGCACGCGCTGCAGGCTCTCCTCGCGCCCGTTGACGACCAGTCGGCCCGAGGCCGGCACGGTGCGCACCAGGTGGTGGAACTGCTTCTCGATCGCTGCGAGGTCCTCGAAGATGTCGGCGTGGTCGAACTCCAGGTTGTTCAGCACGGCGGTGCGTGGCCGGTAGTGCACGAACTTGCTGCGTTTGTCGAAAAACGCCGTGTCGTATTCGTCTGCCTCGATCACAAAAGGCGCGCCGTGCCCCAAGCGCGCCGACACCCCGAAGTTGTGCGGCACGCCGCCGACCAGAAATCCCGGCTGACGACCCGCGTGCTCCAGGATCCAGGCCAGCATCGAGGTGGTGGTCGTCTTGCCGTGCGTG
Organism: Aquabacterium sp. A7-Y; assembly: GCF_026153205.1. Lineage (GTDB taxonomy): Bacteria > Pseudomonadota > Gammaproteobacteria > Burkholderiales > Burkholderiaceae_C > Caldimonas. The sequence continues at coordinate 203,154 of NZ_JAPFBW010000005.1, read as the reverse complement.
CCTGCGACGGCCATCACGTGGCGGCCCTGCAGCACCTGTTCCGCCAGCCATTGCGGGCCGCTCGTGTAGCGGGCGCCGCTCTCGAGCAGCGCCTCCATCAGCGGGTTGCCCCGCGACACGACGTTGCCGACCACCCAGGCATCGGGCTGGAGCTTCAGCTGTTCGGGCCCGTAACCCTCGATCAGCTCGATGCCCAGCGCGCGCAGCTGATCGCTCATCGGCGGGTAGACGCCCGCATCGCAGCCGGTGACTTGGTGGCCCGCCTCGCGGGCCAGTGCGGCGAGGCCCCCCATGAAGGTGCCGCAGATGCCGAGGATGTGAATGTGCATCGCCGGATTCTAGAAGCGTCGCGCGGCCAAGCTGTGCGCGGCTCGTTTCACGGGTCCGGTGGCGCGGCGTGCAGCTCGGGTTAACCCTTGTTCTGACGGCTGCCGCCCAAGGACAGCGACCACGGGTTCAGCCAGGTGATCGCGTGCCATGCGATCGAACCCGGGGAGGCCGGGCGCCTGGCGCACTGAGGGCTGAGGCAGGCTGTCATGCAGGTGCTGTGGGCGCCGGGCCGACCCTCGGCCGGCTCACAATGATCTTGTTGCTTTGCGACAGGAACGCGTCGATGGCGTTGTCCCAGGCGTCAAGGCGGGTCGTGACGCGTGCCAGGGCCAGCCGGCCTTGCTAAGGGCACGGCCACGACATCTCCCACGCGCGTGTCGGTGACGCCTTCGCCCACCTCCAGCACCTCGGCGACACATTCATGTATGCGAGCGAGAAAGATGCGCTGGAACTGCAGGCCCAGCCCTCCACCTGCCTCGCCTTGTTTGACAGGCACTTCCGGCGGAGCTTGTTGAAGACCAAAAAAACGGGCCCCGAAAGGCCCGCTGATGGAGAGGGGCCGCCTCAGGCCCGCAGCGCCTCGGCGGCGGCCGCGACGGTGACGTCCAGATCGGCCCGGCTGTGCGCCGCACTGACGAAGCCGGCCTCGTAGAGGGCGGGTGCCAGGTAGACGCCCCGCTCCAGCATGCCGTGGAAAAAGCGGTTGAAGCGTTCCTTGTCGGTCGCCATCACCTGGCTGTAGTGCTGTGGCAGCGCGTCGGCGAAGAAAAAGCCGAACATGCCGCCTTCACAGTCGCCCGCGAAGGGCACGCCCGCGGCGCGCGCCGCCTGGCTCAGCCCGTCCACCAGCGAGCGGGTGCTGGCCGACAGCGCGTCGAAAAAGCCCGGTTTCTGGATCTCGCGCAAGGTCGCCAGGCCGCAGGCAGTGGCGACCGGATTGCCCGACAGCGTGCCCGCCTGGTAGACCGCGCCGACCGGCGCGAGCTGCTGCATCACCTCGCGCGGCCCGCCGAAGGCCGCCAGCGGCATGCCGCCGCCGATCACCTTGCCGAACACGCTGAGGTCGGGCTGGAAGCCCGGCAACTGGTCGGCGTAGAGGCCCTGGGCGCTGCGCAGCCCCACGCGAAAGCCGGTCATCACTTCGTCGAACACCAGCAGCGCGCCGTACTGGGAGCACAGTTCGCGCAGCCGTTTCATGAAAGGCAGGCCGGCGCGCACGAAGTTCATGTTGCCGGCGATCGGCTCGATCATCGCGCAGGCGATCGCCTTGCCGTGCAGCGCGAAGGCCTCTTCCAGTTGCTGGAGGTTGTTGTACTCCAGCACCAGGGTGTGCTGCACCACCTCAGCCGGCACGCCGGCACTGGTCGGGTTGCCGAAGGTGGCGAGGCCGGAGCCGGCCTTGACCAGCAGGGCATCGGCATGACCGTGGTAGCAGCCTTCGAACTTGATCAGCATCGCGCGGCCGGTGGCGCCACGGGCCAGCCGGATCGCGCTCATCGCCGCCTCGGTGCCCGAGCTGACCAGGCGCAGCTGCTGCATCGAGGGGACCAGCTTGAGGATTTCCTCCGCGAGCTCGATCTCACGCTCGGTCGGCGCGCCGAAGGACAAACCCTCGCCGGCCGCCTCGCGCACCGCCTCCAGCACGGCCGGATGGCCGTGGCCGAGGATCATCGGGCCCCAGGAGCCGATGTAGTCGATGTAGCGCCGGCCCTCGGCATCGAAGAGGTAGGCGCCTTCGGCGCGGCGGATGAAACGCGGCGTGCCGCCGACCGCGCGGAAGGCGCGCACCGGCGAGTTGACACCGCCCGGGATGACGCGCTGGGCGCGTTCGAACAGGGCGAGGTTAGTGGACATGTCGGGGGTCGTGGGGCGCATCGACGTCGGCGCCCGGCGGCAGTTCCTCGTCTTCGGCAGGCGGCTGGGCCCAGAAGAAACGGTCCGGCACGACCGAGCCCATGCCCGGGCGGAAGCCGGCGTCCAGCGTCTGGTCGAGGAAGGCCAGCGCTTCGGCGGTGGCCATGTGCAGCTCGGCGCCGTTGGCCAGCATCGCCGCGAGTGCTGCGGCCAGCGTGTCGCCGGCGCCAACGAAGGAGGTGTCGAAGCGCTCGAACTTCTCGCCGGTGATGGGGCCTTCGGCGGATGCCAGCACGTTGTCGACGAACTGGTCCGGCAACTGCACGCCGGTCACCAGCACAAAGCGCGCACCGTGTTCGGCCGCCGCGCCCGCCAGCTCGCGCGGCGAAGCCGGCCGGTCGGCCTCCCAGTCCGGCAGCAGGAAATCGGTCAGCGTCTTGTGGTTGCCGACCAGCACTTCGGTCTGGGGCAGCACCAGTTCACGGAACGCTTCGTGGTAGGCCTCGTGGTCGGCTTCCTCCATCCATGACAGATTGGGCAGGTAGGAGACCAGCGGGACATCGGGATAATCGCTCAGCACTTCGGCGGCGGCACTGACGCCCTCCGCGCTGCCGAGGAAGCCGACCTTCCAGGCGGAAATGGCGGCGTCCTCGAGGATGCTGCGGGCCTGCTCGACAATGGCGTCCTCGTCGATGGACTGGTGGTCGAAGACCTCGGCGGTGTCGCGCAGCAGCACGGCGGTGACGACGGGCAGCGCGTGGGCTCCCATCGCGGAGATCGTCGCGACGTCGCCGCCCAGCCCGCCGGCACCGCTCGGGTCGTTCGCGTTGAAGGTCATCACGCAAGCCGGCCCGGTCATGTCCTGGGTGTCGTCTTGGGTGAGGTCGGAGGGATTCGGATCGGTGGTCATGAGCAGCCGCTTCGGCGGGGGGTGGCGGTTACAAAGTCTACGTGAACAATCACGTGTAAGTTCGCACAGACCCAGGTAGTTTGGTGTCTTCGTAAGGCTACAATGACTCGCATCATTGTAGTGAAACTGATACAAAGTGAGCGAGTCTCGAACTTGGATGTGCCTGATTTGCGGTTGGATCTACGACGAGGCCGCTGGCGACCCGGAGCATGGTATCGCGCCCGGGACCGCCTGGGCTGCCGTCCCCATGAATTGGACCTGCCCGGAATGCGGCGCGCGCAAGGAGGATTTCGAGATGGTGCAGATCTGATTGGAACACGCAGGCTTCGGCAGTCGTTGAGGAGAGGGCTCAGTGAGCAGCGACAACGCTACATCGGTGGATACAGCCACCAAGGTGCTGGTCATCGATGACAGCAACACCATCCGCCGCAGTGCGGAGATCTTCCTGAAACAGGGGGGATATGAAGTGGTGCTGGCCGAGGATGGCTTCGATGCGCTGGCCAAGGTCAACGACCATGAGCCGCAGCTGATCTTCTGCGACATCTTGATGCCTCGCCTCGACGGCTACCAGACCTGCGCCATCATCAAGCGCAATCCGAAGTTCGCGCAGGTGCCTGTCATCATGCTGTCCTCCAAGGACGGGCTGTTCGACAAGGCCCGCGGCCGCATGGTGGGCTCGGAAGATTACCTGACCAAGCCGTTCACCAAGGATCAGCTGCTCCAGGCCGTGGAGCAGTACAGCCGGGTGGCTTGAGACCGGATCAAGGGGCGCCCGGCGGGCGCCCTGCTGCATCAAACCGTTGAAGTAGTACAGGCCGCCCGTGGGTGGCCGGAGCGAGGAAAGAGCCATGCCAGTCAAGAAGATCCTGTTGGTCGACGACTCGAAGACCGAACTGCACCACCTGTCGGAATTGCTGACGAAAAAAGGCTATACGGTGCGCACCGCCGAGAACGGCGAGGAAGCAATGCGCCGCCTGGGTGAGGAAAAACCCGACCTGATCCTGATGGACGTCGTGATGCCGGGCCAGAACGGCTTCCAGCTGACCCGCGCCATCACCCGCGACCCCAACTACGCGGACGTGCCGGTGATCATGTGCACCAGCAAGAACCAGGAAACCGACAAGGTCTGGGGCATGCGCCAGGGCGCGCGCGACTACGTCGTGAAGCCGGTGGATGCCGACGAGCTGATCTCCAAGATCCGCGCTTTCGACTGAGTCGGCAGCCCGGCACGCTGAAGCCGGGCGCTGGACCACACAGGGACACAGGCAAGACGAATGGCGAAAAAAGAAGCGCTGCGTGAGTTGCAAAGCCGGCTGGCCGAGCGTTTGCAGGCGGCCCGCACCGAGGCCCGCACCGCGAACTGGTTGGCGGTGGAGTCTGCCGGCCATGGATTCCTGCTGCCCCTGTCGGATGCGGGCGAGATTTTTCCCTTCGCGGGGTATGTACCGGTGCCGCACACTGCATCGTGGTTTGTCGGTGTGGCGAACCTGCGCGGCGGCTTGCACGGTGTCGTGGACCTGGCCGGCTTCCTCGGCTTCAAGAACACCTCCGCCTCCGTGGCGCCGACGGACAACGTGCGTGATCAGGCCCGCCTGGTGGCCTTCAACCCGATGCTCGAGGTCAACTGTGCCCTGCTGGTGGAGCGGCTTTCGGGCCTGCGCGGCAAGGAACAGCTGCAGCCGGAACCCGAGGAGACGCGCGGCAAGCCGTCCTTCGTGGGGGGGCTCTACCGCGATGGTCAGGGACGCAAGTGGCAGGAACTGAGCCTCGGTGCCTTGGCTGCCGACGAGGCCTTTTTGAAGATTGTGGGCTGAGGCCCAGGGTGAAGATTGTGGGCCGAGGCCCAGGGACGTGAGCTAGAGGGACATATGGGTTTCATCAACAAATTTAAGGGTTCGGGCAAGAAGTCCTCGTCAGGCATCTCGCCGGATGCCGCGTACGATGAGGTCTCCCCACGGCTGGACGATCTCCCGCTGCCCGGGGCCGACGGCTCGCTCGCGCTCGACCGTGCCGGCGCATCGACCTTGAGCCAGGACTCCTCCATCATCTCCGAGGCGGCGCCTTCGGAAATGCCCGGCGAGTTCGCCGAGACCCGCGTGCAGCACGGTGGCCTGGACGCCGCCGGCCCGCGCGTGTCGGTGCCCCTGATCGGTCACCTGCCGCCGGCCACGCAGCAGCGTCTGCTGGGCGGCTTCACCTTCGCCGGTCTGGTAGGCCTGGTGGCGGTGACCGTGATGTCGCAGACCTCCGCGAACAAGGTCGCCGAACAGGTGCGTGCCTCCGGTCAGGCGCTGATGCAGTCGCAGCGTCTGGCGAAGTCGGTGTCGCAGGCGCTGATCGGCAGCCCGCAGGCCTTCCCCGAGGTGAAGGAAAGCACTTCGGTGCTGGCGCGCGACGTGCGCGGCCTGCAGAGCGGCGATGCCGCTACCGATCTGAAACCCGCGTCGGCCGACGTGCAGATCTCCATCGAGCCGCTGATCCCGCTGGTCGACCGCGCCGAGAAAAACGCCAACACGGTGCTCTCGCAGCAGCAGATCCTGACGCAGGTGGGCCAGGCGCTGCGCGCCATCAACCGCCAGTCGTCCGACCTGCTGGAAATCGCCGAGACCATCGCCTCCCTCAAGCTGCAGCAGAACGCCTCCGCTGCCGAAATCTCCGCGGCCGGCCAGCTCGTGATGCTGACCCAGCGTATCGGTAAATCGGCCAACGAGTTCCTGACCATGGAAGGCGTCAGCCCCGAGGCGGTGTTCCTGCTGGGCAAGGACTTGAACTCCTTCCGCGAGATTGCCCAGGGCCTGGCCGAAGGCAGCCCCGAGCTGCGCCTGCCCGGCACCAAGGACGAGCAGACCAAGGAGCGCCTGGATGCCCTGCTGCAGTTGTATGAACAAACCCGCACGCAGGCCGGTGCCATTCTGGGCAACCTGCAGGGCCTGGTGTCTGCGCGTGAAGCCCAGGCGGCCATCATTGCCGACAGCGAACCGCTGCGCAAAGGCCTGGAAACCGTGCAGGAACGCCTGTCCGGCGAGGCCGGTTTCGGTGCCCTGAATGTGGCCCTGCTGCTCGTCTCGGTGGCGCTCTCGCTGCTGGGTATTGGCGGCCTCGCTTATGTCTACCTGCAGGGCGAGCGTCAGCGCGCCCTGATCGCCGACCAGCAGCGCCAGGAAGCCGAGCGTCAGGAGCAAGAGGCCAAGCGCGTCAACGACGCCAACCAGGCCGCTATTCTTCGCCTGATGAACGAACTTCAGACGGTGGCCGAGGGCGATCTGACGCAACAGGCGACCGTGACCGAGGACATCACCGGCGCCATCGCCGACTCGGTGAACTACACGGTGGAAGAGCTGCGCAACCTGGTGTCGCAGGTGCAGGGCACGGTGTCTCGCGTGACCGAGACCACGCAGCAGGTGGAAGCCACGTCGACCGAGCTGCTGGCAGCCTCGACCGAGCAGCTGCGCGAGATCCGCGACACCGGCGAGTCGGTGCTGCAGATGGCCGGCCGAATCAACGAAGTGTCGGCGCAAGCGCAGCACTCGGCCCGGGTGGCACGCCAATCGCTGAATGCCGCCGAATCGGGCCTGGCCGCGGTGCAGAACACCATCGGCGGTATGAACGCCATCCGTGACCAGATCCAGGAAACCTCCAAGCGGATCAAGCGGCTGGGCGAGTCGTCCCAGGAGATCGGCGAAATCACCGAGCTGATTTCCGACATTACCGAGCAGACCAACGTGCTGGCCCTGAACGCCGCCATCCAGGCTGCCTCCGCCGGTGAAGCCGGTCGGGGCTTCTCGGTGGTGGCCGAGGAAGTGCAGCGGCTGGCCGAGCGCTCCGCCGACGCGACACGTCAGATCGCGGCGCTGGTGAAGACCATTCAGACCGACACCCAGGACGCGGTGGGCGCCATGGAGCGCTCCACCCAGGGTGTGGTCGAAGGGGCCCGACTGTCCGACGCGGCCGGTACCGCGCTGGGCGAGATCGACAAGGTGTCGCGCCAGCTGGCCGAACTGATCGAGCAGATCTCGGCGCAGGCCTCCCGCGAAGCCGAGTCGGCCAACGTGGTGGCCGGCAACATTCAGCACATCTTCGCCGTGACCGAGCAGACCGGCGAGGGCACACGCTCCACCGCCCAGCTGGTGCGCGAACTGTCGAAGAGTGCGGAAGAACTGAAGCAGTCTGTGTCACGATTCAAGATCGGCTGAGGCCGCGAGCTTAAAGGGGGCGGCGCTGCCGCCCCTGCGTGCATTTGGACAAGATACTTCGGGGCAAGGCCCCGGAACCATTCCCGACGGGGCACTGGATGGACAGTAACCGCGACACGATCAAGAGCGACGACCTGAGCTCCCTGGCCTGGGTGCAGGAGGAGTTGCGCAAGTCGCTCGAGTCAGCGCACAAGGCGCTCAGACGTTTTCTGAAGGAGTCCGAGGGTGTGGTCGGCTCGGATGTCGACGATGTCGACCCGGCCGTGCTGCGGACTGCCCGCCAGCAACTGCACCAGGGCGTCGGCGCCCTGGAGCTGGTCGGCATGCCGGCCGCGGCCAGCGTACTGCGCGCCTCCGAAGCGGCGGTGCAGCGTTTTGTCCAGAAACCCCAGAAGCTCACCCCGGCGGCCGTCGAGGCGATCGAGAAGGCGTCCTTCGGCCTGCTCGACTACCTGTCGCGCGTGCTGGCCGGCCGCAAGATCTCCCCGGTCGCTCTGTTCCCGCAGTACCGCGCGGTGCAGGAGCTGGCCGGCGCCGACCGCGTTCACCCGGCCGACCTGTGGAGTGTCGACTGGCAATGGGTCGAGTTGCCTGCGACGGGCGATGCCGCGGCCCGGCAGCCCAACGATGCCACCCGTTCCGAACTCGAGCGCCTGCTGCTCACGCTGATGCGCGGCGTCTCGCCGGCGGCCGCGACGCGCATGAGCGACGTCTGCGCCGGCCTCGGCGCCAGCGCCGCCAATCCGCAGGTCTCCACCTTCTGGAAGCTGGCGTCCGCCTTTTTCGAAGCCCAGGCCAAGGGCCTGCTGAAGATCGACGTCTACAGCAAGCGCGTGGCCTCGCGCATCCTGGCTCAGTTCACGATGCTGGAGCGCGGCGAGTCCGCCGTTAGCGACCGCCTGGCCCAGGACCTGCTGTTCTTCTGTGCCCAGTGCCCGTTGCCCGATGACCGTGTTGCGCCGCGCCTGGCCGCGGTGCGCAAGGCCTATGGCCTGAGCGACGACCAGGTGGTCAACTACGAGGTGTCCCAGCTCGGCCGCTTCGACCCGGGCCAGCTGGTGCAGGCACGCAAACGCGTTGCGGCTGCCAAGGACTCCTGGTCTGCCGTGGCCGGCGGCGAGATGCACCGCCTGCCCAGCCTGAACGAGCAGTTCAGCCTGGTGGGCGACTCACTGCGCAAGATCTACCCGGCCGGCGAAGCGCTGGCCGATGCCCTGCAGCATGCGGTCCAGCAGACCGTCGAGAGCCATGCAAGCCCGGTGCCGCCGCTTGCGATGGAAGTCGCGACCAGCGTGCTCTACCTCGAAGCCTCGCTCGAAGACGTCGACTTCGACCATCCCGAGCAGGAAGCCCGCACCAGCCGCCTGGCCCAGCGCATCGAGGCGGTCCGCAAGGGCCGTCCGCCCGAGCCGCTGGAACCCTGGATGGAGGACCTCTACCGCCGGGTGTCCGACCGCCAGACCATGGGCAGCGTCGTCCAGGAGCTGCGCAACTCGCTGACCGAGGCCGAGAAGAACATCGACCAGTTCTTCCGTGACCCGACCGACCGCAACGTCCTGATGCCGGTGCCCAACCAGCTCGCCGCGATGCGCGGCGTGCTGTCGGTGCTGGGTCTGGACCAGGCTTCGCACGCGGTGCTGAAGATGCGCGAGGTGGTCGACGAGCTGATCGCCACCGAGGTCGATCCGGTACGCGCCGCCGAGGCCGGCACCTTCGACCGTCTGGCCGGCAACCTGGGTGCCCTGGGCTTCCTGATCGACATGCTCAGCTACCAGCCGCAGATGGCGAAGTCGCTGTTCGTCTTCGACGCGCAGCGTGGCGAGCTCAAGCCCGTCATGGGCCGCAGCGATACCGGTGCGCCGGTCCCGGCCGAGGAAGGCGGGACTGCCAACCTGATGCTGGTCGAGCCGCGCCTGATCGAGCAGGCCGAGGCCCTGGCCGAAGCAGCGGTGCGCGAGGACGTGCCGCTGGAGGCCGTCTCGGCCGAGCTGCAGAAGCTCTCGCAGGAAGCCATCGTCGCGGACCAGCCGGCCCTGATCGCCACGCTGTCGAGCGCCCAGGAAGCCGTGGCCCAGGTCGAGGCCGGCGAGGCCGACGTCCAGGAGGCCCGCGAGCAGGTGGCCCAGGCGATGGCCGACTTCGTCTCGACCGCCTCCGAACCCGTCGCGCTCGAACCCGAGCCCATCGCGCCCCCGCCCCCGCGTCCCTCGCCGGCGCCGGCCACCAGCTCCGGCCTGGAAGAAGACGACGAGATGCGCGAGATCTTCCTCGAAGAGGCGCGCGACGTCATGGCCGCCGCCAGCGAGGCCCTCGACAGTCTGGTCAGCACGCCGGACGACATCGAGCAGCTCACCGTGGTGCGCCGCTCCTTCCACACCTTCAAGGGCAGTGCCCGCATGGTGGGCCTGAACGACTTCGGCGAAGCCGGCTGGGCCTGCGAGCAGCTCTACAACATGTGGCTGGCCGAGCAGCGCCCGGCAGACGACGACCTGCGCGAGCTCACCGGCGAGGTGCTGGTCTACCTGGCCTCCTGGATCAACGAGATCGCCGCCCGCGTCACGCCGCCCACCCACCACAGCGCCCCGGTGCGCCAGGTGGCGGACACGCTGCGCCTGGAAGGCCGGCGCATCCCCCTGGACGTCGCAGTCGCTGCGAACCCGGCGCCGGCTCCCGTGCCGGCTCAGAAGATCGTCGTCGCGCCGGCGGCCGAGCAACCCGGGACCGCCGACGAACACCGGGCCGAGTCCGGTGCAGGGGTGCCGGCCGAGGAAGCGCCGGCCCTGCCCGAGATCGCCGACCTGGGGATCGACCTGTCGGCCTTCGAGGGCGGCGCGGCCGCGCCGGCACCGACGCTGGCGCCCGAGCTGCCGCCGCTCGGCGAAGAGATCCGCCTCGAGGGCGAGGCCCAGGCCGACGTGCCGGCGGCCGAGATCGAGGAGCTGCCGCTCGACGCGCTGGAAGCCTTCGACGCCGCCCAGCCGGTCGAGGCACGTCGCGAGGACGGCCAGCCGGACACCGGCATGCCGAGTCTGGACATCGACTTCGACCTCGACCTCCCGGGCCTGGAAGCGTCCAGCGCCGAGTTCGCGGCCGGTGCCGGCGCCGACCTGGTGGCGGCGCTGCGCAATGCCCAGGCCCAGCGGCCCGCAGAGGGTGCCGAGGACATCGAGGCGCTGCCCGACAACGTCGTGCCGCTGCCCGTGACCCGCACCGAGCGCGAGGAGACCCCCGCGTCCGCCGAGGCCATCAGCGACCAGGTCAAGGTGGTCGGCCCGCTGCGCATCAGCATCCCGCTGTTCAACATCTACCTCACCGAGGCCGACGAGCTGTCGCGCCGCTTGACCACCGAGGTCGCCGAATGGGCGATGGAGCTGCATCGCCCGATCGGCGAGACGCCGATCGCGCTGGCCCACTCCCTGGCTGGCAGCTCCGCGACGGTGGGCTTTACCGACCTCTCGCAGCTGGCGCGCCAGCTGGAGCACGCACTGATGCGCGCCCAGGCACTGGGCACCGGCTCGACCGACGAGGCGCGCCTGTTCGTCGACGTGGCCGAGGAGATCCGCCACCTGCTGCACCAGTTCGCTGCCGGTTTCCTGAAAGAGCCGACACCCGCGCTGCTGGAGCGCCTGGCGGCCCACGAGATCGAGTCGGCCCGCCAGCTCGAGGAAATGAACGCCCGCCTGAGGGGCGACTCCGGTGCATCGACCACCGTGGGCTTCGACACCGCGCAAGGCCTGCTGGAGCCGCTGCCGCTGGAAGAGACGGCGGCAGAGTCCGACGCCGAGGCGGCGCTGCCGATCGAGGAGGGCGACGTGCTGCCCCCGGTCACCGATGCCGAGTCCCTGGCGGTCGAACCGATGGCGGTGGAGTTGCCGGCCGACCAGCCGGGCGCCCAGCTGCCAGTCGAATGGGCGCCGGCCGCTGAGGCGCCGGTCGAGCCCGCCGCCGAAGCGCCGGCAGAGGCCGAAGCGCCCGTGGCCGAGCCCGCGCCCGAGCCCTTGCTGTCGGCCGAAGACGAGCCGGCCCTCGACGAATCCGCAGCCGATGCCCTGGCCGAGCCCCCGTCGGCGCCGGTCGCTGAGGTGGCGCCGGCGCCGTCCTATGCGGAGCCCGCGCCGGTCGTGGCGCCGATCGAGCTCGGCCGCACCGAGTTCAAGGAACTGGCCGCCTTCGACAGCCGCACGACGGCCGTACCGACCCACGTCACCGGCCTGCCCGGCGGCATCGACATCGACGACGACATCGACCAGGTCGATGCCGTGGACGCCGACCTCTTCCCGATCTTCGAGGAAGAGGGCCAGGATCTGCTGCCCCAGCTGGCCAGCCAGATGCGCGACTGGGTCGACGCACCCGACGAGCTGAAGCATGCCAATGCCTGCATGCGCACGCTGCACACCTTCAAGGGCGGTGCCCGCCTGGCCGGCGCGATGCGTCTGGGCGAGATGGCGCACCGGCTGGAGACCGGCATCGAGCGCCTGCTGGTGCGCGGCGAGATCCAGGGCGCCGACCTGGAGCCCCTGCAGGCCCGGGTCGATGCGCTGAACGCCGTGTTCGAGGCGCTGCGAGCCAACGACGCCCAGGCCTATGCCGACGCGACCGCCTCCATCCCGACGACGCCGGTGGCGGCACCGGCGCCGGCTCCCGCGGTGGTTCCGGCCCAGCCGGCGGCGCAGGCCCCGGCGGCGCCTGCCACGCCGGTGGAGGCGCTGTCTGCCACCTCGGTTCCCGCGCCCGCCGCCGTGCAGGAGCGCGAGGAGCCCGCCGTCACCGCTCATGCGGCCGAGATCGACTGGTCGCGTTTTGCCGCTGGTAGCGGCGCCGTCACGAGCGTGGCCGTGCGTGCCGCCGGCGGCGCCAGCCACGCTGCGGTGCGCGTGCGCGCCCAGCTGCTGGACCGCCTGGTCAACCAGGCGGGCGAGGTCAGCATCACCCGGGCCCGCCTGGAATCCGAAGTGGCGCAGATCAAGGGCTCGCTGTCCGACCTGACCGACAACCTGGAGCGCCTGCGCCAGCAGCTGCGCGACATCGAGCTGCAGGCGGAGACGCAGATGACGTCCCGCATGGAGGCCGCCAAGGCCGAGGGCAACAACTTCGACCCGCTGGAGTTCGATCGTTTCACGCGCTTCCAGGAAATCACCCGCATGATGGCCGAGTCGGTGAACGACGTCGCCACCGTGCAGCGCACGCTGCAGCGCACCCTGGAAACGGCCGAAGACGAACTGGCCGCCCAGGCCCGCCTGACGCGCGACCTGCAGGACGACCTGCTGCGCACCCGCATGGTGGAATTCGAAGGCCTGTCCGAGCGCCTCTACCGCGTGGTGCGCCTGGCGGCCAAGGAAACTGGCAAGCAGGTGCGGCTGGACATCGTCGGCGGCTCGATCGAAGTCGACCGCGGCGTGCTGGAGCGGATGACCGGCTCCTTCGAGCACCTGTTGCGCAACAGCGTGACCCACGGCATCGAATCGCCCCAGGTGCGTGCCGAGGCCGGCAAGGACCCCGTCGGCACGATCGTCGTGGCCGTCCAGCAGGAAGGCAACGAAGTCGCGATCGAGTTCCGCGACGACGGTGCCGGTCTGCACCTCGGCCGCATCCGTCAGCGCGCGCTGAGCATGGGACTGGTCGAGGCCGGCAGCGAGCCGAGCGACGCCGAACTTGCCAATCTGATCTTCACGCCGGGCTTCTCGACCGCCGAGACGGTGACCGAGCTGGCCGGCCGCGGGGTCGGCATGGACGTGGTGCGCTCCGACGTCAACGCGATGGGCGGTCGCATCGAGACGGCCACGAGTGTCGGCCAGGGCACCAGCTTCAAACTGGTGCTGCCGCTGACCACCGCGATCACGCAGATCGTGATGCTGCGCTGCGGCCAGCTGGTGGTGGGCGTGCCTTCGCACCTGGTCGAGATCGTGCGCCGCGGCAGCCTCACCGAGCTGGCACGCGGCTACGAGACCGGCAGTTACGCCATGGGCGAGCAGCTGATCCCCTTCTTCTGGATGGGGGCGCTGCTGCAGTCCAGCGGCCGCGGCGCCGAGATCGGCCGCTCGGCGCCCATCATCGTGGTGCGCAGCGCGCAGCAGCGCGTCGCGCTGCACGTCGACGAAGTGCTGGGCAACCAGGAAGTGGTGGTCAAGAACCTCGGCCCGCAGCTCTCGCGCCTGCCCGGCCTGGCCGGCATGACCTTGCTGGCGTCCGGCGCGGTCTCGCTGATCTACAACCCGGTGGCGCTGGCGACCGTGTACGGCGAAGCGGCCCGCGCGATGACCCAGGCGACGCTGCAGGCACCGGCCGGCGAGGCGGCCGCCCAGGCGGCGCTGCTGGCCCAGCCGGTCCAGCCCGAGACCCCGCTCACCCCGCTGGTGCTGGTGGTCGACGATTCGCTGACGGTGCGCCGCGTGACGCAGCGCCTGCTGACCCGCGAAGGCTATCGCGTGTCGCTTGCCAAGGACGGTCTGGAGGCGCTGGAGCGTCTGGCCGACGAGCGGCCGGCCGTGGTGCTCAGCGACATCGAGATGCCGCGCATGGACGGTTTCGACCTGGTGCGCAACATCCGCGGCGATTCGCGCCTGGCCCACCTGCCGGTCATCATGATCACCTCCCGCATCGCGCAGAAGCACCGCGACTATGCCGCCGAGCTGGGGGTGAACCACTACCTGGGCAAGCCCTACAGCGAAGAAGAACTGCTGGCGCTCATCGGTCGCTACACTGCGGACATGACGGCGGCGTCTGTTGCGGTTTGATGCAAACGAAGCTCGTTCGTGCAGCCGTCCCGGCGCCGTTGTCGTTACGCTGAATACTGCCCATGACGACCGCCATCGACCACCTGGCCGCGCTGACCGGCTATCGCGATCGGGACCTGCTCGACGTGACACTTGCGCATGCACTGATGGACCTGCTGTCTCCGTGCAGCGTGCAGGTCCACAAGCTCGTCGGCGAGCCGGGGCAGCAGCGTTGGCTGCTGCGTGCCCGCCTGGACGAGGGGCAGGTGACGGCGGTCTCCGATCCGCCCTGGGTGGCCTTCGAGGACCTGCCGGCCCGCGAAAGTGAGCCCTTGCGTGAGCAATGCGTGGAGAGCCAGGCGCCGGTGGCCGGTGTCCGCGGCGACCGGCACCTGCTGTTGCTCCCGCTGTTCGCCGAGGCCGACGCGATCGGCGCGATCGAGGTCAGCACGCCGCAGCCGCTGCCCGAGCCGACCCAGCGCATGGTCAACAGCATCCTGCGCATCTACCGCAACTTCCACGGCTTGCTCGACTACAGCGAGCGCGACACCCTGACCGGCCTGCTCAACCGCAAGACCTTCGACGAAGCCTTCCTGAAGACGGCCCACGCGCAGAATCCGGCCGCCGGCACCGGCAACGGTGAGCGCCGCAGCGAGGCGCCCGTCCCGCGGCACTGGCTGGGGGTGGTCGACATCGACCACTTCAAGCTGGTCAACGACCGTTACGGCCACCTGATCGGCGACGAAGTGCTGCTGCTGGTCGCACGCATCCTGCGCAGCACCTTCCGCTTCCAGGACCGCCTCTACCGCTTCGGCGGTGAGGAGTTTGTCGCCTTGCTGCGCTGCACCAGCGAGGAGGACGCCGCCAGCGCCTTCGAGCGTCTGCGCCTCAATATGGAAACTTATGGCTTCCCGCAGGTCGGGCGGGTGACTGCGAGCATCGGCTTCACGGAAGTGCAGCCCGGTGACGCCCCCACCGCCGCCTTCGAGCGCGCCGACCAGGCGGTCTACTACGCCAAGCAGCACGGCCGGAACCAGGTCTGCGGTTATGGCGATCTGGTGCGCCGGGGCCTGCTCAAGGACTCGGCCAAGGTCGGCGACATCGAACTGTTCTGAGCGCTGGCGCCGCGCCGCACTCGGCCCGTCAGCCGCGCATCGGCGGGGCCACCGACTTCACCGCCGCGTACCGCAGCAGGGTCCGCTGGCGCGCCTCCTCGTGGGCGACGATGGGCTCCGGGTAGTCGCTGCCCAGCACCAGGCCGGCGGCGGCGAGTTCCACCGGCCGCGCCATCCACGGCGCATGCAGGGCGGTGTCGGGCAGCTTCGCCAGTTGCGGCAGGTAGCGCCGGATGAAACGGCCCTCGGCGTCGAACTTGCGGCTCTGGTTGACGGGGTTGAAGATGCGAAAGTAGGGCTGGGCATCGCAGCCGGTCGAGGCGGCCCACTGCCAGCCGCCGTTGTTCGCGGCCAGGTCGTAGTCATTGAGCTTCAGCGCGAAGTAGCGCTCGCCGCGGCGCCAGTCCACCCCCAGGTCCTTGACCAGGAAGCTCGCCGTCACCATGCGCAGGCGGTTGTGCATGTAGCCCGTCTGGTTCAGCTGCAGCATCGCGGCATCGACCAGGGGATAGCCGGTGCGGCCCTCGCACCAGGCGGCGAAGAGCCGGTCGGCGTGCTTGCCGTGTTCGAAGCGGATCGCGTCGTACTCGGGCTTGTAGCTGTGCTGCACCACCTGGGGATGGTGGTGCAGCACCTGGTGGTAGAAGTCGCGCCAGACGAGCTCCGAGAGCCACGTCTCGGCCCCCCGCGAGCCGGCACGCATGCGGTCCCAGGCCAGCCGGGCCAGCTCGCGGATCGAGAGCGTGCCGAAACGCAGGTGCACCGAGAGATAGCTCGGGCCCTTCTGCGCCGGGAAGTTGCGCGCCTCGTCGTAGCGATCGATGCGTTCGAGGAAATCGTCCAGCAGCTCGAGCGCTCCGTGCGTCCCGGTGGGCAGTTGCAGGCTGCGCAGGTTGGTGAGCTCGAAGCCCAGCTGCGCCAGTGTCGGCACGCCGTGCCGGCGGCCCTCCGGCAGCGGGGCGAAGGCGTCGGCATAGGGCAACACCGGATAGGGGCGCAGATAGAAGGCGTCGAGCTTTCTCAGCCAGGCGTTTTTGTACGGCGTGAAAACGCTGTAGCAGGTCCCGGCCGCCGTCAGCACCTCGCTGGTCTCGAAGACCACCTGGTCCTTGGAGGTGTGCAGCATGATGCCGAGATCGGCCAGCCGGCCCAGCACGCGGGCGTCGCGCTCGCGCGCAGCCGGTTCGTAGTCGTGGTTGGTGTAGACCGCCTGCACATGCAGCGCGTCGGCCAGGCGAGGGATCTCCTCCTCCGCGCGCCCCTGCAGCACGATCAGGCCGCCGCCCGGGACACCGGCCTCCGCGGCCAGGCGGCGCAGCGTTTCGTCGAGTTCCGCGAGGCTGTCACGGATGAACTCGACACGTCGGTCGGCCCGCGGCAGGGGGTCGAGGATGTCGCGGTCGAACACGAACACGCACCACACCTGCCGCGCGGCTTTGAGCGCGTGGTAGAGCGCCGCATGATCGTGGGCCCGCAGGTCGCGACGGAACCACACCAGAGCTGCATCCAGGGACTTCTCCATGCACCGGATCTTCGCAGAGGACGGGCCGGCGTGCCGCGAGCACCTGGCCGGGCCACCCCGCCAAAGCGCCCAGGGCGCAACGCAGCGGGGTGAGGCCCCGACAGGCTCTAGAATCAGCCCATGGCGGCCGAATCTGCGAGCATCAATCTCACCAACCAGTTCCTGATCGCCATGCCGGGCATGGCCGACGACACCTTTGCGGGTGCCGTCGTTTACCTGTGCGAGCACACCGACAAGGGCGCGCTGGGGCTGGTCATCAACAAGCCCATCGACATCAAGCTGCGCAACCTCTTCGAGAAGGTCGATCTGAGCCTCGACCGCGAAGACCTTGCCGAAGCCCCGGTCTACTTCGGCGGTCCGGTGCAGACCGAGCGCGGCTTCGTGCTGCACGAGCCGGTGGGCGAGCACTACAGCTCCTCGCTGGCCATCCCCGGCGGCCTGGAGATGACCACCAGCAAGGACGTGCTGGAAGCGCTGTCGGCCGGTGCCGGCCCCAGGCGGGTGATCGTCACGCTGGGCTACAGCGGCTGGACCGCCGGCCAGCTGGAGGAGGAAATCGGCCGCAACGGCTGGATCACCGTGTCCGCGGCGCCCGAGATCATCTTCGACACGCCGGTCGAGCGGCGCTACGAACGCGCGCTTGCGCTGCTGGGCATCCACCCGAGCATGTTGACGCAGGAGGCCGGGCACGCGTGAGCCAGCCAGTGCCAAGCTCTCGTCCGCGGGCCGCGCCGGGGCACCTCAAGCAAGGCCGGGTCCTTTCGGAGGGGCGCTTGCCGTACCCGACCAGCGGGGTGCTGTCGTGACATCGCAACCCAGGAGCTATCTCGCCTTCGACTTCGGCCTGAAGCGTGTCGGCGCCGCCACCGGCAACTCGCTGACCGGCAACGCACAGCCCCTGCGGACCATCGCCGCCGAGGGCGACGCGCGTTTCGCGGCCATAGCCAAGCTGCTCGCCGAATGGCAGCCCGATGCCCTGGTGGTCGGCGTGCCGTTCCACCCCGACGGGGCGGCCCACGAGAACACCGCGCGGGCCCGGCGTTTCGCACGCCAGCTGCACGGCCGCTTCCGGCTGCCGGTGCACGAAGTCGACGAGCGCTACACCACCACCGAGGCGCTGGGCAGCGGCGCGCGCGATGCCGATGCCGTGTCGGCCTGCATCATCCTTCAACAGTTCTTCAGAGAACGGACCTCCTCATGACGACCTTGCACTTGGATGCCGAGGCGCTGTACGTGGACCTGCAAGCCGGCGTGCGTGCGCTGCTGCGGCCCGGCACGGCGCTGGTGGGCATCTGGTCGGGCGGCGCCTGGCTGGCCGAGCGCCTGCAGCGCGACCTGCACCTGGACGGCGAGCCGGGCGTGATCTCCAGCGCACTGCACCGCGACGACTTCAACTCGCGCGGTCTCGCCGGCGGCGCCGACCACACCCGGCTGCCTTTCGAGGTGGACGGCCGCCACGTGCTGTTGATCGACGACGTGCTCTACACCGGCCGCACCACCCGCGCGGTGATCAACGAGCTCTATGACTTCGGCCGCCCGGCCAGCGTCACCTTGGCGGTGCTGGTGGACCGCGGCGGCCGCGAACTGCCCATCCAGCCCTCGTTCTCGGCGGCCCGCGTCTCGCTGCCCGGTACCCAGCGCCTGTCCCTCGTGCGCGACGAGCACGGCCGCTTCAGCTTCGACATCAAGACCCTAGAGCTTTAAGAGGCCTCCATGCTCTACAAGCGCAACCCCCAGCTCAACAAACACGGCGAGCTGATCCATCTGCTGTCCATCGAGGGGCTGCCCCGGTCGGTGATCCACCACATTCTCGACACCGCCGAGACCTTCCTGAGCGTCAACGAGCGCGAGGTCAAGAAGGTGCCGCTGCTGCGCGGCAAGAGCGTGTTCAACCTCTTCTTCGAAAACAGCACCCGCACCCGCACGACCTTCGAAATCGCCGCCAAGCGCCTCAGCGCCGACGTGCTCAATCTCGACATCGCGCGCTCCTCCACGGCCAAGGGCGAAAGCCTGCTCGACACCATCGCCAACCTCAGCGCGATGCACGCCGACATGTTCGTGGTGCGCCACAGCGAGTCGGGCGCGCCCTACCTGATCGCCCAGCACTGCGCGCCGCACGTGCACGTCGTCAACGCCGGCGACGGCCGCCATGCGCACCCGACGCAGGGTCTGCTGGACATGTACACGATCCGGCATTTCAAGAAGGACTTCACCCGGCTGACCGTGGCCATCGTCGGCGACATCGTGCACTCCCGCGTGGCGCGCTCGGACATCCATGCGCTGACCACCCTGGGCGTGCCCGAGGTGCGGGTGGTGGGCCCCAAGACCCTGGTCCCCGGCGACCTCAAGGAGATGGGCGTGCGCGTCTGCCACGACATGAAGGAAGGCATCCGCGACGCCGACGTCGTCATCATGCTGCGACTGCAGAACGAGCGCATGAACGGGGCCCTGCTGCCCTCGGCGGGCGAGTTTTTCAAGAACTTCGGCCTCACGCCCGAGAAACTGGCGCTGGCCAAGCCGGATGCCATCGTGATGCACCCGGGGCCGATCAACCGCGGCGTCGAGATCGACTCGGCGGTGGCCGACGGCAAGCAGAGCGTGATCCTGCCGCAGGTGACCTTCGGCATCGCGGTGCGCATGGCGGTGATGTCCATCATCGCGGGTAACGAGGCCTGACGAGTTTATGAAGATCCTGATCAAGAACGGCCGACTGGTCGACCCCGCGACCGGCCGCGATGGCGCTGCCGATGTCGCCATCGCCGCCGGGCGTATCGTCACGATCGGCTCGGTGAGCCCCGACTTCCAGGCCGATCGCAGCCTGGACGCCACCGGCCTGGTCGTGGCCCCGGGCCTGGTGGACCTGGCGGCCCGCCTGCGGGAGCCCGGCTATGAGCACGAGGGCATGCTGGAGAGCGAGATGGCCGCGGCGGTGGCCGGCGGCGTCACCAGCCTGGTGTGCCCGCCCGACACCGACCCGGCGCTCGACGAGCCGGGTCTGGTGGAGATGCTCAAGTTCCGCGCCCGCAACCTCAACCAGTCGCGCCTGTACCCGCTGGGCGCGCTGACGCGCGGCCTCAAGGGCGAGTCGCTGACCGAGATGGCCGAGCTGACCGAGGCCGGCTGCGTGGGCTTCTCGCAGGCCGAGGTGCCGCTGGCCAACACCCAGGTGCTGCAGCGCGCGCTCCAGTACGCGGCCACCTTCGGCTACACGGTCTGGCTGCGCCCCCAGGACCCGCACCTCGGGCAGGGCGTGGCCGCCAGCGGCGCGGTGGCGACCCGCCTGGGCCTGTCGGGTGTCCCGGTGACCGCCGAGACCATCGCCTTGCACACCATCTTCGAGCTGATGCGCGCGACCGGCGCGCGGGTGCATCTGTGCCGCCTCAGCAGCGCCGCCGGCCTCAAGCTGGTGCGCGCCGCCAAGGACGAAGGCCTGCCCGTGAGCTGCGACGTCAGTGTCAACCACCTGCACCTGACCGACCTCGACATCGGCTACTTCAATGCCGACATGCGCCTGAACCCGCCGCTGCGCCAGCAGCGCGACCGCGACGCGATCCGGGCTGCGCTGGCCGACGGCACGGTCGATGCACTGGTCAGCGACCACACGCCGGTCGACGAGGACGCCAAGACGCTGCCGTTCGGCGAAGCCGAACCCGGCGCCACCGGGCTGGAGCTGCTGTTGAGTCTGTCGCTCAAGTGGGGTCAGGACACCGGGGTGGGCCTGCTGCGTTCGCTCGCGGTGCTCACCAGCGAGCCGGTGCGCGTGATTGGCGAGGCGCTGGGCTCGCTCGCCTCCAGCACGGGCCGGCTCGTGGAGGGCGGCGTTGCCGACCTCTGCCTGTTCGATCCCGGGGCGCGCTGGCAGGTGGCGCCGGCGATGCTGCAGAGCCAGGGCAAACACACGCCTTTCACCGGCTACGAGCTGCCGGGGCGGGTGCGCTGGACCGTGGTGGCCGGCCAGGTCGCCTTCGAAGCCCGCGACGCGGCGGCCTGAGAGCAGCCCGCAGTGAAGTCTGCCGTTCTCGCGGCCTGGCGGCTCTGCCGGGTCGTGCTGCATGTCCTGCGTGGTCTGGCCATCGTGCTGCTGCTGTTCGGCGGGCTGGACGCGGCCGGCCGGCGCGGCCACGTGCTGCGCTGGTCTCAGCGCCTGCTCGCGCTGGCGGGTGTCGGGCTGCGGGTCGACGGCCAGCCGCATCCGGGTGCCAAGCTGTATGTCGCCAACCACGTCTCCTGGCTTGACATCGTCGCGATCAACGCGGTGTCGCCGGCACGTTTCGTCTCCAAGTCCGAGGTCAAGCGCTGGCCGCTGCTGAACCGGCTGGTCGATGCGGCCGACACGCTCTACATCGAGCGCGAACGCCGGCGCGACGCCTTGCGCGTCGTGCACCAGGTGGCCGAGGCGCTGCAGGCGGGTGACACGGTCGCCGTCTTCCCCGAAGGCACGACCTCCGATGGCCGGCACGTGCTGCCTTTCCATGCCAACTTGCTGCAGGCGGCGATCGCCACCGCGACGCCGGTGCAGCCCGTCGCGCTGCGCTACAGCGATGCAGGACACGCGGTGAGTCCCGCGGCCGCCTATGTGGGCGACACCAACCTGGTGAGCTCTTTGTGGCAGGTCCTGACCGCCGAGGGCCTGGTCGTGCGGGTGCGGCTGCTGCCGGCCGAAGGCACGGCCGGGGCGGAGCGGCGGGTGCTGTCCGAGCAAGTGCGCGAGAAGATCGCGGCAGGGCTGCTGCCCTGAGGAGCCGCGCCCCGGCCGCCCCTGCCGCGAGCGCTCAGGAGGCGGCCGGAGCAGGGGAGCGCGCAGCCTTTAAGCCGTCTTGCCTTGCTTGGCGACCGCTGCCGCGGCTGCGGCAGCGGCTTCGGCATCGCCCAGGTAGTAGTGGCGGATGGGCTTGAGGTCGGCATCCAGTTCGTAGACCAGCGGGATGCCGTTGGGAATGTTCAGGCCGACGATGTCGTCGTCCGAGATGTTGTCCAGGTACTTCACCAGCGCGCGGATGCTGTTGCCGTGGGCCGCCACCAGCACGCGCTTGCCGGCCTTGATGGCCGGGCCGATGGACTCGCTCCAGAACGGCAGCACGCGGGCCACCGTGTCCTTCAGGCACTCGGTCAGCGGGATGTCCTCGGGCTTGAGCTTGGCATACCGCGGGTCGCCGCGTTCGCTGCGCGGGTCGTTCGCCTCCAGCGGGGGCGGCGGCGTGTCGTAGCTGCGGCGCCAGACCAGCACCTGTTCGTCGCCGTACTTCTTGGCCGTCTCGGCTTTGTTCAGGCCCTGCAGCCCGCCGTAATGGCGTTCGTTCAGGCGCCAGGAATGGACCACCGGCAGCCAGGTGCGGTCCATCTGGTCGAGGGCGTGCCACAGGGTCCAGATGGCGCGCTTGAGCACCGAGGTGTAGGCCAGGTCGAAGTCGTAGCCCTCGGCCTTGAGCAGCCGGCCCGCCTCCTTGGCCTGCTCCACGCCGGTGGGCGTGAGTTCGACGTCGGTCCAGCCGGTGAAGCGGTTTTCAAGGTTCCAGGTGGACTCACCGTGACGGATGAGGACGAGCTTGTACATGCGGGTCTCCAGGCAGGAAAGAAGGATCTCGGTGCCGCGCCGGTCCGTTGGACCAGAGATGCAAAGCCTGAAATTCTATAATCCAGGCCCGTTACAGACCCTCTTCAACCGGCTGGGCCCTTCCAAAGTGAACTTCCTGATCGACAACTGGTACCTCATCCTCGCAGCCCTCGTCTCCGGCGGCCTGCTGCTTTGGCCCTCGGTGGGCCGTGGCGCACGCGGAGGCGGCGTCACGCCTGGGCAGGCGGTGCAGATGATGAACCGCGAGAAGGCGGTGGTGGTCGACATCAGCGAGCCCAAGGAGTACGCCGTGGCCCATGTCGCCGGTTCGCGCAACGTTCCGCTGGCTAGCCTGGAGTCGGCCGGCAAGGAGCTGCCGTCGAACAAGGCCCTCCCGCTGATCCTGGTTTGTGCGACCGGTGCACGCGCTTCGCGTGGCGTCGCTACGCTGCAGAAACTCGGCTATCAGAAGGTCGTCCCGCTGGCGGGCGGCCTGGCCGCCTGGCGTGAAGCCAATCTGCCGATCGAGAAGTCGGCGTCCTGACTGTTTTCTTCGCACTCAGACTGAAGGACTGCGCATGCAAGCTGTGAAGATGTACACGACCCAGGTGTGTCCGTACTGCCAGCGCGCCAAGATGCTGCTCAAGCAGCGCGGCGTCGGTGACATCGAGGAAATCCGCATCGACCTCAACCCGGGGGAACGCGATCACATGATCAACCTGACCGGGCGCCGCACGGTGCCGCAGATCTTCATTGGCGACACCCACGTCGGCGGCTGCGACGACCTGATCGCGCTCGACCAGCGTGGCGGTCTGATGCCGCTGCTCAACGGCGACGCCGCCTGAGCCGACCCCCTGGCCGCATACCGGCGACCGTCCTCGCGAGGGGCGGCGCCCCCCCGCGCCGGATACACCTTGCAGCCGGCCGCGGGGCGCCTCGGCCATAATGCTCGATTGCAGCCCGCACCACTTTCGGTTGCGGGCTTTTCGTTTGAGGAAGACGACACACCATGGCCGAACAAGCAAGCAATCCCGTGTTCCAGATCCAGCGCGTCTACGTGAAGGACCTGTCGCTGGAGCAGCCCAACTCGCCGCAGATCCTGCTGGAGCAGGAGCAGCCGCAGGTCGACATCAACCTGGGCCTGGAAGCCCAGCCGGTGGCCGACGGCATCTATGAAGTCGCGGTGGTCGCCACCGTGCACACCAAGATCAAGGACAAGACCCTGTTCCTGGTCGAGGCCAAGCAGGCCGGCATCTTCGAGATCCGCAACATCCCCGAAGACCAGCTGAGCCCCATCATCGGCATCGCCTGCCCGCAGATCGTCTATCCCTACCTGCGCGCCGTGGTTGCCGACGTGATCAGCCGTGCCGGCTTCCCGCCGGTGCACCTGGCCGAGGTCAACTTCCAGGCCATGTACGAAGCGCAGCAGCAACAGCAGCAGGCCCAGGCCGGCAACGGCGCTTCGCAGATCATCACCAAGGCCTGAAGTTCCTGCGCCGCGGATGAACCTGACTGTCCTGGGGGCTGGCGCCTGGGGCACGGCGCTGGCCATCAGCACCGCGCCCCGTCACCCGACCCTGCTGTGGGCCCGCGACGCGGCCCAGGCCGAGCAAATGCGCAGCGGGCGCCGCAATGCCCGCTACCTGCCCGAAGTCGAGCTCCCGGGGGCGCTCGAGATCAGCGCCGACCTGGGCGCAGCACTCGCGTATGCGCGCGATGGCATGGTGGTCGTCGCCACACCGATGGCGGCGCTGCGCGCGACCCTGTCGCTGCTGCCCGAGCAGGTCCGGGTGTGGTGGCTTTGCAAGGGTTTCGAGGCCGGTACCGGCCTGCTTGGCCACGAGGTGGCCCGCGAGGTGCGGCCGCAGGCGCGCGCCGGCGTGCTGTCCGGCCCCAGCTTTGCGCTCGAGGTGGCGCGCGGCCAGCCCACCGCGCTGGTCGCCGCCAGCGCCGACGCGGCGCTGCGCGAGAGTGCCGTCGAGGCTTTCCATAGCGAGTCGCTGCGCATCTACACCAGCGCCGACCCGGTGGGCGTGGAGGTCGGCGGCGCGGTCAAGAACGTGCTGGCCATCGCCACCGGCATCGCCGACGGCATGCAGGCCGGGTACAACGCGCGCGCCGCGCTGATCACGCGCGGCCTGGCGGAGATCACCCGCCTGGGCCTGGCGCTGCAGGCGCGCGCCGAGACCTTCATGGGCCTGAGCGGCCTCGGCGACCTGGTGCTCACCGCCACCGGCGAACTGTCGCGCAACCGCCAGGTGGGCCTCAAGCTCGCCGAGGGCAAGCCGCTGCCGCAGATCCTGCAGGAGCTGGGGCACGTGGCCGAGGGTGTCTACAGCGCCTCGACCGTGCTGCGCCGGGCCCGCGCCTGCGGCGTCGAGATGCCGATCACGCATGCCGTGGTGCAGGTCATCGAGGGTGCACTGACGCCGGTGCAGGCCCTCGAACAACTGATGGGCCGCGGCGCACGCCCCGAGTGGTGAGCCCGTCCCGTCCCGCCGGCCGCCGCGGGCGGCCGCTTTCTGGAAGTACCCCCCGATGAAACGCCGCCAGATCCTCTGTTCCCTCGCCGCCACCTCGGTGGCCGCGCTCGCCGCCCCCGCAGGTGCGCAGGCCTGGCCGGCGCGACCGGTCAAGCTGCTGGTGCCTTTCCCGCCCGGCAGCTCGCCCGACCTGATCGCCCGCGTGATCGCCGAGCCGCTGGGCGCGGCGCTCGGCCAGACCATCGTGGTCGAGAACCGTGCCGGCGCCGGCGGCAACATCGGCACCGGGCTGGTGGCCAAGGCCGCGCCCGACGGCTACACCTTCCTTTTCACCATCCAGGGCCCGCTGGTCACGGCGCCGCTGCTCAGCAACAGCCTGCCCTACGACCCCGTGAAGGAGCTGGCGCCGGTGAGCCTGGTGGCGACCAGCCCCAACGTGCTGGTGGTGTCGCCGCAGCTGGGCGCGGCCTCGCTGGCCGAGTTCGTGCGCGTCGCCAAGGCCCGGCCCGGCCAGCTCAACTACGGTTCGGTCGGCAAGGGCAGCGCCTCGCACCTGGCCATGGAGTCCTTCAAGGCGCGTGCCGGGCTGGACCTGAAACACGTGCCCTTCCAGGGGTTCCCGCAAATCGTCGGCTCCCTGCTCTCGGGCGAGGTCCAGGCGGCCTTCATGGTGCCGGGCATCGCGATGGGGCAGGTCCGCGCGGGCAAGCTCAAGGCGCTGGGCGTCACCACGCTGGGCCGCAGCAGCGCGCTGCCCGAGCTGCCGACCTTCGTCGAACTCGGCTACCCGGGCTTCGAGGCGGTCTCGTGGCAGGCAGTGCTGGCGCCGGCCGGCACGCCGCGCGCCATCGTCGAGCGCCTGAGCGGCGAGCTGGTGCGCATTATCAAGAGCGACGAGGTGCGTGCGCGCATGCTGGGCCACTACTTCAGCGCGGCGGGCACCGCGCCCGAGGCGCTCGCGACGCTGATGAAAAGCGAGCGCGACAGCTGGGGACGCGTGATCAAGGCAGCCGGCGTCCAGCCGGAGTGAAGCGCGGCACCGCCCGCCTTCAGGCGCCGCCCGTGTAGCCGTTCTGCCGCCAGGCTTCGAACACCGCGACGGCGACGCTGTTGGAGAGGTTGAGGCTGCGCTGTCCCGGGCGCATCGGCAGCCGCACGCGCTGCTCGGCCCGGAAACTCTCGCGCAGCTGCGGCGCCAGCCCGCGTGTCTCGGCGCCGAACACCAGCCAGTCGCCCGGCCGCCAGGCGACGTCGGCAAAGGGCCGGCTGCCGCGCGTCGTGAAGGCGAACAGGCGGGTCGTGTCGGGTGCCTGCGCCTCGAGGAAGGCCGGCCAGCTCGCGTGCCGCCGCACCTCGGCGTACTCGTGGTAATCCAGCCCGGCGCGGCGCATCAGGCGGTCTTCCATCGAAAAGCCGAGCGGCTCGATGAGGTGCAGTTCGCAGCCGGTGTTGGCCGCCAGCCGGATCACGTTGCCGGTGTTGGGCGGGATTTCGGGTTCGACGAGGACGATACGGAACATCGGCCGGATTATTCCCGAGCGCGTGGCGCGCGCCGACCGTCCTCCAACGCGGTGCGCGTCACCACCCACAGCTGCACACCGGCAGCACCCGCCGCCTTGAGCACCCGGGCCATCTCGCCCGCGGTGGCGCCGGTCGTCATCACGTCGTCCACCAGCGCGACCTGGCGGCCTTGCAGCACCGGGCGGGCTGCCGCGCTTGCCTCGAAGGCGCCCCGCACATTGGCGACACGCCGGCGCGGCGGCAAGCTCAGCTGCGGCAGGGTGTCGCGGTGGCGCAGCAGCAGGTCCGCGCGCGCCGGCAGCTGCAGGCGGGCGGCCAGCCAGCGGGCGATCTGCCAGGACGGGTTGTAGCCGCGTTGCGCGAGGCGTTGTCGCGACAGCGGGGTGGGCAGGATCAGATCGGGCAGCGGGCGCGCCGGCGCCGGCCCGGCGCCGTCCGTCTGCAGCGCGCACAGCAGGCGCTCGCCCAGCGGCCCCACCAGGTCGAGCGCGGCCTCGAACTTCAGCGCCGCGACCAGCCGGTGCCAGGGATAGGCATGGGGGAGGGCGGCGACCGTGTGGTCAAAGGCCGGCGGGTGTTTCAGGCAGGCGCCGCAGCGGCTCACGCCGGCCGGCACCTGCGCGGCGCAGCGTCCGCAGCGCGGCGCTGCCCGTGAGTAACGCGCGACGCAGTCGGCGCAGACCCGCCGCGACTGCCAGGCACGGCAGACCGCGCACAGGCTGGGCAAGGCCGCGGCAAGGCCGGCAAGGAGCGGCAGGCGCAGGGGCATGGCGCTCAATATACTGCCGGCCATGTCCGTGCCCCCGACCCCCCCCTCCTCCACGATCCCGCCGCGCTGCAGGCCTGGCAGCGCCGCCTGCCGGACAGCGCGCCCTGGCTGCATACCGAGGTGGCGCGGCGCATGGGCGAGCGGCTGGCGATCGTCAAGCGCACGCCGCGCGAGGTGCTCGACTGGTGGAGCGTCCAGGGCGGTTCGCTGGCGCTGCTGCGCGAGCACTATCCGGCCGCCCGAGTGGTCGCCGTGGAACCGGGCGAGGCCGCTGCCGCGCGGGCCGCCGAGGCCCTGCGCACCCCCTGGTGGTCGCCATCGCGCTGGCGCGGCCCGGCGCACGCGGCGATGACCGAGGCCGAGGCGGGCGAAGGCGCCGGCGCCGAGCTGTTGTGGGCCAACATGATGCTGCATTGGGCGCCCGACCCGCCCGCGCAGCTGGCGCGCTGGCAGCGGGCGCTCGCGGTCGACGGCTTCCTGATGTTTTCCTGCCTCGGGCCCGACACGCTGCGCGAACTGCGCACGGTCTACGAGCGTCACGGCTGGGGCCCGGCGACGCCGGCCTTCATCGACATGCACGACCTGGGCGACATGCTGGTGCACGCCGGTTTCGCCGACCCGGTGATGGACATGGAGCCGCTCACACTGACCTGGGACTCGGCCGATGCATTGCTGCAGGAGTTGCGCACGCTGGGCCGCAACACCCATCCGCAGCGCCACCCCGGCTTGCGCACGCCGCGCTGGAAGCGTGCGCTGGGCCAGGCGCTGCAGGGGGGCGGCGGGCGCATCGCGATGCGTTTCGAGATCATCTACGGGCATGCCTTCAAGGCCGTGCCGCGGGCCCGGGTGGCGGACGAGACACGCGTCTCGCTGGCCGACATGCGTTCCATGATGCGCAGCGGCAAGCCGCGCTGAGGCGGGTCGGCTTGCCGCCGCGCGCCAGGCAGCCTGTAAGCCCCTCCGATACCACAATCCACGGTCCCTTAGGGATCTGCCTGACGCCCGTTGTGACCGATCTTTGCGCTGGGCTAAAATCCGTCGGTTTGGTTGGGCAGGTTCTGCAGTCGTCTCGGGTCGCGGCAACGCGACGGCGCCACGGAGTTGCCTGGCTCAGGTGTTGGGAGCAGAAGCACGGATAGCAAGGGCTAGGGTGGCAACGGCTCGGAGGGGGAGGGCTCAGATGGCAAGTAATCCGTCCCCCGTGCCTCCTTTATCGGATCCCGCGCAGCTCGGCAGGCTGGTCCGGCGCGACGGCGGCTGGGGCATGGAATGGGTGCTGAAGCGCAACTGCTCCATGTCGCCGCGGCAGCTGGTAGCGGTGATCGGCTCGCTGTGCACGCTGTCCCTCGGTATCGCCGGCTTCTTCTGGGTGCTGGGCGCTCCGATGGTGATGCCTTTTGCCTGGGTCGAGGTGATCGCGCTGATGCTGGCCGTGTGGCTGTATGCGAGGCATGCCGCGGATCGCGAGCGGATCGAGCTGAGTGCCGGCTGCCTGCGTATCGAGCGCCGCGTCGGCACACGGCTGGAGTGCGTGGAGTTCACGCCGGCCTGGGTGAGGATAGGGCCGCGGCACGGCAGCGGCGACCTGGTGCTGCTGAGCGGCCAGGGCCGCAGCGTCGCGATCGGGCGGCATCTGCGTCCTGAACTGCGCCCACGCCTGGCCGAGGAATTGCGCATCGCGTTGCGCCGTGAACCCGCCCTGCAGTGGCAGGCGGAGGCCGCCGCGACGTCGTTGATAGAGAGTTTGAAACTGAAGTGACCACGATGAAGACCTTGAAAGCTCTTTGGCACAAAGCGGGGCAACTGAGCCTCGGGTTGGGGGCGGCCCTGGCCACCACGTGCGCGATGGCGGTCAACGACCTGCCCGGCGGCCCCGCGGTGCGCCAGACGGACTTGCATCCGCCGGTCACCAAGATTGCCGCCGAGCAGCAGTTTCTCCACCAGATGATGCTGTGGATCTGCGTCGCGATCTTCATCGCGGTGTTCGGCGTGCTGTTCTACTCGCTGATCAAGCACCGCAAGTCCAGGGGCGCCAAGTCGGCCAACTTCCACGAGAGCGTCAAGGTCGAGATCGCCTGGACCGTGGTGCCCTTCATCATCGTGATCCTGATGGCCTTGCCGGCCACCAAGGCGGTGGTCGCCATGAAGGACACCACCAACGCGGACCTCACCATCAAGGCCACCGGCTACCAGTGGAAGTGGGGCTACGACTACCTGAAGGGCGAAGGCGAGGGCATCTCCTTCCTGTCGACGCTGGACAACGCGCAGCGCGAGCTGTCAGACGCCGGCACGCCGGCCGGCGACGACTACTTGCTGCGCGTGGACAACCCGCTGGTGGTGCCGGTGAACAAGAAGATTCGCATCGTCACGACCGCCAATGACGTGATCCACGCCTGGATGGTGCCGGCCTTCGGCGTCAAGCAGGACGCGATCCCCGGCTTCGTGCGCGACACCTGGTTCCGCGCCGAGAAGGTGGGCGACTACTACGGCCAGTGCGCCGAGCTGTGCGGCAAGGAGCACGCTTACATGCCCATCCACGTCAAGGTGGTCTCGGACGCCGAGTACACCGCCTGGGCGGAGGGCAAAAAGAAGGAAATGGCCGCCAGGGCCGACGATCCGAACAAGGTGTGGCAGCTGGCCGATCTGTCGGCCCGCGGTCAGCAGGTCTACACCGCCAACTGCGCGGCCTGCCACAAGCCCGACGGCACCGGGGCCGGCCCGATCAAGCCGCTGGCCGGCTCGCCGGTGGTGCAGGACGCCGACAAGGCCAAACAGATCGCGATCGTGCTGCACGGTGCCGCCAACGGTGCGATGCCGGCGTGGAAGCAGCTGTCGGACACCGACATCGCCGCTGTGATCACCTACACGAAAAACGCGTGGACGAACAAGACCGGCCAGCTGGTGCAGCCGTCTGAAATCGTCGCAGCCCGCAAGTAAGCCCGGGCAGAATTGAAAAAGGAACCGACATGAGTGCAGTCCTCGACCCACACGGTCACGCTGCGGGCGACCACGGCCACGACCACGCGCATGACCACCCCCACGGCTGGCGCCGCTGGGTGTTCGCGACCAACCACAAGGACATCGGAACGCTCTACCTGCTGTTCAGCTTCACCATGCTGATGGTCGGCGGCATCCTGGCGCTGCTGATCCGCGCCGAGCTGTTCCAGCCCGGCCTGCAGCTGGTCAACCCCGAGCTGTTCAACCAGTTCACGACCATGCACGGTCTGATCATGGTGTTCGGCGCGATCATGCCGGCCTTCGTCGGCTTCGCGAACTGGATGCTGCCGCTGCAGATCGGCGCCTCGGACATGGCCTTCGCGCGGATGAACAACTTCAGCTTCTGGCTGATGATCCCCGCGGCCATCATGCTGGTGGCGTCCTTCTTCATGCCCGGCGGCGCGCCCGCCGCCGGCTGGACGCTGTACGCCCCGCTGACCCTGCAGATGGGCCCGTCGATGGACGCCGGCATCTTCGCGATGCACATCCTGGGCGCCAGCTCCATCATGGGCTCGATCAACATCATCGTCACGGTGCTCAACATGCGCGCACCCGGCATGACGCTGATGAAGATGCCGATGTTCGCCTGGACCTGGCTGATCACGGCCTACCTGCTGATCGCCGTGATGCCGGTGCTGGCGGGTGCAATCACGATGACGCTGACCGACCGCCACTTCGGCACCAGCTTCTTCAACCCGGCCGGCGGCGGCGACCCGATCATGTACCAGCACATCTTCTGGTTCTTCGGGCACCCCGAGGTCTACATCATGATCCTGCCGGCCTTCGGCATCATCAGCCAGATCGTGCCGGCCTTCGCGCGCAAGCGCCTGTTCGGCTACACCTCGATGGTGTACGCGACCGGCTCGATCGCGATCCTGTCCTTCATCGTGTGGGCCCACCACATGTTCACCACCGGCATGCCGGTGACCGGCCAGCTGTTTTTCATGTACGCGACCATGCTGATCGCGGTGCCCACGGGCGTGAAGATCTTCAACTGGATCGCGACGATGTGGCGCGGCTCGATGACCTTCGAGACGCCGATGCTGTTCGCGGTGGGCTTCATCTTCGTGTTCACGATGGGCGGCTTCACTGGGCTGATCCTGTCGGTCGCGCCGATCGACATCCAGCTGCAGGACACCTACTACGTGGTGGCGCACTTCCACTACGTGCTGGTGGCGGGGTCGCTGTTCGCGCTGTTCGCCGGCTTCTACTACTGGGTGCCGAAGTGGACCGGGGTCATGTACTCGGAGGCGCGCGGCAAGTTCCACTTCTGGGCCTCGCTGATCACCTTCAACGTGACCTTCTTCCCGATGCACTTCCTGGGCCTGGCCGGCATGCCGCGTCGTTATGCCGACTACCCGATGCAGTTCGCCGACTTCAACATGTGGGCCTCGGTGGGTGCCTTCGGCTTCGGCCTGTCGCAGGTGTACTTCTTCCTGTTTGTGGTGCTGCCCGCGATGCGCGGCAAGGGTGAGAAGGCCGCGACCCTTCCCTGGGAGGGCGCCGAAGGCCTGGAGTGGGAAGTGCCGTCGCCGGCGCCCTTCCACACCTTCGAGAACCCGCCCAAGCTGAACGCCAACGCCACCAAGGTGATCGGCTGAGGCCGGGCGCACGACGGAGCCGACGATGACGACCGAAGAGAAAAAGAAGCAGAACCTGCGCCTGGCCTTGATCCTGGTGTCGGTGGTGCTGGCCTTTTTCGTCGGTTTCATCGTCCGCATGGTGTATTTCGGCGGCTGAAGCGCAGCGACCCGAGCCATGAGCGACAAGCAGCGGCAAGACCCCGGAGTGCGCAGCGACAACCTGCGCATGCTGGGCAAGCTGGTGGTCGTGGCGGCCCTGATGGGCGCCTTCGGCTACGCGCTGGTGCCGATGTACAACGCCATCTGCACGGCGCTGGGCATCAACGTGCTGTCGCGCAGCGAGCGCCTGCTGCCCGGCATGTCGCACGGCGCCGGGGCGAACACCCAGATCGACACCTCACGCCGCATCACGATCGAGTTCGACGCCAATGTGCGCGGCCCCTGGGACTTCAAGCCCGCGGTGCGCTCGCTGACGGTGCACCCCGGCGAGATGACCACGGTGATGTACGAGTTCAGGAACGTGCAGAACCGCGCGATGGCGGCCCAGGCCATCCCCAGCTACGCGCCCAAGCAGGCGATGTCGCACTTCAACAAGCTGGAGTGCTTCTGCTTCAACGAGTACACGCTGCAGCCTGGCGAGGTGAAAAACTGGCCGGTGGTGTTCGTGGTCGATCCCAAGCTCCCGAAGGACGTGACCACCATCACGCTGTCCTACACCTTCTTCGAGGTGGGCGGCAAGGTGCCGGCCGCGCCCGCGGGGCACGCCGCCGCGACGCCAGGGCGCATGGAGCCTGCGGTATGAACGAGCAGCAGCGGCCCGGCGAGGACCTGAAGTCCGCGGTGCGCCGCAAGGGCTCCTTCCTGCAGACGCTGAAGGCGGTGGCGTGGTCGTTTTTCGGGGTGCGCAAGTCGTCCGACTACGAGAAGGACGTGGGCCAGCTGAACCCGCTGCACCTCATCATTGCCGGCCTGCTGGGCGCGGCGGTGTTCGTGATCGCGCTGGTGCTGCTGGTGCGCTGGGTCATCGGCAGCGGGGTGGCGGCCTGAGCCGGCAGCGGCGGGCAGGCGAGCTTCAAAAGCATTAGAGAACAGCAGTTCAGGTTTTAGGAGAAAACATGTCGGCAGCGACACATCACGGCGCAACGCCTTACTACTTTGTGCCCAGCCCCTCGCGGCACCCGGCGATGGCCGCCTTCGGGCTGTTTTTCGTGATCCTGGGCGCGGGCCAGTGGGTCAACGGCCACCAGTGGGGAGCCTACTCCCTGCTGTTCGGTCTGCTCTGGTGGGCCTTCATCCTGTTCCAGTGGTTCGGCGATGCAATCCGCGAGAGCGAAGGCGGCCTGTACAGCGATCGCATCGACGTGTCCTACCGCTGGAGCATGGCCTGGTTCATCTTCTCCGAGGTGATGTTTTTCGGTGCCTTCTTCGGCGCGCTGTTCTGGGCCCGCACCTTCACGCTGCCCTCGCTGGCCAACCTGGAGCACCAGATCCTGTGGCCCGACTTCAAGGCCATCTGGCCCAGCGAGATGCCCGGCATCACCGGCTCGCCCGCCGGCATCGTCGAGCCCTTCCAGACCGTCGGTCCCTGGCCCATCCCGACCATCAACACCGCGCTGCTGCTGACCTCCGGCGTCACGCTGACCATCGCCCACCATGCGCTGCGTGAAGGCCACCGCGGCAAGACCATCGGCTTCATGTGGCTGACGGTGATCCTCGGCATCGTGTTCCTGGGACTGCAGGGTTATGAATACGCCCACGCCATCCAGGACCTCAACCTGAAGCTCAGCTCGGGCATCTTCGGCTCGACCTTCTTCATGCTGACGGGCTTCCACGGCTTCCACGTGTTTGTCGGCATGCTGATGCTGCTGTTCATCACGCTGCGCCTGCAAAAGGGCCACTTCACGGCCGAGCGCCACTTCGGTTTCGAAGGCGCGGCCTGGTACTGGCACTTCGTCGACGTCGTGTGGCTGGGCCTCTACGTCGTCGTCTACTGGATGTAAGCCGGCGCCCGCGGCAGGCCTGAAGGCCTGCCCGGCCGGCACGATGAAAAAACGCCGCGGATGCGGCGTTTTGTTTTGTTTTGCGGCTGTGGGTCCGGGCCCGGCGGATCTCAGCGGACCACCGGCAGCCCGGTCGGCTGTATCCACCCCATCTTGTAGCTGACCAGGATGCAGACGAACAGCAGGATGGAAAATCCGACCCGCAGTGCGAGTGCGCGCACCATGTTGTTGGTCTTCGGCTTGCCGTCGCGGCCATCGCGCATCATGAAGACGAGCGCCGACGCGAGGCTGCCGATGATGAGCAAGAAGGCCAGGCCGATGAGGAGTTTCATGTCAGCGATTATCCCACCCGGCCCGCGCGGCCCCTGGCGATGACGACATTTGCAGCAAGGCCGGCGTGGCGCCGCCGGGTGGTGCTGCTTGCGACCGTGACGGGCGTGGCCCTCACTGCCTCGCTGGGCCGTTGGCAGCTCGACCGGGCGGCACAGAAGGAAGCGCTGCAGGCTGCGCTGCAGGCGCAGGCCGGACGGCCGTCGGTGGACCTCAACAGCGTGGAGCCCGAGGCGGCGGTTGCGATGCACTGGCGGCCGGCGACGCTGCGCGGCGAGTGGCTGTCCGAGCACACGGTCTTCCTCGACAACCGGCAGATGTACGGCCGCCCCGGCTTCTACGTGGTCACCCCGCTGCGTCCGCTGGGCCGGCAGGATGCGGTGCTGGTGCAGCGCGGCTGGGTGCCGCGCGATGTGCGCGACCGGACCCGGCTGCCCTCGCTGGTCACGCCCGCCGGCGTCGTCAGCGTCCGTGGCCGCATTGCCCCGCCGCCGGTCAAGCTATACGAGTTCGCCGGCGCCGCCAGCGGGCCCATCCGGCAAAATCTCGATGTCTCCGCGTTCGAGGGGGAGATCCGCACGCGCCTGTGGCCCGTCTCGCTCGTCGAGGTCGCGCCGGCCGGTGCTGCCCCCGACGGCTTGTCGCGCGACTGGCCCCAGGCCGCGGTGGACGTTCACAAGCACCATGGCTATGCCTTCCAGTGGTTCGCCATGAGTGCGCTGATGACAGGTCTGTATGTCTGGTTCCAACTCCTTCGGCCGCGACTCCATCGCGCCCGCTGAACACGGCGCGGCCGAGCCGCTCAACTTCACCGTGCACAGCCTGCCCCGCCTCGATGTCGAGGACAGCAGGCGCACGCGCATCGGGCGCATCAAGATGCTGCTGGTGCTGCTGGTGTGCGCCTCGCCGGTGATCGCGTCCTACTTCACCTATTACGTGATCCGCCCGCAGGGCCGCACCAACTACGGGGTGCTGATCAGCCCGCAGCGGCCGCTGCCGGCGTTCGCGCTCAGCACGCTGGACGGCAAGCCGGTCGAGGCGGCCAGCCTGAAGGATCAATGGCTGCTGGTGACGGCGGCGCCTGCCAGCTGCGACGCCGGCTGTGAGCGCCGCCTTTACCTGCAGCGCCAGCTGCGCGAGACCCTGGGGCGCGACCGCGACCGGCTGGACAAGGTCTGGTTCGTCACCGATGCGGGCCCGGTGCGGCCCGAGGTGCTGCGGGGCATCGAGGGGGCCCAGGTGCTGCGCGTCGCGCGCGAAGAGCTGGCGCGCTGGTTGGCACCGGCGGAAGGGCAGCAGCTCGAGGACCATCTCTACGTGGTCGATCCGATCGGCAACTGGATGATGCGTTTCCCCGCCGATGCGGACCCCACGAAGATCAAGCGCGACCTGGTCAAGCTGCTGCGCGCCTCGCAGCACTGGGACCGCGCGGGGCGGGACTAGGGCGATGGACGGTCCCGCTCTCTACGACCTGACACCGGTGCTGCGCATGGCGCTGCTGGGCGTCGTGCTGGCGCTCGGGCCGCTGGCCTGGGTGTGGCTGCGGCATCGCGGCGGCGAGCCAGGCCGGCGGCTGAGCGCGCTGACCCTGCTGACCTTGTTCCTGACCTTTGACCTGATCCTCTTCGGTGCCTTCACGCGGCTGACCGATTCGGGCCTCGGCTGCCCGGACTGGCCCGGCTGCTACGGCCAGGCCAGTCCCTTCGGTGCCCACCAGGAGATCAGTACCGCCGAGGCCGAGATGCCGACCGGGCCGGTGACCCACCGCAAGGCCTGGATCGAGATGGTGCACCGCTACCTGGCCACCGGTGTGGGCGTGCTGATCACCGTGCTGGCCGTTGCGAGCTGGCTGGCCAGCCGCCACCAGCCCCTGTCTCCCTGGTGGGCCACGGCCACGCTGGTCTGGGTCTGCATCCAGGGGGCCTTTGGCGCGCTCACCGTGACCTGGAAGCTCTATCCCGCCATCGTGACCGCCCACCTGCTCGGCGGCCTGGTGCTGCTCGCGCTGCTGGCCGCCCAGGCCCAGTTCTACCGGGGCAAGGCCCTGGGGCTGCGGCAGGGCCTGCGTACCGGGGTCTGGCTCGTGTATGCGCTGTCCTGGCTGCAGATCGCGCTGGGCGGCTGGGTCAGCACCAATTACGCGGTGCTGGCCTGCACCGACTTCCCGACCTGCCAGGGCGGCTGGTGGCCCGAGATGGACTTCGAGCACGGCTTCGCGATCGTGCGGGAACTGGGCGCCGGCCGCGACGGCGGTTTTCTGCCCTTCGCGGCGCTGACCGCGATCCACTACACCCATCGCCTCACGGCCTACGCGGTGTTCCTCGCCCTCGGGCTGCTGGCGTGGCGGCTGCACGCGGCCGGCCGTCTCGCGCCGCAGGCCCGGCGTTATGCCTGGGCGCTGGTCGGCTGCGCGCTGTGGCAGGCGGCGACTGGCATCAGCAACGTCGTGCTGGGCTGGCCCCTGCCCGCGGCCGTGCTGCACACCGCGGGCGCGGCCCTGCTGATCGGCGTGCTGACCGTCGTGCTGGCACGGTCCCACCTGGTCCCGCGCGAAGCGGCCGCTCTGCGACCCGGCCGCGCCCCGGCGGGCCCCCTAGAATCCATGCCTTCACGATGACCGCCATGCCTGCAACGATCGCCAGCTCCCACCCGCCGCCTTCACGTGTCGCGCAGTTTTATGCACTGACCAAGCCGCGTGTGGTGCAACTCATCGTGTTCTGCGCCGTCATCGGCATGTTCCTCGCCGTGCCGGGGCTGCCCGAGTGGCGTCCGGCGCTGGCCGCCACGGTCGGCATCTGGCTCGTCGCAGGCGCTGCCGCGGCCTTCAACTGCCTGGTGGAGCAGCGCATCGACGCGAAGATGCAGCGCACCGCCTGGCGGCCCACCGCCAAGGGCGAGCTGACCAACACCCAGACGCTGCTGTTCTCGGCGGTGCTGTGCGGCCTGGGCATGGCGCTGCTCTACCTGCTGGTGAACCCGCTGACGATGTGGCTGACCTTCGCCACCTTCGTCGGCTACGCCGTGATCTACACCGTGGTGCTGAAGCCGCTGACGCCGCAGAACATCGTGATCGGCGGCGCCTCGGGCGCGATGCCGCCTGTGCTGGGCTGGGCCGCGCTGCGCGGTGAGGTCGGGCCCGAGGCGCTGATGCTGTTCCTCATCATCTTCCTGTGGACTCCGCCGCATTTCTGGGCCCTGGCGCTCTACCGCGCCGAGGACTACCGCAAGTCGGGCCTGCCGATGCTGCCGGTCACCCATGGCTCGGAGTTCACCCGGCTCAATGTGCTGCTCTATACCTTCGTGCTGTTCGCCGCGACGCTGCTGCCTTTCGTCTACGGGATGAGCGGCTGGATCTACCTGGCGGCGGCGATCGTGCTGGGCGGCTGGTTCATCGCCTACGGCTGGCGTCTGTGGCGCCAGTATTCGGACCAGCTGGCGCGGCGCACATTCCGCTTTTCCATCCTGCACCTGGCGCTGCTGTTTGCGGCGCTGCTGGTGGACCACTACACGAGGCCCTGGCTGCCATGAAACGTCGATCCCTCCTGCTGCTCGGTGCCGCCGCAACGCTGCTGGCCGCCTGCGACCGCGGCCCCGGCGCGGCCGCTCCGGCACAAGGCGCGAAGTTCAACAGCATCGACATCACTGGCGCCGGCTATGCGCGCGACTTCTCGCTGACCGATCACAACGGGAAGCAGCGCACGCTGGCCGATTTCAAGGGCAAGCTGGTGGCGGTGTTTTTCGGCTTCACCCAGTGCCCCGACGTCTGCCCCACTTCGCTGGCCGAGCTGGCCCAGGTCAAGCAGGCCTTGGGCCCGCAGGGCGACAAGCTGCAGGGCCTGTTCGTCACGGTGGATCCCGAGCGCGACACGCCCGAGCTGCTCAAGGCCTACATGAGCGGCTTCGACCCCAGCTTCCTGGCCCTGCGCGGCACGCCGGAGCAGACCGCGGCCGTGGCCAAGGAGTTCAAGGTGTTCTATGCCAAGGTGCCGGGCAAGACCAACCCGGAGTCCTACACGATGGACCACACCGCCGGGGTGTACGTCTTCGACACCGAGGGCCGCATCCGGCTGTTCGCACGCCATGGAGGCGGTGCCGAGGCGCTGGCCTCGGACCTGAGGCAACTGCTGCCCGCCTGATCCGGTCCGCGGATCCCCCAAAAAGCAAAGCCGCCCGTGGGCGGCTTGGTGCTTGCCGGCGACCGCTTCAGGCGGCGTACTCGCCGAGCGACTTGCGCATCTTTTTCATCGCGGCCACTTCGATCTGGCGGATGCGCTCGGCGCTGACACCGTATTCCGACGCCAGCTCGTGCAGCGTCATGCCGCCCGAGCCGTCGTCGTTGACCTTGAGCCAGCGCTCCTCGACGATGCGGCGGCTGCGGTCGTCCAGCGCGTTGAGCGCGCTGGTGATGCCGTCGCTGGCCAGCACGTCGCGGCGCTGCGACTCCATCACCCGGGTCGGCTCGCTGCTTTCGTCGGCCAGGTAGGCGATCGGCGCGTAACTTTCCTCGCCGTCGTCGACGCTGGGCTCCAGCGCGACGTCGCCGCCCGAGAGCCGGGTTTCCATCTCGGCAACCTCTTCGCGCTTGACGTTCAGCTCGCGCGCCACCGCCTCGATCTCGCGGTCGGTCAGGGTGCTGCGGTGCACCTCGGCGTCGCTTGCCTCTTCCTTCAGGCTCTGTTTCATCGAGCGCAGGTTGAAGAACAGCTTGCGCTGGGCCTTGGTCGTCGCGACCTTGACCATGCGCCAGTTCTTCAGGATGTACTCGTGGATTTCGGCCTTGATCCAGTGCAGCGCGTAGCTGACCAGGCGCACGCCCTGGTCCGGGTCGAAACGCTTGACGGCCTTCATCAGGCCGACATTGCCTTCCTGGATCAGGTCGCCGTGCGGCAGGCCGTAACCCAGGTACTGGCGCGAGACCGACACCACGAGACGCAAGTGCGACAGCACCAGCTTGCCGGCGGCCTGCAAGTCGTTGTGCTCGCGGAACTTGCGAGCGTAGCTCTGCTCTTCTTCGAGCGTCAGCATCGGCAGCCGGTTGACCGCGGAGATATAGGCGTCCAGGTTCCCCAGCGAGGGCACCAGGGCCCAGGGGTCACGGACGGCAAGGGCGTGAGCGGGTGAGACGTTCATAGAAGCCATAGACATCCCAGAACCTCCTTTTGTTCCCTGAATGCTAGCACTCGATGATACAGAGTGCTAAAGGCGGGTGAACAACATTGCAACTCCTGATGTGATTCGATAAAGCTATCAAGGTTCCGCCGAGGGCGGCCGAACGGCGCGAAATCCAGGCGGCCTTGCGACCCACATGGCGTGCAAACCTTGTTCCAGCGCGCGCGGTGCCGCAGCGGAGCGGGCGGCCCTGAGCCTGTAAACATCTACAGACGCGGCGACGCCCGGACTCCCTCTATCGTCGGGCTTCCTCCATTTCGTTGCGCCGTCATGAAACCTGTTTCACTCGTCGCGCTGCTGCTGGCGGCCGGCCTCTGGACCTTGCACGCCGTGGCCGCCGCCGGCCCCGATACCCCCGCCCGCGATCGCCTGCGGGCCGTCGCCGACCCTCAGGACACGCCTTACCCCGGCGTGATCGAGTTGCAGGTCGACGCCAGCGACCTGCAGCGCCGTGTGGTGCGGGTGCGACAGCGCCTGCCGGCCGCCGCCGGACCGCTGACCCTGCTCTACCCGCGCTGGCTGCCCGGCACCCACGGTCCCTCGGGCGACGTCAACTTCCTGGCGGGTTTGAAGATTTCGGACGCGGCCGGGCAGCCGGTGCCCTGGACACGCGACCCGCTCGATCCCTTCGCCTTCCACCTCGAGGTACCCCTCGGCGGCACCACGCTGGACCTCGAGTTCCAGCACCTGTCGCCGCTCGGCGAGCGCTCGGGGCGGGTGGCGATCAGCCACTCCATCCTGGGGCTGCAATGGGAGACCGTGGTGGTCTACCCGGCCGGGCACTACACCCGCCGCATCGCGGTGCGGCCCAGCCTGCGGCTGCCGCCCGGCTGGCAGCAGGCCGCCGCCCTGCGCGCCCCTGACGGCAGCGCGCCGCAGCCCGACGGCGAGGGCTGGGTGCGTTATGGCGAGGTGAACCTGGAGACCCTGGTCGATGCCCCGGTCTTCGCCGGCCGTCACATGAAACGTGTGCCGCTGGACGCGCCGGGCCGGGCGCGCCCGGTGATGCTGAATATCGTCGCCGACGAGCCCGAGCAGCTCAACGCGAGCGAAACGCAGCTGGCCGCGCATCGCCAGCTGGTGAGGCAGGCCGACCTGCTGTTCGGCGCGCGCCACTTCGGGCACTACGACTTCCTGCTGGCACTGAGCGACAGTTTCGGGCGCATCGGGCTGGAGCACCACCAGTCGAGCGAAAACGCGGTCAAGCCCGGGTATTTCAAGGACTGGGACAAGAGCATCGAGTCTCGCGACCTGCTGCCGCACGAGTACGTGCACTCGTGGAACGGCAAGTTCCGCCGTCCGGCCGAGCTCTGGACGCCGACCTACAACGTGCCGATGCGCACCAGCCTGCTGTGGGTCTACGAAGGCCAGACGCAGTACTGGGGCCACATGCTGACCGTGCGCAGCGGGCTGGCGACGGTCGAGCAGGGGCGCGATGCGCTGGCCCAGCTCGCTGCGGTGTTCGACCACCGCAGCGGGCGGCGCTGGCGCAACCTGCAGGACACCACCCAGGACAACCTGATGAGTGCGCGCCGGCCCAAGGACTGGCCCGACTGGCAACGCATGCGCGACTACTACGACGAAGCCACGCTGATCTGGCTCGATGTCGACACGCTGATCCGGGAGCGCTCCGGCGGCAAGCGTTCACTGGACGACTTCGCCAAGCGCTTTTTCGGTGTCGAGGACGGTCGCATCGAGCCACTCACCTACACCTTCGAGGATGTGGTGCGCACGCTCAACGAGGTGCAGCCGCACGACTGGGCCGCCTTCCTGCGCCGGCGCCTGGACAGCAACGAGCCCGTGGCGCCGCTGGACGGCCTGGCGCGCGCCGGCTGGAAGCTGGTCTACGACGACAAGCCGAGCCCGTTTTTCAAGGCCGAGGAGGGGCAGGCCAAGGTGACGAACCTGCTCTATTCCATCGGGCTGTTGATCCGCGAGGACGGCACCCTGGCCGAAGTCGCCTGGGAGGGGCCGGCCTTCAGTGCCGGCGTTGCGCCCGGGATGAAGCTGCTCGCCGTCAACCTGCGCGCCTACAAGCCCGAGGTGCTGCAGCAGGCCATCACCGCGGCGCGCGGGCAGGACACGGCGCCGATCGAGCTGCTGCTCCAGCAGGGCGACCGCTACCACATCGCCCGCGTGGAGTACCGCGGCGGCCTGCGCTATCCGCGTCTGGAGCGCATCGCCGGCACGCCCGACCGGCTCGGGCAGATCCTGGCGCCACGCTGAGGCCGGCCCGGGGCACAGGACGGACCGCCACCGTGCGGTCCCATTGCCCCTTTCGCCCCTGCGAGCGAGGCCGCGGGTCTCGCCGGCCACGGCGGTCGGTCGTATACTGTTTATATATACAGTATCCGCTGTGCCGCCATGTCCGCATCCACCTCCGGGCAGGACCCGACCTTCCTCTCTCCGACCGTCCCGGACGCGGCTGCGCCGGAACCTGCGCGGCTGTCGCTGGACGTCTTGCAGCGCCGTCTCGGCCCGGTCATGTGGCGGGGCGACCAGCTCGCCGAGGGCAGCGAGCCGGCGCTGCCGACCGGCCATGCCATGCTCGATGCCGAACTGCCCGGCGGCGGCTGGCCCAGCCGATCGCTGACGGAAGTGCTGCTTCCGCCCGGTGCCGCCTGCGAGTGGCGCCTGCTCGGCCCCGGCCTGCCGCGCCTGTGCGAGGGCGGCCGAACGCTGGTGCTGGTGGGCGCCAGCGCTCCCGTGGAGACGGCGCTGCAGCCCCATCTGCCCGCCCTCCAGGCGGCGGGCCTGGCCTGCGGGCGCTTGCTGTGGGTCTCGGGGGTCTCCGGCCCGCAGGCCTTGTGGGCGGTCGAGCAGGCCTTGCACTGCCGCGACGCGGGGGCCGTGCTGGCTTGGCTGCCGCAAGTCCGGCCCGAGGCGCTGCGGCG
The DNA here is from genome assembly GCF_026153205.1 of Aquabacterium sp. A7-Y. Lineage (GTDB taxonomy): Bacteria > Pseudomonadota > Gammaproteobacteria > Burkholderiales > Burkholderiaceae_C > Caldimonas. The sequence goes on along the minus strand of NZ_JAPFBW010000005.1, from coordinate 161,217 downwards.
TCTGCAGACCCAGGCCCAGTCGGCCGGGACACCGCTTTTCGTGTTCCGACCTGGGGCCGAGCCGCCACAGGCCTCGGCCGCCCCGCTGCGCCTGCACGTCGCGCCGGGCCGGGCCTGGAGCCTGCGGGTGCGGCTGCTCAAGCGCCGCGGCCCGCCCTGCCATGAGACGCTGGAGCTGCCGGCCCTGCCGCCGGGCCTGGCGCCCGCGATGGCCGTCAAGCTGCGCGCCAGCCTGCTGAACGAACGCGCCGGCGTCGCGGCGGCCTCCGGCGCGATGGCGCGCTCGCCATCCGAGGAGTTGGCCGATGCCCTACTGGCTCGCGCTGCTGTGCCCCGCGTCGTCGTCCCCGCGTGAGCCCGGCCCGGCCGGGTCCGCGCCGGCGGCCCAGGACCCGCAGCAGCAGCTCGCGGTGGGCTGGTGGGCGCTGCAGTTCACACCGCGGGTCTGCCTGCTCGACGAAGCGGTGCTGCTGGAGGTGCACGCCAGCCTGCGGCTGTTCGGCGGCGCGCGGGCGCTGCTCAAGCGTGTCGGCCCCGAGGCGCGCGAGCTGGGCTGCGTCGCGGTGGCGCGGGCGCCGACCGCGCTGGCAGCGCTGGCCCTTGCCCGGGCCGGCCGGCGTGTTCCGGTCGGTGCGCAACGCGCGGAGCCGGGCGGGGCCGCCCCGCGCGGCTGGGTCGCCCGGCTCGACGCGGCCCCGCTGAGCGCCCTCAGCGCGACCGGGTGGCACGAGGGCCTGCTCGAACGCCTGGGCTGCCGCCGTCTCGGCGACTTGCGCGCGCTGCCGCGGGCCGGCCTGGCCCGACGCTGCGGCGCCGAGCTGCTCGAGGCGCTCGACCAGGCCTATGGCGAGCGGCCCGAGCGCTGCGACTGGCTGGCCTTGCCCGAGGTCTTCGACGCCCGGCTGGAACTGCCCGGCCGGATCGAGGAGGCCGGCGCGCTGATGTTCGCTGCGCGCCGCCTGCTCCTGCAGCTGTGCGGTTGGTTGGCGGCACGCCAGGCGGGCGTGCGGCGCTGCGTGCTGCGCTGGCGACACGATTTCCATCGCCCCGGCGTGGACGACGCCGGCGAGCTGGAGCTGCGCACCGCCGAGACCACCCGCGATCCCGAGCACCTCTGCCGCCTGCTCGGCGAGCTGCTGGCCCGCGTCGCGCTGGCCGGGCCGGTGGGCGAGCTGGGCTTGCGGGCCGACGCGACCGAGCCGCTGGCGTCCGGCACCCGCACGCTGCCCCTGGAGGCCGGCCGCCTCACCCCCCGCGAACAGGGCGAGTCGCTGGCCCAGCTGGTCGAGCGCCTGACGGCCCGCTTCGGCGCCGAGCGGGTGCTGCGGCCGGTGCCGCAGTCCGACCACCGGCCGGAGGCGATGCAGCGCTGGCTGCCGGCCGACGCCTGGCAGCCTCCCGCTGCGCTGCCGACGGAGGCGGCGCCCTCGCGTGCGCCGCAGCCCGGCTGGCTGGTGCGTGAGCCCCTGCCGCTGCCGCTCAAGCGGGAGCGGCCCCAGCATGCCGGCGCGCCCCTGCAACTGCTCAGCGGGCCGCATCGCGTCGAGGCCGGCTGGTGGGAAGTTCAGGGCGGGCCGGGGGCGGTGGCGCGCGACTACTTCATCGCCTGGAGCGAGCGGGCCGGGCTGCTCTGGGTCTACCGCGAGGGAGTCGGCGCGGCGACCCCCGGTCCGGGGCACAGCGGCTGGTTCCTGCATGGGGTGTTCGGATGAACGTCCGGGTGGAGGATGGCGGGGCGCCGTCCGGTCGGCTGCCGGCCTATGCCGAGCTGCACTGCCTCAGCAACTTCAGCTTCCAGCGCGGCGCCTCGCACCCCGGCGAGCTGGTCGAGCGCGCTGAGGCACTCGGCTATAGCGCGCTGGCGCTGACCGACGAATGCTCGCTGGCCGGCGTGGTGCGCGCCTGGCAGGCGCTGCAGGACCTGCAGCAGCAGGCCCGCGAGCAGGGGCTGCCCGAGCCGTCGTTGCGCCTGCTGACCGGCAGCGAGTTCGCCGTGCAGGCCGCGTCGCCTTTCCGGCTGGTGGTGCTGGCATGCACCCGCGAGGGCTACGGCAACCTGAGCGAGTTCATCACGCGGCTGCGCCGCGCCAGCCCCAAGGGCAGCTACCGGCTGGACTGGAGCGAGGTCTCGGGCGCAGCGCTGGGCGACTGCGTGGTGCTGCTCGCCCCCGGACGCGAGGCCAGCTTCGAGAACGTCTTCGCCCAGGCCTGCTGGCTCAGGCAGCACTTCGAGGGGCGCGGCTGGCTCGCGGTGGAGCTGCTGCAGCAGGCCGACGATGCCGGCTGGCTGCACAAGCTGCGCGAGGTGAGCCGGCTCGGTGGCGTGCCGCTGGTGGCGGCGGGCGACGTGCACATGCACCTGCGCTCGCGCAAGCCGCTGCAGGACGTGCTGACCGCGATCCGCCTGGGCCGGCCGGTGGCCGAGTGCGGCACCGCGCTGCAGCCCAATGCCGAGCGCCACCTGCGCTCGCGGCTGCGGCTGGCGCAGCTCTACCCGGACGACCTGCTGCAGGCCACCGAGGAGGTGGCGGCGCGCTGCCGCTTCCGGCTGGATGAATTGCGCTACGAGTACCCGGAGGAAGTGGTGCCGCCCGGCGAGACGCCGGCGTCCTTCCTGCGCCGGAAAACCTTCGAGGGCGCGCGCCTGCGTTTCCCCGCCGGCCTGCCCGGCAAGGTCGAGGCCCAGATCGAGAAGGAGCTGGAGATCATCGCCCACAAGGGCTACGAGAAGTACTTCCTGACCGTCTACGACATCGTCAGCCAGGCCCGCTCGCTGGGCATCCTCTGCCAGGGCCGCGGCTCGGCGGCCAACTCGGCGGTCTGCTACTGCCTCGGCATCACCGAGATCGACCCGGCGCGTGCCGACCTGCTGTTCGAGCGTTTCATCAGCAAGGAGCGCGACGAGCCGCCCGACATCGATGTCGACTTCGAGCACCAGCGGCGCGAGGAGGTGATCCAGTACCTCTACGCGAAATACGGCCGCGAGCGCACCGCGCTGACCGCCACGGTGATCAGCTACCGCTCGCGCAGCGCGATCCGCGACGTCGGCAAGGCGCTGGGTTTCGAGGCCGCCGCCATCGACCTGCTGGCCAAGGACCACCACTGGTGGGACAGCCTGGACGTGATGGCCGAGCGCCTGGCCGCCCACGGCCTGGACGTGCGCGACCGCCGCGTGCTGCAGTGGATCGAGCTGACGCAGCAGCTGCGAGGTTTTCCGCGTCACCTGAGCCAGCACACCGGCGGTTTTGTCATCGCGCGCGGCAAGCTCAGCCGCATCGTGCCGATCGAGAACGCCGCGATGAAGGACCGCTCGGTGATCGAGTGGGACAAGGACGACCTGGATGCCCTGGGCCTGATGAAGGTCGACGTGCTGGCGCTGGGCATGCTCAGCGTGCTGCGGCGCGCGCTCGACTTCATCGGCCAGCGGCGCGGCCGGCCGTTCCGGCTCCAGGACATTCCCGACAAGGACCCGGCCACCTACGAGATGATCTGCCGCGCCGACACCATCGGCGTGTTCCAGATCGAAAGCCGCGCCCAGCAGAGCATGCTGCCGCGCCTGAAACCGCGCCAGTTCTACGACCTGGTGGTGGAGGTCGCGATCGTGCGGCCCGGCCCCATCCAGGGCGGCATGGTGCACCCCTACCTCAAGCGCCGCGAGAAGGACGAGGCGCGCCGCCGTGCCGGGCTGCCGCGCCCTCGGCTGGACTCGCCCGGGCTCGAGGAGGCGCTCGGCCGCACGCTGGGCGTGCCCATCTTCCAGGAGCAGGTGATGCAGCTCTGCATCCTCTGCGCCGGCTTCACGCCGGGCGAGGCCGACCGGCTGCGCCGCGCGATGGCGGCCTGGAAGCGCCATGGCGACGTGCTGCCCTTCCGCGACAAGATCCTGCGCGGCATGACCGAGCGCGGCTACAAGGCCGAGTTCGCCGAGCAGCTGTTCGAGCAGATCAAGGGTTTCGGCGACTACGGCTTCCCCGAGAGCCATGCCGCGTCCTTCGCCTTGCTGGCCTATGACAGCAGCTGGATCAAGTGCCACGAGCCGGCCGCCTTTCTGGCCGCGCTGCTCAACTCCCAGCCGATGGGCTTTTATTCGCCCGGCCAACTGGTGCAGGACGCGCGGCGCCACGGCGTCGAAGTGCGCCCGCCCGATGTGCAGGCGAGCGACTACCACTGCACGCTGGAGGACCTGGCCCTCACCGGGCCGACCACGCAGCCGCCGGTGCGTCTGGGGCTGGCCCTGGTGGCCGGCCTGCCCGAGGCGGCGGCGCTGCGCATCGCCGAGGCCCGTCGCGAACGGGCCTTCGAGGATGTGCAGGATTTGGCGCGGCGGGCCCGCCTGCAGCCCGCCGACCTGAGGCGCCTGGCCGCGGGCGACGCGCTCAGGAGCCTGGCCGGCCACCGCCGCCAGCAGGTCTGGCAGGCGGCGGCCTGGCAGGCGCCGGGTGCGCTGCTGCAGGACGCAACCATCCGCGAGGAGGCGCTGGAGCTGTTCGAGGCGCCCGAAGGCGAGGAGATCGTGTTCGACTATGCGGCGCTGAAGCTGAGTCTGCGTCGCCACCCGCTGGCGCTGCTGCGGCCGCTGCTGGGCGCGCGCGGCCTGCAGTCAGCCCAGGCCTTGAGCGCCCTGGACGACGGACGCGCGGCGCGCGCCTGCGGCATCGTGACGATGCGCCAGCAGCCGGGCACCGCGGGCGGAACCGTCTTCGTGTCGCTGGAGGACGAGACCGGCTCGGTCAACGTGATCGTCTGGCCCCGCGTGCGCGAGGCCTTCCGCGAGGCGCTGCTGCATGCCCGGCTGCTGGCGGTGCACGGCGTGTGGCAGCAGCGCGAGGGCGTGGCCCATCTGCTGGCGCGCCGGCTCGAGGACCTGACACCGCTGCTGGGCCGACTCGCCACCGGAAGCCGGGATTTTCATTAGGGTCTCAAGCCGCGGCGGCCCAGGGGTCGTAGCTGCCGACGCTCCAGAGCCGCCCCTCGATGTCGCGGCAGGTGAAGCCGCGCCCGCCGTACTCCTCGTTCTTGATCTCGACGACGATTTGCGCGCCGGCGGCCTTGGCGCGGGCATAGACCGCGTCGGGGTCGGCCACCACGAGGTAGGGGCTCTGGGTCTCGACACCGCCCACCTGGTCCGGCAGGTTGACCAGGTCGCCGTATTCGGACTCGTTGTCGGCCGAGCCGAGCATGATCATGCCGTTGCCGAAGACCAGCTGGGCATGCAGGACGCCGCCGCTGTCGTTGGGCACCACCTTCTGCTGCTCGAAGCCGAAGGCCTCGCACAGCCAGTCGATCGCCGCCGGCGCATTGCGGTAACGCAGGCAGGGAATGATGGTGGCACGGGTGTTCTTCGCAATCTCGTTCATATGCAGTTTCCCAAGGTTGAGGCGTGCGACCCGGGCGCGGCCGCGGCCCGGCGCCCAAAGCGAAGGCACAGCATAGGAGTTCGGCGGTCGGCGCGGTGCCCGATGTGTTGCAGAGTGATGGCTGCCGAACGGCCCCGCCAGTGGGACAATCGCTTCCCATGACCGCTACGCTGACCCTCACCCGCCCCGACGACTGGCACCTGCACGTGCGCGACGGTGCCGCCATGCTGGCCGTCGTGCCGGATACCGCACGCCAGTTCGCTCGCGCAATCATCATGCCCAACCTGCGGCCGCCTGTCACCACGGCCGCGCAGGCGCTGGCCTACCGCGACCGCATCCTCGCGGCGGTGCCCGAGGGCGGCGACTTCGAGCCGCTGATGACGCTCTACCTGACCGACAAGCTGCCGGCCGACGAGATCCGCCGCGCGCGCGACGCCGGCGTGGTGGCGGTCAAGCTCTACCCGGCCGGCGCTACGACGAACAGCGATGCCGGCGTGACCGACCTGCGCAAGACCTACAAGACGCTGGAGGTGATGCAGCAGCTGGGAATGCCGCTGCTGGTGCACGGCGAGGTCACCGACGCCGAGATCGACGTCTTCGATCGCGAGAAGGTGTTCATCGACACGAAGCTGATTCCGCTGCGGCGCGACTTTCCCGAGCTGAAAATCGTGTTCGAGCACATCACCACCAGGGAAGCGGCCGACTACGTCAGCGAGGCCGATGCGAGGCTGGGCGCCACCGTCACGGCCCACCACCTGCTCTACAACCGCAACGCCATCTTCACCGGCGGCATCCGCCCGCACTACTACTGCCTGCCGGTGCTCAAGCGCGAGGAGCACCGCCGCGCGCTGGTGGCGGCCGCGACCTCGGGCTCGCCGAAGTTTTTCCTCGGCACCGACAGCGCCCCGCACCCGGCGCACCTGAAGGAGCACGCCAGCGGCTGCGCCGGCTGCTATACCGCGCATGCCGCGCTGGAGCTGTATGCCGAGGCCTTCGAGGCGGCTGGCGCGCTGGACCGGCTGGAAGGCTTCGCGAGCTTCCACGGCGCGGACTTCTACGGCCTGCCGCGCAACACCGGCACCGTGACCCTGCGCAAGGAAAGCTGGACGCCGCCCGAGACCCTGCCTTTCGGCGAGGCCGAGCTCAAGCCGCTGCGCGGCGGCGAGACGCTGGCCTGGCGCCTGGATTGACGCGGCGAGTCTGATGGCGGCCTGGCTGGACGCGGTCGACTGGTCGCGTCCCTGGCTCGCGCCGTACGCCGAACGCGGGCAGCGCGTGGCGGCCCGCATCGCGAACGGTGCGAGCGTCGCACAGTCCCTGAACGCGGAGGCGGCCTTCGGCGAGCCGCCGAGCTTGCCGGCCGGCAAGCTGGTGTTCGTGGCGCAGGACGAGTTGCCGGAGGGCGAGGCCTACGAGGCCTACATCGGCCGCACCGCCGGCGTCCCGACGCGTGACAACCTGCACGACTTCTTCAACGGCCTGGTCTGGTGGGCCGAGCCGGCGCTCAAGCGCCGCCTTCACGAGCTGCAGGCCGGGCAGATCGCGCAGGCCGGGGGCGTGGCCGCGACGCGCGGGCCGGTCCGCGATGCCCTGACCGTTTTCGACGAAAACGGTGCCTTGCTCAACGCGCCTGCCCCATTGCTCGACGCCTTGCGCCGGCGCGAGTGGCGGCGCCTCGGGGTCGAGCTGCGGCCGCTCTGGCGCGAAACACGGCTGCAGCTGTTCGGCCACGCGCTGATGGAAAAGCTGGTGGCGCCGCGCAAGGCCATCACGGCCCATGTGTATGTCGTGCCGCAAGACGGCGACCTGGCCGCCGGCCTGAGCGCCCCGGCCTTGGCGCTCAAACCCTTCCTGCCCTTGCCTGTGCTCGGCGTGCCGGGCTGGTGGCCCGGCAACCAGCAGCCCGGCTTCTACGACGACACCCAGGTCTTTCGGCCGGCGCGCGAGCAGCTTTCCTCCGCAGGCCGGATAATTGCCATGTGAAGCAAGCCAGACCGCCGCCGGTGCGAGACCCGAAAGGGTGCACTGGAGGAAGGTCCGGACTGCACAGGGCAGCGTAGCAGGTAACACCTGTCCGCCGTGAGGCGAGGATCAGAGCAACAGAGACGAGTCGGTCGGTCCTGCAGGGGCGCGCAAGCGACCCTGCAAAGGTTCCAACAGGAAGGGCGACCTTCCTGGGCGAGCCGGGACGGCAGGGCGCAAGCCCTGCGGGACTTGGGGCGCAACCCCAAGGACCGGGTGAAACGGGCAATCTCTACGCGCAGCAACACCAAATAGGCACACGTCGATCCGGCCCGGGGAGTGTGCGGGTAGGTGGCATCGAGCCGTTTCCGCGAGGGGCGGCCCAGAGGAATGGCGGTCACGCCGGGGCGACCCGGCGCACAGAATCCGGCCTATCGGTTTGCTTCACTCTTTAATTTCTTTCCCAACAACAAGAAGGCGACCCGGCATGAACCCTGACGCAGACAAGATCTGGCAGGCGCCGCGCTGGGCGCTGGCGGTGCTGCTGGCGGCGCTGGGCATGCTGGGGCCGTTCTCGATCGACACCTACCTGCCGGCCTTCGCCGGCATCGCCGCTTCGCTCGATGCGACGCCGGTGCAGATGCAGCAGACCTTGTCGGCCTATCTGTTCGGCTTCGCCTTCATGAACCTGTTCCACGGTGCGCTGGCCGACAGCTTCGGCCGCCGGCCGGTGGTGCTGACCGGCGTGGCGGTGTTCACGCTGGCCTCGGCCGGCTGCGCGCTGGCGGGCAACATCGGGGCGCTGGTGTTTTTCCGCGCGCTGCAGGGCCTGTCCGCGGGCGCCGGCATCGTGGTCTCGCGCGCGGTGATCCGCGACATGTTCCCGCCTGCCGAGGCGCAGCGCGTGATGGCGCAGGTCACGATCTACTTCGGGGTCGCGCCGGCCGTGGCACCCATCATCGGCGGCTTCCTGTTCGTGCAGGTCGACTGGCACGCGATCTTCTGGTTCCTGACCGGGGTTGGCGCGCTGCTCTGGTTCGCCAACTTCCGCCTGCTGCCCGAGACCCTGCACGCCAGCCACAGGCAGCCCTTCAACGCCCGCAACCTGCTGCGTGGCTACTGGGCGCTCGGCGCCAACCCGCGTTTCCTGCTGCTGGCGCTGGCCAGCGGCGTGCCCTTCAACGGCCTGTTCCTCTACGTGCTGTCGGCGCCCGCCTTCCTGGGTGAGCACCTGCAGCTGGCACCGACCCAGTTCTTCTGGTTTTTCATGCTCAGTATCGGCGGCATCATGGGCGGCGCCTGGCTGAGCGGTCGGCTGGCCGGCAAGATCGAGCCGCGGCGCCAGATCCGCTGGGGTTTCTCCATCATGGCCGCGACCTCGCTGCTGAATGTGAGCGCCAACCTGTTGCTGCCCGCCCATGTGTCATGGGCCCTGCTGCCGATCGCGATCTTCAGCTTCGGCTGGGCCCTGATGGTGCCGGTCGTGACCCTGATGGTGCTGGACCTGTTCCCCGAGCGCCGCGGCCTGGCATCCTCGCTGCAGGCGGTGATCGGCTCGCTGGCCAATGGCGTGGTGGCGGGCGTGATCGCGCCGCTGGTGATGCATTCGACCCGGTCGCTCGCGCTCGCCTCGCTGGGGATGATGAGCGTGGGCCTGGTGGCCTGGCTGGTGCTGAAGCGGCGCTGGCCAGCGACCGTGCGCTCGCTGGCCGTCGTGCCCCGATCGTGAAATTGTCCGCACTTCTGTCGGGACCACCGCCCCCTTGCAAGGCGGCCTGACAGCACAATCGAGCCCACTGAGAAAGCCGCATAGACTGGCTACGTCAAGCAGGTCAAGATGGGTGGTCGGTGACCTGCCGGAATTTGGCAGTCAGTTGAGATGGAACCATCCAAGTCCCTTGGCGCGCATGCCGCGCCGGCTGTTTCTCACCCGCGGCGCTGGCGTGCTTATGCGCGCGTCTGCAGTGCCGCGACGGCCTTGCTTTGTCTGGCCGCCTTGATCGTCCGCAGCGTCGGTTGGCCTCCTGCCGACGCGGCACCGCAGGGCCTGGTCTCGATGCGGCCCGGCGCCGCGATCGGCCTGGGCCTGCTGGCGGTCGCCTTGTTCGGGCTCGCCACCGCCGCGCCGGGCCGGTCGCCCCGCCACGTGCCCTGGCTGGCCGGGCTCGCCATGCTGGTGGCGGGTCTCACCTTGCTGCCTCATGCGTCGGGGCTGGACCTCGATCTCGGGTTCGCGCCCTGGAACCCGACGCCCGGCGACGGCGCACGACCCGAGCCCCTGCTGCGCATGCCGCTGCTCGGGGCCTTCACGATCCTTGCGCTGGCCGTGAGCCTGGCTGCCACTCACGCCTGCCGCGGCCGCCGCCGCTCGCTGCTGTGCCACGTGGCGCTGGGCGGCGCGCTGCTGGGCATCGGGGTCGGCTACGTGGCGTCGATCGGCCTGCTCTACGAGACCGACTGGCAGGGCAGCGTGTGGTCCGACTTCGGCAGCGTGTCGCTGCCTTCGGCCACCGCGATGCTGATGCTCGGCACCGCCTGTATCGCGGTCCAGCCGCCGCGCGCCGACCTGCTGCAGCGTCTGGCCGCGGACAGCGCTGGGGGCCGTTTTTTCCGCGCCGTGCTGCCGGTGGCGCTGCTGTTCCCGGCGCTGACCGGGTGGTTCCGGGTGGTCGGCCAGCGCAGTGGCTGGCTGGGCTTCGAACTGGGCCTGATCTGGATGGTGCTCGCCTCGACCCTGATGTTCGTCGGCGTGGCGCTGCTCAGTGCCCGCTGGATCGCCCGCCTGGAGGCGGCGCTGCGGGCCAGCCAGGCGACCTTGGAGCAGCGTGTGGTCGAGCGCACCGCCCAGCTGGCCGAGGCGATCGAGCGCGTGCGCGAAAGCGAGGAACGTTTCCGTTTCATGGCCGAGGCGGCGCCGGCCCTGATCTGGATGTCCGATGTCGACGGGCACTGCAACTACGTCAACCGCAGCTGGCTGCAGTTCACCGGCCGCCGCATGGAGCAGGAGACCGGCGAGGGCTGGCTGCAGAGCGTGCACCCGCTCGACCGCGAGCGCGTCGCGCAAGGCTTCCGCCAGGCCCTGCAGAGCCGGCGCACCTTCAAGCAGGAGTACCGCTTGCGCCGCAGCGACGGGGCCTGGCGCTGGATCGTCGCCACCGGCACGCCGCGTTTCGAGGGGCCGGGGCGCTTTGCGGGCTATGTCGGCACCGGCGCCGACATCCACGATGCCAAGTCGACCGCGCTGGCGCTGCAGGCCAGCCGCCAGCAGCTGGCGTCCATCGTCGATTCGGTGACGGCCGCCATCATCTCGCTGGATGCCAGCCACCGCATCGTGCTGTTCAACGCCGCGGCGGAAAAGATGTTCCAGATCAGCGCCGACCGCATGCTCAGCCGCACCGTGGACCTGCTGCTGCCCGAGCGGCTGAGGGGCGGACCCGAGGAGGCCGTGGCGCTGTTCGAGCAGAGCGCCGCCGGCCAGCACGAGGGCGGTGCGGGGCCGGAACTGCGGGGGCTGCGTTCCGGCGGCGAGGAGTTCCCGCTGGAGGCCTCGGTGTCGCGCGTCGAATCCGACGGCGTGCGCCTGCTCACGCTGGTGCTGCGCGACATGAGCGAGGTGCACGCGCTGGAAGCCGAGCGACGCGCCCGCGCCGCCGCCGAGGAGGCGAGCCGCGCCAAGTCCTTGTTCCTCTCGCACCTGAGCCACGAGTTGCGCACGCCGCTGAACGCGGTGATCGGCTTTTCGCAGCTGCTGCTGGCGACCGCGCCGCCCCAGGACCCCAGGTCGACCCAGCACAAGTACGCCGGCTACATCCTGCAGGCCGGCAACCACCTGCTGGCCATGATCAACGACCTGCTGGACCTGAGCCGCATCGAGGCCGGCCAGACCCAGCTGCAGATGCGCGCGGTCGACCTGGAGGCCTCGCTGCAACACAGCGTGCAGCTGGTGGCCTCGCAAGCCGAGACAGCGGGGATCACGGTGCAGGTGACCCCGCCGCCGCCGGACGCCACGCCGCTGGTCATCGCCGACGAGGGCCGGCTGCGCCAGGTGCTGGTCAACCTGCTCAGCAACGCCATCAAGTACAACCGGCCGCAAGGCCATGTCGAGGTCGGCGTCAGCCAGTACGACGACGAAGACCTCGCCATCGAGGTGCGCGACACCGGCTTCGGCATGAGTCCCGAGCAGCTCGACGACCTCTTCAAGCCCTTCAGCCGACTCGGCCGCGAGCACAGCGACATCGAGGGCACCGGCATCGGCCTGTCGCTGTCGAAGAAGCTGATCGAGATGATGGGCGGGCGCATCGAGGTGCGCAGCACGCCGGAGCAGGGCAGTACCTTCACCGCGGTGCTGCGCGCCGCCGGGCGCCAGGGGCCGGGGGCGACACAGCGGCATTGACCCGGCGGTGGGGCCGGAAAATTGCGCCGACGTGCTGCATTGCCGCAGGAAATCGCTCAAGAACGGCCGCGCGGGACCGATATGTGCCGCATGCCTTGTTGCGCTCCCGGTGCCCTCGTCGCCTGGCTCATCGAGTTTCCGCCATGCCACTCATGTCCTTCTTCCGCCTGTCCGTGGCCCGACGGCTGGCCTTCGGCTTTTCCAGCCTGGTGCTGATGCTGCTCGGGGTCGCGGCGCTCAACGGGCTGGAGTTCCGCAACATGGCGGCCAGCCTGCGCCAGATCGTCGAAGTCAACGACCCTAAGAGCGCGCTGGCGCAGCGCATGCTGAACCACATCAACGAGCTGGCACTGCAGACGCGCACCTTGGCGCTGCTGACCGACATCAAGGAGATCGACGCGGAGCTGGCGGCGATCAAGGCCTCGCAGGCTGCCTACCGGCAGGCCGAGCAGGCCCTTGCCGACAGCCTGAAGGCGGCCGGCGCCGGGCCGCAGGAGCAACAGCTGCTGAAGGAGCTGGCCGAGGCGGCCCGGCAGACCGTGCCGCTGATGCTGCGCGCTGCGCAGGAGGGCGCGGACGGCGCCACCGCCGAGGCCTCGCGCACCCTGCTGGTGGAGGTGCGTCCGCTGGAGGCGACCTGGCGGCGCAAGGTGGCCGAACTGATCGTGCTGGAGCAGCGGCTCAACCAGGCTGCCTACCAGCAGGCGCCGGCCGGCCAGCGGCGTGCGCTCGGCGTCGCCGGCGTGGTGGTGGTACTCGCCGTCCTGGCCGGCGCGCTGCTCGGCTGGCGCCTCATACGCAGCGTGAAGCGCCCCATCGACCGTGCCATCGGCCTGGCCGAGCGCATCGCCGAGGGCGACCTGGCGACCCGCGTCGAGGTCGGCGACCAGGACGAGATCGGACGCCTGCTGAGCGCCGTCGCGGCGATGCAGGACCGGCTGCGTACGCTGGTGGGCCAGATCCGCCAGTCGGCCGACAGCATCCAACTCGCCAGCGCTGAGGTGGCCAGCGGCAACCAGGACCTGAGCCAGCGCACCGAGATGGCGGCTGTCAGCCTGCAGCGCACCGCCTCCTCGATGGATCAGCTCACCGGCACGGTGCGCCAGAACGCCGAGGCGGCTTCGCAAGCCAACCAGCTGGCCGTCTCGGCTTCGGCGGTCGCGATGCGCGGTGGCGACGCCGTCGGACGGGTGGTGAGCACCATGGACGAGATCAACGCCAGCTCCCGCAAGATCGGCGACATCATCGCGGTGATCGATGCCATCGCCTTCCAGACCAACATCCTGGCGCTCAACGCGGCCGTCGAGGCGGCGCGCGCCGGCGAGCAGGGCCGTGGCTTCGCGGTGGTGGCCGGCGAGGTGCGTTCGCTGGCCCAGCGTTCGGCCGACGCGGCGCGCGAGATCAAGGCGCTGATCGGCAGCTCGGTCGACAAGGTCGAGGCGGGCGCCCGCCAGGTGCAGGACGCAGGCGAGACCATGACCGAGATCGTCGCCAGCGTGCAGCGTGTGGCCGACATCATCGGCGAGATCACCACCGCCTCGAGCGAGCAGTCCGGCGGCCTGGGGGAGATCAACCAGTCGGTCGGCCAGCTGGAGCAGATGACGCAGCAGAACGCCGCCCTGGTGGAGCAGTCGGCCGCCGCGGCGCAGAGCCTGCGCGAGCAGGCCGGCCAGCTGGCCGGCATGGTGGCGACCTTCCGGCTGCGCGAGGGCGAATCACGCTCCGACAATCGGACAGCGGCCTGAGCCCTCGGGTCCATGTGGCCGTAGCCGGCGCTGCTGTCCGGGACAGCTTGCCTTATGGCGGACAAGGAGCTGACTCTTGAGGACCGCCTGCAGGCCGAACCCGGTGGAAGTTGTGCAAGACTAGTGACCCGTACGCCTCGGTGTAAGCGGGGAAGTTCCTCGATCGGTCTGCCAGTGGCGACAGAAGCGCATTCAGCCCGGTGAAGGACCGCTGCCGGCGGCGCCGGCGGTTGGTCTCAGCCGGCTAACCAGAGTTTCCAGGAGCGGTGATGAGTTCCACGGTTTTCATACGCCGGGTACGAGCGAAGAACTTCAAAAGTATCGCGGCCTGCGATGTCGAACTGGGGCCGCTGACCTACCTCGTTGGTCCCAACGGATCGGGAAAGAGCAATTTGCTCGACGCACTTCACTTCGTCAGGGACGCCTTGGAGGGCTCGCTGGAGAATGCCCTGCACCTGCGCGGCGGCTTGTCCGAAGTGAGGCGCCGTTCGGGGGGGCATCCGACTCATTTTGGGGTTCGCCTGGATTTTCACCTGCCGGACGGGCGTCATGGCTACTATGCATTCAATGTCGGCTCCAAGCCTGCCGGCGGATTCGAAGTGCTGCGAGAGGAATGCGCCATAGGAGAGGCGGGCATGGGGCCGTCCTATGTCGTGGCGCAGGGCAAGCCGGAGAAAACGAGCGAAGACGTATTTCCCGTCAGTACGCCGGATCGGCTGGCTCTTGTGAACGCCGCTGGTTTACCGGCATTCCGACCCGTGTTCGATGCACTGGTGGGAATGAATTTCTACAACCTCAATCCGCGGGTGATGCGTGACCTGCAGAAGCCGCAGGACGGGGCGACTTTGAAGCCGGTTGGCGAAAATATCGCGAGCGTCGTTTCTTTTCTCGAACGTTACGCGCCTCGGCAAAAAGCTTTGGTCGAGGAATATCTGAATCTCGTCGTCCCATCGGTGCACGGCGTGGAGCGGATAGGCGTGGGCCACATGGAGACCGTGGAGTTCAGGCAAGACACGGCTGGCTCCAAACACCCGTGGAGGTTTGCCGCCAACAGCATGTCTGACGGAACGCTTCGCGCACTCGGTATTCTCGTCGCTCTGTTCCAGGGCGGTGATCAGAGCAGGCCGAGCCTGATCGGCATCGAGGAGCCGGAGGTCGCGCTGCATCCTGCAGCTGCCGCTGTCGTGCGCGAGGCATTGAGCCGCGCCTCGGAGCGCAGCCAAGTCCTGGTGACGAGCCACAGCCCCGATCTCCTCGACGATGTCAACATCGGCGTGGACAGCTTGCTGGCCGTCTCTTCCGAAGGTGGTGTCACCCAGATTGCGCCGATCGACGAGGGGGCGCGGAAAGTCATGCGGGATCGCTTGTACACTGCCGGCGAACTGTTGAAGCTGAATCAGCTCTCGCCCGATAGCGATCGATTCATCGACCCCGAGACCCAGCAGTTGAAACTGTTCGGAGTCTCCGTATGACGACGATAGTGACGATCGTCGAAGGTGACGGGGAGGTCAAAGCAGTACCGATCCTGCTCCGGCGTATCGCAGAGTCGCACGGCGTTTACGACCTCGACGTCCCGGTGCCCATCCGTGTCCACCGGGATCAGTTCATCCAGCGGCAGGACGAGTTTCAACGCAAGGTCTTGTTGGCGGCTGCAAAGGCGGGATTGGCGGGCGTCATCCTTATATTGCTCGACGCTGATGATGATTGCCCGGTGGAATTGGCCAGGGCGATCGGGGAGCGAGCTTCAGCGGTCGCACCGCACAAGACCATCTCGGTGGTCATCGCCAATCGCGAGTACGAAGCCTGGTTCCTTGCTGCTGCCGATTCCCTCGCGGGCAAGCGCGGCCTTTCGCCGGAGCTCCAGCCTCCGGCAGATCCTGACGCCTTGCGGAACGCTAAGGGCTGGCTGAGCCAGCGGATGCCCGGCGGCCGTTACCACGAGGTCCTGGATCAGGCAGCAATGACTGCGATCTTTGACATCGACGAGGCAGCTCGTCGCAGTCGTTCCATGCGCCGACTGTGCTCGGTCGTGGAAGCCGCGCTCTAGCGATACCGGAGCTCCGCATGAGTCCTCATGCCGGCTTCGCCACCATCAGGTAGAAGATCATCACGAAGGCGAAAAACGCCGGTACGCCGAGCACCACCCAGACCTTGAGGTGGCGGAAGTACATCGCGGGCAGGTGGGCGCCGCGCGCGGCCGCGTCGCGCGCGATGCGGCGCAGCACGATCTGCAGCCACACCACCGGCAGCCAGCAGGCCGTCGCGATGACGTAGAGCCAGAGCGACCAGCGGATCCAGGCGGCGTCGAAGGACATGCCGGCCAGGTGCATCATGTAAAAGCCGCTGAGAGGCTGGAACACGATGGTGGTGGAGGTGAACAGCCAGTCGGCCCGTACCACCAGGCCGCTGACCACCGCGACCGCCCGGGCGTCGCGGCCCAGGCTCGCGAACAGCAGGTAGAAGGCCGAGCCCACCCCGGTGCCGAACAGGAAGGTGGACGACAGCACGTGCAGCCACTTGACCACGAGGTATTCCATCAGCGCTCCTCCATCTCGTAGAGCAGCCACAGCAGCGCGAGCAGCGGCAGGTTCTTCAGGATCGGGCCGTAGGGATGCAGCCAGAACTCGGGCAGCCGCACGGTGATGACCACGGTGTAGAAGCCCATCAAGGCGATCTGGGCCCGCCACAGCGGCCGGCGCCGCTTCATCAGCAAGGTCGCGATGCCGAGGGCGAGGTCCAGCAGCGCCGCGCCGTAGAGCATCAGCGGGGCCAGCGGCCCCGGCACGCCGGCACGCGCCAGCAGCTCGTAGCTCTGCTGGACCGGAAACAGGCCGAGCGAGACGATGCCGGTGACGATCCAGACCAGCGCCACGCTCCAGCGTGCCAGCGGCAGCAGCCAGGCGAGCTGCGCCGTGCGCCGGGTTTCGGGCACCGCGGCGGGCTCGACGAACTGCGCCACCTCGCGCGGCGGGCGGCCCAGCAAGGCGGCCGTGGGCCCCGCGTCGCCGGTGTTGCCCCGCTGCAGCATGCGCCAGGTGTCCTGGTCCAGCAGGCTGCCGGGCAGGTGGCTCCCGACCCGTGCTGCCAGGCCGACCAGCGCAGCGGGCACCGGCAGGAAACGCGGCCGGCCCAGGCCCAGCGCCTGCCGCAGCGTGGCGAGGAAGTCGCGCAGCGAGACCGGGTGCGGGCCCACCAGCGGCACGCGACCACACACCTGCGGCTGCGCCAGCAAGGCGGCGATGGCTTCGACGGCATCGTCCACATGGATGGGCTGCACCTGTTGCGCACCGCGCCCCGGCAGCCCGATCACCGGCAGGCTGGCCAGCATCGTGAACAAGCGGGCGCTGGTGCCGCCAGGGCCGTAGACCAGCGAGGGCTGGACCACCGCCACCGAGTCCAGCGGCAAGCCCAGCAGGTAGTCGTCGGCGGCCTTCTTGCTGCGGTGGTAGTCGCTCTCGGCGTGCTCGTCGGCGCCCAGCGCCGAGATCTGGACGACCCGCGAGACGCCAGCCGCGGCGCAGGCCGCGAACAAGGCACACGGGCCCTGCACATGGATGCGCGCGAAGCTCTGGCGGCCGTGCTCGCGCAGGATGCCGGCGGCATTGATGACCGCGTCGACGCCGGCCAGCCGGGGCATCCAGTCGGCCACCGTGACATCACGCTCGAAGTCGGCGGCCACGTAGCGCACCGGCACCCCGTCGGATGCCGCTTGCGGCGGGCGGCGCACCGCGCAGACCACGTGGTGCCCGGCCTGCAGCAGGACGCGCGTCAGTCGAGCGCCGAGAAAGCCGCTCGCGCCGGTCAGCAGAACGATCAAGAAGCAGCTCCCCCTGGGTGCGGGGCCGCGGACCGCGGCCCGAGGTACGGCGTTTGCCTTCTCCTCAGTTGTAGCAAATGTCGTTCCCCCACCGGAGGCTTCGATGAGCCCGTGCTCCGCCTTTCTTCTGCGCGTCGCTGTCCGCGGCAGCCTCGCCAGCCTGGCATCCGGGCTGGTGCTCGCCGCTTGCGGACAATGGCGCAAGGGCCGTCCGGCCGCGCCCCTGAATGCACCCAGCCATTGGCTCTGGGGCGACCCCGCGCTGCGCCAGCACCGGGTCAGCCTGCGCTACAGCCTGACCGGCTTCACCGTCCACCATGCCTCGTCATTGTTGTGGGCCGCGGTGCATGAGCGCTGCGCACCCAGCTGCCGGGGGCTGTCGGCAGCGCCCGCTGCCGTGCTGCGCGACGCGGCGGTGGTGACGGCGCTCGCGGCCTGGGTCGACCTGGCGGTGGTGCCGTGGCGCCTGTCGCCAGGCTTCCAGCGCCACTTGAGCACGGGGCAACTGGTTGCGGTGTACGGCGCTTTTGCCGCCGGCCTGGCGGCGGGGACGGCAGCGTTGAACCGGAAACGGCCGGCTCGGGCGGGAATTTTGTGTCAGAAGGAAAATCCCACTGCCAGTCGTCCGGGCGACAGCCAAGGGCGGTAAGTTCCGAGGTGCGACAGCGGTCTCTGGCCCGAGCAGGCAGTAGTTTCGTGGCGGCATCGATGGCCGTCCTGCCGCGGGGCTTGCGGGCCGTGTGTCACGACACCCGTGAGCTGCCTGCGATGCCCCTGTTGTTCCTGTTCCCCGACCGCCCCGGAGCGCCGAGCCGCCCTGCCTTCCGGCTCCGGCACACGCCCTTGTACCTTTGCGCGGTACTGGGGCCCGTGCTGCCCGCCGCAGCCCGCCACGCCGACCTGGCCGATCTCTCGCTGGAGCAGTTGCGCGAGGTGGTCGTCACCTCCGTGTCGCGCCGGGAAGAGCCGCTGGCCACGACTGCGGCTTCGGTGTTCGTGATTCACGCCGAGGACATCCGCCGCAGCGGCGCCACCAGCCTGCCCGAGGCCTTGCGTCTGGCCCCTTCGCTCGACGTCGCGCGGGCCGGCAATGGGCATTACGCCATCAGTGCGCGCGGTTTCAACAACCTGCTGGCCAACCACATGCTCGTGATGATCGACGGTCGCACCCTCTACACGCCGCTGTTCTCCGGCGTCCTGTGGGATGCGCAGGAGCTGATGATCGAGGACATCGAGCGCATCGAGGTGATCAGCGGCCCCAGCAGCGCGATGTGGGGCACCAACGCGGTCAACGGTCTGGTCCACGTCTTCACGCGGCGGCCGCGCGACACGCAAGGCAGCCTGGTCTCGGCCGTCGCCGGCAACCGGGAGCGCTCGCTGGCCGTGCGCCACGGCGGCAGCTGGAGCGGGTCGGGTGCCTGGCGCGTCTATGCCCGCCGTCATGACCGCTCCGACAGCGGGCGCAGCGCGGGCGAGGACTCGGGCGACGAGGCGCACGGTGTGCAGGCCGGTTTCCGGGCCGCCTGGGAGGGTGAAGGCCGCTCCTTCAACCTGCAGGGCGACCTCTACGAGGGCGAGCTGCAGCAGCGGCCCAGCGAGCGTCAGGTCTCCGGCGGCAACCTGTTGGGCCGCTGGCGGCAGCCCCTGGGCGAGGCCAGCCAGGCGACGGCTCGGCTCTATCTGGAGCGCACGCGCCGGGAGCAGCCGGTGCTGTCGGCCGCCGGCATCGACGAGTTCGAGGAAACCCTGGACAGCCTCGACGCGGTGCTGCAGCTCGCGACCCGGCCGGCCGAGGGGCACGAGGTGATGGCGGGTGCAGGCTATCGCCGGGCGCACGACAGGGTGCGCAACCCGGCGTCCTTCGCCTTCGTGCCGGCCGAGCGGGAGCTGAGCTGGAGCCGGCTGTTCGCCGAGGACCGCATCGAGTTGCGCGAGGGGCTGCAGCTGACCCTGGGCGCCAGCCTAGAACGCAACCCCTATACCGGTACCGAGTTCCTGCCCAGCGCGCGGCTGGCCTGGCAGGACGACAAGGCCGGCTTGTGGTGGGCCTCGGCCTCGCGCGCGGTGCGGGCGCCGGCCCGCATCGACCGGGACTACCGGGTGCCGGCCGAGCCGCCCTATCAGCTCGCCGGTGGCCCGGACTTCCGGGCCGAGGTGTCCGACGTGTTCGAGCTGGGCCGGCGCGCCCGGCCGCAACCGGCTGTTTCGTATTCGATGACCTTGTTCCACCATGAGCACCGCCGCCTGCGCAGCGTCACGCCGCGCGCCGGCGGCGCGGTGCTGGAGAACCACATCGAGGGCTACAGCCGCGGCGCCGAGGGCTGGGCCAGCTGGCAGGTCACCTCCCGCTGGAAGCTCGGCGCCGGCGGCGTGCTGCTGCGCCAGCACTTGCGGGTGCGCCCGGGCCGCTCGGACGCCGGCGGCCTGCAGGCCTTGGGCAACGATCCACGGCACTGGCTCAGCCTGCGCTCCTCGCTCGACCTGGGCAAGGCGATGAGCTGGGACCTGAGCCTGCGCCGAACCGGCGCCCGGCCGCAACCGCGTGTCGAGGCCTATACCGGGCTCGACACCTACCTGGCCTGGCGGCCGCGTGCCGGCCTCGAGCTGGGGCTGGCGCTGCGCAACCTGCTCGATGCGCATCATGCGGAGTGGCGCCAGCTGCGCAGCAGCGGCGTCCAGCCGGGACGCGAGGCCTCGCTGATGCTCCGGTGGCAGCTGTGACGAAGGTGCTCCCCTTGTCAGCCGACTCCTGGAACGCCGGCCGGGTCGCTCGCGGGCCGCGGCGCCGCTTCGCGCTGGCGGCGCTGATGCTGGGGCTCGCGCTGCCCGCGCGGGCGCGGGCTGCCGAAACAGCGCTGGCGGCGAGCGTGAAGGCCGTCTATCTCTACAAGTTCCTCGACTATGTGGAGTGGCCACCGATGGCCTTTGCCGGTGCCGACAGCCCCATCGTGATCGGCGTGGCCGGCTCCGAGGAAGTGTTCGGCGAGCTGCGTGACATCCTGGTCGGCCGCACCGCCCAGGGGCGTCCCCTGCAGGCGCGCCGGGTCGTCGAGGGCGAGGCGCTGGACGGGCTGCACCTGCTCTACCTCGGCCGCCAGATCGGGCCGGCGCAGGAGGCCTGGCTGGCGCGCTGGCGCGAGCGCCCGATCCTGTTCGTCAGCGATGCCCCGCAGGGGGCGGGGGCGCTGGGCGTCATCAACTTCACGCTGGTGCGCGGGCGGGTGCGTTTCGAAGTCTCGTTGCCGGCCGCCGAGCGGGCCGGGCTCAAGCTCAGCTCGCGCATGCTCAGCGTCGCCGAACGCGTCATCGGAGCGCGATGATGGCCACATCCAACTCGCTGCGCCAGAAGATGTTGCTGGTGGTGCTGACCACCACCTTCGCCGCGCTGCTGCTGAGCGCCACCGCCTTGCTGATCTACGAGTTGCGCAGCTTCCGCGCCGCGTGGATCGAAGACCTGACCACCCAGGCCGACCTGATCTCGCGCTCCAGCGCGGCGGCGCTCGCCTTCGACGACCTGCGCGCCGCCAGCGAGAACCTGGAGCTCCTGAAGCACCGCCCGCAGATCGCCGCGGCCGCCGTCTATGCGCCGGACGGCGACCTGTTTGCCAGCTACGCCGCGGCCGACGACGTGCCGCCCAGCTTCCCGGTCGCACCGGGCCCCGAGGGTGCTCGCATCGGCAACGGCGAGCTCGAGATCTTCCAGCGCGTCGAGCAGAACGGCGAGCTGCTGGGCACGGTCTACCTGCGCGCCCGCTACGACGTGACCACACGCCTGCTCGACTACGTCGCCATCCTCGCGGCGGTGACCGTCACCAGCCTGCTGGCCGCGGCACTGATCTTCAGCCGGCTGCAGCATGCGGTGACCCGGCCCATCCTGGCGGTCGCGCAGGTGGCGCGCGAGGTGATGGAACGGCGCAACTATGCGCTGCGCGTGCCCAAGGACAGCGACGACGAGATCGGCGTGCTGGTCGACGCCTTCAACAACATGCTCACCGAGGTGGGCCGGCGCACCGAGGCGCTGGAGCGCAGCAACCACGACCTGTCGATCGAGATGGAGGAGCGCCAGAAGGCCGAGGCGGCGTTGCGGGCCGCGGACCGGCGCAAGGACGAGTTCCTCGCGACCCTGGCACACGAGCTGCGCAACCCCTTGGCGCCGCTGAGCAACGGCATCGAGATCCTCAAGCTGCCCAAGGCCGATGCCGAGGCGCGCGGCCGCGTGCTGGGCATCATGGAGCGCCAGTTGCGCCAGATGGTGCGGCTGATCGACGACCTGCTGGAGGTCTCGCGCATCACCACCGGCAAGCTGGCCCTCAAGCGCGAGCCGCTGGACATCGTGGCGCTGCTGCGCGGCGTGCTGGAGATCGGGGAGCCGGCTCTGCAGACGCGCGGCCACGCGCTCAGCGTCACGCTGCCGGAGGCACCGGTCTGGGTGAGCGCCGATGCGACACGCCTGTCGCAGGTGTTCGCCAACCTGCTCAACAACGCCGTCAAGTACACCGATCCGGGCGGCCACATCGAGGTCGGCCTCGAGAGCCTCGAGGGCGAGGTGGTGGTGCGGGTGCGCGACAACGGCATCGGCATCGCACCCGAGATGCAGGCCGCGATCTTCGACATGTTCATGCAGGTCGACAAGTCGCTGGAGCGCGGCCGCGCCGGCCTGGGTGTGGGGCTGACCCTGGCGCAGCAACTGGTCGAGCTGCACGGCGGGCGCATCACGGTGCGCAGCGCCGGCCTCGGGCAGGGCTCGGAGTTCGTCGTGACGCTGCCGCTCGGGGTCGCGCCGCCGCCGCCCGCGGCCGGACCGGACGCCGACGAGCCGGCCCTGCACCACACGCCGCTGCACATCCTGCTGGCCGACGACAACGTCGACTTCGCCAGCAGCCTGGCGAGCATGCTGGAGTCGCTGGGCCACCAGGTGCGCGTGACGCACGACGGCTGCGCGGCGCTGCAGGCGGCGCTCGACGAGCCGCCGGACATCGCCTTCCTCGACATCGGGATGCCGGGCCTCAACGGCTACGACCTGGCCCGGCGCCTGCGCGAGCAGGCACGCACCCGCGCCGCGGTGCTCGTGGCCGTCACCGGCTGGGGCCAGGACAGCGACCGCGAGCAGGCTCGCCGTGCCGGTTTCGACCACCACCTCGTGAAGCCGGTCGAGATGAGCCAGGTGCTGCCGATGCTGCGCGCCGCGGCCGGGGAGCCGGCCGCGCAGGGCTGAGGTGCGCCTTCCTGCCTGGAGGCCGCGGGGCTCGCACGCTTCTTGCCAGGCCGGGAGCAGCAAGGAGGACCCCCATGAAGCTCTCCCACCAGGACGAAGCCGCCGCGGAAAAACGCGGCGGCGAGCCGCCGGCTCCGCCGCAACTCGACCGGCGCATCGAGCTGGCGCCGCTTCAAATCCTCGGACTGCTGCTGCTGCTGGCCTTGCCGGTGGCGGCGCTCAGCGGTGCCCTCGGCCCTCGCCACGGCCATGAAAGCGCCTCGGGCCAGGGGCTGGAGCTGAGCGTCGACTATCCCGAACGGCTGCGCCACCAGACCTCGCTGACCCTGGAGGTGAGCGTCAAGAACACCGGGAGCGCGGCCCTGCAGCAAACCCTGCTGCGCATCGACGAGCCGTATTTCGCCCACTTCTCGCAGGCCCGGTTCACCCCGGAGCCCGGGCGCCTGAGCGACGAGCACTACGAAGTCGACCTCGGCGAACTGGCGCCCGGCGCCAGCCGCAAGCTGGTCGTCCACCTCGAGGCCGACGAGTGGGGCCGCCATGCCGGGCGGGTGTCGGCGCAGGCAAGCCAGGGCGCGCCGCCGGTGGAGGTCGCCTTCGCGACCGTGGTGTTCCCCTGAACCCTCAGGAGGCCTGATGGAAACCGTCTTTCGTGTCGCGATCATCTACCTGTTCGTGCTGGTCGGGCTGCGCCTGCTGGGCAAGCGCGAGTTCGGCCAGCTGTCGCCGCTGGAGCTGGTGACCCTGTTGATGATTCCCGAGATCGTCTCGCAGGCGCTGACCGGCGACGACCACTCGCTCACCAATGCGCTGGTCGGCGTCTCGACGCTGCTGGTGCTGGTGCTGGTGACCTCGGTCGTGATGCACCGCTTCCGTCGGGTCGAGACCGCCATCACCGGCGAACCCAGCGTGCTGGTGGCCGACGGCCAACTGCGCCCCCACGTGCTCAACATCAACCGGGTTTCGCCCGACGAGGTGTTCAGCGAGATGCACAAGTCCGGCCTGGACCGGCTGGAGCAGGTGCGCTGGGCCATCCTGGAGACGGACGGCAGCATCGCCATCGTCCCCACCGAGGCGGCACGCAGCAAGGTCGGGCTGGTGCCCAACGGCAAGGAGCAGGCCGCGATTCGCTGAGCCCCGGGGAGCAATCCCTACCGCTGCCTCCGCACCGGCGGTAAGAGAGAACCCTTGCCAGCCCGGCCGGCACCCGGCGCCGTGCTCGCAGCAACCGCCCGGGCCGCAGGTCCGGCGCTGTCTGCCCCTGCGGTCCGTTTTGCCGGCGGCCCGATCACCCCCGCTGGCACGCCGATTGCCGCCTGTGTTTCGCCAGCTCGAAAAACACTGGAGACCTTGCAATGCAAGTGACAAACGGCGTCGCCATCGTGACCCACGGTGGCTCGGGCAGCCCGGTGGAGTGGTCCGACGGCTGCCGACATGCGGCGGCACTGGCGCGCGAGCAGGCGCGCTCCGGGGCATCGGCCCTGGAGGCGGCGGTCGCCGCGGTGGTCGCGCTCGAGGACGACGGGCGCTACAACGCGGGCAGCGGGGCCATCCTCCGATTGGACGGCAAGACGCTGGAGATGGACGCCGCGGTGATGGACAGCCGCGGACTGCTCGGCGCCGTGGCCTGCCTGCAAGGCTGCAAGAACCCGGTGCTGGTGGCTCAGGCCGTGACCCGCACGCCCCACGTGTTGCTGGCGGGCGAGGGCGCCGGTCGCTTCGCGCGCGTGCTGGGCTTCGAGGCTTCGGCGGGCCCCAGCCGCGCGGCCCTCGACTACCACGCGCAGTTGATGCGCGCATTCGCCGACCCCGAGCAGGCCGATCCCGACGATCGCGAAGGTGCCTCGAAGGCCGATGTCTACAAACGCTTCTGGAACTTCCCCACGCCCTGGGACGAGGTCGTCAAGGCTCATGGCAGCGGCACGGTCGGCGCGGTGGTGCGCAGCGCCGACGGGCAGTTCGCGGTCGCCACCTCGACCGGCGGATCGGCACCCACCCTGCTGGGCCGCGTCGGCGATACCCCCATCGCAGGCTGCGGCTACTACGTCGGCGAGCACGGCGCGATCGCCGCCACCGGCGTCGGCGAGTACATCGTCCGCCAGATGCTCGCGCGCACCGTGCACGACTGGCTGGGCCAGGGCCTGCCATTGCAGCAGGCGCTGGACCGCGGCATCGCACTGTTCGACCGGAGCGTCAGCGTGGGGCTGATCGGCGTCACGCGCGACGCGGCGGCCAGCAGCAGCAACCGGAACATGGCCGCGCACGTCCTGACCTGAACGCCTGCCGTCCGGTCGTCTCCTCCTCCTGCCGTCCTTCGCTTCTTCTTCTGCCATGTCGGATCACAGCCATCCCGCTTCCGAGCCCGACGTGTGCACGCGTCGCAGCTCCACCGGGCACCTCGTCATCATCGGCGGCAACGAGGACCGGGTGCACGAGAAGCGCGTGCTGCGCCGCTTCATCGAGCTGACCTGCGTCAGCGACCCGAAGATCGTCGTGCTGACCGCGGCCAGCTCCTTCCACGAGGAGGTCTCGGCCATCTACGACCGGGCCTTCGGCGAGCTGGGCGTGACGCATCGCAAGGCGCTCGCGATCCATTCGCGCGAGGACGCCAACCATCCGGCGATGGTCGAGGAGATCCTCAGCGCCGACGGCGTCTTCATGACCGGCGGCGACCAGCGCCGGCTGCTTGCGATGGTGGGCGGCACCCACACCTACAACGCGATGCACCGCGCCTTCACCGAGCGCGGCACCTGCATCGCGGGCACCAGCGCGGGCGCCTCCGCCATGTCGGCCCACATGATCGCGGAGGGCCAGGGCGACATCCATCCGGAAAAGGGGGTCGTCAGCTTTGCCGCGGGGCTGGGCTTCCTGCAGCGAGCCGTGGTGGACCAGCACTTCTCCGAGCGCCGCCGGCTCGGCCGCCTGATGGCCGTGGTGGCACAGAACCCGACCCTGCTCGGCATCGGCATCGACGAGGACACCGCCCTCGTGGTCGAGCGCGGCTCGGGCTTCGAGGTGGTCGGCGACGGCGCGGTCACGCTGGTCGACGGCCGCCAGATGTCGTCCAACTTCCTCGACATCGGCGAGCGTGAACTGATCGAGCTCATCAACGTCCGGCTGCACCTGCTGCCCGCGGGAGCCAGCTATGTCCATCGCGCCGGAGCCTGCAGCGACGCTCAGGTCTGCCGCGAACTCACCCCCACGCTGCACGAGATCGTGGACATCCTCTCCAGCAACGAGACCGTTTCATGAAGATCATCGAACGCAAACTCCTGCGCGGACCCAATCTGCACGCCCGCAAGCCCTGCCTCGAGGCGGTGCTGGACCTGGAGGACCTCGACGAGGTCGACTCCAACACCTTGCCCGGCTTCGTCGATCGCCTGCTCGACCTGCTGCCCAGCCTGCACCAGCACTACTGCTCGCCGGGCTACCCGGGCGGCTTCGTCGAGCGCCTGCGCGAAGGCACCTACATCGGTCACGTCACCGAACACGTGCAGCTGGAGCTGCAGTCGCTGGTCGGGCCCGAGATGCGCTTCGGCCGCACCCGCATGATCCCGGGCCGCCCGCGCCACTACCGGGTGGTGTGCGCCTACCGGGTCGAATCGGTCGCGCTGAGGGCGCTCGACCTGGCGGTCGAGCTGGTCGAGGCGGCCATCGCCGACCAGCCCTTCGACGTCGAGGCGGCACTGCGCGAGCTGCGCGAGCTGCAGGACCGCGACGCCGCCGGGCCGAGCACCCGCGCGGTGATCGAGGCGGCCGAGCAGCGCGGCATTCCGGTGCTGCCGATCGGCGAGGACGGGGCGCTCTTCCAGCTCGGCTGGGGCGCCCGCCAGCGCCGCATCGACGCGACCCTGACCAGCGAGACGCGCCAGATCGCGGTCGACATCGCCGGCGACAAGGAACAGACCAAGCGCCTGCTGTCGCTGGCCGGCATCCCGGTGCCGGGAGGCCGTGTCGTCAGCACGCTGGAGGAAGCCACCGAGGCGGCCCATGCCCTGGGCGGCAACGTGACCCTCAAGCCCCTGGGCGGCAACCAGGGCAAGGGTGTCTCCACCCATGTCGAGACGCCCGAGCAGCTGCAGCACGCCTTCGAGCGTGCGCGGGCCTGCGACAGCGAAGTGATCGTCGAGCAGACCGTCGCCGGCGACGACCACCGCGTGCTGGTGGTCGGCGGCCGGGTGGTCGCGGCCGCACGCCGGCTGCCGCCCAGCGTGGTCGGCGACGGCCGGCACAGCATCCGGGCCCTGGTGGACCAGCTCAACGCCGACCCGCGCCGCGGTGAGGGCCACAGCAGCACGCTCACGCAGGTGCCGCTGGACGGCTGCACCGTCGACACGCTGGCGGCCCAGGGGCTGACGCTGGACAGCGTGCCCGAGGCGAGCAGGGCGGTCTGCCTGCGCGGCAATGCCAACCTCTCCACCGGCGGCGTCGCCGAGGACGTGACCGAGCGGCTGCATCCCGACACCGCGGCCCTGTGTCTGCGCGCGGCGCGTCGCATCGGGCTGGACGTGGCGGGCATCGACGTGGTGTGCCACGACATCGGCCAGCCGCTGGCCGCCCAGGGCGGCGCGCTGATCGAAGTCAACGCGGCGCCCGGCATCCGCATGCACGAGTGGCCCTGTGAGGGCGCGCCGCGTGCAGCAGGCCGTGCCATCGTCGACTCGCTGTTCGGTCCGCACGACGACGGCCGCATCCCGCTGGTGGCCGTGACCGGGACCAACGGCAAGACCACCACGGTGCTCGCGATCGAGCACGTGCTGCGCCGTTGCGGCCGGCGCACCGGCTGCGCCACCACCGAGGGCGTCTTCATCGACGGGCAGCGCATCATGGACGGCGACTGCTCGGGCTACTGGTCGGCGCAGGTGGTGCTGAGCGACCCGGACGTGGACGCGGCGGTGCTGGAGACGGCGCGCGGTGGCATCCTCAAGCGCGGGCTGGGCTTCGACCGCTGCGAGGTGGCCGTGGTGCTCAACATCGCGGCCGACCACCTGGGGCAGGACGGCGTCGAGACGCTCGAAGAACTGGCCCGTGTGAAGAGCGTGGTGGCCGACGCGGCCACCGGCGCGGTGGTGCTCAATGCCGAAGACCCGCATTGCGTCGCGATGGCGGAGGGCGTACGCCGGGGCGCCGAGATCATCTACTACTCAATGGACCCTCACCACCTGGTGCTGGCCCGCCACCTGAGGGGCGGCGGGCGCGCCGTGGTGCTGCGCCAGGGCAGCATCTGGCTGCAGGGCCGCGGCTGGGCCCATCCGGTGGTGGAGGCGGCCGGCTTGCCCATCACCTTCGGTGGCCGCGCCCCGCACAACGTCGCCAACGCGCTTGCCGCGGTGGCCGCGCTGGTGGCGCTCAAGCTGCACCCGGCCCAGATCGCCCGAGCACTCGGGGAGTTCAGCTGCTCGGCGCGCAGCAACCCGATGCGCATGAACCTCTTCGACGTGGCCGGCGTGCGGGTGGTGGTCGACTATGCGCACAACCCTGCCGCTTTCGAGGCTCTGCTGCAGTCTGCCGGGCACTTCCGGCCAGTGCGTATCGTGGGCGTCATCTCCGCGCCCGGCGACCGGCGCGACGAGGAATTGCTCGAGGTGGGACGCATCTGTGCCCGCCACCTGGACGAGATGCTGGTGTTCGAGCTCGACGAGGACCGCGGCCGCCCGCTCGGGGCGACGGCCGAGGTGATCCTGGCCGGCGCCCGCGAGGTGGCGCCCGGCTGTGTCGCCGAGGCGGTGCTGCCGGTGCGCCAGGCACTGCGGCGCGCCTTGCAGCGCTGCCGGCCGGGCGACCTGCTGGTCTACGGCTGCGCGGTGGAGCTCGAAGACCTGCACGTCGCCGCCGCGGGGGCACCGGTGCTGGAGCTGCCACAGGCGGCCTGGGCCTACGCCGGCCGGCCCGGCTTCGCGGAGCGCGGGCAGGACAGCCGGTCGGCTGACGCGCTGGCCATGTGAGCCCGAAGGCGGTTGCGAACCAGCTCACCATGGCCGCCGGCCACGTCGAGGAACTGCGCGAGGCCTGCCGCGAGCGCACCGTGATCCTCTTCGTCGGCGCCGGCGTGTCCTTCGCGCTCGGCCTGCCGCCGTGGAGCGAGCTGATCGACCACATGGCGCAGGAGCTGGGCCACGAGCCGGCCGAGTTCCGCGAGTACGGCAGCTACCTGGCGCTGGCCGAGTACTTCCGGCTGCAGCACGGCAGCATCGGGCCGCTGCGCAGCTGGATGGACCGGCAGTGGCACGGCGAGAAGATCTCGGTGAAACACTCCAAGGTGCACAAGCTCATCGTGCACGGCGGTTTCGACCTCATCTACACCACCAACTACGACCGCTGGCTGGAGAATGCCTTCGACCACTACCGCAAGGACTACGTCAAGGTCGTCAGCGTCGCCGACCTGGCGCGCATCCGCCCCGGCGTGCCGCAGATCATCAAGTTCCACGGCGACTTCGAGAACGACGAGTCCATCGTGCTCGACGAAAGCAGCTACTTCCGGCGGCTCGAGTTCGAATCGCCGCTGGACATCAAGCTGCGCGCCGACGTGCTGGGCCGCTCGGTGCTGTTCATCGGCTACAGCCTTGCCGACATCAACATCCGCTACATGTTCTACCGCCTCTCGCAGATGTGGAATGCGGCGGTGCCGGGGGTGCCGCAGCCGCCGTCCTACATCTTTTCGGCCCAGCCCAACCCGGTGCAGGCGGCGGTGCTGCGGCAGTGGGGCATCCGCATGGTGGGCTCGGAGCGCAAGGACCCGACCGAGGCGCTGGCGGAGTTCCTGGAGTCGGTGGTGGCCTGAGCCGGTTCAGGCGGCGACGGCTTCCACGTAGTCGGCCACGAAGCTGCGCGTGCGGCCGTCGGGGAAGGCGATGCGCACGCTCTCGGCATCGGCTGCCACCACCTCGCCGTCGCCGTAGCGGGGCACGCGCACCGCGTCGCCGGGGCGGAAGGCCGAACGAGGCGAGTCCGGGGCCGGCACCGTGGAATTGGGCAGCGGCTCGGCATTCGCTTCAGCCGCCTCCTGGCGGGCCTGCTCGGCGCGCGCTTTCGCACGCAGGCAGTTGTCGCAGTGCTGGCAGCCGTCCTCGAAGGGCGGCTCCTCCTCGAAGTGCTCCAGCAACACCTTCCAGCGGCAGTAGCCGGTGCGCGCATAGAAGACCATGCGCTCCAGCATTTCGCGGTCGCGTTCGGTCTTCTCGCGGTAGGCACCGACCATCTCGGCGATGCTGGCCGGATCGAGCCGCTCCTGCCGCACCTGCAGCTCGCGCTTGCGGTTCTGCGCCACCGCGCCGATATCTCGCAGGAGCTTCAGCGTGACCTGCAGCTTGTTGCGCGGCAGGCCGCTGCGCTCCTGCAGCTCGGCCAGCGTGCGCGGCGGCGGCTCGGTGCGCAGCGCATCCCAGGTCTGGCCCACCTCCTCCTCGCCGGGATAGCGGCCGGCCATCAGGAACTGCTGCACCGCCTTGTCGCGGTGGTAGTACAGCAGGATGCAGCTTGCCGGCTTGCCGTCGCGGCCGGCGCGCCCGGACTCCTGGTAGTACGCATCGAGCCCGCCGGGCATCTGGTAGTGGATGACAAAACGCGTGTCGCGCTTGTCGATGCCCAGTCCGAAGGCATTGGTGGCCACCATCACGCGGGCCTTGCGGTTCATGAACAGGTCCTGCTGCTCGTGGCGCTCCCGCGAGCCCAGCCGCCCGTGGTAGCGGGCTGCCGCGATGCCGGCCGCCTGCAGCGCCTCGTAGACTGCGTCGACCGCTTTCACCGTTGCCGTGTAGACGATGCCCGCCCCCTCGGCCGCCGCCACCAGGGCGATGAGGCGCTGGTGACGTGCGTCATCGCTGGTGAGCTGCTCGACGCTGAAGTACAGGTTGGGCCGCCAGGCGCCGGCATTGAGCACCTCCATGTCGGGCACCTTCAGCTGGGCCACGATGTCCTCGGCCACATTGGGGGTCGCCGTGGCCGTCAGCGCGAGCACCGTCGGCCGGCCCAGCGCCTTCCAGCCGCTGGCGATCTCCAGGAAGGCCGGGCGGAAGTCGTGGCCCCACTGCGAGACACAGTGGGCCTCGTCGATCACCAGCAGCGAGACCCAGTGTTGCTGCAGCAGCTCCATGAAGGCCGGATCCGCGAGCCGCTCGGGCGTGGTGAAGACCAGCCGGGCCGAGCCGTCGGCGATGGCCGCCTCGGCCTCGGCGGTGTCGGCGGCATTGAGCGCGCTGTGCAGCTCCACCGCGGCGATGCGGCGCTTGCGCAGCTTGTCGCACTGGTCCTTCATCAGCGCGATCAGCGGCGAGACCACCACCGTGCGGCCCGGCAGCAGCAGCGCCGGCAGCTGGTAGCACAGCGACTTGCCGGCACCGGTGGGCATGATCGCCAGCGTGGAGCGTTGTTTCATCACGCGCTCGATCACGCCCACCTGGGCCTCGCGCAGGCGGGGCAGGCGGAAAGTTTCCTTGAGCAGCTGCTCGGCCTGGCGTCGCCAGGCCCGGGGGGCCGCGGGTTTGGGGGTGGGCATAAGAAGTATCAGCGCAGGGAAGAAGAGGTGGGGGAGGCGGCGCTGCCGGAGCGGCGCCGCGGTGTGGCGGCAGGGTCGGCGGACGCGGCTTCGGGCGCGGCGGGAGCGGGCTCCTGCCACGCCTGCAGCGCGAGCCGTTCGCCCTGCGCAATGAGTTCGTCGATGCGCTCGGGCGAATAGTCGAAGTGGCCCGAGATGGTGTCGTGAGGGAAGGCTTCGCGGCGGATGCGCAGCACGCGGCCTATCCCCGGGTGGGCCGCCTCGGCGGCCGAGAACTTGTCGAGCTGCAGCAGGTCGAGCAGCCGGGCGGCCAGCTCCAGCCCGGCCACCGGCCGCGCGGCGGCGCGCCGCGCCACCTGCTCGACACTGACCAGCAGCGTATCGTCGCCGTCCTGCAGCCGGCCGTGCGCGTGCAGCGCCTGCAGCGCCAGCGGCACCATGGAGTGGCGGATCAGGTCGCCGTCCCAGTAGAGGCGGCCGTCGATCTCGACCGGCTCGAACATCAGCGGTATGGCGGTGCTCGCAGCCAGGTGCGCGGGGGTGACGGTCTCGCGGTCGCTGTCGAAGAGCCTGAGCTCGCCCGCCTGCACGTCGACCGCCGGCACGCCGAGCCAGGGCGCTTGCACCGCGTTGCTGCGGTAACTGCCGAACACCTCGTGCAAGGTGCTCCACATGCGGCTGCGGTCGAGCAATGGCAGGTGCACCCGCTGCAGCGCGGCCCAGGGTGTCCAGTGGGCCGGGTTGGCGCGGTAGAGCGCGCGGTTGCCGACCAGCAGCCCGGTCAATACGCCGTTCCAGCTGCGCGCCGCGGGCTGGCCGGGCCACCAGGCCTCGAAAGGCCACAGCCCGCCCGCGTTGCCCGCGGGGCCGAGAAACGGCAAGGACGGCGTGGCGATGCGCTCGCGCCAGAAGTGCTCGAGCCGGCCGGCACCCAGGTCGGGGTCGGCATGGTGGCGCGCGATGAGCGCGGAATTGACGGCGCCGATCGAAGCGCCACCGACGCCGACCAGCTGGGCGCCGGCCTGCTGCAGCAGCGGCGCCAGCGCCTTCCAGACGCCGCAGGCGAAGGCGCCGAGCGAGCCGCCTCCCTGGAACAGGACCACCACTTTCATCGACCATCTCCCTCGGCGCACGGCGCCATCTCGGCCCGCAGCCAGGGCCGTCGTCTGGCTGGCAGCAAGAAGCAGGCCTCCAGCGGTGCGCGAGCTTAGCGGCAAGAAAACCGCCTAGAATGCGAACAATTCTCATTTCTGTAAAAGATGGTATCTCTCATGCGTCGCGTTGTCGGCCCTTGCCGTCCGGGTCTTCGTGCTCCCGTTCCCTCCCTGCTCTCCCTTGCTGCGGCCTCCCTGTTCTGCACCGGCGTCTCGGCCCAGGCCGAGAGCTCCCCCCCGGCCACGGAGCCCGCGACGACGCTGAAGGAAGTGACGGTCTCTGGGCAGCGCGCGCGCAGCTTCAGCTCCCGCAGCGTGCAGGTCGGGACCTTCCGCGACCAGGACCCGCTGGACGTGCCGCTGACCAACAACGCCGTGACCCGCGAAGTGCTGGACGCCCAGGGCGCACGCACCCTCTATGAAGCGCTGCGCAACACCGCCGGCGTGACGCGCTCGCAGCTCAACGGCTCGACCTACGACAACATCTCCATCCGCGGCATCCTGGTCGAGAACCGCGGCAACCACCGGCTCAATGGCTCGCTGCCCGTCATCAACCTGGTGGAGGTGCCGCTGGAGAACAAGGAGCGGGTCGAGGTGCTCAAGGGCGCGTCCTCGCTGTACTACGGCATCCTGCCGCCCTCGGGCATCGTCAACTACGTCACCAAGCGGGCCACCGCGACGCCGGTCACGAGCCTGACGACCTCGGTCAACAACCATGGCGGCGCCGATGTGCATGCCGACATCGGGCGGCGTTTCGGCACCGAGGACGACATGGGCCTGCGCGTCAACGTGGCGGGCGGCCGGGTCGAGAACGGCATCGAGGACGTGACCGGCGAGCGCTCGATGGCCTCGCTGGCCTGGGACTGGACCGTGTCGCCGGCCGTGAAGCTGAAGTTCGACCTGGAGCACTACCGCAAGAACGTCAGCGAGCCGACCGCCTGGCTGGTGCCGCTGCCGCTGCCCCGCGTGCCGGACAACACGCAGAACCTGGGCAGCGAGTGGCAGCGCTACAAGGCCGAGGCGACCAATGC
The DNA here is from genome assembly GCF_026153205.1 of Aquabacterium sp. A7-Y. GTDB lineage: Bacteria > Pseudomonadota > Gammaproteobacteria > Burkholderiales > Burkholderiaceae_C > Caldimonas. The sequence goes on along the minus strand of NZ_JAPFBW010000005.1, from coordinate 128,049 downwards.
GCTGCTGCGCGCCGACATCTCGCTGTCGGACAGCTGGCTGCTGACGCTGGAGGCGGGCCGGGCGCGCACGGTGCGGGACCGTCGGCTGTCGATGTTCACGCTCTCCGATCCGGCCTCCGGCACGGGTACCGTGACGCAGGCCTTCGCTGACGACCAGACCTTCACGAACAACAACCAGCGCGCCGAGCTGGCCGGGCGCTTCTCGACCGGCAGCATCGCGCACGAGCTGACCGCCGGCATCACCCGCAACCGGCGCCACGACGATTGGCTGAACTATCCCAACGGAACGATCTCGCGGCAGAACATCGACCACCCCGTGGAGCTGCCTCGGCAGGAGCTGCCCGCCTCCAACGGCTCCACCGACACCAAGATCGTCGATCGCGGCCTCTACGTGTCCGACCGCGTGATCCTCAGCGAGCGCTGGCAGGTACTGGCCGGACTGCGCCACACCGACTATCGCTACGACTCGGTGATCGTGAGCCCCACCAATCCGCCTGCTACTCGCTACAAGACCCGCCACACGACCCCGAACTACTCGGTGCTGTTCAAGGCCAACGAGAGCCTGTCCTTCTATGTCAGCTACCTGAAGGGCCTGGAGGAGACGCCACAGCCTACCCGGCCGGCCTACAGCAATGAGGGCGAGTTCCTGCCTCCGGCCGTGAGCACGCAGAAGGAGCTGGGCGTGAAGGCGCGCGTGGCACGCGAGCTGCTGCTGCAGGCGGCCGTGTTCGACATCGACCGTCAGCAGACCACGAGCGTGCCCTCCGGCCCGAGCACGAAGGCGCTGATCCTGGCAGGTCGCAGCCGCTATCGCGGCCTCGAACTGTCGGCCAGCGGCGAGCTGAGCCCCAGCTGGGCCCTCATCGCGTCAGCCCAGCTGCTGGACGCCGAGATCACCGAGACGCGCATCGCCAACGAGCTCGACAAGACCCCCGAGAACACGCCGAAGCACACCTTCAGCCTGTTCGCTGAGCACAAGGTCGCCGCCGTGCCGGGCTGGTCGGTGAACGCCGGCGTTTACCACGTGGGCAAGCGCTACGTGAACAACGCCAACACCGGCCGCATTGGCAGCTACACCACGCTGAGCGTCGGCACCCGGTATGCGACCCGCTTCAACGACCTGCCGGTGACCGTGCAGGCCAACCTCGACAACGCCACCGACCGCGACTACTGGAGCACCACCGGCAACGGCCTGCTGGGCACCGGCCTGCCGCGCACCCTGCGCGTGGCGGCGAAGTTCGACTTCTGAAGCGGCTGCCGTGGCGCTGTTGAAGGCGCGGCGGCTGTGGCTGCTGGCGCATCGCTGGGTCGGGCTGAGCCTGGGGCTGCTCCTGCTGCTGGCGGGACTGACCGGGGCAGCCCTGACCGTGACCCGGCCGCTGGACGAGGCGCTGCACCCGGAACTGTTCCAGGCGCCGGCCGCGCCGCCCGGCGCCGTGTTTCGGCTGGACGCCGTGCGCGAACGGCTGAGCGCCGAGTTCGGATCCCGCACCGGCTTCACCTTCCGCCCGCCCCGCGAGCCCGGCGAGACGCTGCACGTCTATGTGCGCGGTCCCTGGAGCGGCACCTTGCACCTGGACCCTGCCAGCGGCACCGAGCTGGGCCGCCGCGGCGAGCACGAAGGCCTGTTCAACGTCCTGTTCGAGCTGCACGCCACCTTGCTGATGGAGGAAACCGGCCGGGCGCTGCTCGCGCTGGCGGTGCTGAGTTATGTACTGCTGCTGGTCACGGGCGCGGTGCTGTGGTGGCCCTCGAAGTGGCGCCATGCCTTCAGCATCAAGCTCGTCGCGGGCCTGACGCGCAGCCTGTTCGACCTGCATCGCGTGGGCGGCGCGGTGCTGGGGCTGGGTGTGCTGGTGTCGGTGCTGACCGGTGCCTACATGGCGTGGCGGCCGATCTCGGTGTGGGTGACGGGGGTGGCCGGCGCGGTGCCGCTCAAGCCGCCCCCAGTGCGGCCGCCGCTCCCTGCCGCCAAGGCGACGACGGCCTCACTGGAGCGCGTGGTCGAGCAGGCGCGCACGATTTTTCCCGCGGGGCAGCTCGGCTATGTGCAATGGCCGGCCGGCGCCGGTGCGGCAGGGCGCATCCGCTTCCGGCTGCCGGACGACCCGCATCCCAACGGCCTCAGCTCGGTGTGGTTCGACCCGAACGACGGTCGCATCCTGGCGGCCCATCGATGGAGCGAGCTGGACCCCGGCGCACGGGGCTATGCGTGGATCTATCCGCTGCACATCGGACGCCTGGGCGGCACCGGGCAGCTGGTGCTGAACTTCGTGTTCGGGGCGGTGTTGGCGGGATTCGGCGTCAGCGGTGTGTGGCTGTGGTGGCGCAGGAGGCGGGCGAGGCGAGCCTCAGGCGACCCGGAACGCTGACACCGCGTGCACCAGGCCCTCGGCCTGGCGACGCAGCGATTGCGTCGCCGCGGCGGCCTGTTCGACCAGCGCCGCGTTCTGTTGCGTGGTGGCTTCCATCGCGCTCACGGTCTGGTTGACCTGCTCGATGCTGCCGGCCTGTTCGCCGGTGGCCGTCGAGATCTCGGCGACCATGTCGGCGAGCTGCCGGATGGACTGGACAATACGCTCCATCGTCGCGCCCGCACGCTGCACCTTGTGGGTCCCGTCCTCGACCCGCTCGGTCGAGCTGGCGATGAGCGACTTGATCTCCTTGGCGGCGGTCGCCGAGCGCTGGGCCAGCGAACGCACTTCCTGCGCCACCACCGCGAAGCCGCGGCCTTGCTCGCCCGCCCGCGCGGCTTCGACCGCGGCGTTCAGCGCCAGGATGTTGGTCTGGAAGGCGATGCCATCGATCACGGCCGTGATGTCCGCGATGCGGCGCGACTGTTCGTTGATGGCAGCCATCGTGGTGGTGACCTCGGCCACTGCCGAGCCGCCTTCGCCGGCCACCTCGGAGGCTTCCGCGGCCAGGCGGCTGGCCAGCCGCGAGGTCTCGGCCGTGTCCTGCACCGTCGTGCTCAGGCGCTCGACCACCGAGGCGGTCTGCTGCAGCGAAGCCGCGGTGCGCTCGGTGCGGTCCGAGAGGTCCTGGTTGCCGCTGGCGATTTCGCTGGAGGCGCTCTCGATTTCGGTCGAGGCGCGGCGGATGCCGCTGACGATGCCGTTGAGCTTCTCGGTGACATCGTTCAGGGCGGCCAGCACCTGGCCGGTGGCATCCGAATGGACCTCCAGGTGCTGGTGCACCAGGTCACCCGAGGCGACTCGCTTGGCCGCGGCCACAGCCTGGCTCAGCGGTGTGAGGATCAGCCGCAGGCACAGCGCGATCGCGCCGGCGGACAGCAGCAGCGCGATCGTCGTCGCGATCACGGTGCCGAGATTGGTGGCCCGGATGCGGGCCGCGACGTTCGAGGACTGGACCTCGCTCGCCTTGAGTTCGGCTTGGGTCAGCGTGGACAGCTGCTTGCGCAGGCTCTCGAAGTGCTGCTCGGCGATCGAGCTGAACATCGCTGCGGCCGCCACGCCGGCGGCCTTGATGTCGAACACGTCGTCCACCGCCTTGCGGTACTTGCCCAGGCTCTGTTCCGCCTGCGTGATCTGCTGCATTGCCGCGGCGTCGGAGGCCGCGAGTTTCTTGAGCTGGGCGAGATTGGTGGTGATCAGGCCGAGCTCCTTGCGGATGGCTTCGTCGACCCATTTGACCTGTTGCTTGGACTGGGTGGTTTCCTCGTAGAGCATGCTTTTCTGCAGCATGCCGTCGACGAAGGCGACCTGGCTGATCAAGGTGTTGGCGATCTGGATTCGCGGCAGGCTGTTCTGGGTCAGCTGTTGCAGGTCGGCCTCGGTGGCGCGGTTGCCGAGGTAGCTCTGAAGGCTGACGCCGAGCAGGCAAAGCGCAACCAGCAGCGGCGCGATGGCGATCTTGACGCCGATGGGCAGATTGGCCAAGGTCTTGTTCATACACAGGTCTCTAGGGGAAAGCCGGCAGGCAGGCACAGCCGGGCACGAAAAGAAGCCCGTGCGGCGGCCGGCAGGCCGCGACACGGGCCGCTGCAACGGTTCAGCGATAGACGCCGACGCCGATGTAGGAGTCCGCGCCCGGGTTGCGGATCACGTAGGAGGCCTTCTTCTCGACCTTCTTGGTGGCCGGGTGGGTGAAGTCGTATTCGTACCAGCCGGCGCCCTTGGTCTTGGCGATCTCGGTCATCTGCGCCGTGCTGCTCGTGCCGTTGTCGCTCTTCATGGCAGACAGGTTCTTGCCCACCAGCTGCGGCGTGATGGGGTGGAGCAGCATGTTGCCGCTGAAGTCGAGCGAGAAGACGTACATGTCTTTCTTGATCCAGGTGGCCTTGTCGGTGGCGAAGTCTTTGAAGGCCTTCTCGGTGCCGACCTTCTTGACGTGGGCGGCGGCCGCTTCAGCCATCGCCTTGGCTTCTTCCTTGGTGCCGCGTTCCTGGGCGGCGGCGCCGAAGCTGACGAAACCGGCCACGAGGGCGATCGAGACGGTGCGGGAGAACTTGCTGAACATGGAAAAAGTCTTCCTAGGTAGTTGGGGAAAGGCTTATGTGGTTTCGGCAGGGGAACGGGGAATTGAAGGGGGAATTTCACAAAGATGTGCGAAATGTCGCGCATGCGACAGAAAGCGCAGCGCTTGCCGCCGCGACAAAAAGCCTCAAGCGCTCGGCAAAACGTCTCAAGGTTGGGCTCCGGCGGCCGATATACCGACTTCTGGCCTTGCGGGGCGCTTTGCTTTTCCTATGCTGCCAAGTCTGATAGACCTCCCGTCCACGGGTGCCCCGCGCCGGATCCTGGCGTGGTGCGTGCTCGCATCGACGGTTTCGATCGTCGGTCTGTGGGCGGCGGCCCTGCTGTGGGTCGACGGCAACCGACGTTCCGCGGTGCAGTTCGCCTACCTGCAGGCCGACAGCGCCGCCGACAAGCTGGCGGAGCGCACCGCCCGGCTGCTGGAGCGCGTCGACCAGACGGCGACGATGGTGAAATACCTCCAGGAGCGCGACGGCGTCGTCGATCTGCACCGCCTGGAGCGCGACCACCTGTTCCTGGACCAGGCCGCCGCGCCGACCGTGCACCTGGTCAACGAGCTGGGGCGTGTCTTCTCCAGCACCGGCCCGCTGCCCGACGTGTGGCTGGACGACCGCCAGTATTTCCTCGAAGCGCGCCGCAACCCGGGCGCAGCCCTGTTCGTGTCGCCCCCGGTGCAGAGCCGGGTCCGGCACACCTGGGTCATGCCGTCCTCGAAGGGACTGCTGCGCGGCGACGGCAGTTTTGCTGGTGCCGTGGTGGTCGTCTTCGACCCGCTGTTCCTCACGCGCGGATTCACGATCAAAGGCCATCCGCAGGCGCTCGTCGGGGTGATCGGGCGCGACAGCATCTACCGCGCGCGTTCCGCCGACGGCCATCACAGCGTGGGCGACCGGCTCCCGCCGGGCAGCGTGGAATTCGCGCTGTCGCCCGAGGGGCGCCCGCCGGCCCCCGTGGTCAGCACGATCGACGGTGTCCCGCGCTTCCACTCGGTCGTACCGGTCGGCAAGCACGACCTCTATGTGGTCGTGGCGGTTCCGGAAAGCACCACGCTGGCGGAGTTCCGGGTCGCGCGAGGACGTATCTTCACCGCCGCCTTCATCTGCACCCTGCTGATCCTTGCCAGTGCCGTCTTCCTGACGCGGCAGGCACGACTGACCGCGCGCCGGACCGACGAGAAGCGGCAGGCCGAGCAGGACCTGTTCCGCGAGAAGGAGCTGCTGGCCGTGACCTTGCGCTCGATCGCCGACGGCGTCGTCACCACCGACGCCCGTGGCCGGCTGACCTACCTGAACCCGGCCGCCGAAGTGATGACCGGCTGGCCGGTGGGGCAGGCGGCGGGCCGCGAGGCGGCCGAGGTCGTGCGCATCGTCGACGCCGCCGGGCAGCCGCTGCCCGCCGATCCTCTGGTGCATGCGATGGCCAGCCGCACGGCGAGCGCCGGGCATGAGGACAACGCCATCCAGTCGCGCAGCGGTGTGCGCCGCCCCATCGAGCACTCGGCGGCGCCCATCTTTGGCGGCGAGGGTCAGCTCTGGGGCGCGGTCATGGTGATGCACGACGTGAGCCGCACCCGGCAGCTCGCGCACGAGCTGTCCTACCAGGCCAGCCACGACCCGCTCACCGACCTGCTGAATCGCACCGCCTTCGACGAACGCCTCGATGCCGCCATCGCCAAGGCCGAGCGCCAGGGCCGGCAGCACGTGCTGATGTTCCTCGACCTGGACCAGTTCAAGGTGGTGAACGACTCCTGCGGGCACATTGCCGGCGATGCCTTGCTGAAGCAGCTGAGCCAGGTGCTGGGCCGGCAGGTGCGCAAGGACGACACCCTGGCCCGGCTGGGCGGCGACGAGTTCGGCGTGCTGCTCGAGGACTGCCCCCTGCCGTCCGCGCTGCGGGTGGCCGAGGACCTGCGGCAGCAGGTCAGCGAGCTGCAGTTCGTCTGGCAGGGCAAGGTGTTCCGTATCGGCGTCAGCATCGGCATCGTGGCCATCCTGGACGGCCGCCACAGCCGCAGCGACCTGCTGCGCATGGCGGACACCGCCTGCTACCTCGCCAAGGACCATGGCCGCAACCGCTTGCATGTCTACGACGATACCGACCAGAGCGTGGTGCAGCGCCAGGGCGAGATCGACTGGGTCTCGAAACTGCAGAACGCGCTCAGCGAGGACCGGCTGTTCCTGGAAGGGCAGCGCATCGAGTCGCTGACCGAAGGGCAGGGCGGGTCGATGTCCTACGAGATCCTGGTGCGCCTGCGTGACGAGAACGGCCGTGTGGTGCCGCCCATGGCCTTCCTGCCTGCCGCCGAGCGCTACGGGCTGATGACCGGCATCGACAAGTGGGTGATCGACAAGGCGCTGGAGCTGCACGCACGCTGTGCCCGGGAGTTCGGCCAGCGCCTCAAGTTCTCGATCAATCTCTCGGGCGTCACCATGTGCGACCCGACGATCGCCGACTATGTCACCGACAAGATCCGGCAGTACCAGGTCGAGCCCAGCGCGATCTGCTTCGAGGTGACCGAGACCGCCGCCATCGCCAACCTGCCGCTGGCGATCGAGTTCATCGCCTGCCTGCGGCGGCTGGGCTGCCGCTTCGCGCTCGACGATTTCGGCAGCGGCATGTCCTCCTTCGGTTACCTGAAGCAGCTGCCGGTCGACTACGTGAAGATCGACGGCAGCTTCGTGAAGGAAATGCTGCAGGACCCGGTGGACTATGCGATGGTGGAGGCGATCAACACCATCGCGCACCGCATGGGCCTGAAGACCGTGGCCGAGTTCGTCGAGAACCAGGAGCTCATCGACGCGCTGCGGGTCATGGGCGTGGACTTCGTGCAGGGGTACGGCGTCGAGCGGCCGAAGTCGCTGGTGCCGGCCTGAGCTGTGACGGCGCGAGCGCGTTCATGGGCTGGAGGCCATGCCGTCCTGCATGGCCCCCGCTCACGCCCTCGGGCCGTACAAGCGCAGCATGTGCCCGGGTCGCGCGCGGCGTGGCCCTAGCGAGCCTCGACCAGCTCCTGGATCGACTTCAATAGCCGTTCCGGATCGACCGGCTTCACCAGGTGCAGGTCGAAGCCGCTGCGCAGCGCCCGTTCCCTGTCGGGCTCGCGCCCATAGCCGGTCAAGGCCACGAGCCGAAGCCGGGACAGCTGAGGCAAGGCCTTCAGGCGCTGCGCCAGCTCATAACCGTCCATGCCCGGCAGGCCGATGTCCAGCACCGCCACGTCCGGCGTGTAGTCGGCCACCATCGCCAGGGCCGAAGGCCCGTCGAAAGCCACCCGCACCTCGTGTCCTCCCAGCGCCAGCAGCTGGGCCTGCATCTCCGCGCTGTCGGGGTTGTCGTCGACGACCAGAAGCCGACCGGCCGCGGGCCGGGGCGCTGCCGGTATCGGCGGCGTGGCAGGGGCCGGCGCGATCGCGGCCCGTGGCAACTCGACGGTGAAGACGCTGCCCAGCCCCGGCCCCTCGCTGGCCGCGGTCAACCGCCCGCCGTGCATCTCCACCAGGCGGCGCGCGATGGTCAGCCCGAGGCCCAGGCCGCCTTCCATCCGGTCGCTGGGTTGCGGCCGCTGCACGAACAGGTCGAACACACGCGGCAGCAGCTCGGGCGCGATGCCGGCGCCGGTGTCTTTCACCGCCACGCGTACCGAGCCGTCGTCGGCCTCCACCTCCAGTGCGACATGTCCGCCGGCGGGAGTGAACTTGGCGGCGTTGCCGAGCAGGTTGACGAAGACCTGTACCAGCCGGGTGGCGTCGCCCGACACCGGCAGGGCTTCGCAAGGCAGGCTGGCGTCGAAACGCAGGCCGCGTTTCTCCAGCGCCGGCCAGACCTGCTCGACCGCGCGGCGCACGATGAAGGCGATGTCCAGCACTTCGAGCTTCAACTCGATGGCGCCGCGCGTGATGCGGCTGATGTCGAGCAGGTCGTCGACCAGCCGCGAGAGGTGGGCCACCTGGCGCGAGATCAGCTCGCGCTCCGGCTGGCTCGCCGGGTCGCCGCGCCGGTCCATCAGGTGCAGCGCGGTGACGATGGGGGCGAGCGGGTTGCGCAGCTCGTGGCCCAGCATCGCGAGGAACTCGTCCTTGGCGCGGTTGGCGGCGTCGGCGTCACGCCGGGCCGCTTCGGCATCGGCCCGGGCGTGGCGCGTTGCGTCCAGCAGCTGCAGGCGCTCGGTCACGTCGTAGCTCACCCCGACCATGCGCAAGGGGCGGCCCTCGGCATCCTGGTGAATGGTGGCGTAGATGGCGACCCAGCGCGGCTGTCCGTCGGGATGCAGGATGCGGAACTCGGCGGCGGGCAGGGCACCGGTCCTGAGGGCCTCGTGCACCTTGAGCTTCATCGGTTCACGATCCTCGGGGTGCAGTCGCGTCAGGAAGTCCACGGAGGGTCCGGTCCAGCCCTCGGGCGGCAGGCCATAGAGCGTGTAGACCAGCTCCGACCAGTGGATGCGACCCTGGACCACGTCCCAGTCCCACAGCCCCAGGCGACCGGCCTCCACCGCGAGGCGCAGCCGCTCTTCGCTGCGTTGCAAGGCCGCCTGGGTGGATGCCTGCGTCTTGCGCAAACGGATGTTGATCAACGCGGGCGCGACCAGCGTCGCGAGCGACTCGGCGAAGTCGCGGTCCTGAGGGCTGTGCTGCCGGCCCGAGCGGCCCATGAACAACGCCAGGGCGCCCAGCAATCCACCGTGATGGCGGATCGGCACCGACACCATGGAGCCGAAGGCCAAGGCGGGCGGCCAGTCGGACGGCAAGGGCGCTGGTGGCAGCGGAAGCTCAAGGTCCACCGTGTGCGTGGCCGGCTCACGCTCGGCGATGTCGTCCGGCTCCAGCGTGGGTGCCGCGTGCTTCGCGGACACCGGAGGCCGCTGCTGCAGCAGCGCTTCGACCCCTGGGTCTTCATGCGCCCGGACGAAACGCTGCGTGAGCTCGCCATCGGCGAGATCCATCACACCGAAGTCGCCCAGCTCGGGCAGGCAAGCGGACAAGGCCTGCCCCGGCAGGTCCTCGGGGGCCTGCTCGGACGACAGCAGGGTGGCGACGCGTTCGAGAACGCGCAGGTGATGGTCTGCGGGCCCCTGGGCAGGGGCCGCATCGGGTGTGTCGTTCATGGTTGAACCCTCTCCGGAAACGTTGATGTCGCGGGTCCAGTCGCCGGGGCCCTCCCAGGCTCCCTCGTGGGCGCTATAGCGCGTCCTTTTTGCGACGGGGCAAAAAGTGTGAGGGGTGAAAGACCCGTCGCGAGGCGGCGCCGGGTCGGACATTTCGTTTGCTTACCGAATGGCGGGGAGGTCGTCCGCCGCGCCGGGTGGCGGCTCGTCGTCGTCCGACAAGTCTTCGATCTTCTGCAAGGCGTCACGGCGGACGGCTTCGGGAAGGCGGTGCAGCATCAGCAGCATCTCGGCCAACTCGTCGTCGTCGCAGTAGAGGAAAGCGACCGGCACATCCAGACAGCAGGCGAGGCGACGCGCAGTGAGGTAGTCGGGTTTGTGGACGCCGAGTTCGTAGCGATTGATGCGGGTCGAGGCCATGAAAGGATCAAGACCGGCAGCGATGCCGAGCTGCCGCTGGCTCATGCCCGAGGCCTTGCGCGCCTGCTTGATCCGGCGCGCCGGAATGTGGTCGGTTGTGTTCACCGTGGCTGGCTCCCTCAGTGGGCGCAAGCATCACGGGATCGCGGCGGCCTGGCTACTACGACTATCGTAGTCGGGGATACGGGGTGGAGGCCGGCGGGCACGCGAACATCCTGTCCCCGCCCAAGCGGACGAGCCGTTAGCCATTCTTCGGGCCATCGCTAGGGCTACGGGGCAGTTGCCAGAGTGGCTGCCGCGCTGCGGGACGATGGGTATCTTTCCTATTATCTGCTTCATCGTTATGTCACCTTTTATCGGCTGTATGGGCCGCGAAAAGGTGGCGCATGGAGCTGGCCGCTCCCTGACTCAGGGGGGGCAAGTCTGCAGGTCCTTGTCCAAGGCCATGCCTCGCCTGCTAGGGTGTGCGCGTGGGCCCGGCTGCGTGTCGCGAGACGGTGTTGCCATGGATGCGACGCACTTTCCGTACGCGGCCCGGCCCGCGCTTTATCCCGCCAGGCGATGCCGCCGGTCGAGACGCTGTTTCGACCGAGGCGCGCCGGAGCGCACGACCTGTTGTCTCGGCAATGATGAAACTCCTGCTTGCTCTGCGCAGAGGGGAGGGCCCGCTCTGGGGCGCCCTGAAAAATCTCGCACGCCGGCTTCTTTGCTTCCACCTCCCGGTCAACCGCGTCAGCCGGCCCCTCTTCGCGGGGCTCTACACGGCGCATGTCACGGTGCGTGAGCTGGTCCGGTGGATGCTGCGGTTTTTCTACTATGAGCCGCTGCTTCGCAGCCAGTGTTGTGCCGTCGGCGAAGGTTTTCAGATGGAGACCCTGCCCGACGTGAGCGGCAGCGGCCGCCTTCGCATCGGCAGGCAGGTCCGGCTGTCCGGCGTGTCGACCTTCAGTTTCAGCAACCGCTTGGGCGAGCACCCGCTGATCGTCATCGGGGACGGGACCTTCATCGGCCACGGCTGCGCGCTGCATGCCGCGTCCTCCGTCACGATCGGCCGCCATTGCCTGATTGCCGCAGGCGTGTGGATCTACGACTTCGACGGGCACCCCTACGATGCGGCGGCGCGGCGCCGCAAGGAGCCTTTCCCGGCGACGAACTGCGAGCCGGTCACGATCGGCAACGACGTCTGGATCGGCGCGCGAGCGACGATCCTGAGGGGGGTCACCATCGGGGACCGCGCCATCGTCGGCAGCGGTGCCGTCGTGACCCGGGACGTGCCGCCGGACACCGTCGTAGGCGGCAACCCCGCGCGCCCGGTCCGGACCTTGAGCAGGGCTGATTCGACCCCCGCGCACTGAGTCGCTTCCCTCCACGGCACCGTGCAGGTCGCACGGCCATACGGCATACCATTGCGGTCCCTGCCAATCACACCACACCTCGATGGAATCGCGCCCCGCCCTGGTCCTGCTGCACGGCCTGCTCGGCTCGCTCAGCTACTTCTCGCCCTCCCGTCACCTGCCCGGCCTCGACACCTTCACCCCCGATCTGCTCGGCTACGGCGCCAACGCCGGCGCTTCGCCGGGCAGCCCTCTGTCGCTGGAGCTGCAGGCGCAGTTCGTCGGCCGCTACCTCCGCGAGCAGGTGGGGCGGCCGAGCTGGGTGCTGGGCCACAGCGTCGGTGGTGCTGTCGCCATGGAGGTCGCCCGGCTTGCGCCCGACCGGGTGCTGGGCGTGATCAGCGTCGAAGGTAACTTCACGCTCAACGACGCCTTCTGGTGTCGCGGCATCGCGCCGCTGGCTGAGGAGGAGTGGGCCGCGCAGTACCGGCGTTTGCAGGGCGATCCGAAGGGCTGGCTGGAGCGCAGCGGCGTGGAGGTGAGCCCGGAGCGGCTGTCGTGGGCCGAACAAATCCTGCAGAACCAGCCGCCGGAGACCGTGCAGGGCATGGCGCGCGCGGTGGTCCGCGAAACGGCGCTGCCCGGCTACCTGGAAGGGGTGCGGGAGGTGGTCGAGCGCGGCACGCCGCTGCACCTGCTGGCCGGGGAGCGCTCGGTCGACGGCTGGGACGTGCCGGGGTGGGTGAAGGCCGCGGCGCGCAGCGCCACGGTGCTTCCCGGGACCGGACACATGATGATGCTGGAGGCGCCCGCGGCTTTCTGTGCCGCCATTCAGGCCGCGATCGAGGCCTGAACCGAGTGGGGCCGGCCTTGCCGGCCTGCTCTTGCTCATTCTCGGGCGCACCCCTGCGTGTCCGCCCTCGCTGCGCGGCCTCCGGGCAGCCCGGGCAACAGGCCCGGTCCGCCCGCCCATCCCCGCGCTCCGCCGGGATCCGACCTTCCACACAAACACATCCGGCTTGGGGAATGTCACGGCTGGAAACGCTCCCCCGTGTCGTGATTCGCGCTTGTTCAGACATTCAGTGTCAGGCGCCGCACGCGGCAGGGCCCTGGGAAGTCGCTCCAACCTGCGATTTCCGCTGGCAGCAGTTTCTTTTTCTTACCGTTTGCCTGCCAACTTGTTCGCGTTTCTGATCCTGGCTTCCGAGCCGGCCATTTCACCGAAAACTTTCAGTGCAATGCGCAAGTCCTTATTTTTGAACGGATTTTTAAAACTAGGGGGTCCGGGCTCCGGTTGTAAGTGCTTGATTTAATTAGACATTTTTTACGTCTCGCCTTGACCCGGCGGGACCGCCAAGTTAAAGTGGGACAAAGTGCAGATTAGTGGGTGTTTGTGTCGAACTTCGTCTTCCAAGGGGCCTCAGCGTTGTCGCTGGATGCAAAGGGGCGGCTTTCCGTTCCTGCGCGCCATCGCGACGTGCTGGCCGCCATGGCCGGCGGACAGCTGACGATTACCAAGCACCCGGAGGGCTGTTTGATGGTGTTTCCGCGCCCGGCCTGGGAGGCGTTCCGCGACAAGATCGCGGCCTTGCCCATGTCCGCGAGTGGCTGGAAGCGCATCTTTCTGGGCAACGCGATGGACGTCGAGATCGACTCGGCCTCGCGCGTGCTCATCTCGCCCGAGCTGCGCGCCGCGGCCGGTCTCTCCAAGGACGTGATGCTGCTCGGCATGGGCAGCCACTTCGAGTTGTGGGACGCCGCCCGCTACACCGCCCACGAGGCCGAGGTCATGCAGCAAGGCATGCCCGACGTGCTCAAAGACTTCACCTTTTGAGCCATGAGCGCTGAGGGCAGCACCCGGCAGCACCGCACCGTCCTGTTGCACGAGGCGGTGGATGGACTCGTCCACGATCCCGACGGGTTTTATATAGACGGGACCTTCGGTCGCGGCGGACACTCTTCTCTGGTGCTGTCGCGCCTCTCGCCACAGGGACGCCTGCTGGCCTTCGACAAGGATCCCGAGGCCATAGCAGCCAGCACGCGGGTCCAGGACCCGCGTTTTTCCATCGAGCACGAGAGCTTCGCCGCGATGGCCGAGGCCTGCGCCCGGCGCGGGGTGGCCCGGGTATCGGGGGTGCTGCTCGACCTCGGCGTCTCCTCGCCGCAGATCGACACGCCGGAGCGTGGCTTCAGCTTCCGTTTCGACGGTCCGCTGGACATGCGCATGGACACCACCCGCGGCGAAAGCGCGGCCGACTTCCTGGCCCGCGCCGACGAGCGGCAGATCGCAGAGGTGATACGCAACTATGGCGAAGAACGGTTTGCTGTGTCGATTGCAAAGGCGCTTGTGGCTCGCCGGCAAAGCGGCAGTCCCGTTCGCACCACGGCCGAGCTGTCCCAACTCGTGGCTCGCTCGGTCAAGACCCGGGAGGCGGGGCAGGATCCTGCGACGCGTACCTTTCAGGCTCTTCGGATTCACGTCAACGCCGAGCTCGAGGAACTCGAGCAGGGGTTGAACGCGGCCCTGGCGCTGCTGGCACCGGGCGGCCGCCTGTCCGTGATCAGCTTCCACTCGCTGGAAGACCGCATCGTCAAGCAGTTCATCGCCCGCCACAGCCGCACCGAGATCGACCGCCGCGCGCCCTTTGCGCCGGTGCCCGACCCCCGGCTGCTGCCCGTGGCCCGCATCAAGCCCGGCGAGGCCGAAGTGGCCAACAACCCGCGCGCCCGCTCGGCGGTACTGCGCGTGGCCGAGCGCACGGAGGCCCCGGCATGACACGGCTCAACGCGGTGCTGTTCGTCGCGCTGGTGCTCAGCGGGCTCTACCTGGTGCGCGTGTCCTACGAGGCGCGCCGCCTGTTCGTCGAGGTCGAGCGCAGCCAGACCGAGGCGCGCGCGCTGGAGAGCCAGTTCGAGCAGTTGCAGGTCGAGAAGCGCGCCCAGGCCACGCCGCTGCGGGTCGAGAAGGTCGCGCGCGAGAAGCTGCAGATGCGCACCGCCTCGGCCGCCGTGACCCACTACGTCAACCGGCCCGGCCAGGCAGCGGCACCCGCCCCGGCCGCGTCCGCCCAGGCGGCGCGCAGTGCGGCCTCCCAGCCTGCCGCGGGGGGGCGCCAGCCATGAAGTTCTGGCCCTTCTCCCGCAGCCGGGCGCCAGCGTCCAAGGCCTTCAAGAGCGGCGCCGAGCGCGGCGCGCGGACGCACGCAGTGCGCAACGTGATGTACGCCACCAGCCCGCTGCTGGCGTCCAAGACGCCGCCCTGGCGCTCCAAGTTCCTGGTCGCCTGCATCGGCCTGGGCTTCTGCCTGCTGGTGGGCCGGGCGGTCTATATCCAGATCATCGGCACCGACTTCTACCAGCGCCAGGGCGAGAGCCGCTACGCCCGCACCCTGGAGCTGCCGGCCAACCGCGGCCGCATCATCGACCGCAACGGCCTGATCCTCGCTTCCAGCGTGCCGGCGCCGTCCATCTGGGTCATCCCCAAGGACCTGGAAGCCGACACCTCCCAGAAGCGCCAGCTGGCGCGGCTGCTGGGCATGAGCGCGGCCGATCTCGAAAAACGCCTCGGCGACAACCCCAACTTCGTCTGGCTCAAGCGCCAGGTCGACGAGAACGTGGCCGAACAGGTCAAGGCCCTCGGGATCAAGGGCGTGCACCAGGTCAAGGAATACAAGCGCAAGTACCCCGAGGGCGAGGCGGCGGCCCACGTGGTGGGCTTCACCAATGTCGAGAACCGCGGCCAGGAAGGCATCGAGCTGGCGTTCCAGAACCAGCTGTCCGGCCGCGACGGCACCCGGCGTGTCATCAAGGACCGGCTGGGCCGCGTGGTCGAGGACCTGGGCGAGAGCGTCAACCCGCTGGACGGCCGCGACATCGAGCTGGCGATCGACTCCAAGGTGCAGTTTTTCGCCTACCAGCGGGTGCGTGACGCGGTCGCCGAGCACAAGGCCAAGGCCGGCTCGGTGGTGGTGCTCGACGTGCAGACCGGCGAGGTGCTGGCGCTGGCCAACTACCCGAGCTATGTGCCGGGCGAACGCCACAAGCTGGGCGGCTCGCAGCTGCGCAACCGCGCGCTGACCGACACCTTCGAGCCCGGCTCGACGATGAAACCCTTCATCGCTTCATTGGCGATGGAGCGCGGCCTGGTCACGCCCGACACGCCGATCAACACGGCGCCGGGCTGGATGATGGTGACCGGTTCGACCATCCGCGATTCGCACCCGCACGACATCCTGACGGTCGCCGAGGTGATCCAGAAGTCGAGCAACGTCGGCACCGTGAAGATGGCGATGCAGATGCCGCCGCGCGAGATGTGGGAGATGTTCACCGAGATCGGCCTGGGCCAGCGGCCGCAGCTGCCGTTCCCCGGCGTGGTGTCGGGCCGCCTGCGCCCCTACAAGAGCTGGCGGCCCATCGAGCAGGCGACCATGAGCTTCGGCTACGGCCTGTCGGTCTCGCTGTTCCAGCTGGCGCGCGCCTACACGGTGTTCGCGCGCGACGGCGAGCTGATCCCGATCTCGCTGGTCAAGACCGGCCAGCCGGTCAACGGTATCCCGGTGTTCCAGCCGCGCACCGCGCAGGTGATGCGCAAGATGCTGCAGATGGCGGCCGCGCCCGGCGGAACGGCGCCCAAGGCCCAGACCATCGGTTATTCGGTCGGCGGCAAGAGCGGCACCGCCCACAAGCAGGAAGGCAAGGGTTACGCCGACCGCAAGTACCGTTCGTGGTTTGTCGGCCTCGCGCCGGTCGACAAGCCGCGCATCGTCGTCGCCGTGATGGTCGACGAGCCGAACAACGGCAAGTATTTCGGCGGTGACGTCGCCGCGCCGGTGTTCAGCGAGGTGGTGCAGCAGACGCTGCGCATGATGGGCGTGCAGCCCGACCTCGCCGTGCAACCGCAGATCATCGCCGAGCAGCGCCAGGCGCCGGCGGTGGAGGAGAGCTTCTGATGGCGCTCGACGTCCTGACCTCGCCCGAGGCCGCGGCCGACTGGCTGCGCGCTCGCGTGACCGGTGCGCTGTGCACCGACAGCCGGCGTGTCGCGCCGGGCGACGCTTTTGTGGCGTGGCCGGGTTATGCCCGCGACGGCCGGGCTTTTGTCGCTGCCGCACTGCAGGCCGGCGCTGCCGCCTGCCTGGTGGAGGCCGAGGGTGCCGAGGCCTATGGCTTCGACGCGCCCGGCCTTGCCGGCCGGGTGGCCGCCGTGGCGGGCCTGAAGGCTGCCAGCGGCGCGATCGCGGACGCCTGGTACGGCCAGCCCTCGCGCCAGCTCCGTGTGGTGGCCGCGACCGGCACCAACGGCAAGACCTCCAGCGCCTGGTGGGTCGCGCAGGCGCTGAGTCTGATGGGCCGGCGCTGCGGCGTGATCGGCACGCTGGGGGTCGGAGAGCCGCCCTCGCGCGCGGTGCCCGACGCCCGCATCGTCTCGACCGGCCTCACCACGCCTGACCCGGTGACCTTGCACGCCGCCTTGCGCGGCTGGCTCGACCAGGGCCTGAAAGCCTGCGCCATCGAGGCGTCCTCGATCGGCATCGTCGAGCACCGCCTCGACGGCCTGCGCATCGAGGTCGCGCTGTTCACCAACTTCACCCGCGACCACCTCGACTACCACGGCGACATGACCAGCTACTGGGCCGCCAAGGAGCGGCTGTTCGGCTGGCCGGGCCTGCGCGCCGCGGTGATCAACCTGGACGACCCCCAGGGCGCGGCGCTCGCGATGCAGCTGCGCGCCGAAGGCCGCCTGCAGGTGATCGGCTATTCGCTGGTCGACGGCGGCGAGCTGCTGGCGCGCGAAGTGTCCTATCAGGACGGCGGGCTCTGCTTCACCCTGGTCGAAGGCGCCCACACCGCCCCGGTGCGCACCTCGCTGATCGGCGACTACAACGTCGCCAACCTGCTGGGCGTGATCGGCGCGCTGCGTGCCCTGGGCATCGGCCTGGCCGAGGCCGCGGCCGTCTGCGCCGAGCTGACCCCGGTGGCGGGACGCATGCAGCGCGTCGGCGGCGCGTCCGGGCCCTTGGCGGTGATCGACTACGCGCACACCCCCGACGCGCTGGAGAAGGCCCTGCAGGCGCTGCGTCCGCTGGCTGAGGAGCGCGGCGGACGTCTGTGGTGCGTGTTCGGCTGCGGCGGCGACCGCGACAGCACCAAACGTCCGCTGATGGGCGCCATCGCCGAGCGGCTGGCGGACCGGGTCGTGGTCACCAGCGACAACCCGCGCACCGAGCCGCCGGAGGCCATCCTGGCCCAGATCGTCGCCGGCATGGCGCGCCCCGCGGCCGCCACCGTGCTGGCGGACCGGCGCGCCGCGATCGGCCACGCACTCGGCCAGGCCGATCCCGCCGACGTGGTGCTGATCGCCGGCAAGGGCCACGAGGACTACCAGGACATCGGCGGCCGCAAACACCATTTTTCGGATGTCGAGGAAGCCGAGGCTGCCTTGCACAGGAGGGTACCTCCCATGATGACGCTGGCTCTGGCTCACAGCCTGCTGAAGGGCGCCACCCTGGAGGGTGACCCCGAGGTGCAGATCGAACGCGTGCACAGCGACACCCGCAGCCTGCGCCCCGGCGACCTGTTCGTCGCCCTCAAGGGCGAGCGCTTCGACGCGCACGACTTCCTGGCCCAGGCCAAGGCCGCCGGCGCCGTCGCTGCCCTGGCCGAACGCGGCCTGGCCGAGGCGGGCCTGTCGGGCCTGCAGGTGGCCGACAGCAAGCTGGCGCTGGGCGAGCTGGCCGCCGGCTGGCGCGCCCGCTTCGGCCTGCCGCTGATCGCGGTGACCGGCAGCAACGGCAAGACCACGGTCACCCAGATGATCGCGGCCATCCTGCGCGCCTGGCTGGGCGACACGGCCTTCTCCACGGTGGGCAACTTCAACAACGACATCGGTCTGCCGCTGACCCTGCTGCGCCTGCGCGGCGAACACCGCGCGGGGGTGGTCGAGCTGGGCATGAACCACCCCGGCGAGATCGCGTATCTCTCGCGCATCGCCGCGCCCACCGTGGCCCTGGTCAACAACGCCCAGCGCGAGCACCAGGAGTTCATGGCCACCGTCGAGGCGGTCGCCCGCGAGAACGGCAGTGTGATCGAATCGCTCGACACACGCGGCGTGGCGGTGTTCCCGGCCGACGAGCCCTACACGGCGCTCTGGAAGGGGCTGGCCGGCACCCGCCGCGTGATGACATTCGCCAGCCAGGGGCCGGCCGACGTGACGGGCGAAGGCCGCTGGGCCGGCGACCACTGGGCGCTGCACCTGCGCACGCCGGCCGGCGAGGCCGGCACCGAGCTGCGCATCGCCGGGGCCCACAACATCAAGAACGCGCTCGCGGCGAGCGCCTGTGCGCTGGCCGCCGGTGTGCCGCTGGACGCGGTGGCGCGCGGGCTGCGCGACTTCGAGCCGGTCAAGGGCCGCTCGCAGGTCAAGAGCTACCGGCGTGCCGGCCGCCAGGTCACGCTGGTCGACGACACCTACAACGCCAATCCGGACTCGATGCGAGCAGCCGTCGACGTGGTGGCCGCGATGCCGGGCCCGCGCTGGCTGGTGCTGGGCGACATGGGCGAGGTGGGCGACCAGGGCCCGGCCTTCCACACCGAGATCGGCGACTACGCGCGCGCCCAGGGCATCGACGTGCTCTGGACCGCCGGAGCACAGATGCAGTACGCGGCGCGCGCCTTCGGCGGCGCGCGCCATTTCGACAGCGCCGCCGCGCTGGCCGCCGCGCTGCATGAGCAGCCGGAGGCCGGCTGCGTGCTGGTCAAGGGCTCGCGCTTCATGAAGATGGAGCAGGTGGTGGAGGCCTTGCTGGCCTCCCCGTCCGGCGCCGCAGCGAGCGACTCACAAGACAAGAACGCGTCCGGCCCGTCGGGCGCACAGGAGCCCCGATGCTAGTCGGCCTCGCGCAATGGTTGATGAACCTCCAGCCCGACTGGACCTTCCTGCGCGTTTTCCAGTACCTCACCTTCCGCGCCGTGATGTCGGCGATGACCGCACTGCTGATCGGGCTGTGCCTGGGGCCGTGGGTGATCCGCCGCCTGACCGAACTCAAGATCGGCCAGCCGATCCGCGAGTACGGCGTGCAGACCCACCTCGCCAAGAGCGGCACGCCGACGATGGGCGGCGTGCTGATCCTGCTCAGCATCGCGATCTCCACGCTGCTGTGGTTCGACTGGACCAACCGTTTCGTCTGGATCGTGCTGCTGGTGACCCTGGGCATGGGCGCGATCGGCTGGGCCGACGACTGGCGCAAGGTGGTGCACAAGAACCCCGAGGGCATGCGCTCGCGCGAGAAGTACTTCTGGCAGTCGGTGATCGGGCTGCTGGCAGCCATCTACCTGGCCTTCAGCGTGTCGGAGACCTCCAACCTGCGGGTGCTGGAGCTGTTCGTGCGCTGGGTGCAGTCCGGCTTCTCCAACCCGCTGCCGCCCAATGCGGACCTGTTCGTGCCCTTCTTCAAGACCATCAGCTACCCGCTGGGGGTCTACGGCTTCATGATCCTGACCTACCTCGTGATCGTGGGCTCCAGCAATGCCGTCAACCTGACCGACGGCCTCGACGGACTGGCCATCATGCCGGTGGTGATGGTGGGCTCGGCGCTGGGCGTGTTCGCCTATGTGGTGGGCAGCTCGGTGTATTCGAAGTACCTGATCTTTCCCTACATCCCGGGCGCCGGCGAGCTGCTGATCTTCTGTGCGGCGATGGCCGGCGCGGGGCTGGCCTTCCTGTGGTTCAACACCCATCCGGCCCAGGTCTTCATGGGCGACGTCGGCGCGCTGGCGCTGGGCGGCGCCCTCGGCACCATCGCCATCATCACGCGCCAGGAGATCCTGCTGGCCGTGATGGGCGGCATCTTCGTCGTCGAAGCGCTGTCGGTGATGTTGCAGGTCAGCTATTTCAAGTACACGAAAAAACGCTACGGCGAAGGGCGCCGCATCCTGAAGATGGCGCCGCTGCACCACCACTTTGAGAAGTCCGGCTGGAAGGAGACGCAGGTCGTGGTCCGCTTCTGGATCATCACGATGCTGCTGTGCCTGGTCGGCCTGTCGTCGCTGAAGCTGCGCTGATGAAGGACCTGCAAGGCATCACCGTTCTTGTGCTCGGGCTGGGCGACTCCGGGCTTGCGATGGCGCGCTGGTGCGCCGCTGCGGGCTCGACGGTGCGCGTCTGGGACTCGCGCGAGACGCCGCCCCAGGCGGCCGCGCTGCGCGAGGCGGTGCCCGAGGCCCGGCTGCTGTCCGGCCCGCTGGGCAACGAGGTGCTCGACGGCGTGTCGCGTGTCTTCAAGAGCCCGGGGCTGTCGCCGCGCGACGAGCGGCTCGCGCCGCTGCTGGCCCGGGCCGCCGGGCTCGGCGTGCCGGTGCAGGGTGAACTCGACCTGTTCGCCCAGGCGCTGGCGCACCTGAAGGCCACGCGTGGTTATGCGCCGAAGGTGGTCGCGATCACCGGCACCAACGGCAAGACCACCACCACCTCGATGGCCGCGCTGTTGATCGAGCGCGCCGGCCGGCGTGTCGGCGTGGCCGGCAATATCGGACCGACGCTGTTGCAGACGCTGAGCGAGGCGCTGGCCCTGGAACCGGCGCCGGCCGAGGTTGAGGCCGAGCCGGTCGACTCAGCGGTGCCGGCCGAAGGCGGCGCCGAGGAGGGCGCCGGTGAGCCCGGCGCCGCCGATCTCGCCGCACTGGCCGCGCTCGACGGTGCCAGCGCTGCCGAGGTGGCTGCCGCCGGCGCCGAGGCAGGCGCCCCGGACGCCGAGACCTTGGAGCCGGCCGGCGCCGAATCCGAAGCGCCGGCCGCCGGCGACGACGACACCGGCCACGAGGCCGACCTCGCGGCGCTCCCGGAAGACGACGACCGCGCCCTGGAACTGGCGCCGCCACCGCCCGCCGCTCCGGTCTTCGAGCACCTGCCCGAGGTCTGGGTGCTGGAGTTGTCCAGCTTCCAGCTCGACGGTGTGCAAGGCTTCGAGCCCAGCGCCGCGGCGGTGCTCAATATCACCGAAGACCACCTCGACTGGCACGGCGACCTGGCTGGCTACGCCGCGGCCAAGGCGCGCATCTTCGGCACCGACGCGGTGATGGTCATCAACCGCGAAGACCCGATGGTGGAGGCCATGGTGCCGCCGCCGCAGTTCGTGAAGTCCAAGCTGCGCGGCCGGCCCGCGACCCGGGTGGAGCGGGCGGTGGTGCGCTTCGGGCTCGACGCGCCGCGCCGTCCGGGCGACTACGGCCTGATCACCCAGAACGGCATGGCCTGGCTGGTGCGCGCGATGGAGGCCGACGAGACCCTGAAGTCGGGCCGTGGCCGCAAGCGCGACGAGGCCGAGGAAGAAGAGCTGCACATCCAGCGCCTGATGCCGGCCGACGCCTTGCGCGTGCGCGGCCGCCACAATGCCGCCAACGCGCTGGCGGCGCTGGCGCTGGCCGCCGCGATCGGCTGCCCGCTCGCACCCATGCTGCACGGCTTGCGCGAATACGCCGGCGAGCCGCACCGCGTCGAATACGTCGCGACGCTCGAAGGCGTCGACTTCTTCGACGACAGCAAGGGCACCAATGTCGGTGCGACGGTCGCGGCGCTCGACGGCCTGGGGCTGGACCGCGCGCCGGCCAAGCTGCTGGTGATCCTGGGTGGCGACGGCAAGGGCCAGGACTTCGCGCCGCTGGCCCGACCGCTCTCGCTGCACGCGCGCTACGCCGCGCTGATCGGTCGGGACGCCCCGCTGGTGGCCCAGGCGCTGGCGGGCAGCGGCGTGCCCTACCAGCACTACGAGACGCTGGAAGCCGCCACCCGCGCCTGCGCCGAGCGCGCCCATGCCGGCGACGCCGTGCTGCTGAGCCCCGCCTGCGCCAGCCTGGACATGTTCCGCAACTACGCCCACCGCGCCGATGGTTTTCGTCGCCGAGGTGCGCGCCATGGCGGGTGAGCAGGGGGAGATGCTGGAATGAGCGAACCGCAGGCACGTTTCGGCTGGGAAGCCCTGCGGCAGCGTTTCAGCGCCGGCTTCGGTGCGCTGCTGCCGCAGCGCGATGCCGGCCTGCCGGTGCGCGACTGGGTCTCCACCGGCCAGCCCGGCCGGCCCCAGGGTTTCGACCAGCCGCTGCTCTGGGTGGTCGTGGCGCTGCTCGCGCTCGGCCTGGTGATGGTGTATTCGGCCTCGGTCGCGCTGCCCGACAACCCCCGTTTCGCGAACTACCGCCACGGCCACTTCCTGATGCGCCACGCGCTGTTCCTCGGCATCGCCTTCGTCGCCTCGCTGATCGCGATCCAGGTGCCGATGCAGGTCTGGGAGAAATACGCGCCCTGGCTGTTCGTCGCGGCGCTGCTGCTGCTGGTGGTGGTGCTGCTGCCCTTCATCGGCAAGGGTGTCAACGGCGCGCGGCGCTGGATCGGGCTGGGCCCCTTGAGCTTCCAGCCCTCGGAGCTGGCGAAGCTGGCGATCGCGCTGTACGCCTCCGACTACATGGTGCGCAAGATGGAGGTCAAGGAGCGTTTCTTCCGCGCCGTGCTGCCGATGGCCGTGGCCGTCGCGGTGGTGGGCCTGCTGCTGCTGGCCGAGCCGGACATGGGCGCCTTCATGGTCATCGCGGCGATCGCGATGGGCATCCTGTTCCTGGGGGGTGTCAACGGCCGCATGTTTTTCCTGATCACCGCGGTGCTGGTCGCGGCCTTCGTGCTGATGATCAGCTTCAGCGACTGGCGCCGCGAGCGCATCTTCGCCTACCTGAACCCCTGGGACGAGAAGTACACCCTGGGCAAGGCCTACCAGCTGTCGCACTCGCTGATCGCCTTCGGCCGCGGCGAGATCTTCGGTCAGGGCCTGGGCTCCAGCGTCGAGAAGCTGCATTACCTGCCCGAGGCGCACACCGACTTCCTGCTCGCGGTGATCGGCGAGGAGCTGGGTTTCGTCGGCGTCGCGGCGGTGATCTTCGCCTTCTTCTGGCTGACCCGCCGCATCTTCCACATCGGCCGCCAGGCCATCGCGCTGGACCGGGTGTTCTCGGGGCTGGTGGCCCAGGGTGTCGGCATCTGGATGGGCGGGCAGGCCTTCATCAACATGGGCGTCAATCTGGGCGTGCTGCCGACCAAGGGCCTGACCCTGCCGCTGATGAGCTATGGCGGCTCGGCCGTCCTGATGAACTGCATCGCGATCGCGGTGGTGCTGCGGGTGGACATGGAAAACCGGCAGCTGATGCGGGGAGGGCGGGCATGAGCTGGCTTCGTTCGCTTGCTTCGCTGTCTGGTGTCGATGCTGCCCGTGCTGGGGAGTCGCCCCTGCGGGGCGATGCCCGCTGCGCGGGCAGTGCCGGGAGTTCGCCCCGGCGGGCGACCTACTTTCTTTGCTTCGCCAAAGAAAGTAGGCAAAGAAAGGCGACCCGAGTGCGGCGCCCCTCGCTCCGCGAGGGGTCCTCTGCAGTGCTCGCGCCTGGAAGGCGGCTGCGCAACTCGCCCGTTTTTTGAAGGGGCTGTGCCCCTTCAAAACGGTGCTCGGACAGTGCTCGCCGACCCCGCTCGTGCCGAGCGGGGCAACCTTCCAGCCGCTGCGCTCCTCGACGCCGCACACGGGACCCAGGGTTCGGCTCGCCTGCGGCATCGTGCTGGGGGTGGGACGTCTCGCCTGCGGCATCGGGTTGGTCGCGGAGGTCGGGCATGAGCCGGCACCTCGTGATCATGGCCGCGGGCACCGGGGGGCACATCATTCCCGGCTTGGCCGTCGCCCAGGAAATGCAGCGGCGCGGCTGGACCGTCAGCTGGCTGGGCACCACCCAGGGCATGGAAAACCGCCTGGTGCCCTCGACCGGCATCCCGCTGGACACCATCGGTTTCAGCGGACTGCGCGGCAAGGGCCTGCTGCACACGATCACCGGCGGGCTGCGGCTGCTTGCCGCCTTCGGGGCCTGCTGGCGTATCCTGCGCGCCCGCAAGGCCGATGCGGTGCTGGGCATGGGCGGGTATGTCTGCTTCCCCGGCGGCGTCATGGCCGCAGCGCGTTTCACGCCGCTGGTGCTGGTCAATGCCGACGCGGCCCTGCTGATGAGCAACCGGGCGCTGCTGCCGGTGGCCGACATGGTGGCCTTCGGCTTCGATGGCGCCGCGGCGACCGTCAACAAGCGGGCCACTGTCACCGGCAACCCGGTGCGTGCCGAGATCGAGGAGATCCCCGTGCCGGCCGAGCGTTTTGCCGGCCGCCAGGGCCCGCTGCGCGTGCTCGTGGTGGGCGGCAGCCTGGGCGCGCGGGTGCTCAACGAGACGCTGCCCAAGGCGCTCGCGCTGTTGCCGCCCGAAGCGCGGCCGCACGTGACGCACCAGACCGGCCAGCTCAACCGCGACGGCGTCAAGGAGCTCTACAAGGCCCAGGGCCTGGACCCGGACGACGCCGCGATCGAGGTGCTGCCCTTCATCGACGACATGGCGCGCCGCCTGGCCGAGTGCGACCTGATCGTCTGCCGCGCCGGCGCCGTGACGGTCAGCGAGCTGTGCGCGGCCGGCGTCGCCAGCGTGCTGGTGCCGCTGATCGTCAGCACCACCTCCCACCAGCGCGACAACGCGCTCTACATGGCGCAGCACGGCGCAGCCCACCACCTGCCGCAGGCCGAGCTGACGCCCGAGCGCCTGGCCGAACTGCTGGGCGGCCTCGACCGCGCCTCGCTGCAGGCGATGGCCGAGAAGGCCCGCACGCTCGCTCGTCCACGGGCCGCCGCCAAGGTGGCCGACGAGCTCGAGAAGCTCGTGAACAAAAAGGAAGGCGTGGCATGAAACACGCAGTCAAGCACATTCATTTCGTCGGCGTCGGCGGCGCCGGCATGAGCGGCATCGCCGAGGTGCTGTTCAACCTCGGCTACACCATCTCCGGCTCGGACCAGAACGACAGCGCCACCCTGCGCCGGCTGGCCTCGTTGGGCATCCGCGTGATGCTGGGCCATGACGCCTCGCACATCGAGGGCGCCGACGCCATCGTCACCTCCACCGCGGTGCGCGGCGACAACCCCGAGGTCATCGCCGCCCGCTCGCGCCGCGTGCCGGTGGTGCCGCGCGCGGTGATGCTGGCCGAGCTGATGCGCCTGAAGCGCGGCATCGCGATCGCCGGCACCCACGGCAAGACCACCACCACCAGCCTGGTCGCCAGCGCGCTGGCCGAGGCCGGTGCCGACCCGACCTTCGTGATCGGCGGCCGCCTCAACAGCGCCGGCGCCAATTCGCGGCTGGGCAGCGGCGACTACATCGTGGTCGAGGCCGACGAATCCGACGCCTCCTTCCTGAACCTGATGCCCATCGTCTCGGTCGTCACCAACATCGACGCCGACCACATGGACACCTACGGGCACGACTACGCGAAGCTCAAGGCCGCCTTCGTCGACTTCCTGCACCGCATGCCCTTCTACGGCGCGGCCATCCTGTGCAGCGACGATCCCGGCGTGCGCTCCATCATCCCGATGGTCTCGCGCCCGGTCATCACCTACGGCTTCGGCGAGGACGCCCAGGTGCGCGCGCTCGACGTGCAGGCGCGCGACGGCCAGATGGTCTTCACCTGCCGGCGCCGCAACGGCGTCTCGCTGCCCGACGTGTCTGTCACCCTCAACCTGCCCGGCGAGCACAACGTGCTCAACGCGCTGTCGGTCATCGCGCTGACCACCGAGCTCGAGCTGCCCGACGAGCCGGTGCTGCGCGCGCTGGCCGAGTTCAAGGGCGTGGGCCGGCGCTTCCAGCGTTATGGCGAGCTGCCGGCCGCGGGCGGCGGCAGCTTCACACTGGTGGACGACTATGGCCACCATCCTGTCGAGATGGCGGCGACCCTGGCCGCGGCCCGCGGCGCCTTTCCGGGCCGGCGCCTGGTGCTGGCCTTCCAGCCGCACCGCTACACCCGCACGCGCGACTGCTTCGAGGATTTCGTCAAGGTCATCGGCAGCGCCGACGCGGTGCTGCTGGCCGAGGTCTATGCCGCCGGCGAGCCGCCCATCGTCGCGGCCGACGGCCGCTCGCTGGCGCGTGCGCTGCGTGTGGCCGGCAAGGTCGACCCGGTGTTCGTCGACGACATCGCGGCCTTGCCCCAGACCATCGTCGAGCAGGCGCGCGACGGCGACGTGGTGATCACGATGGGCGCCGGCTCGATCGGCGGCGTGCCCGGCCAGCTGAGCGTATCCCTCAAGAAAGGACTCCCCGCATGAAGCTCGATCTCTCTGCCATCGACCCGCAGGCGCTCGGCAAGGTGGCCGTGCTGATGGGCGGGAAGTCCGCCGAGCGGGAGGTCTCCATCATGTCCGGCACCGGCGTGCTCAACGCCTTGCGCTCGCAGGGGGTGGACGCCTACGCCTTCGATCCGACCGAGCGCGACCTGTCCGAGCTCAAGCGCGACGGCTATGCGCGCTGTTTCATCGCGCTGCATGGCCGCTACGGCGAGGACGGCACGGTGCAAGGCGCGCTGGAGTTGCTGGGACTGCCCTACACCGGCTCCGGCGTGATGGCCTCCGCCATCGCGATGGACAAGATCATGACCAAGCGCATCTGGCGCTTCGAGGGCCTGCCGACGCCGGACTGGCGCCTGGTCGCGAGCGCCGAGGACACCCGCCAGGCCTTCGCCGCCCTGGGCGCGCCGATGATCGTCAAGCCCTCGCGCGAGGGGTCGACGATCGGCCTCAGCAAGGTGACGAGGCTGGAGGAATGCGAGGCCGCCTACGAGCAGGCGGCCCGCCACGACCCCGAGGTGCTGTGCGAGGAATTCATCGCCGGCGACGAGACCACCTGCCCGGTGCTGGGCCAGGGCGCGGGCGCCGAGGCGCTGCCCGTGATCCGTATCGTGGCGCCCGAGGGCAACTACGACTACCAGAACAAGTACTTCACGGACGTCACGCAGTACCACTGCCCGAGCGGCCTGCCCGAGGCCGAGGAGCGCGAGATCCAGCGCCTGGCGGTGCAGGCCTTCCGCACCCTGGGCTGCGGCGGCTGGGCCCGGGCCGACGTGATGATCCGCTCCAGCGACCGCAAGCCCTTCCTGCTGGAGATCAACACCTCGCCGGGCATGACCGGCCACTCGCTGGTGCCGATGTCGGCCCGGGCGGCCGGCATCAGCTACGAGCAGCTGTGCCTGTGGCTGTGCGCCCAGGCCTCGCTTCACCTCTAGCAAGGGGTCGCACGAACCCCGCACCATGCAGACCACCACACCGCTGGACATCCGCCTCATGAACGCGACCGCAGCCCTGCTCTACATGCTGGCTGCGCTCGGCTTCGTCTGGGTGTCGGTGTCCTGGGTGACCCGCTGGCCGACCTTCGCGATCCGCGCCATCCGCATCGACAGCGAGCTGTCCCGCGCGACCGCCACCACCATCCGTGCGAACGCCTTGCCGAAACTCAGCGGCAATTTTTTCACGTTGGACCTGGAACAGACACGCCAGGCCTTCCAGGCGGTGCCCTGGGTGCGCCGAGCGGCGGTGCAGCGCATCTGGCCCGACCGGCTGGCGGTGCATCTCGAAGAACACCGCGTCGCTGCGTACTGGGGCGACAGCCGGCTGGTCAACAGCCATGGCGAGGTCTTCGAGGCCAACCTCGGCGACGTCGAGGAGGACAGCCTGCCGACCCTGCAGGGCCCGGAGGGCAGCGCCCGGCAGGTGCTGGACCTCTACGGCCGGGTGAACACGGCAGTGGCCCGGCTCCAGGTTCGTGTCGAGCGCCTCACGCTCTCGGACCGTGGCTCGTGGAAGGCCGGCCTGGACAACGGCGCACAGATCGAGATGGGACGCGGCGACGCGGATGAAGTGATGACGCGGCTGGAGCGTTTCGTCGGCACCTGGGCGCAGGTCGCGGCGAGCTATCCCGGACCGCTGGAGTACGCCGACCTGCGGCACCACAACGGCTATGCGGTGCGCATCAAGGGCATCACGACCAGCGTGCCGGGCGAGGCCAAGAGGAACTGAGGGCAAGATGGCCAAGGAATACAAAGATCTCGTTGTCGGCCTCGACATCGGCACCGCCAAGGTGATGGCGGTCGTCTCCGAGGTGCTGCCGAGCGGCGAGCTGCGGCTGGCGGGCCTGGGCGTGGCGCCGTCGCATGGTCTCAAGCGTGGCGTGGTGGTCAACATCGACGCCACCGTGCAGTCCATTCAGCAGGCCTTGAAAGAGGCCGAGATGATGGCCGACTGCAAGATCACGCGGGTCTACACCGGCATCACCGGCAGCCACATCCGCGGGCAGAACTCGACCGGCATGGTGATCGTGCGCGACAAGGAGGTCACGCCCATCGACGTGGCGCGGGTGGTGGAGACGGCCAAGGCCATCAACATCCCCAACGACCAGAAGCTGCTGCTGGTCGAGCCGCAGGAGTTCGTGATCGACGGCCACGAGGTCAAGGAGCCGATCGGCATGAGCGGCGGCCGGCTCGAGGTCAAGGTGCACATCGTCACGGGTGCTCAGAGCGCGGCCGAGAACATCGTCAAGTGCGTGCGGCGCTGCGGCCTGGAAGTCGAGCAGCTGGTGCTCAACCCCTCGGCGTCCAGCCTGTCGGTGCTGACCGAGGACGAGAAGGACCTGGGCGTCGCCCTGGTCGACATCGGCGCCGGCACCACCGACGTGGCGATCTTCACCGACGGCGCGATCCGCCACACCGCCGTGATCCCCATTGCCGGCGACCTCATCACCAGCGACATCGCAATGGCGCTGCGCACGCCGACCAAGGACGCCGAGGAGATCAAGGTCGACTTCGGCGTGGCCAAGCAGCTGCTGGCCGACCCGGACGAACAGGTCGAAGTGCCCGGCCTCGGCGACCGGGCACCCCGAATGCTTTCACGCCAGGCATTGGCCGGCGTGATCGAGCCCCGCGTGGAAGAGATTTTTTCACTGGTGCATCAAGTCATCCGCGAGAGCGGCTACGAGGAGCTGCTGTCGTCGGGCATCGTGCTCGCAGGCGGCTCGGCCGTGATGCCCGGCATGGTGGAGTTGGGCGAAGACATCTTTCTAAAACCCGTGCGCAAGGGCATCCCGACTTATTCCGGGGCCCTGCACGACATGGTGGCGAACCCGCGTTCAGCCACCGTCATGGGACTCTTGGAGGAGGCGCGGCTGGCGCGCGTGCGGGGACATCGGGCGGCCCAGCAGGCCGGCTCGGTGAAGACGCTGTTCGGCCGCGTGAAGGATTGGTTCATAGGAAATTTCTGAGGACGCCAGAGGCGTCGGTCGGAGAAGGTTTTTTTGTAGGCGAAGCTAGTGACGAAGGAGGTCCAAATGCCTATTGAGATGATCGAAGAATTCAACCTGGGGACCCAGATCAAGGTGATCGGCGTCGGTGGCGGCGGCGGCAATGCCGTCGAACACATGATGGCGCAGGGCGTCCAGGGTGTTGAATTCATCTGCGCGAATACCGACGCGCAGGCCCTCAACCGCTCGGCGGCTCACAAGCTGATCCAGCTGGGCACCACCGGCCTGGGCGCCGGTGCCAAACCCGAGGCCGGCAAGGCCGCCGCCGAGGAGGCCGTGGATCGCATCCGCAGCGCCATCGAAGGCGCCAACATGCTCTTCATCACCGCCGGCATGGGCGGCGGCACCGGCACCGGTGCGGCCCCCGTGATCGCGCGTGTGGCCAAGGACATGGGGATCCTGACGGTCGGTGTGGTGACCAAGCCTTTCGAGTTCGAAGGCAGCCGCCGCATGAAGCAGGCCGACGTCGGCATGAACGAGCTGGAGGCCAACGTCGACTCCCTGATCGTGGTGCTCAACGAGAAGCTGCTGGAGGTGCTGGGCGACGACGTCACCCAGGACCAGGCTTTCGCGCAGGCCAATGACGTCCTGAAAAACGCCGTCGGCGGCATCAGCGACATCATCCACATCCCGGGCCTGGTGAACGTCGACTTCGAGGACGTCAAGACCGTGATGAGCGAGCCGGGCAAGGCGATGATGGGCACCGCCGTCGCGCAGGGTCCGGACCGCGCCCACAAGGCCGCCGAGGCCGCCGTGGCCTGCCCGCTGCTGGAAGGCATCGACCTGTCGGGCGCGCGCGGCGTGCTGGTGCTGATCGCGGCGGCGCGCGGCACCTTCAAGCTGAGCGAAAGCCGCAACGCGATGAACACGATCCGCCGCTATGCAGCCGATGATGCACATGTGATCTACGGCACGGCCTACGACGACAGCCTGGGCGACCAGCTGCGCGTCACGGTGATCGCCACCGGCCTGTCGGGCAATGCGCGTCGCCAGCAGGCACCCATCAGCGTGGTGCACTCGCAGCCGGCGCTGCGCACCGGCACCGACAACATCCCGGTGCTCAACAGCCCGGTGCATTCGGGCCATGGCGGCCACGGCGGCCACGCGGCGCATGACTACAGCAGCTTGAACACGCCGAGCGTGTGGCGTTCGGGGCGGACACAGGCGGCGGCGAAGGTCGATGCGCTGGCGAGCAACGGGATGGACGAGATCGAGATCCCCGCCTTCCTCCGCAAACAAGCTGACTGAGGGGGTGATGAGCTGCTGCGCGGGCCGATCTGGCGGCTGTGGTCCTCGCCGTACGGGAGTACGGCTGCGGTCCTCGCCGCCACCTCGGCCCGCTCGCTCGCTCATCCCCTCCCTCAGTCGGCGGCCTGGAGGCCGCCACGCTCGGCTTGCTCGTCTCGCTTTGCTCGACTTCGGGATTGCTGGTTTTCGTAATCGTGGCGATCAAAAGCTTTCGGAGCGGGTTAGTCCTCGCTTGACTAAAATGCGGACATGCTTCAACAACGCACCCTCAAGTCGCTGACGCGGGCGGTCGGCGTCGGATTGCACAGTGGCCATCGCGTGGAACTCACGCTGCGGCCGGCTGCGCCCGACACCGGCATCGTGTTCCGGCGCGTGGATCTGCCGGTGCCGGTCGAGATCCCCGTCTCGGCCGCGGCGATCAGCGACACGCGGCTGGCGTCGACCCTGTCGGCCGGGGGCGACCCCGGCGCGCCCAAGGTGCACACCGTTGAACACCTGATGTCCGCCTGCGCGGGCTTGGGGCTCGACAACCTGTATGTCGACATCACCGCCGAAGAAGTCCCGATCCTGGACGGCTCTGCAGCCTCCTTCGTCTACCTCTTGCAGAGCGCCGGGATCGAACTTCAGGGGGTGCCCAAGCGCTTCCTGCGCATCAAGAAGCCGGTGGAAGTGCGTGAAGGGGAGGGGCCGACGCTGAAGTGGGCCCGCCTCGAACCCTTCCACGGCTACAAGCTTTCCTTCGAGATCGACTTCGACCACCCGGCCGTCGACCAGACCGGCCAGCGGGTGGTGTTCGATTTCTCCTCGGGCCGCTACACGCGCGACATCGCGCGGGCCCGCACCTTCGGCTTCACGAAGGACGTCGAGATGATGCGCACGCGCGGGCTGGGCCTGGGCGGCAGCATGGACAACGCGATCGTGGTCGACGACTACCGCGTGCTCAATGCCGAGGGCCTGCGCTACGACGACGAGTTCGTGAAGCACAAGATCCTGGACGCCATCGGCGACCTCTATGTGGTCGGCAAGCCGCTGCTGGCCGCCTACAGCGCCTTCAAGTCGGGCCACGCGCTCAACAACAAGCTGCTGCGCGCGGTGCTGGCCGACGCGAGCGCCTACGAGATCGTCAGCTTCGAGGACGAGGCCCACGCCCCTTCCGGCTTCGCGCAGCTGGCGCCGGCCTGGTAAGACACCGGGCAGGACCGTGCGATGTTCGCCGTTGTCCGCATCCTGGTTTTCCTGCTGCTGCTGACGTCCATCGTCTGCTTCGGGCTCTACCTGTGGACCCGGCAGCCGCACTACTTCCGCATCGGGCTCGTGATCGTCAAGTGGACGGTGATCGCCGGGCTGGTGTTTTTCGGCGTGCTGATCGGCGAGCGGCTCTGGCCGGGCGGCACGGAGCCCTGAGGGCGCCGGCGGTGTTTCACTCTCCTGCACCGACCAGCGAAGGCCGCGGCCGCGACGTCCCGCCCGGCGCCTCGCCGAGCAGCTTGTGGTGCAGTTCGACCTTGTTGTGCACCCCGAGCTTGCGGAAGGCCGCGTGCAGATGGGCCTTCACGGTGCCCGGCGACACATCCAGGCAACGCGCCACCGCCTTGCAGCTGGACCCCGAAGCATAGGCCAGGGCGACCGCCACCTCGCGCGGCGTGAGCCCGTGCGCGGCGGCCGGCGTCTGCAGCGCCAGCAGGCCGGGCGCGTGCTCGCCGCCGGAGGAAGGCTGCAGGCCGCGGTCGAGCTTCATCACCAGCGGCAGCAGCCGGCTGCAGGCGTCGGCTTGCGCTGCCGTGAAGGGCCGGCGCGTGTCCTCGCGGTAGAGCGTCATCCAGCTGAGGCCATGGTCGACCTCGTTCTCGACGCCGCCGAGCAGCAGATGCGCCACCCGGTAGTGGCGCAGATAGTCGGCCACGCGGCCGAGCCGTGCCTCGCGGTAGTGCGCCTCGACGGCGATGTTCTGCAGCAGCCCGGGGCAGCTCGCGAAACGCTGGCCGACCGAGTCCAGGTGGCGCACCGCGACGTAGTCGGTCAGGAAGGCCGGCGGCCGGTCCACCACCTCGGCCCGTGTGATCGCGATCACCGAGCCGTAAAGCCGGGCCCCGTCGCCGTGCACCAGCCCGTCGCAGCCGAGTTGCGACATGAACCACTGGATCACGTGGGCGCGGAACTCCGCGAGCGTCGCGGACGCGGCCACTTCGATAAAGCCGGCGGAGGCAGTTTCGCAGTGAAGCATCGGACGGACTCGATGGGGTGGCGGAGTTGCACCGTACTGTGGCGCAGAAGACCGCTCGCGAGCTGTCATTGTTGACACGCAGGAAGTGGCTCAGAACTGAAGCGAAGTTGCGGCAACCCTGAATGCCCCTGCTTTCAACGGCGGGTTGCGATACCTGCCCAAGTTGGCTAGCGTTCGCTTTCCACTGCCTCCCAGGAGCGTTCATGCCTTTGCGTCTGCCTTCGCGCCAGCGTCTCCCGGCCCTGGCCGCCCTGTCTTTGGCCTCCCTGCTTTCCCTCTTGTGCCCGGCCGGCGTTCAGGCGCATGAGGTGGACGCGGCGCTGAGGGCGATCCGCTTCGAGCTGCGCGACCTGGACCCCGACGGTGGATCGGCGCCGGCGCCGGTGCTGAACCTCGGCGGCCAGCTGAGCGCCCATGCCTGGTCCTCCCACACCGCTGCCGCGGATCCCTCACGGGACTACAGCACCGGCGTTCTCGATGAGAGTTCGACGTGGCCCCGGGCCGACGACCAACACGAAGCGGTGGATGTCCGGCACCGCAGCCGTGCGGAGCTGAGCGCGCAAGGCGGCCGGTTGCGCGCCCAGCTGGACGATCGCCGCCAGCGCTTCGACCTGAGCGTCAGCGCCGACCTGACGTCGCGCGACTACGGGGCGAGTTTCGTCGCCATTGCGGCGGGCAGCAGCCTGACGCTCACGGCCGATTCGCGGCTGGCGCTGACCACGGTGTCGCACTGCGGGGCGGGCGGTATGTGCGCTGGCACCGAGGCCCGCACCTTGCTGTCACTCGCCATCTTCGGCCGGCCTTCGATCGACGGCGAAGCGCAGACCATCACCGACTCGCACCGCCTGCAGCTTTACAGCGACGTGGACGACCCGGCCGGCGTCGAACGGCGACAGGCCAGCAGCGAGCAGCTGTCAGTCAGCTTCGAGAACCGCAGCGGCGCCACCGTCTATGCACTGTTGGATCTGCAGGCCAGCGCCTACGGCTTTGCGGCGGCACCGGTGCCCGAGCCGGCCAGCTGGGCGCTGGTGCTCATCGGCGCGGCGGGGGTCGGGGCTGCGGCGCGGCGGTCCCGAGTGTCAGCTTCAGTGGAGAGGCCCTAGTACGTCCGCCCGCCTTTGAACTGCGCGTGCGTGCGCCGCGCCAGCGCGCCGCCGGCCTTCGCAATGGCATCGAAGGAGCGCCCCGCATGGGCGTGGCAGATCGCGATGCCCAGCGCGTCGGCCGCGTCCTTGCCGGGGGCCGAGGGCAGCTTGAGCAGGCGGGCGACCATCTCCTGGATCTGTTCCTTGCGCGCCATGCCATGGCCGGTGATGGCCTTTTTCATCTGCAGCGCGGTGTACTCGCTGACCGGCAGCGAGCAGCTGACCAGGCCCGCCAGTGCCGCGCCGCGGGCCTGCCCGAGCAGCAGCGTGGACTGCGGGTTGACGTTGACGAAGACGATTTCCACCGAGGCCACCGTGGGCGTGTAGCGGCGCACCACCTCCTGCACGCCGTCGAAGATGATCTTGAGGCGGCCCGGCAGGTCACCCTGAGCCGCGTCGCGCGTCTTGATGGTGCCGCTGGCGACGTAGTGCAGCTGCGCGCCTTCCACGTCCACCAGGCCGAAGCCGGTGCACTGCAGGCCGGGGTCGATGCCGAGCACCCTCATGTCTGGCTCAGTGGGTCAAGGTTCAGATGTTGAAGTACCAGCGCACCGAATGGAAAAACACCGGCGCGGCGAAACAGATCGCAGCGATGCGGTCGAGCAGGCCCACCGCACCGGTCACCAGGCGCCCTTCGTTGCCCCAGAAGTGCACGCCGGCGTCCTTCTTCAGGGCCTTCATCACGAAGTGGCCGAAGCTGCCCGCCGCACAGGCGATCAGCGACATGCCCAGGGCCTGACCCGGCTTGAAGGGCGTGATCCAGTAGAGCAGGGTACCGATCAGGCCGCCGCAGATCACGCCGGCCCAGGCCGAGCCCCACGAAAAGGAGGCGCTGATGCGCGGCGCGACCGGTTTCAGCGACCGGTAGTTTCGCGCGACATAGGCCTGGATCAGCATGCAGGATTGCACGACAAAGACCAGAAAAAACAGCAGGAAGGCGCCGCGGTCCTCGAAGCCGGGGAAGTCCAGCCGCAGCAGCGCGGGCGCGTGGCTCAGGCCGTAGACGCAGACCATGATGCCCCACTGGATGTTGGCATTGCGCTCCAGGAAGCGCTCGGGGTCGTTGGCGATCGCGCTCATCACGGGAATGGCGAAAAACACGTACACCGGCACGAACACGGTGAACAGGTCGAAGTAACGCGCACCGACCAGCGAGTACTGCACCGGCAGCACCACGAAAAACGCCAGGATCAGGCTGCGGTGGTCGCCGCGGCGGGTGTGCGACAGCGTGATGAACTCGCGCAGCGCGAAAAACGACAGCGCGCCGAACAGCAGCACCGACACGAAGGTGCCGGCGATCCAGGCCATCCAGAACACCGTGACCATGACCCAGGAGGTCTGCAGCTGGCGCTTGAAGCGCTCGGCGCTTGTGCTCTGCGCCTCGTCGGTGGCCTTGATGCTCAAGGCCACGCCGAGCATCGTCGCCAGGCTCAGCAGGCCGAAGACGATCAGGAACAGGGCACCGATCTGCTCGCCGGCGCTGAGCGCGCGCAGGTATTTGAGGAACTCGCTCATCAGTGGCTCCGGCCCAGCCTGCGCAGCGAGGTCACGGCTTCGCGCGCGCGTTCCAGGAAGGCCCGCTTGTCCTCGTCGGGCAGCAGTTGCATCGGCGCACCGAAGGTGACCGAGCAGAGGATGGGGGCCGGCACCACCTCACCCTTGGGCATCACGCGCTGCACGTTGTCGATCCAGGCCGGGATCAGCTGGACCTCGGGGAACTGCCGCGCCAGGTGGTAGAGGCCGGACTTGAAGGCCTGCGGTTCGCCCAGGTTGCTGCGCGTGCCCTCCGGGAAGATCACCAGCGAGTCGCCGTGGCGCAGTGCCTCGACCAGGGGTTCCAGCGGGTCCTGGTCATCGGTGCGCTGACGGTTGACGTAGACGGCGTTGAACACCTCGCGCGTGAGCCAGTGTTTCAGCGGCGAGGAGGTCCAGTAGTCCTTGGCGGCGATGGGCCGGGTGTGGGCGCGCAGCTCGCGGGGCAGGGCGCACCAGATCAGCACCCAGTCCAGGTGGCTCTGGTGGTTGGCGAAGTAGATGCGCTGCTCGGCCTTGGGCACGCATCCGTACCAGTGGCCCTGCGCGCCGGTGACCAGGCGCGCGACGAAGGACAGCAGCAGTCCCGTGGTGTTGGACAGGCTCATGCGCGCATGGTAGCGGCCGGGCGGGCCCCGGGATGTCGCGTTGGCGGCGCACCCCCCGGGGCCTGGGGGGCGCGAGCGCCCCCCAGGCCGGGTTTCAGTGGCGGAAGTGGCGGGTGCCGGTCAGCACCATCGCGATGCCGCGCTCGTTGGCCGCGGCGATGACCTCGTCGTCGCGCATGCTGCCGCCCGGCTGGATCACGCAGGTGGCACCCGCGTCGCAGACCACGTCCAGGCCATCCCGGAACGGGAAGAAGGCGTCGCTCGCGACCGCCGAGCCGGCCAGGGTCAGGCCGGCGTTCTCGGCCTTGATCGAGGCGATGCGCGCCGAGTCGATGCGGCTCATCTGGCCGGCGCCCACGCCCAGCGTCATGCCGCCGGCGCAGAACACGATGGCATTGCTCTTGACGAACTTGGCCACCTTCCAGGCGAACAGCAGGTCCTGCATCTGCTCGTGGGTGGGCTGCTTGGCCGTCACCACACGCAGCTCGCTGGCCGCGACGTTTTTCGCGTCGGCCGACTGCAGCAGCACGCCGCCGCCGACACGCTTGAAGTCATAGGGGTTGGCGTCGCGCGCCAGCGGCACCTGCAGCAGCCGCACGTTCTGCTTGGCCTTGAAGATCTCCAGCGCCTCCGGGCTGTAGGCCGGGGCGATCAGCACCTCGACGAACTGCTTGGCGACCAGCTCCGCCGCCGCCTTGTCCAGCGTCTGGTTGAAGGCGATGATGCCGCCGAAGGCCGAGGTCGAGTCGGTCTTGAAGGCCTTGGCATAGGCCTCGGCCGCATTGCCCGCCACCGCCACGCCGCAGGGGTTGGCGTGCTTGATGATCACGCAGGCCGGGGCGTCGAAGGTCTTGACGCATTCCCAGGCCGCGTCGGCGTCGGCGATGTTGTTGTAGGACAGCTCCTTGCCCTGCAGCTGGCGGTAGTGCGCCAGGCTGCCGGCCACCGGCTGGGCGTCGCGGTAGAAGGCGGCGCCCTGGTGCGGGTTCTCGCCGTAGCGCATGTCCTGCGTCTTGTGCAGCTGCAGGTTGAAGACGGCCGGCCAGTCGGCGCGCTGGGGCACCGCGGCGGTGGCGGCTTCCGAGCCCTCTTCGAGCGCGGTCAGGTAGTTGGTGATCATGCCGTCGTAGGCGGCGGTGTGCGCGAACACCTTCTTGGCCAGCAAGAACTTGGTGGCGCGCTCGATGCGGCCGGCCTTCAGCTCCGTGAGCACCCGCTCGTAGTCGCTCGGGTCGATCACGACCGCCACGTCCTGCCAGTTTTTCGCGGCGGCGCGCAGCATCGCCGGGCCGCCGATGTCGATGTTCTCGATCGCGTCTTCCAGCGTGCAGTCGGGCCGCGCGGTGGCCTGCCTGAAGGGATAGAGGTTGACGATCAGCAGGTCGATGGTGCCGATGCCGTGGCTCTTCAGCGCCGCCATGTGCTCGGGCAGGTCGCGGCGTGCCAGCAGGCCGCCGTGGATGCGCGGGTGCAGGGTCTTGACGCGGCCGTCCAGCATCTCGGGAAAGCCGGTGACCTCGGCCACCTCGGTCACGGGCAGGCCTTTTTCAGCCAGCAGTTTGGCCGTGCCTCCGGTGGACAGCAGCTTGGCGCCCTGCGCGTGCAGGGCTTGGGCGAATTCGACGATGCCGGTCTTGTCGGATACGGAGAGCAGGGCTTGCATGGTGGGGCTCGGTAGGAAGGCTCGGTGGGGAAGCGCGGTGGGACGGGAAGCGGTGGCGGAGCCGGCGGGCGGCCCCGCCTTTCATTTCAGCAGCTTGTGCTCGACGAGCTTGCGCCGCAGCGTGTTGCGGTTGATGCCCAGCCATTCGGCGGCACGCGACTGGTTGCCGTCGGCCTGTTGCATCACCACTTCGAGCAGCGGTTTCTCGACGATGGTCAGGATCATGTCGTACATCGAGTGCGGTTCTTCGCCGCGCAAGTCCTTGAAGTAGGACTCCAAGCTGCTGCGGATGCACTCTTCGATGTTTTTCTTGCTCATGCGGCTTCCCGGGTCAGGTGCTCGGCGGCGTCGTTCGATGCGGGGCCTGCGCTGGGCAGGCGCTCTCGGGACGCAGCCAGGCTATGGAAAAAATCGGACACCGCGGACAGTTGCTGCTCGCAGGTCTCGAGGGTGTTCATGTGCGCGCGGAAGGCCTCGCCGCCGGGCAGCGAGCGGACATAC
Organism: Aquabacterium sp. A7-Y; assembly: GCF_026153205.1. Classification (GTDB taxonomy): domain Bacteria; phylum Pseudomonadota; class Gammaproteobacteria; order Burkholderiales; family Burkholderiaceae_C; genus Caldimonas. Next base: position 89,595 of record NZ_JAPFBW010000005.1, on the reverse strand, counting down.
CAGCCGATGTGCTTGCGCGCGGTGCGCACGCCGGTGAACTCGCCGTACAGGTCGTAGTGGTCGTGCAGGTGCTCGGTGAGCCAGTCCTGCACCTCCCGCACCCGCGGTGGCACGGCATGCTCGCCCGTGGCCAGGTAGTGCGAGATCTCGCGGAAGATCCAGGGCCGGCCCTGCGCGGCGCGGCCGACCATCAGCGCGTCGGCGCCGGTGGCCTGCAGCACCGCCTTGGCCTTCTCGGGGCTGGTGATGTCGCCGTTGGCGACCACCGGGATGCGCAGCGCCGCCTTGACGGCGGCGATGGTCTCGTACTCGGCCTCGCCCTTGTAGCCCTGCTCCCGGGTGCGGCCGTGCACGGTCAGCATCGCAATGCCGGCCGACTCGGCGGCGCGCGCAATGCTGAGCGCGTTCTTGTGCTGCTGGCACCAGCCGGTGCGCATCTTCAAGGTGACGGGAACGCCCCGAGGTGCACAGGCGGTGACGACCGCCTCGACGATGCGCAAGGCCAGCGTCTCGTCCTGCATCAGCGCCGAGCCGGCCCACTTGTTGCACACCTTCTTGGCCGGGCAGCCCATGTTGATGTCGATGATCTGGGCCCCGCGGTCGATGTTGTAGGCGGCGGCCTCGGCCATCATGATGGGCTCGGTGCCGGCGATCTGCACCGCGATGGGGGCGACCTCGCCGTTGTGGTTGGCGCGGCGCGAGGTCTTCAGGCTGTCCCACAGGTCGCGGCGCGAGGTCACCATCTCGCTGACCGCGTAGCTGGCGCCCAGGCGCTTGCACAGGCGGCGGAAAGGCCGGTCCGTGACGCCCGCCATGGGCGCGACGAAAAGCGGATTCGCCAGTTCGAACGGGCCGATCTGCATGGGGACGAAGGTGTGGGGCGTGCTGAAAAAGGAGGCAGAGTATAGCGGCTGCCGGCCGCCGGGCGGCGCTGAGGCCCTGTTTGCATCGTTGAGCGCCGTGGCGGCGCCGGCCTTTGCTGCGGTGCAACCCGCTGCAGCGGGCGCGTCCGTGTCCGGCCGACTGCCAGGGCGCGCCCGGCTGCCGATAATCCGCCGCCATGGAGGATTGGTTCCATCATCTGCTCGGCATGCTGGCCTTGCCGGAGTACGGCCTGAGCACGCTGTTTACCGTGGCGCTGGTTTCGGCGACGCTGCTGCCGCTCGGCTCGGAGCCGGCGCTGTTCGGTCTGCTGCAGCTCAACCCCGAGCTGCTCTGGCCGGCCATCTTCGTCGCGACCGCCGGCAATACCGTCGGCGGCGCCATCACCTACTGGATGGGTTACGGCGCCGAGAAGGCCTACGAGCACCTGACGCACCAACATCCCAAGGTCCGCCTGCTCAACTGGCTGGGCAGTCTGGGACCCAAGGCCTGCCTGCTGTCCTGGCTGCCGATCGTCGGCGACCCGCTGTGCGGCGTGGCCGGCTGGCTGGAGATGCCGTTCTGGCGCTGCCTCTTTTATATGGCGATCGGCAAGCTGGGTCGCTACGTGGTGATGACGTTTGCGCTGCTGTGGATGTTTCCGGCACCCGGGGGATGAGCGCCGCGGCGCGCTAGCTAGCGCGCAGCTTCGTCTCGACCCGCCAAGGGCGTGTGAGGCCCTCGAACCAGGCGTGCGCCGCGACCAGTTTGCCGCGCTCGGGCGCGCGGACCTTCGGCGGTCGGCAGGCGCGTTCAGTGCAGGCGCGATGACGGCATCCGCTCCACGGCAGCTTGCACGGCCAGGGGCAGCGGCTCGGTCGTGAAGCGGGTCCACACCAGGGGCAGCAGTGCAGGTTCGATCAAGGTGGCCAGCAGGTCCTGCAGCTCCAGCGAGGCGCCGTCCTCGTCCAGGCCGAGCTCCGACAGCGGCTGCGGCGCGACCCGCACGATCAGCAGGCAGGCTTCGTAGCGCCGCCGGTCGTCCATGCGCGCGACCGCCCCGACGCACCATGCGGCGCTGACCGCCGGCCAGGCGGCGAGGGCCGCCGCCAGCGCGGCCTTCTGGGTGTCGTCGAGCCGGGCGGCCATGAAGCTGCCGCGGCGCGCTGCGTCGAGCACGGTCGCGGCGGCCCGGGCGCGGCGCTCCTCGGCCTTGAGGAGCAGCTGCAGGTTCGCGGCCCGCTCGTGGTCGGAGAGCCCGGCCATGTCGGCGTGGTCGTGCAGGAAGGCGCGCACCGGCGCGGCCCAGGCCGCCGAGCTCTCGATGCACGACAGCAGCTGCGGCACGGCCGCGCTGTTGCCGTGGCGCGCGATCCTGTTGCAGGCGAGGTGGAAGGTCGGCGTCGGGTCATCGCTGTCGCTGCGGTGGGCCAGCGCTTCGGCCAGCACTTCGGCCTCGTCGGGCTCCCCCACGATGCACTCCAGCCTCAGCCGTTCGAGGTCGAGCAGACCCTCGTGCCGGAGCTGCTCGCGGCGTTCCGCCAGGACCCCGAGCGCGGCATGCCGGAGCGCCCATCGCGGCGCCTGCTCCCGGGCCCAGGCGCTGTCGTGCTCGGCGGCGAGGCGGTCCCAGTGCCGGCCGAGCAGGACCGGGCCGGCGGTTTCGGCTGCGGGCGGCAGCGTGGCGTCCAGGCTGGCTGCATCGAGTTGCAGCGCCCGCAGCCGTTCGCCGAGCGGCGGATGGCTGCCGTCATGCCGGGCGGTCCGGAGCCGGATGTCGAGCGCCGCCGCATCGGCGGGCGGCTTGCGCAGCCGCGCCGCCAGGGTCTCCAGACTCCGGTCGAGGGGCTGCGGCTGGTGCAACTGCCAGCGCGTGAGGGCCACGCGGGCCTCCTCGTTCCAGCGCACGGCCGCCCGCTCCAGCTGCACCAGGGCCCGCCCCACCGCGGCCGCGCCGACGGCGCGGGCCGCGCAGCGGTCGGCCTCGAATTCACAGGCACGGGCATGTGCCAGGCTGTGGCGTTCGAACCAGGGGACGAAAGCGCGCGCGAAGGCCGCGGCTGCCCGTTGCCACGGGGCGTGGTCGTGGGTTTCGGTCGGTGCGAGGTGGGCCGACCAGGCGGCCCGGGTCCGGTACAGCCAGTGGCCGAGCCGGCCGTGCTGACGCGAGAAGTGGCCCAGTTCGTGCGCCACCACCGCCTTCAGCGCGGCTTCGTCGAGCACGGCCAGCAGGGGCAGGCCCAGCACCAGCACGCGGCAGGTCGGCCGCAGCGAGCTGCCGCGGTGCAATTCGAGCGCGCCCGCGTTCAACTCCTTGCTGAGGGCGATGCGTTGCACGCGCGGCGCATCCAGCCGCTCGCTGAGCCGGTCCACCCAGGCGTACAGGACCGCGGCTTCCGCGCGACCCAGGTAGCGCAGGCGATGGCGTGCGGCGGGCTGCACCAGCCAGGCCAGGATCACGAAGGCCAGGCCCGCGGTCACGGCCAGAAAGGTCTGCCGGTACCACAGCACAGGCAGCCCGAGGAACAGCGCGAGCGGCACCAGCAGCATCAGCTGGTGAAAGCCGGCGGCGGCGCAGGCGGCCGCTGCCAGCAGGGGCGGCAACAGCCTGCCGCCCGGTTCCTTGCACACATCCATGGGATCGGGTTGTCTCGGCGCTCGTCTTGATGCTGGTGGTTCCGGGTTGGCGCCATCCCGCCCGAGCGGAAGCGGATTTCGGGCCGCGGCGCGGTACCCTACAGCATAGAGTGAGGGGCCCGACTTCTCGGCGGCGCGGCGCTCCGGCGACGGCCGAGATGCGACTTTTTGGGCGTGACCGCCCTTGCGGGCAGCATGGCGAGGGGATGAACGGATCGCTTCACTTCGTAGCGGTCTTTCTGAGAGGTGTGAGGTCGCGCCCAGCCCGATGTGTGGCGCGAAGCAGACCTGCAGCCGGCGGTCGGTGAGCGGGCGAGTGCTTGCTGCGAGGCGCCCATTTGTTGGACCGCCGCCCTAAGTCGTCGGCTGGTTTGTCTCGTGTACAGTGAGCCCTGCTGTGCGCACTCCCTTCCGGCGGAGGCGCCACGGCGTCCTTTGGAAACGACCCAGCCGTCCCTGCGGACCTATCGCCCATGAGCATCCACCTCCATCCTTCTGGGGCGAGCATCGGCCGGTCCGGCCGCCTGCCCAGGTTTTCCGGAGCAGCCGTTGTCCAGTGCTGAAGAGCTGGGCCCTTCGGGCCATGTCGCCGATGCCATCGCGGCACCGGTGACGGAACTGCAAAACCGTCTCATTGAAAGCCAGCGTGCCGTCCAGGCCCGCGACGATTTCCTGTTGATCGCGGCACACGAGTTGAGAAGCCCGATGAACGCGCTCGCGATGCAGCTCGCCGCGATCGAGCGCCTTGCCGCACGTCAGCAGCTGGAGCGGATACAGCACGAGCTCCAGCGTGCGCGCCGGATGCTCGCCAACTACGTCAAGCGGGCCACGGTGCTCCTGGATGTCACGCGCCTGAATGCCGGGAATTTCCTCATCCGGCCCGAGGCGGTCCGTCTTCACGAGCTGGTGGCCGACGTCGTCGAACTGCACGCGGAAGAGTTTGCCTTTCATGGCATCGCGGTGAGGACCGACATCGACCCCGGCATCGTCGGGCATTGGGATGCGCAGGCCATCGAAGAGATCCTGTCCAACCTGTTGTCCAACGCCGTTAAATACGGCGGCGGCAGTCCCATTACCATACGGGCGTGCATGGGGGACGGAAAGACGGCTTGCCTTTCCGTGGCCGACGGTGGGCCCGGCATCGACGAAGGTGACCGCAGGCGCATTTTCGAGAAGTTCGAGCGTGTGGTTTCGGGCGCGAACGTGAACGGGGGCTTCGGTCTCGGGCTCTGGATCGTCGGCCGGCTCGTCGAGGCGCACCACGGTTCCATCGAAGTCGAGGCCGGACCGAATACCGGCTCGTGTTTCACCGTCCACCTTCCGCTCGTGCCGCCGCACACCGACTCTTCTGGACTTTCAACGTGACGCAACCGGACTCCGACGCACCTCAGACGCTTTCACGATTGCCGGCCGGCGTGCCGGGCCTGGACGAACTTCTGGGCGGGGGGCTGATCAAGGCCGGGGTCTATATCGTCCAGGGCTCGCCGGGCGCCGGCAAAACCATCCTGGCGAACCAGATCTGCTTCAACCAGGTGGCGCGGGGCGGCCGGGTGGTGTACGTCACGATGCTGGCCGAGTCGCACGCACGGCTGTTCCAGCACCTGCAGGCGATGTCCTTCTTCGACCCCGCGGCGGTGCCGCAGTCGATTCACTACGTCAGCGGCTTCAACGCCCTGCGCGACGAGGGGCTGGCCGGCGTGGTGAAGCTGCTGCGCACCGAGATGCGCGAGAGCAAGGCCAACGTGCTCGTGCTCGACGGCCTAGTGATGGCCGCCACCGCGGCGGCCTCCGAGCAAGATCTCAAGCTGTTCATCAGCGATATCCAGGCGCACGCGGTCCTCAGTGGCTGCACCACCTTGCTGCTGACGAGCGATGCCGCCGACCGCCCGGTCTCGGCCGAGCAGACCATGGTGGACGGCATTCTGCTGATGCGCGAACGGGCCTATGGGCCGCGCCGGGAGCGCAACATCGAGGTCGTGAAGTTCCGCGGCAGCGCCACCTTGCGCGGCAACCATGCCTTCCGCATCGGCGCCGACGGGATCGTCGTCTACCCGCGCTTCGAGTCCGCGCACCGGGAGTCGCCGGGCGGGGCCATCGAGCTGAAGCCGGTCAGCACCGGGATACCGGGGCTCGACGACATGATCGCGCTCCGGGGCGTCCCGGAAGGCAGCATCACCGCCATCTCGGGCGATGCGGGCAGCGGCAAGACGGTGCTGGCGCTTCATTTCGCCGCCTGCGCCAGCGTCGCCTCGCCAGCGCTTTTCTTCAGCTTCTACGAATCGCCGGAGTTCCTGATGCAGATCGGGCGGGAGTTCGGTCTGGACCTGGCCGCGCGGGAAGCGGAAGGGTCATTGACCTTTGCATGGCACCCCCTCGGGGAGAACATGCTGGACGAGCTCGCCTATCGCTTGCTGGACGCAGTCCGGCAGACCGGGGCGCGACGGGTCGTGATCGACAGCCTGGGCGGTTTTCTGTTGGCTCCGGCTTATGGCGAACGTGGCGACCTGTTCCTCGCCAGTCTCGCCAACGAACTGCGGCGCGCGGGGGTGACCACCCTCGTCACGATGGAGGAGAGCGATCCTCGCAGGGAGTCGCGACTGGTGTCGACTCCCAGCCTTTCCGCGCTGAGCGACAACGTGCTCAATTTGCGCCTGCAACACGGCACATTCACCCGGCGCTTCGCCTCGATCGGCAAGATGCGCGGCACCCGCTACAGCCAGCAGACCCGCGAGGTCGTGCTGACGGCGGGCGGATTGCGCATCGGCCTGGATGACCCGGCCGTCGATCATCAGGGTTGACTGCCGTGCCGAGCATCCTGGTCGTCGACGACGAGTTCTCCAACCTGGAAGCGCTCGCGCTCACGCTGAGTGAGGAGGGCTACCAGGTCGCCGTCGCGAGCAATGGGCGGCGGGCGCTGGAGATCCTCGACGAGGCGAAGCCGGATCTCATCATCACCGACCACATGATGCCGGTCATGAACGGGGCGCAGCTGATCGAGGCCGTGCGCGCGATCGATCGTCATGCGGCCACCTTGATCCTGATGATGAGCGGGGTGCCCGAGGCCATGCTGCACGGCCTCGCGGAGGGGTATGACGATTTCCTTCGCAAGCCCTTCGAGATCGACCAGCTGCTGGAGCGGGTCAAGGTGCTGCTCGAGCAGGCTCGGCGACACAGGCCGGAGCTCTGAACGGGCAGGATGGGCGGCGCCCGGGCGTGCGCAAGCTCATGGCGGCGGGTTGTTCTCGTTGCTTTCCATGCCCTTGAACAGATCGACGCAGCTCAACTCGAATCCGATCGATGCCAGCGCCAGGACGTGTTGCTCGGTCATGTCGAAGTAGAGGCAGCTGCGGTCCGACTGCGGCCGGAAGACTTCGACCCGCCGCGTATCGGGATCGATCAGTGCGTATTCGCGCAGTGACGGCAGCTTGCGGTAAGTGGCGAACTTTTCGCTGCGGTCCCAGCGCTGGGTCGATGGCGACAACACCTCGATGATCACCACGGGCGCCGTGAAGTCGATTTCGTTCGGACCGTAGTGCCTGTCGCAGGTCACGAAGACGTCGGGATACAAGACGGCCTCGTCACCGACCCGGACCTTCATGTTCTCGCTTAAAGCCTGGCAAGGGCTGTCGTCGAGATGGTTCCCGAGGTGCCGCATCAAGTTGGCGACCACGCGGCCGTGACCGCGCCGGTTGCCGACCATCGCGAAGACCTCACCGCGGAAGAACTCGTGGCGTTCGGCTTGCTGCTCCTCCCAGGCCAGGTACTCGGCAACAGTCGACTTGTGAAGCGGCCTGCTCATGGCGGTGTTCCTGAGCTCGGAATCCATCGGAGTTTCGTGATCCGTTGCACTTCCAGATGCATCATAGCGCCACGCCTGCAGGCCCTGGTCTTGCGGTCGCTGCCCGGCGAGCCAGGCGGAGCGTCAGTCCAGCACCGCCGCCCCCGGCGAAAACCGGTCCACCGCGTCGGTGATCAAGCCGTCGATGCCCGCGTCCAGCAGCCGCTGCGCCTCGCAGGGATCGTTGACCGTGTAGCTCAGCACCCGCATGCCTTCGGCATGGATCTGGGCAATGGCATCGGCGTCGAGCATCGCGTAGTCGGTCACCACGGCCGCGCAGCGCAAAAGGCGGGCTTCGGCCAGCCAGCCTTCGCGCCAGTGGTCCAGCAGCAGGCCGCGCGGCAGCTGGGGTTCGGCGTCGAGCGCGGCCTGCAGGGCTTCGGGACGGAAGGATGTCAGCAGCGGCGGGGCGGCCGGCGGGGTGCGGCTCTCGCGCCAGAGCCGGGCGCAGCAGCGTGCCACGGCCTCGCCGGTGGCGGTTTCCTCGCCGGGCGTCGGCTTGATCTCGAGGTTCAGGCAGTAGCCGTTGCGCAGCACATAACGGGCGATCGCCTCCAAGCTGGGCAGCGGCTCGCCGGCATAGGCGCGGCTGTGCCAGCCGCCGGCATCGAGACTCTGCAACTGCTGCCATGGCAGCTGCCCGGCCACGCCCCGGCCGTCGGTGGTGCGCTCCAGCGTCGTGTCGTGCAGCAGGAAAAGCCGGCCGTCGGCGCTGAGCTTCACGTCGCACTCGAACATCCGGTAGCCGAAGCCGGCGCCGTGCCGGAAGGCCGCCAGCGTGTTTTCCGGTGCCAGCCGACCGGCGCCGCGGTGGGCCACCCAGAACGGATAGGGCCAGGGATGCGGGGAAAAGCGAGAGTCGTTCACAGCTCGAGCCGCCGTTGTGTGGTGGGATTGAACCAGTGCAGCTTGCCGGCCTGTGGCCGCACATGCAGCCGGTCGCCGACCTGGGGACGCAGCTGCGTGTCGTCGCTGCGCACCACGAGCGAGGCAGCGCCCAGTTTCACATAGAGCAGCCGCTCGGCGCCCAGCACCTCGACCATCTCCACGCTGACGGGCCAGCCGTCGTCGCTGAGCGCCAGATGCTCGGGACGCACACCCAGGGTGGCGCCCGCCACCGGCAGCTCGGTGCCGGCCGGCAAGGCCAGGCGTTCGCCGCCGGCGACGAAGCCGACGCCTTCGGGCTGCCCCTCGATCAGGTTCATCGGCGGCGAGCCGATGAAGCTGGCGACAAAGGTGCTGGCCGGCGCCGCATACACCTCCTCGGGCGTGCCGATCTGCTCGATGCGCCCGCCGTTCATCACGATCATGCGCTGCGCCAGGGTCATGGCCTCGACCTGGTCGTGGGTGACGAACAGCGAGGTGATGCCCAGCTCGCGGTGCAGCTTCTGGATCTCCAGGCGTGTCTGCACCCGCAGCTTGGCGTCGAGGTTGGACAAGGGCTCGTCGAACAGGAAGACCTGCGGCTGGCGCACGATGGCCCGGCCCATCGCGACACGCTGGCGCTGGCCGCCCGAGAGCTCGCGCGGCTTGCGTTGCAGCAGGGCCGACAGCTCCAGGATGGCCGCCGCCTTCTCGACCCGCCGGCGGATCTCGTCCTTCGCCAGGCGCTGGATCTTCAGGCCGTAGGCCATGTTGTCGTAGACGCTCATGTGCGGGTAGAGCGCGTAGTTCTGGAACACCATCGCGATGTCGCGCTCGGAGGGTTCCAGCTGGTTGACGACACGCGGGCCGATGGCGATCTCGCCCTCGCTGACCTCCTCCAGCCCCGCCACCATGCGCAGCAGCGTGGACTTGCCGCAGCCCGAGGGCCCGACGATGACGATGAACTCGCCGTCGGCGATCTCGGCGCTGACGCCGTGGATCACGGGGAAGGCTTTGGGCCCGGCGCCGTAGCGCTTGACGACCTGGCGGATCGAAAGAGATGCCATGTGGGGATGCTGTTTATTTTTCGGTGTCGACCAGGCCCTTGACGAACCACTTCTGCATCAGCAGCACGACCAGCGCCGGCGGCAGCATCGCGAGCAGCGCGGTGGCCATCACGATGTTCCACTCGGTGTAGGCCTCGCCGGCCACCAGGCGCTTGATGCCCATCACGACCGGTGTCATCGCGTCGCCGGTCGTGACCAGCAGCGGCCACAGGTACTGGTTCCAGCCGTAGATGAACTGGATCACGAACAGCGCCGCGATCGAGGTCGCCGACAGCGGCACCAGCACGTCCTTGAAAAAGCGCATCGGCCCGGCGCCGTCGATGCGCGCGGCCTCCACCAGCTCGTCGGGCACCGTGAGGAAAAACTGCCGGAACAAGAAGGTCGCGGTGGCCGAAGCGATCAGCGGCACGGTCAGCCCCGCATAGGTATTGAGCAGACCCAGCTGGCTCACCACCTCGTAGGTGGGCCCGATGCGCACCTCCACCGGCAGCATCAGGGTGACGAAGATCATCCAGAAGCAGAGCTGGCGCAGCGGGAAGCGGAAGTACACGACCGCGAAGGCCGACAGCAGCGAGATCGCGATCTTGCCCAGCGCGATCACCATCGCGCTGACGAAGCTGACCCACAGCATGCGGCCCACCGGGGCCTTTTCGCTGCCGAAGGCGCCCTGGCCGCCGAACAGCGCACGGCGGTAGTTCTCGGCGAAGTACTCGCCCGGCAGCAGCGACAGCGGCCGGCTTTGCGCGATCTGCTCGGTGCTCTGGGTCGAGGCGACGAAGGTCACGTAGACCGGGAAGGCGACGATCAGCACACCCAGCACCAGGATCAGGTGCGACAGGGCGGTGAGGGCGGGGCGGCGTTCAACCATGTGAGTCCCTCATCAGTACTGCACCTTGCGCTCGACATACCGGAACTGCACCACGGTCAGCGCGATGACGATGAGCATCAGGATCACCGACTGGGCCGCCGAGCCGCCCATGTCGAGCGCCTTGAAGCCGTCGTAGTAGAGCTTGTAGACCAGGATCGCGGTGTCCTTGCCCGGGCCGCCCTGGGTGGTGGCGTCGACGATGGCGAAGGTGTCGAAGAAGGCGTAGACCACGTTGATCACCAGCAGGAAAAACGTGGTCGGCGACAGCAGCGGGAACACGATGGTCCAGAAGCGCCGCCACGGGCCCGCCCCGTCGATCGCGGCCGCCTCGACGAGCGAGCGCGGGATGGACTGCAGCCCGGCCAGGAAAAACAGGAAGTTGTAGGAGATCTGCTTCCAGACCGCGGCGATCACGATCAGGGCCATCGCGTCGCGGCCGTCGAGCAGGTGGTTCCACTCGACGCCGACACGCTGCAGCACGTGGCTGACCACCCCGATGGACGGCGCGAACAGGAACATCCACAGCACACCCGCCACCGCCGGCGCCACCGCATAAGGCCAGATCAGCAGGGTTTTGTACAGCGCCGCGCCGCGCACGACACGGTCTGCCAGCACCGCCAGCAGCAGCGCGACGCACAGGCCGCAGACAGCCACCAGCACGGAAAACAGCGCCGTGGTCTGGAAGGATTCGATGTAGCTCGGGTCCTCGAACAGCCGCTGGAAGTTCGCCGCGCCCACGTACTCGACCGACAGGCCGAAGGCGTCCTGCGACAGCACGCTCTGGTAGAGCGCCTGGGCCGCGGGCCAGAAGAAAAACACCAGCACGACGGCCATCTGCGGCGCGATCAGCGCCCAGGGCAGCCAGCGGGATCGGAAACGTACGCGCTTTTCCATGCGGTCTCGATATGAGCGCGGCCGGGTGGGCCGCGCCTGCGGGAAGAGGCCAAAGGCAGCCCGGGCGTGTGACCCGCCTGCCTACCACGGCATGCGGCGGTGGGTCAGCGCCGGTTGGCCTGCTCGAAGCGCTGGAGCTGCTCGTTGCCGCGCTTGATGGCTGCGTCCAGGGCCTCCTTCGCGCTTTTCTTGCCGGCCCAGACCTGCTCGGTTTCTTCGTCGACGATGGTGCGGATCTGCACGAAGTTGCCCAGGCGGATGCCGCGCGACTTGTCGGTGGTCTTGCGGATCATCTGCGTCACCGCGACATCGGTCCCCGGGTTCTGCGTGTAGAAGCCGGACTTCTCGGTCAGCTGATAGGAGGCCGTGGTGACCGGCAGGTAGCCGGTACGCTGGTGGCTGGCCGCCGCCACCTCGGGTCGCGACAGGAAGGCGAAGAACTGTGCCACGCCCTTGTATTCCTGCGGCTTCTTGCCGGCCATCACCCACAGGCTGGCACCGCCGATCACGGTGTTCTGCGGCGCGCCGGGCACATCGGGGTAATAGGGCAGGGTCGAGATGCCGGAGGCGAACTTTGCGTTGCGCTTGATGTTGCCGTACAGGCCCGAGGAGCCGGTCATCATCGCGCACTCGCCGGAGACGAAGGTCGCATCGGCCGCGTTGCCGCGGCCCTTGTAGATGAACAGACCCTGGCGCGCCATGTTGGCCAGGTTCTCGAAGTGGCGCACGTGCAGCGGAGAGTTGAAGGTCAGCCGCGTCCCCGTGCCGCCGAAGCCGTTGCGCAGGGTCGAGAACTCCACGTTGTGCCAGGTCGAGAAACTCTCCAGTTGGGTCCAGCCTATCCAGCTGGTGGTGTAGGGGCACTTGTGCCCGGCGGCCTTGAGCTGCCCAGCGGCCAGCGCGACCTCCGGCCAGCTGCGCGGCGGCTTCTCCGGGTCCAGCCCGGCGGCCTTGAAGGCGTCCTTGTTGTAGTGGAAGACGGTGGTCGAGCTGTTGAAGGGGAAGCTCAGCATCTGCCCGTTGGGCGCCGTGTAGTAGCCGGCCACCGCGGGCACATAGGCCTGCTGGTCGAACTTCAGGCCGGCTTCCCGCATCACGTCGGCGACCGGCTTGACGGCACCCTTGGCGGCCATCATGGTCGCAGTGCCGACCTCGAACACCTGCAGCACGTGCGGCGCATTGCCGGCACGGAAAGCGGCCACGGCAGCCGTCATCGACTCGTCGTAGCTGCCCTTGAAGGTGGGAACGATGCGGTAGTCCTTCTGGCTCTCGTTGAATTGGCGTGCCAGGTCGTTGACCCATTCACCCAGCGCACCTCCCATCGAGTGCCACCACTGGATCTCGGTCTGGGCCAGGGCGGGGGACGTGGACAACATGGCCCCCACGAGGGTGGTCGCCCACAGGGCGGCTTTGGACTTCATCGGTACTACTCCCACAACACAGCGTGTGGCCCCTTGGTGGGGCCACAGTTTGGACAGGCAAACCCGCAGGGTACTGCAGATCGGCGGCAGCGCGTTTATTCACGCATCGCGCCGTGCTGACAAGCGGGTAAGCCCCAGGGGCGGCGCTTGCCGGCGGTCGGCCGGGTGCGGCGTCGCCTGCTGCGCTGCACCAGAGGCATTGGCAGAAGGCGCAACTACAACGGCTGACCCTGCCAATGACCGCAGCGTGCGCAGCTCGCAGACTGGACACGCCGTTTCGCGGGCAGTGGGCGCTCACCGGAGCGCGGCGGCACAGAGGTCGAGGTGTACCGGCAGGCACAGCTGGGCGCCGAGGCGGCCCGCCACCTGGGGGCGACGGACGTCGAGCGGCTGCGCTGGCAGCAGCGCTGCGCGGCCTATGCCGAGCAGCGGCGCCCCTGAGACCCGGCATGCGGCCCGCGCCGCAGCCTGCCCGCACTGCGGTCTTTACCACCAGCCGTCCGCAACGACGGGCGGCGATTTCCAGGAAGGAGAACCGAGGATGAGCAAGAGGCGTGGCAATACTGTTCCGGCCGGCTTCCGGCTGGCCGGGATGATGCTGGCGGCGGGGCTGGCCCTGTCGGGCTGCGGCGGCAGCGACGACGACGAGGAGGGTGAAAACAGTGGCGATGCGACCCGGGTCGAGACCCGGGCGGGTACCGTGCAGGGCAGCGAGACGAACACGACACGCGCCTGGCTCGGCATCCCCTATGGCGCGCCGCCCAGCGGCGAGCGGCGCTGGCGGGCGCCCGAGCCGGCGGCCGCGTGGAGCGGCGTGCGACCGGCCACCGTCCATGGCCCGCACTGTCCCCAGCCCGACACCGCGCCGTTGCAGTACGGCACGCCGGGCGGGCAGGAGGACTGTCTCTATCTCAACGTCTACGCGCCGCGCAGCGCCGGACCGCACCCGGTGATGGTGTGGATCCACGGCGGCGCCTTTTATCTTGGCCGCAGCAACGGCTACGACCCGACCCGGCTGGTCGAGCAGGGCATCGTGGTCGTGACGCTCAACTACCGGCTGGGGGCGCTCGGTTTCCTGGCCCATCCGGCCCTCAACGATGCCGAGGGCCGCTCCGGCAACTACGCGCTGATGGACCAGCAGCTGGCGCTGCGCTGGGTGCAGGACAACATCGCGGCTTTCGGTGGCGACCCGGGGCAGGTGACGGTGGCCGGTCAGTCGGCCGGCGGTTCCAGCGTGGTGGCGCACCTCGTGTCGCCGGATGCGGCGGGCCTGTTCCAGCGCGCCATCGTGCAAAGCGGCGGCTACCAGCGCAGCCTGCCCACCGGCGAGCAGGCGCAGGTCCGCGGGGTGCAGGCGGCCGAGGCCATGGGCTGTCCGGACGGGCCGGGTGCGGCCGCCTGCCTGCGGGCCTTGCCGGTCGACACCCTCATTGCGAAGCAGCCGCGCAGCCACGCGCCGAATGTCGACGGCGCGCTGCTGCCGCGCGACCCGGCCAGCGCCTGGAGCAGCGGGCAGTTCAACCAGGTGCCGGTGCTCACGGGCAGCACGCACGACGAGTACACGGTGTTCCAGTACAACCAGAGCGAGATGATCCGCGGGCCGCTGGCGCCCGAGGACTACCCCGCGGCCGTGGCGGCAGCGGTGGCCGGCACGCCGGTGACGGCGGCTGACGCCCTGGTGCTTTATCCGCTCAGCGCTTACGACAACAGCCCCGGCCTGGCCTTGAGCGCCCTGGTGACCGATGCCAGTTTTGCCTGCGGCGGGCGGCGCCTGGCGCAGGCGCTGGCGGAGCACGTGCCGGTGTACGCCTACGAGTTCGACGACCGCGACGCGCCGATGTCGCTGCAGCCGCCGGCCAGCTTCCCCTACAAGGCCTATCACGCGGCCGAGATCCAGTACCTCTTTGACGTGCCCACGGCGGCCGGCCAGGAACTCGACGCCGCACAGCGACGGCTGGCGCAGGAGATGGTGGAACGCTGGGCGCGTTTCGTGCGCGGGGGCAACCCGAACGTCGAGGGCGCCACGGCCTGGCCGGCCTATGGTGCCGGCGACCGCTACTGGCGCTTCAAGCCGGATGCGAGCACGGTCTTTGGCAACTTCGCTGCGGACCACCACTGCGAGGCGTGGACGCCTGGCGAGCGCTGACGCTGAAAATGCGGGGGAGCAGGGCAGCTCGTGGAGCGGCCGTGTGAGGACTTAGGTCGCAGCCTGGGAGACAACCGCACCGGCATTTGCCTCTTTCGCCAACCTGGCGAGGTCCAGAGGCTCCCCCACGGTCTCCAGCACTGCGGGCGGGAGAGGGGCTTCTCTGCCAAGGGCGTAACCCAGGCGGTTGAAGACGATGGCCAGCAGGAAGAAATTTGAAATGAAGCCGACTATAAAAACGACCGGCCCAAAGTGGCCCTGATCATGCGGCCACCCATGCTGCCACACCGAGTACGCGCTCCAGAGACTCCCCATTAAAACCAGCGGCCAAAAGTACGGCGCCACTGCCTGCGCGGACTGCAGCAAGCTGGTTGGCCATGCCGGTGCGGGCGAGTCCCCTTTGTGCATGACCGGACCGTCTTCCTCCATGTAACGCCGGATGTATTCCCAAAGGTCCATCGACATGGAGCGTGTCACAACCGCCGGCGAAGCCACGGTGAAGCTGTCGATCACTCGCTGGCTGGTAGGGTGCTCTTTGACATAGAACTGCAAGACCCGCAATGTCTTGTTCACATTGCCCATCAGCGTTGTCGATTCGAAGTACTCCGCCTCGAGGCAGTCCCAGTCATATTCAATCAAAAGCATCTGAGGCCAAGGCGAAAAAGCGCTGACCACCAGGTGCTTGAGTGCATTCAGTGCGCCAGTCCCCTTCTTTTTGGGAAGTTCCTGCACATATTTGTAGACCTTGCGCGTCTGTTTGTTGAAGACGAGCGGGACATCCTTCGGGCCAAATAAGTCCATTCGGAGCCCCCGAACTCCTATACAAACGGCGACCAGCGCCATCCCGCCCATCCAAGCAGACATAAACAACATAACTAGGGCGTATCCTCCCATCCCATCTTCCGACATTAGCTTCGATGTCATGGTAATGGAGAGCTTGAAGGGCCAGTAACAAATCGCCGCTGCGCCGATAAGGAACGCGAGGCAGACAATGCTAACAAAGCCGCGCGCTCCCGTGAACATCATTTGCAAAGAAAGAGCGTGGCTCCATGCCTCTCGTACCAAACCCAAACTACTGGGATTGTTCGACGCCTGAACTTTCTTGGAAAGGTGCTCCGCACTTTTTGAGCGCTCGGTGACAGAAAGCATTCCAGGATGAACAAGGTCTTTCCCGAGCACGTGTTTGCACGACGCCATATCTCTCTCCTAGTGCGCCTTCAACATCGTGCTACCGGACTCGCTAGTCGGGACAAGGGGAGGAAATACTTGTTTTCCGCCGGCCGTCGCTTTATCCAGGTTGCTCCACTCAGCAGCCTGAGCGTGAGCAAGTTTGAATGCTTTCTCTAGCGCAGCATTTTCCCGCTCCCAGTTTTTGGGGTTAGGGTATTTGTCGCGATAGAGTGGCTTGTTTCCGAAGTAACTGTTTTCTATCCACGCTTCTAGCGGAGTACGGTCGCAGTAGATGACTATGCCCTCTACAGCGAATGAGGCAAGCGTGAGCACGAGGCCCCAGCCGGTGAGACTCAGCCCTCTTACCCAACCGTATCCCCACCGTCCAGCTACAAACACACCATTCCTTTGGATGCCCCTGATAGTCATACCTTCCAGCAGCTTCCGCTCCCAGTACCAATGTACAGCGATCTCGACTGCAGAAGCACCGACGGCGCCACTTCCCAGAGTATACAGTCCTGTAACCAGTAAGTAGGCTGACGCCAGACCAGTCTGCCCCTGTTTGAACTTACTCGCCGCCTTCATGAAATTTTGCGCTGCATTCAACGCATTACCGATTGCGCCAGAAACACCTGCGGCGAACATCATTGCAGCCGCGCCGCCGGTTAATAGCTTCCCTGCTGTTGGCCTTGCCTGTGCCCAAGTGAATTGGCGAAGGTCTGATGCAATGAGGCCTCCGAGCTCCAGAACGCCGCCAGCCATACCCGCGTAGTTATCCCACAGGCCGAACTTTGTCATCTGGATCGTCTCTTGAATGACCTCGCGCTGCTCGGGTGTCAGCCCCGGGGTAGCCAGCAGCTTCTGACTCAATTCGTCAATCCTTTGGGCATTCCCATAGTGAAGACGCCACTGCAATAGCGCTCCTCCCAGAGAGAGATGACCGCTCGCACCCAAGGCATCCGAGTTCAAGACGACGTTTTTTGTTGCCGTCGCAGCTTTGCCGGCGATATCTATTCCTGCGTCGATAGCACCATTCGGTTTGACGGCCGCTTGAACGATTTTTTCCTTCCTTTTGCTCCCGCCCAGCATTACATCGTTGAGCTGCGCAAAACGGCCCTTGATCCCGTCGGTGACAAAGCTTTTGAGTCTGTCGTAGCGGTGGGCATCATCATAAAGATTGGCGAAATTCGTCACGGTCAAATCGACCCGTCGCAGACCCGGCTCTTTGGTGATGATAGACACCGTTGCCCCAGTCGCTTTCTCGTGGAGATCCGGCAATGACATCGCATCGACAAGGTCCGCGTTTGTGACGCGAAGATCTATGGTGATCACTGTGTTCCGAATATGATCTGGCAGCGTTTTCCAGCGGCTCTGCAAATGCTCAAAATGCTGCTTCTGCTGGCGCGTATCGACGTCTAATTTCTTGCCGCTATTTTCTAACCGCGTAAGCACCGCAAGTGCCTCGGTCCAATGCATTTGGACCTTGGCAAGCACAGGTTTCGACGGCGGAGCGCCCGTCAAAACCGCGGCAAGCAGGCCGCCAAATGAATCGGCCCATATAGCGCACTTCTTGGTTCGCAAATCGGCAGCCGCTTCAGCCGCTTTGAGGCGATCGACAGAGGCTTGCAGCGCGGCTGCACGTGCCGCTTTCCCCGCGGCAAGCTTTCTGTCGACTACCCCTTTCAAGGACGCGTTCGCCTTTGCGGCGACATCCTGCGCCTTTTTTGATTTCGCGAGCAGTTCCGCCGTCACATAAGCCGCCGCGGCCACGGCCCACGCTTGGAGTCCAAAACTCAGCGCGATACCGGCGGGGTTCAACCACCCAAAGCGAGCACGAAGAGCGCCGGTGACCCAGTCATCGGACATCAGTCCTTTGATCGTGTCGTAGGTCTTGTCAAATTTTTTATCCTCACTGCTGAACCATTCTTTGCCGTGAGCCCACTCATCCTGGAAGGCCGCGAAAAGCTCCTTCTGATTCGCCACCATCGCTCTCAGTAGCCAATCGTTGTCGCTGCCCGGCTGCGCATCCAGCAGCTTGGTGCTCTCCTCCGCCAAACGCGGACTGAAAGTGCCAGAGCCGATCAAGACGCCGGCCGCCTCCTGCATGTAGACCTCGCCCGGTTTGTGTTCGCAGTTGCGGTCGTTCGGGTCCGACGCATCAAAATGATCGCGCATATAGCACGCAAGAGGTGCCCAGGGAAGCAGCTGAGCCTGGTCGTCATTGTGTTCCCGCACCAGTCTCTCGAACTTCTCTTTCGTCTTGTTAAATTCCGAGAGGAAAGTCTCCATCTCGGCACCATTGTGAAGCCGGTCCATCTTCTGAAGGGTCTGCTTCGCCTTCGTGGCGGTTAAGGCGTCAAACGGCGCGATAACCACTCCTCTCGCGGGATCGTTGGCCAGTTTGAGATATGTCGCATTTTTTGGCAGGTTCTTGTGTATATCCCGCGCACTCTCGAAATTCTGCCTGCTCATCGTGCCGCAGTTGATATAGTTCCCCGATTCTGCGGCCAGCTTGGCAGCATGAAAATAGGGTTCTACGAACTTGGGTTTCGGGGGAGTCCCCGCAAGTCCGGTTGTCTCGTGCAAGTCCGCAGCAGTAAAGCGCGGGTTTTTGGTCTTGTCTCCATCGATCTCCTCGGCGGTGGCGGTGTGCACCTTGTTGCGGATCACCTGGATCGCGGTCGCCACGCCAAAGGGTTGCCGGTTTTCATAGGCGTAGTCGAGCCCTTGCTGTTGCCGCGCCAGAGAGATCTCGGCAAGTGCCTGGGCCGTGCCCACTGGATCTGGCAAGACGAACGCGAATCCCCGTCCTTTGGTTTTCGGGTGTTCAGCCGACAACTGCTCCATCCGCTGGACAAGCGCCGCGCCTGCTCCACGCACTTTCGCCAAAGGACCACGGGGTTCGCGTTTACCGTGCTGGAAGTTGTCGAGCGCAAAATCGGCGACATGCTCCTCGAGCCATTCGCCCGTGGGCCGAAAGATATGCTTGCCGCTGCTGTGGGTACCCGACTTGACTTCCACGGCGCTGAGCGCGGCGGGCACATTGACAAAGTGCATCACCTCGGCCTTGCGTTCCTTGATGCGCTCGCGCAACTTGCGGTTCCATTGATTCGCGCTGACCGCCACCCAGATGCCTTTCGACGCGTGAGCGTTCCGCAGGCGATAGGTCAGGGCGGTATAGATGTGCGAGCCACCGTCGGCGTCGCACGAGAAGGCTTCGCCGCTCCCGAACAGCGGGTGATCCTGCGGTACCAAAGCCCCGCCCGTGAGGACCTGAAAAACTTCCCAATGTGCTTCGTCCGAGGCCACTGATGCCGGAACCGTTTTGGCCGCTTTCGTCCGGTCCAGCCGCTTCAGCAAATGTGGGGGCGGTACTTCATGGTAGATGTACAAGAAGCTGCGCGGACGCAGGCTCCGCAGGACGTACCGCGAATGGGTGATATCCGGCAGACCGACGGCCGCGATGGACGACGGATGCGACTTGAGCTTGTGGGCGTCCAAGGGCCCGAAGTCCGGATCCTTCGCAACAGCCGCGTGGTAAAGAAACAGGATGGGCAGCCCACTGTGTTCGCAGATCTTGCAAGAGCGCGTCGTCGTCATTTTGTTTCCCATCCCTGATTGATTTGCGGTCCTTCCGCGGGCCTGCCATCCGGCGGGGTGACCTGCGCTTCATTCCACCCGGTCAGCCGCTCATCGAGCGTGCCCGGGTCAGAAGCCGCCGCTCGAATAGCGTCTCGGCAGGAAGCGCTGTGCTCCAGCGAAGGCCATGCGATGGCGCGCCACACATAAGCGACCATGTCGTCCGCGCTCGCTAGGCCCAACTCCCGGCACCGTTCCAGGCCCCGCCATGCCCTCTCGTGGCTGTCCTCCGGCAGGGGCCCTGCACGGTGACGTTGCAGTTCTGTCAGGCTCAAGGAAACCAGTTCGCTTGCTTCCATGCGCCTCTTTCTCTCCGGACTCAGCTTCAAACGCGGTCGCTCGCGCGCAATGGTCTGTAGCCGCGCTTGACGTGAATAGAGGGCTTGCTCGTCGCATCCGCTGTCAATCGCGACCGCACCTGCATGACTGACCCAGACGCCGTCACGCGTCCTCACGTGCCAGCGAGCGATAGGCCCCAGCCAGTTTTGCATCTCGCCGACGCCGAGAAGATGCGTGAGGAGTTCGAACACACGGGGATCCGCGATGCGCAGATAGCGATTCCCGGGGCCGATCTGCACGGTCCACATCGCCTCGACCCATTGCATCAACAGCTCGGGCGCCAGTTCGGATTCCAGCACGGCACCGATCGTGAATTTGCCGACACCGGTCTCCACGGCTTGCTCCGCCTCGCGTTCGGTCGTTTCGAGCAGCAAAGGAAAATGCTCATCGGCCTTTCCGTCCAGTTGGACAAGATAGGGCAGCCGCAGAGGATGGATCAGCGGCTGCCCTTCGGGCATCCATACCTCGCGCCTCCATCCTTCCCGTCTCATGGTCTGCAATGCGGCAACATCACCGGCAACACGTGTATCAGAGGCCAGCAGATGGGGCTCCCGGAAGAAGGGATCTATCAAGGCGAACAGGGGCAAACCGCAGGTCGCGGGTGAATGCTGGCGAGCAAGGGGCAACCGCGCCGCCGTTTGGCTGACCGCCTGCTCAACACGGCGTGCACGAGTCGTCGGCTGACCCATTTCGTCCGTGGTATTCACAAGAAGGCTGCACCGTTCGCCGCAGCTTGTGCCTCGAGTTGACTACATGGAGGCACATTCTTCGGCGTCGGGAGCGATAGATCGGTGCTCGCGCTGGCCGGACCGGTCAGTTCTTTCATGCCTGCCTTGAAGCGGGCTGCGCCCGGCGTAGTCAAGGTGATGTTGCCCCCCTCGATCCGCACCGCCGACCCACCCGCCGTCAGCAGGATGTGCACCGGCGCCCCCATCTGGATCGCCGCATGGGTGCTGCTCACCTCCACTGTCTTGTCCGCCGTCAGCTTGGTCGCCGCGCTCTGGCTCTGGCTGCTGACCTTGCCGCTGGCCGCGTGCAGTTGGATGCCCGTTTCCTGGTTCGGCTTGCTCGCATTGCTCGCCTTGCCATAGGTGAACCAGCCGATGCCCCCTTTGACCGCCAGGCTGTAGTGCCGCTGCGCGTTGTGGGTGAGATCTTGCCCGGCCACCCAGCTTGCCGTGTTGCCCGCGGTCATGACCGTGTTGGCCGGGGTGAACAGGCCGATGCCGGCCGGCGCTGAAGCGACAAGGTCCGGTCGCCCCCAGGCCCTCACCGTGCCCGCCCCGCCGCCGATCTCCCCGGCCCCGCTGCCCGGATCGCCGCGTTGGTCCGTCAGCGCGATGCTCTCCTGCAGCGTCTTCTGCGCCTGCGCTACCGGCAGGTCCTCGGGCTTGACCTCGTCCTTCAGCTGCGCCTTGTGCTTTTGCGCCGTGTCGATCAAGGACGTCGTCAGCTCGGCACTTTGCTGCAGCTGGCCCTCGGCCTCGCGGGTGTCCAGCTGGGCCGTGCTGCCGGTCGAGCCCCCGGCCCGTGCGTCGGCGCTGATCAACAGCCCGCTGCCCGCACGCACCGCGCCACTGGCCTCCGTCACCAGCTCCGCACCATGCCCGCGCGGATGCAGGCGCTGGTTGTCGTTCTGGTTCAGCAGATGGCCCAGGTTCAGCTGGGTGCGGTGCTGGGTGCTGGCCAGCTGCACACGCCCCTGTCCGGGGCTGTCGTCGAACACCAGCTGGTTGTAGCCCCCGGCCCCGCTCTGGCTGGCCGACAGCTCCTGGGTTTTGAAGCCGGCCATCACGGCCCCGTGCTGGTGCCCCTGGTGGGGTCCGGCCGCTTCAGAGCCGGGGAACCAGGCCGGTGCGTTGCCGGTCGCCGTGGCCGCGCCGCCGGCCACCTGGTTGCCCTGGGCATTGTCCTGGCCCAGGCCGTTGTAGAGGCAGCCGATCACCACCGGGCGGTCGATGTCGCCGTCGAGGAAGGCGACCAGCACCTCCTGCCCCAGCCGCGGGGTAAAGACGCTGCCCCAGTTGGCGCCCGCCACGGAAGTGCCGACCCGCACCCAGGTGCCGCTGGCATCGTTGGCCGGGGCGTTGTCGCGGCCGGTGGCGCCCAGCCGATGGCTGCCGTTGCCGCCGCGCTGCCAGTGGAACTGCACCTTGATGCGGTGGTCGCGGTCGGTGTGCAGCGGAGCGTCGAGCCCCACGACGATGGCCGTCTGGGTACCCGAGACGGTGGGCCGCGGGTGCTGGACGATGCTGTCCAGACCGGCTTGCGGGTCCAGCGCCACATCGAGGGCCGGGGCACGCACCGGCACGGCGGCGGGCAAGGCGACCACTTTTACGCTGTACAGCGGCTCCTCGCTGGCGTTGGACAGGTCGGGCTGGCGCGCGTCGGAGTGCTCGCTGACGGCGTCGAGCACCACCCCCAGCAGGCGATCGATCGCGGCTCGCTGGTCGGCCGACACGTTGTTGCGCGCCCGGTGCTCGGCGCGCAGCAACACAAATCGGTCCTGCTCGCCGCCCTGATGGAGGGGGTGGTCCAGCACGGTGATCACGCTGCCGGGCGCAAAACTGCGGACCGTCCCTTCACCATAAAAAAGTTGGCCGCGGGCGTCCAACGCTTCCTGCTGGCGCTGCACCAGTCGCTGGCCCTGGCTGCTGTTTTCGTAGGCGTAGACGCCCGGCACATCCTGGCATTCGCTGGCGATGCCGCCGGCCGTGTGCAGGGCGCTCGCACTGACCGGGCGCAGCTGGGTGCTGCGGTAGTCCCAGCTGACCACGCTCACCGCCTGGGTGGTCACGCGTTGTTCGCGGTGCCACTGGCGCAGGCTGTCTTCTTTCATCACAGCGCCGGGCTGGGTGTAGCGCACGCGTGGCTGGCTGTTGGCCTTGAACGCGCCGTTGTGGTCGGCGATCACGAGCGTGTGCTGACCCAGGGTGTCTCCGCCGCCGGCGTCGCCGGTGTGCTCCCACCAGGTGAACAGGCCTTCCTCTCGCAACAGCCGTCGGATGAAGTTCAGGTCGCTTTCCTGATATTGAGTGCACAGCGAGCGCTGCGGATACACCGCGCGGTCGGCCAGTTCCCAGCGCCAGGCCGGCGCCAAGGCGCCGTGGGCCTGGTAGCTCGCAAACACCGCTTCGACGATCTCCATCACCGTTTGGTTCTGGAAGGTGCGGCTGTCCTGGCGCCAGGACAGAAAAGCCAGCCAGGGCTCGACGATCAGGCGGTAGCGCGCCAGGCCGCCGTCGGCGCCGAGCAGCGACACGGAGGTCACATGGCCATGGCAGGGGCGCAAGGTGCTCCGGCTGGCCTGGGTCAGCAGCTCCAGCAGCACGGGCTGGCCGATCAGCTGCTTGAGTTCGAGGTGGGTGTCGGGGCTCAGCGCGGTGAGCTCGAGCTTGAAGCCGCAGTCGGGGCCGCTGGGGCCCAGGCTCTCGGTCAGCGTCATGCGCTCGGCCAGCAGCACGTCAGGGCCCAGCCGGGTGTGCAGCCGAAGCAGGCGGTCGGTTTGGGTGTAGCCGCTCAACAGAGCCTGGACGGCGGTCGACAGGGAAGAGAGGATGGACATGCGGGCCTCGGTCAGCGGGTGAGGCCCATATCACGACAACGGCGAGCCGCTCCAAGGCAGGCCTGGACCAGAATGAACGTGAGCATGGACTCCCTCGGCGGTTGTAGCAGGCACTCGGCGCATGGGCACGGCACCCTTCTTGGACGACCGAGTTTAGCGAGGTTCAACCGCATGGAGCCGCTCAGTCCCCCATCTGAGGGGGCGCCCCAAGGTGATCCTTGAAGTCTCGCGTGAGAGACATGTCGGCCGTGGGGCCCATCCGGCCTGTCTCCTGAGGCCAGGAGCGCGGGCGGCCCTGCCGGTCAAGGCGTGGCAGGCAGGGCGCGCTTGTGCGCGCTTTGGTCGTAGGTGCGCAGGATGATGGCCTCGGCGTCGGACCCCACCGCCTTGCCTTCGAGGAAGTCGTCGATCTGCTCGTAGCTGACGCCGAAGGCCACCTCGTCGGGCTTGAGCGGCGACAGCGTTTCGAGGTCGGCGGTGGGCACCTTGTAGACCAGCTCGTCGGGTGCACCCAGGGCCTTGGCGAGGGCCCGCACGCGGCGCTTGCTGAGGCCGGTCAGCGGGGTCAGGTCGGCCGCGCCATCGCCGTGTTTGGTGAAAAAGCCCATCAATGCCTCGGCCGCCTGGTCGGTGCCGATGACCAGCCCGCTACGGGCGCCGGCCACTGCGTACTGGGCGATCATGCGCTGGCGTGCCTTGACGTTGCCGATCAGGAAGTCCTCATGGGCGGCGTCGCGGTAGGCCAGGCCTGCTTCGCGCAGCGACTGCGCCATCGCGTCGACAGCGGGCTGGATGTCGACGGTGAGCATTTCGTCGGGACGGATGACCTGCAGGCAGCGCTGGGCGTCGGCCTCGTCCTTCTGTGCGCCATAGGGCAGGCGCATCGCGATGAAGCGGGCCTCGTGGCCCTGACTCCGCAGGCGTTCCACGGCCCGCTGCGCCAGCAGCGCGGCGAGCAGCGAGTCGACCCCGCCGCTGATGCCCAGCACCAGCGCCCGGGCCCGCGCTCTCAGGGTGTAGTCGGCGAGGAAGGCGACCCGGCGTTCGATCTCCAGCACCGGGTCGAAGGTCTCTGCGACCTCCAGCGCGCGCATGATCCCGGCCTGCCGGGGGTGGGGGGCGGCGGCAGGAGGGCTGCCGGGGGGCTGGGGGGTCTGCATCGGTGTCCTGAGTGGGTGCGGGGCCGTCAGCACAGCCGGCCGGCGGTCTCGAAGTAGTGGGGCAGGCGCTGCAGCGCGTACTCGGCGCTCTGCTGGCGGATCTCGTTGCGGCCGCCGCTGAACCTGCGGGTCTCGGAGAATATCCGCAGTTCGCGCGGGTCGTCCTTGCTGCGGAAGGCCCAGGCGAAACACTGCGTGCCGGCGGGAATCTCGTCGTCCACCGCATCGGCGACGCCGGTGTTGGCGATCGCGACATTGGCCCGGCATTCCGGCAGCGCGCCGCGCACCATCTCGCGGGCCACTGCCTCGCTGGTGAGGTTGCAGCGCTCGATGGTGTTCGGGTCGACCCCCAGGCAGCGCTGCTTGGCCTCGGGCGAGTAGACGACAAAGGCACAGTCGAGCAGCGCACCGGCGCCGGGCAGGTCGGCCAGCGTGGCGGCGATGAGGCCGGCCGTGCAGGACTCGGCGGTGACGAGCAGCAGCCCGTGCTCCTTCATGAAGTTCGCGACCTCTTGCAGCTGGGCCATATGGCGCGGCTCCCCGGTGGTTGTGCGGTATGGCGGCTAGCTTCGCCGCAAGGGGAGGGTGTGGCAGTCAGCGGAACACCGACACGGGCGTGGCGGCCCCGGCTCAGCGGAGGCCTTGCCTTGCCACCTGATCGTCGACGCTGACGACGGTGCACAGGGCGGTGTAGGCCTCGCGCCGCGCGTCGCAGTTCGCCAGCGCCTCGCGCATCGCTTCCTGCGGAGACGGTGCCCGCGAGCTCATGCCCCAGCTGCCGCTGGACGACAGCGCGAAGGCCTTGTGCGGGATCGCCGGCAGGTAGTCCTCCTGGTAGGCCGCCCTGGCCTCTCGCAGGTGCGGCGGAACCGGCGAGGGCAGGTCGATCGGCTCGAGCGACGCCTCGCCGTCCTCCAGCATGCCGACGGACACCGCGTGCATCGCCGGCACGCTCAGCAGCGTGCTTGCCACCAGGACCCCGAGCGAAGCGAACAGGTGCCACCAGCGCCCCAGGGGCGGCTCGATGCCGTGGTCGTTTTCACCTTCGGTCCCGGGCATCAGAGCGATCAGCCAGCCGATCAGCCAGCCCACGAAGGGCAGCGCCTGCAGCAGGCTCCACCAGCCGCTGCGGTCGAAGTCGTGGCAGCGCAGGAACGCCAGCCGCAGCAACAGGAAACACGCGGCCAGCAGCACCGTGCCCAGCAGCACAAATCTCGGCCGCTCCAGGTCCCGCAGGGCAAACCAAGCCAGGAAAAACATCGCGGCGGCGATCTGGGCACTGGCCGTCGCATAGCGCAGCCGGCCGATGCGCCCGGAGAAGCCCAAGCCCCACATCGCGGGCGCCTCACCGGACTCGAACCCGCTCGCCCCGGCGGTCGATGCGCTCACCTTGTGCCGCGCCATGAAGGCGGCCCGGCGCTCGGCCCGTGCCTTCTCCTCCTCCTCCCGCTTGGCCGCGATGCCACGCGGCATGTCGGTCGCGCAGGATCGGCAGAGGATGCGCTTGGGCTGTCGTTCGCCACAGGAGGGGCAGACGATCTCCTCGTCGCCGCGTGCGAGTGCCAAAGCAGGCGACACCGGTGCCGGCGCCGCGGCGGGGCGGCTGCCGGGGCTTGGAGCCGCAGGCGGCGTTGCGGGATCGACGAGTTGCAAGGGCCGCCGGGCCGCCTCGTCGGCTTCGACGTGAAGCCGTGCGCCGACCCTGGCGAACTGCGCCACGTACTGCTGGGCCTTGGCGGCGTCGAGCGCCCGCTTGAGGACCCGGCGCCGGCCGGAGAACAGCTCCTCGCGCCGGCTGTCGTCCAGCCTGAGCAACTGCGCCAGGCCGCGCTTCACGCTCTCGACGTCAAAACCCTCGACGGTCTCGCCCAGGAAGACC
The DNA here is from genome assembly GCF_026153205.1 of Aquabacterium sp. A7-Y. GTDB lineage: Bacteria > Pseudomonadota > Gammaproteobacteria > Burkholderiales > Burkholderiaceae_C > Caldimonas. The sequence goes on along the minus strand of NZ_JAPFBW010000005.1, from coordinate 63,247 downwards.
AGCTGCACCCTCGTATCCATCACCCTACGTAATAATTTGTTACTGCAGGGCGGAATTATCCGGAAAGCCGGTGCGACGACAAGGGCGGGAGGCCGCCGGCCCCCTGACTTGAGTGGGACACCTCCCAGAACGCGGGGGGAGGGGCGGCGCGGCCGGCCGCCTGATCTCAGGGCCGCCCGAGAAAGTCCAGCGCCAGCACCGACAGTGTCCTCACGCCCACGGCCAGGGCGTCTTCGTTGATGTCGAAGGCCGGTGAATGGTTGGTTGGCGCCGTTGCTGCTTCCTTGCCCTTGGGTGTCGCACCGAGCAGGTAGAAAAAGCCGGGCACCGCCTTCTGGAACTCCGAGAAGTCCTCCGAGCCGCTCACCTTGGGGATCTCCGTCACCCGGCCGCGGGCCGCGAGCTTCAAGGCCGGCAGCACCGCCTCGGTGAGCGCGGGCGGGTTGTTCGTGACGCTGTAGGCGGTCGGGCCGAAGCTGACGCTGGCCTGCGCGCCGCTGGCCGCGGCGATGGACTGCGCGGTGGTCGCGATGCGCTGCTTGGCCTCGCTGCGCATGCCCTCGTCGAAGGTGCGCAGGGTGCCCAGCATCTCGACGCTGTCCGGAATGATGTTGTCGCGGTTGCCGCCCTGGATCGCGCCTATCGTGAGCACTGCCGGTTCCTGGGTGATGTTGAGCTGGCGGCTCACGATGCCCTGCAGGCCCACCACCACTTGGGCCGACGCCAGGATGGGGTCGACCCCGCTCCACGGTGCCGAGCCGTGCGTGCCGCGGCCCTGTACCCGGATGCGCAGCGAGTCGGCACCGGCCATCAGCGGGCCGCTGCGGTAGCCCACCACGCCGAGCGGCAGGTTGCCCGTCAGGTGCAGCCCGAAGATCGCCTGCACCTCCTTCAGCGCACCTTGCTCCACCATCGCCTTGGCGCCCCAGGCGGGCGTCGCAGCGCCGTCATGGTGGTCGTGGCCGTCCGGCGCGCCCTCCTCGGCGGGCTGGAAGATGAACTTGACCGAGCCGGGCAGGCGCGCCTTCATGCCCTGCAGCACCTCGGCCACACCCATCAGGATGGCGGTGTGACCATCGTGCCCGCAGGCATGCATCACCGCGGTCTCCTTGCCGCGGTAGCTGGCCCGGACCTTGGACGCAAAGGGCAGGCCGGTGGCCTCCTCGACCGGCAGGGCGTCCATGTCGGCGCGCAAGGCCACCACCTTGCCGGGCAGGGCGCCGCGCAGGATGCCGACGACCCCCGTGCCGCCGACCCCGGTCTGCACCTCCAGGCCCAGGCGCTTGAGATGCTCGGCCACCAGCCGCGCGGTGCGCACCTCCCGGCCCGACAGCTCGGGATGGGCATGGATGTCGCGGCGCCACTCGATCACGCGCGGGGCGGCCGCGGCGATGCGCAGGTCGAGCGCGTCGAGGACGGCGGCGTCCAGGGCGGCCGCCGTGCCGGCGGCGGCCTGGGCGTGGGCCGCGCTGCCGAGGGCGGCGAGGAGGGCGAAAGCGAGCGGGCGCAAGGCGTACAGCATCTGCAGGATCTCCGGAAGAAGAAAGGCTGCACGATGCTAGGGCCTGTTAACAGGCCCTGGTCGCCGCTCAGCGCTTGAACTGCAGCGACTTGTACTCCAGGAACTCCTCCAGGCCGTAGACGCCCAGCTCGCGCCCGTGGCCCGACTGCTTGTAGCCGCCGAAGGGTGCTTTCAGGTTGAAGCCGCCGCCGTTGATGTTGACCTGGCCCGTGCGCAGCCGCCGCGCCACCGCGACAGCGCGCTCCTCGGTCGCCGACCACACGCCGCCCGAGAGCCCGTAGACCGTGCCGTTGGCGATGCGCACCGCGTCGTTTTCGTCCTCATAGGGCAGGATGACCAGCACCGGGCCGAACACCTCTTCCTGGGCGATGCGTGCGTCCGGGCGCACGTCGGCGAAGATGGTGGGCGACACGTAGTAGCCGCGCTCCAGGCCGATCGGCGCATCCGGTCCGCCGCACAGCAGCCGGCCGCCGGCCTCGACGCCAGCGCGGATGTGGTGGCGTACCCGCTCGCGCTGCAGCGCCGAGGCCACCGGCCCGAGCTGGCTGCGCTCGTCGAAGGGATCGCCGACACGCCAGTCGGCAGCCGCCTCGACCGCCAGCGCACACGCTTCCTCGAGACGCGCGCGGGGCACCAGCAGCCGGGTGTGCGCGGTGCAGGTCTGCCCGGCATTCATGAAGCAGTTGGCGACCGTACCGTGCACCGCAGCGGCGAGGTCGGCATCGTCGAGGACCACCGCGGCGGACTTGCCGCCCAGCTCCAGCGACACCCGCTTGACCGTGTGCGCCGCCACTTCCGAGATGCGCTTGCCTGCCAGGGTCGAGCCCGTGAAGGAGATCATGTCCACGTCCGGGTGGGCGACCAGGGCCTCGCCCACCGTGCCGCCGTAGCCGGTGACGAGGTTGAAGACGCCCGGCGGCAGGCCGGCTTCATGGATCACCTCGGCCAGCAGGAAGGCGTTCAGCGGCGCCACCTCGGAGGGCTTGAGCACGAGGGTGCAGCCGGCCGCGAGTGCCGCGCCGACCTTGGCGGCGATCTGGTGCAGCGGGTAGTTCCAGGGCGTGATGGCCGCCACCACGCCGACCGCTTCGCGCAGCACCCGGGAATGGCCCACTTCTTCCTCGAAGGCGAAGCTGCGCGCCAGTTCGGCATACAGCTTGAAGCTCGCGACCGGGGTGCCGACCTGGATGCGCAGCGCCTGGTGCAGCGGCATGCCCATCTCCGACGAGATGGTGCGGGCGATCTCGGGCGCGCGGGCCTTCAGGCCTTCGTGGATGCGCTGCAGCACCTCGGCGCGTTCGGCGGGCGATGTCGCGGACCAGGACTCGAAGGCCGCTCGGGCGGCCGTCACCGCGGCATCGACCTGCACGCTGCTGCCGGCCGGCACGGTCGCGATGACCTCCTCGGTGGAGGGCGAGACCACCTCGATGACTTCGCGGGAGGGGCAGGGCACCCAGGCGCCGCCGATGTAGAGCTGGTCGTGACGGATCATGAAAAACACTCCTGGACAGGAAACAGGGGGAGGCAGCAGGGGCCGGTAAAGGTCGAAGGGGGTCAGTCGAACACGATCATGCCGCGCGCATTGCGCCCGGCAGCGAGGTCGGCGAAGGCCTGCGGCGCCTCGTCGACCCGGTATTCGCGCGTGATCAGCTCGTCCAGGCGCAGCCGCCCCTGGCGGTAGAGGCCGATCAGGCGGGGAAAGTCGAGCGGCGGTCGCGCCGAGCCGAAGTAGCTGCCCTTGAGCGTCTTTTCGTCGAAGGTCAGCGTGGCGGTTCGCAGGCTGGTGGTGTCGTCCGGCGGCGCGACGCCGACCACCACCGCAGTGCCGCCCTTGCGCAGCGCGCCGTAGGCCTGCGACACCACGCTGCCGCGGCCGACGCACTCGAAGCTGTAGTCGGCGCCGCCCTCCGTCAGGCCGCGCACCGCCTTGACGACGTTGGTGTCCGGCCCCGCCTTGACGGTGTGGGTGGCGCCCAGGCGGCGCGCCATCTCCAGCTTCTCGTCGGAGGTGTCGACCGCCACCACCGTGCCGGCGCCCGCGATGCAGCAGGCCTGCACGACATTGAGGCCGACCCCGCCGCAGCCGAACACCGCGGTCGCCGAGCCCGCCGTCACACGCGCGGTGTTGTGAACGGCGCCATAGCCGGTCATCACGCCGCAGCCGATCAGCGCGGCGCGGTCCAGCGGCATGTCCCGGTCGATCTTGACCACGTTGTCTGTGTGCAGGGTCGCATATTCGGCCATCGTACCGCAGCCGGCGAAGACACCCAGGGGCCGGCCTTCGGTGTCGAAGGTGCGCACGCTGCCGTCGGGCAGGCTGATGGTGGTGCGGGCCGCCTGATCGCACAACTGCGGCCGCCCTTCTGCACAGTAGCGGCACTTTCCGCACATGCTGACGAAGGAGCTCACGACATGGTCGCCGACCGCGAAGCGGCTGACCCCTTCGCCCACCGCGACGACCACACCGGCTCCTTCGTGGCCCAGCACCAGCGGCGGCGGGAAGGGAATCGTGCCGTCAGTGGCCGACAGGTCCGAATGGCAGACGCCGCAGGCGCTGACCTTCATCATCAGCTCGCCGGCACGCGGCGGCTGCACCAGGATGTCCTCGACGACCACCGGCGCGCCGATGCTGCGGCAAACCACCGCCCGCGCGCGGCGGGCTTCAGGGATGGACATCAATTCCTCCTCTTCGTTCCTGCACAGCGGAACCATCGTTCCGTGACAACCCCGGGGTGCCGGCACAGACCTGCATGCTATGTTGTTGACTTCCGGGTGGTCCCAGGCCGGGGGCGCCCGGCTCCTGGCTCGAGTGTCGGTCGCGCCACGCGCGGCGTCACTGGCGAACTGAGCCGTCATAGTTGCATTTACTGCCAAAGAGTGCGGCCGATGAAAGCGCGCGTGTCCTCACCGACCATCTCCATGGGCTATGTGCACGCCCTGTGTTCCGCGATGGAGCTCACGCCGGAGCAACTGCCCGGCTGCCTGGAGGAGGCCGGCATCGCGCCCTGGCTGGCCGGCCAGCCGGCGGCCCGGGTCACCGAGCAGCAGGTCGCGACGCTCTACCGCCTGCTCGCCTTGCGCCTGGACGACGAGATGCCGCGACTGTTCTCGCGGCCGCTGCGTCCCGGGGCGCTGAAGTTCACCTGCCTGAGCCTGCTGGATGCCGGCTCCTTGCAGGTCGCTTTGCACCGCTGGTCGAGGGTGCTGCGCCTGCTGCAGGACGATTTCCACCTGGAGCTGACGGCCGGTGCCGACACCAGTCGCGTCGCGCTGATCGAGCACGCCGGCGCCTCGCCCTGCAAACCCGTCGCGCTGGACCTGATGCTCAAGCTGATCCACGGGGTGGCCTCGTGGCTGGTCGGCCGGCGCATCCCGCTGGTGGGCGTCGACTTCTCCTTCGAGCGGCCGTCTTTCGCGGCCGAGTACCAGGCGCTCTATCCGGGGCCGGTGCGCTTCGCGCAGCCCGAGACCGCCCTGCTGATGGAGTCGGCGCACCTGCAGCTGCCGGTGCGCCGCAGCCGCCACGAGCTCAAGGACTTCCTGCGGCGCGCGCCGGAGGACTGGTTGTTCGTTTCCTTCAAGCAGGAGCTGCTGAGCCAGCGGCTGCGCGAGCACCTGCTCGCCCGCCTGCCGCTGGCCGCGACCGCCGAAAGCACGGCGCAGGCCCTGCACGTCTCGGTGCGCTCGCTGCACCGGCACCTGGCCGACGAGGGCACCTCCTTCCAGCGTGTGAAGGACGAACTGCGGCGCGACCTCGCGGTGCAGAAGCTGACGCGCAGCCGGGAGCCCATGGCCACCATCGCGGCCGAGCTGGGCTTCGACAGCACGGCCTCCTTCCACCGCGCCTTCAAGGGCTGGACCGGCGACACCCCGGGCGCCTACCGGGGCCGCCCGGCATGAGCCGGACGGCTGTCCGGCAGGGCCTCCCTCAGGGCTGCACCACGTAGACCACCGCGGTGCGCGGCGGCACCGTGAACTCGCCGGTCGCGCTCACGTAGCGCGCGGCTTCCGCCGGGCGGCGGTCGGTGCCCTGCGCATGCACCGGGTGCAGCACCCACGCCTTGCCCTTCTCGACGGGCAGGCTGAGGCGGTGGGCGACCTTGTCGACATTGATGAAGTAGAGGATCTCCTGGAAGCCGGCACCGGCGTAGCCCTGGCCGTCCAGGTGGCCGGCGATCACGGTCGGCACCTGAGCGGGGCCGGTGTTGTGGAACTTCAGACGTGCCTGCACCTCGGCCGCACTGCGCAGCCGGAACAGCGAGCTGCTCTTGCGGATGCGCAGCAGGTCGTTGAACATGCCGCGGGCGCTCTCGATCTCGGCCTGACCGGCCTTCAGGTGTGCCAGCCGGGGCGCCGCCAGCGTGTCCCTGGCCAGCGCCTCGTCGCCGCTGGGCGGCAGTCCGGTGCCGAAGTGGTTGCTGGCATAACTCCAGTCCAGGCGGTTGAACCAGTCGCCCGAGTTGTAGCTGTTGCTGTCCATGGACTTGGAGCGCAGCACGTCGCTGCCGGCGTGGAAATAGGCGATGCCCTGGCTGAAGCTGTTGATCGCGGCCGCCAGCGTCTGGATGCGCACCCGGTCCTGCAGGGAGGTGGCCTGGGGCAGCTTGGCCGCCAGGCCGTCCCAGAAGGTCCGGTTGTCGTGGTTCTCGTAGTAGTTCACCACCTCGCCCGGCGCGCTCGCATAGCCGGCCGGGCTGTCGCCGTAGAGCAGCTGGTCGCCGCGTTTGATGTCGCCGTCGCGCGTCTGGAAGCTGTAGCTGCGCAGCGTGCCGGCCAGGCCCAGCCGGATCAGGTCGGCATGGTCCATCAATGCTTCGACCGTGTCGCCGCTGGCCGACTCGTTGGGGTCGAAAAACAGGCCTGTGACCCAGCCCTGTCGGCGGAAGGTCTCGCCGTCGTCGCAGCAGCCGCCGCCGCGGATGCGATCGCGCGCGCGGTCGCTGAAGGTGGCGATACCGCTGCCGTTGAGCGAGAGCTGCGAAGCCTGCACGAAGCGCGCGCCGTTGGCGACTTCGCCGAAGTTCCAGCCCTCGCCGATCAGGAAGATGTCGCGGCCGGCCGCCGCACGGACCTCGGCCTTGAGCTTTTCCATCACCGCGCGCGGCTGGTGGCCCATCAGGTCGAAGCGGAAGGAGTCGATCTTGTAGTGCGTGGCCCAGGTCTTGACCGAATCGATCATGAGCTTGGCCATCATGGTGTTTTCGGTCGCGGTGTTGCCGCAGCCGCCGCAGGTCGAGTCGGCCACCTGGCCCTCCGCCGACAGCCGGTGGTAGTAGCCGGGCACGATGCGGTCCAGCACCGACTTCGCGCCCTGGCCGGATTGGAAGGTGTGGTTGTAGACGACGTCCATGCCGACCCTCAGGCCGGCAGCGTGCAGGCCGGCGACCATCTGACGGAACTCGACGATGCGGCGCGCGCCGTCGGCCGGGTCGCTGGCATAGCTGCCTTCGGGCGCGGTGTAGTGGAAGGGGTCATAACCCCAGTTGAAACAGTCCTCGTCCTTGACGGCCTTGATCGCGTCGCGCGGGGCGGCCGAATCGCTCGGCCCCGCGCTGATCTCGGGCGTCTTGCACGAGCCCTCGGGCACCGAGCCGAAGTCATAGGCGGGCAGCAGGTGCACGTCGGTGAGGCCGGCCGCGGCCAGCGCCTTGAGGTGCTGCATGCCGCGTGAACCGGCCTCGGTGAACGCGAGGTACTTGCCGCGCTTGTCCTCGCTGACACTGCCGTCGTGGATCGAGAAGTCGCGCACGTGCAGCTCGTAGATGGACATGTCCTCCTGCGCGGCCACCACCGGCGCGGCGTGACGGTCCCAGCCGGCCGGCTTGAGGGCTGCATCGCCGAGGTCGGCGATGTAGCTGCGTGTGGAGTCGGTCGTCAGGCTGATCGAATAGGGGTCGGTGACGCGGTTGCGCATCACCCCTGTTCCGTTGACGAAAACGTCGACCAGATAGGTGTAGTACCGGCCCTTCAGGTCGCTCGCCGAGGTGTAGCTCCAGACGCCAGTGGCCGCGTCGCGGGTCATCGGCGCAACCGCGGTGGCCTGGCCGCTGCTGCTGTCGTAGACGCAGGCCTGCACCTTCTGCGCGGTGGGGGCCCAGAGCTTGAGGGTCGTACCGGCGCCGCCGACGTCGGCGCCCAGGTCTTGCACGGCCGCCGCGGCGGCGAACTGATCGTCGAGCGCGCCGGCGATCTGGGCCACGGTGGCCCGGCGTGCCAGCCCGCCCTCGGTTTCCTGCACCAGCACCAGCTGCCGGTCGCGCATGCCGGCCAGGCCTTGGAGATCGGCGTCGGCCACCTTCAGCCGCGTGCCTGCGCCAACGAACTTGAAGCGCTCGGCCAGCGCGGCCGGCACGCTGGCGCCGGCCTGCAGGGTGAAGCTGCCGTCGGCACCGCTGACCGCCTCGTCCTGCTTGACCCGGATCTGGCCGTTTTTCGAGTGGTAGAGCTTGAAGATGCCGGTGCTGTCCGCGCCCGGCCATTGCAGCAACTGGCGGTTGAGCCAGTAAGCGCGCGCCTCGTCGAGCCGGATGCGGCCAATGTCCGAGGCGGCGGCGTAAACCGCGGGGTCTTGCTGCACCAGCCAGACGTGGCCGACCTGGTTCTCGATCTTCAGGCCGGCGAAACGCACCACGCTGTCGCTGCTGCGGCCGTCCTTGTCGTCCACGCCTGGGTTGCCGGCGCCGGGCAGGCCGTGAATGATGAAGGCCAGCGTCTCGCGCTGCGGGTCGTCCGTGGGGCTGAGCACCGGGATGTCGAACACGACCTCGTCCGGGCCCTCGGCGTAGTGGGGCATCCGGGTCAGCGGTACCGGCTGAGCCCACTGGTTGAGGAGGCTCTCTGCGAAGGGCAGCCGGGCGACGTCGATGCCGTTGCCGTTCCACAGGTGCAGGCCCCAGCGCTGGTACTGGCCGTCGCTGCGACGGTAGTGGACCCGCACGGTCTTGATGTCCAGGGTGCCGACCACCGCGTCGCCGAGTCCGGGCACGGGGTGCAGCACCTGCTCGTGGCGTGGCGCGTCGCAGAAGGCGAGGTCGGCAGCCGGTTCGCCCCGCAGCGACGTGTCCTTGTCATCGGAGCCGGAGCCCCCGCAGGCCGCCAGCAGCAGGGCGGTGGTCAGGCACAGCAAGGGCATCGGAGCTCGCCGCGGCGAGGCGGACAGAAAGACAAGCATCGGTGGTGTTCCTTCTCGGATCTGCGCGGCCTGGCGGCTGCGGCCGGGGCGCGCTGGCGGGTGGTGGACCGGGCGAATCGGCCTCGGCGCTGGCATCGTAGAGAAGGAGAACTACAGGACTTATTCAGGTTTTCCATTAAAAAAATCACGGTGTTACCTCTGTATTTGCTGTAGTGACAGCCAAAAAATGTAGTGCAACTACGAATCTCTCGGCGGGTGGGGTGTTGAAATGTTCCTGAAGCTTTGTGTGCGCTTGTCGACGCAGCGAAGGCCGCGCCGGGGCGGCGGAATGCGGCACTGCGGTACGATTGCCGTTTAAGCGCCGTTACAAACCCCACGCCAAGCGCCCGGAGCCCTCTTGAACGCACCGCTCCCCCTGAAGGACATCGCCGTCGACCTCGACATGGCGCACGCAGCCCCCCGGCTGCGCGAGATCCCCTACAACTACACCTCGTTCTCCGACCGCGAGATCGTCATCCGCATCCTCGGGCCGCGCGCCTGGGAACTGCTGAGCCGTCTGCGCGAGGAGCGCCAGACCGGGCGATCCGCCCGCATGCTGTACGAAGTGCTGGGCGACATGTGGGTGGTACAGCGCAACCCCTACCTGCAGGACGACCTGCTCGACAATCCCAAGCGCCGCAGGCTGCTGATCGACGCACTGCACCACCGCCTGCGTGAAGTGCAGCGGCGCCGCACGCCGGGCGCTGATGCCGGGCGCGATGCACTGGTCGGCGAGCTGCTGCTGGTGGCGGGCCAGGCGGTGGAAAGCTTCGCCGAGCAGTTCGAGGCGGTGGCCCAGCTGCGCCGGCGCGCCGTCAAGGTGCTGGGCCGGCACACGGCGCGCGACAACATCAAGTTCGACGGCCTGAGCCGGGTCTCGCACGTCACCGATGCGACCGACTGGCGTGTCGAGTACCCCTTCGTCGTGCTGACGCCCGACACCGAGGCCGAGATGGCCGCGCTGGTCAAGGGCTGCATCGAGCTGGGCCTGACCATCATCCCGCGCGGCGGCGGCACCGGCTACACCGGGGGCGCGGTGCCGCTGACCTGGCAGTCGGCGGTCATCAACACCGAAAAGCTGGAGGCCATGACCGAGGTCGAGCTGGTCGGCCTGCCCGGCCTGAGCCAGCCGGTCGCCACCATCTGGACCGAGGCCGGCGTCGTGACCCAGCGCGTGGCCGACGCCGCCGAGCGCGGGGGGTTCGTCTTTGCGGTGGACCCGACCTCGGCGGAGGCGTCCTGCATCGGTGGCAACATCGCGATGAACGCCGGCGGCAAGAAGGCCGTGCTGTGGGGCACCGCGCTCGACAACCTGGCCTCCTGGCGCATGGTGACGCCGGATGCCCAATGGCTGGAGGTGGTGCGCCTGAACCACAACCTCGGCAAGATCCACGACGTCGAGGTGGCGAGCTTCGAGCTGCGCTACTTCGAGGCCGACGGCAAGACACCGATCCGCACCGAGCGGCTCGACATCCCGGGCCGTACCTTCCGCAAGGAGGGCCTCGGCAAGGACGTGACCGACAAGTTCCTGGCCGGTCTGCCGGGCATCCAGAAGGAAGGCTGTGACGGCCTGATCACCTCGGCGCGCTGGGTGGTGCACCGCATGCCTTCGCACACCCGCACGGTATGCCTGGAGTTTTTCGGCAATGCCAAGGACGCGGTGCCCAGCATCGTCGAGATCAAGGACTACATGTTCGCCGAGCAGAAGCGCGGCGGCGCCATCCTGGCCGGCCTGGAGCACCTGGACGACCGCTACCTCAAGGCGGTCGGCTACGCCACCAAGTCCAAGCGCGGCACGCTGCCCAAGATGGTGCTGATCGGCGACATCGTCGGCGACGACCCCGACGCGGTGGCGCGCGCCGCCTCCGAGGTGGTGCGGCTGGCCAATGGCCGCTCGGGCGAGGGCTTCACGGCGGTTTCGCCCGATGCGCGCAAGAAGTTCTGGCTCGACCGCAAGCGCACCGCGGCGATCTCCAAGCACACCAACGCCTTCAAGATCAACGAAGACGTGGTGATCCCGCTGCCCCGCATGGGCGAGTACACCGAGGGCATCGAGCGCATCAACATCGAGCTGTCGCTGCGCAACAAGCTGGCCCTCATCGAGCGCCTGGACGCCTTCTTCAGCGGCGGCAGCCTGCCGCTGGGCAAGAGCGACGACGCGAGCGAAATCCCCAGCGCCGAGCTGCTGGAGGATCGGGTGCAGCAAGCGCTCAGCGTGGTCCGCGAGACGGGCGCCCTGTGGCAACGCTGGCTGATGCAGCTGGACCTGGTGCAGGCCGACAGCGGCCGCAGTTATTTCGCGCAGCTGCAGGACCACAGCCTGCGCGCTTCGTGGAAGACGCAGGTGCTCAAGCCGCTGCAAGGCATCTTCGCGGGCGCGGCCTTCGCGCCCATCGTCGAGGAGTGCCGGCGCATCCACAAGGAAGTGCTCAAGGGCCGCGTCTGGGTCGCGCTGCACATGCATGCCGGCGACGGCAACGTGCACACCAACATCCCGGTCAACAGCGACAACTACGAGATGCTGCAGACCGCGCACGAGGCGGTCGGGCGCATCATGAAGCTGGCGCGCAGCCTGGACGGCGTGATCTCCGGCGAGCACGGCATCGGCATCACCAAGCTCGAGTTCCTGACCGACGACGAGATCCGCGACTTCACCACCTACAAGCGCAAGGTCGATCCCGAGGGCCGCTTCAACAAGGGCAAGCTGATGCGCGAGCCCGGGCTGTTCGCCGACCTGACCAATGCCTACACGCCCAGCTTCGGGCTGATGGGGCACGAGTCGCTGATCATGCAGCAGTCCGACATCGGCGCGATCTCGCACTCGATCAAGGACTGCCTGCGCTGCGGCAAGTGCAAGCCGGTCTGCGCCACCCACGTGCCACGTGCCAACCTGCTCTACAGCCCGCGCAACAAGATCCTGGCTACTTCATTGCTGGTCGAGGCCTTCCTCTACGAAGAGCAGACGCGCCGCGGCGTGTCGATCAAGCACTGGGAGGAGTTCGAGGACGTCGGTGACCACTGCACGGTCTGCCACAAGTGCGCGACGCCCTGCCCGGTGAAGATCGACTTCGGCGACGTCTCGATGAACATGCGCAACCTGCTGCGCAAGATGGGCAAGAAGAGCTTCCGGCCGGGCAACAAGATGGCGATGATGATGCTCAACGCCACCAACCCCGAGACCATCAAGCTGATGCGCGGCGCCATGGTGGACGTCGGCTTCAAGGCTCAGCGTGTCGCCAACAAGGTGCTGGGCGGCGTGGCACGGCGCCAGACGGCGCGGCCGCCGGCCACCGTGGGCACGGCTCCGATCAAGGAGCAGGTGATCCACTTCATCAACAAGAAGATGCCGGGTGGCCTGCCGAAGAAGACCGCCCGCGCCCTGCTGGACATCGAGGACAAGGACTACGTCCCCATCATCCGCAACCCGCAGTCGACCACGGCCGACAGCGAGGCGGTGTTTTATTTCCCCGGCTGCGGTTCCGAGCGCCTGTTCTCGCAAGTCGGCCTGGCGACCCAGGCGATGCTCTGGCATGCGGGAGTGCAGACCGTGCTGCCGCCGGGTTATCTGTGCTGCGGCTATCCGCAACGCGGGTCGGGCCAGTTCGACAAGGCCGAGAAGATCATCACCGACAACCGGGTGCTGTTCCACCGCGTCGCCAACACGCTGAACTACCTCGACATCAAGACCGTGGTGGTCAGCTGCGGCACCTGCTACGACCAGCTGCAGGGCTACGAGTTCGACAAGATCTTCCCCGGCTGCCGCATCATCGATATCCACGAGTTCCTGCTCGAGAAGGGCGTCAAGCTCGAGTCCAAGGGCGCCTATCTCTACCATGATCCTTGCCACAGCCCGATGAAGCTGCAGGATCCGATGAAGACGGTCAAGGCGCTGGTGGGCGAGCAGGTGCTGAAAAACGAGCGCTGCTGTGGCGAGTCGGGCACCCTGGGCGTGACCCGGCCGGACATCTCGACCCAGATCCGCTTCCGCAAGGAAGAGGAACTGCGCAAGGGCGAGGCCGCGCTGCGCGCGAGCGGCGCCGTGCCCGAGCAGGGCGACGTGAAGATCCTGACGTCCTGCCCCAGCTGTCTGCAGGGCCTGAGCCGCTACGGCAACGACCTCAACAACGGGCTGCTGGAGGCCGACTACATCGTCGTCGAGATGGCCCGCCAGATCCTCGGCGAGGACTGGATGCCGCAGTACGTCGCGAAGGCGAACAACGGCGGGATCGAGCGGGTGCTGGTCTGAGCCGGCACGGGACCGCCGCTGGGCGGTCCCCGATCGTCATGCCCGCGCCAGCAGCCGGGCGCCGTTCAACTTCGATGCTTTCTTGTCGAAGGTCCACAAAGGCTGCTCGCCGGCGCTCAGGGCCAGTGCCACGTGGACACAATCGGCGTAGTCGGCAGCACTTTCTCTGTAGCGTGACAGCGCGAGCTCCAGCGCACTCTCGGACTCGAACGACAGTTCGGCGGCCGACAGGAGCTGCGACAGTGTTTGCACGACCTCGGCCTTGCTGACACCGAAATTCGAGCGCAGCACCCATTCGAGCTCCAAGGAGACCGAGACCGGGATGTAGAGCGTCTGCCCCTGGTTGACGCAGCTTCCGATCAACTGGCGGGCATCGGCCAGCTGTGCCGCGTCATCCTGGACCAGGTAGCGAACCAGGACGTTGGTGTCGAGCGCCGCCATCAGCGCCAGGCGTTCATTTCTTCAACCGTGACGTGCTTGCCTTCGGGAGCCTTCAAGGTTCCGGCCAAGTCGAGGATGGACTTCGTCTTGGCCCGGACGATGATGCTGCCGTCCGGCATCACGTGCCAAACCAGTCGAGTGCCAGGTGTCGCGCCGACTTGCTCGCGGATCTGGGCCGGCACCGTCGTTTGCCCCTTCGCCGTGATCGTGGATTCGGCCATCTATCGGCTCCTTACGTTTCGTGGAAGTGTAATGAGGCGCCGGGCGCCGGGCAAACCAAGGCCTCACTGCTCGATCCGGAAAGATGTCGGCGGCAATCCCCGGCAGTGGATCTCCCACATGCGCCTGAACACTTCCTCCCACCAGCGCGCCTGACGCGCCGCGTCGCGGGCCGGGCTGTGGCGGGGGCCGCCCGGCTGGTGGTCGGCGACGGTTTGCCGCCAGCGGGCGCGCAGCGCGGGGTCGGCGGCCCAGCGGGCTACCTGCTCGACATACTGCCGCGGCGTCTCCACGCAGGCCTCGGCCAGCCCCATCGCGTCGAGGATGGCGTGCCCGATGCGGCCGGCCGGCCCGGGCCCGCGCAGCGAGACGGCGGGCAGGCCCTGGGCCAGGGCTTCCAGCAGCGTGGTGTGGCCGCCCATCGGGGTGGCGTCGAGGAAGAGGTCGGCCACGCCCAGCCGGGCCATGTGCTGGGGCCAGTCCACCGTGAGGCAGACACGTTGCCGCTCGGGACCGATGCCGCGCTCGGCCATGGCGCGCTGCCAGGCTGCCTCCGGATGCGGGCGGGCCTGCACCCGCCACAGCACCGCATTCGGGCAGCGGTGCAGCACGGCGGCCCAGAGGTCGGCGCACTCGGGCGACCACTTGTAGCTCTGGTGGGTGGCGGCCAGCACCAGCGCGTCCTCCGGCAGACCCAGCTCGGCGCGCCCGGGGCGCGGCGGGTGCCGCTCCACCAGCGGGCCGAGCACGAAGGTGGTGGCCGGCAGTTCGGCCAGCGCCTCGCCCCAATGCGGCCGGGCGGCCGGCGGCACGGTCAGCGGGTCGACCGCCGCGTAGTCCACCAGGCCGCGGCCGTGCGGGTAGTAGGAGGCCAGCCCGTTGATCGCCAGCGGCACGGGCCGCAGCGGCAGCAGCTCGGCGATCGGCGTCTCCTGGAAGCTGCCCAGCACCCACAGGATGTCATGTCCGCCGGCACGCAGGCGTTCGGCGATCTCCCCCACACCCAGGCCGGGCCAGTGCTGCCAGTCGTCGCAGAGGCCCCGCATGTCCTCGGTGTAGGCGTCGACCCGGGCATCGAGGTGGATGCCGGTCAGGTGCAGCTCGCGGTGGTCGAGCGCGGCGACCAGGTCCCGGTGCAGGTAGCAGGTGGGGTGTCGGCGCCATTCGCCTGACAGCAGCGCGACGCGCAGCGGCCGGCGTCGGGCCTCGGCCGGCGCCACCGGCCGCGGTGCAGCCGATGATGTCCCGCCCGCGTAGTCGTCGGCGAAACGCTGCGACAGCGCGGCGATCAGGGCGTCGTCGCGGCCGAAGGAAAAGGCGTCGAACACCAGCGAGCGGTGCAGCGGCACGCCGGCGCGCTGCCCGGCGATGGTCTGCAGCGCCGCCGTGAAGGGCTGGCGGTACTCCCAACGTCCCTGGCGCATCGCGAAGGCGCACAGCAGGGCCTGGACCTGGTGGGCATCCCAGCCGATGCGCAGCACCTCGGACAGGGCGCGGTCGAGCTGCGGGTGGAGCAGCAAGGCGCGCCGTTCGCCGGCAGCGATGCTGCGCACCGCATTGGTCGAGCTGCGCAGCTCGCCGATGGCGGCCAGCGCGCAGCCGTAGCCGAACCAGATCGAGGCTGTCACGCGGCCCGCGGGCACGTGGTCGAGCACGCGCTCGAACTGCTCGCAGGCGCCGAGGAAGTCGGCCCCGGCGAGGGCCCGGCGAGCGCGTGAAAGCGCCTCGGCGGCGGCGTCCGGCCGGCTCACCGGATCGCCGGGCGGGCACCCGGATAATGCAAGGCGCCGGTGCCCGGGAGGCGGCCGGCCAGGCCGGGCCCTCGAACCGGGCCCGTCGCGGTTCTGTGCTGGACGGGGATCACGATGACAAGCGACAAGCAGGAAAAGGAAAACGGGCTCCCGGCGGGCACGCCGTCGAGCGGCGATTGTGAACTGTGTCGGGCCCCCGGTGGGCGGCTGGTGCTGCAGGGGCCGCGCTGGCGTGTCGTGCGGGTCGAGGACCGCGACTTTCCCGGCTTCTGGCGGGTGATCTGGAACGCCCACTGCGCCGAACTGACCGACCTCGACGCCGCCGAGCGGCACGAATGCATCGAAGTGGTCGCGGCGGTCGAGGCGGTGGTGCGCCGCCGGCTGGCGCCAACCAAGATCAACCTCGCCGCCCTGGGTAACATGGTGCCCCACCTGCACTGGCACCTGATCGCGCGCTACGACTGGGACAGCCACTTCCCGCAGCCCATCTGGGGCGCGCGCCAGCGCGAGATCGCCGGCGGGGCGCTGCAGCGCCTGGGCATCGAGCTCGAGCGTGTGGACGAGGAGCTGCGGCAGTCCCTGGCTCCCCGATCCAAATAGCGGCGTCCCCCATTGAGGGGATGTCTGCGGGATTTCCCGGGCTGCAGGGTTGGAGTTCCCGTGCTTCGGTGATGTAATCCTGCAGCTTTGCGGCCGAGCTCTCCCGGGGTAGGGGCAGCCTTCGCCGCATGCTGTCGTCCGAGGGGCGGCAGCGTCGAGACAAGCGCCGCTGGTTCCCGCCTTCGCCGGGACGCGGAGGGAGAGTCACATGACCGCACGTATGTCGTTCACCAAGGTGCCGCGCCTGTCAGCGTCGGCGGCCGGCGTTGTGCCGGGGCCGATCGCTGCGCGCGCTGCGCGGCGCTTTCCGATTCAGCCGCTGGCGGCGGCGCTCGCGCTCGGTTTCGCCTCCGGCAGCCTGCAGGCGCTGCCCCAGGGCGCCCAGGTGGTGCACGGGCAGGCGCAAATGAACCAGCAGGGCAAGCACCTGCAGATCAACAACACGCCCGGCGCCATCATCCACTGGCAGAGTTTCGGCATCGACCGCGGCCAGAGCGTCTACTTTCAGCAGCAGGGTGCGAGCAGCAGCGTGCTCAACCGCGTCACCGGCGGCAAGGCCAGCGAGATCCTCGGCCACCTGGGCTCGAACGGCAAGGTGTTCCTGGTCAACAGCGCCGGCATTGTCTTCGGCCGCGGCGCGGTCATCGACACGGCGGGTTTCACCGCCTCGACGCTCAACATCAGCGACGCCGACTGGAAGGCCGGCAAGGTCAGGCTGCAGGCCGAGGGCGTGCCCGGCGGCATCGCGATCACCGGCGTGGTGCAGGCCCACGGCGACGTCTACCTGATCGCGCCGCAGATCAGCAACGAAGGGGCGCTGAAGGTCGAGAACGGCCAGGCCATCCTGGCCGCCGGGCAGTCGGTGAGCATCACCGGCCGCGGCCTGGAAGGTGTGCAGCTGGAAGTCGCCAACGCCGGCGACACGGTGCTCAACCTCGGCTCGGTGGAGGCTGGCGCGGTCGGCCTCTTCGCCGGCACCTTGAAGCACCGCGGCAGCGCGCAGGCCAATGCGCTCGAGGTCGTCGACGGCAAGGTCTGGCTCAAGGCCCGCCACAGCGCCGAAGTGTCGGGCAGCGCCAGCGCCCGCCGCGGCGAGCAGGGCGGGCAGATCATCGTGACCGGGGCGCGCACCGAGGTGCAGGACGGCGCCGTGCTCGACGCCTCCGGCGCGCGCGGCGGCGGCGAAGTGCTGGTCGGCGGCGGCTGGCAGGGCCGCGACGCCCGGGTCGAGAACGCCCAGGCCACCCGCTTCAGGCGCGGTGCGACGATCAAGGCCGACGCCACCGAGGTGGGCGACGGCGGCACCGTGGTGGTGTGGTCCGACGGGCACACCGTCTCGCGCGGCGCCATCAGCGCGCGCGGCGGCGCCGGCGGCGGGCAGGGTGGCCGGGTCGAGACCTCGGGCAAGACGCTGACGCGCAGCGGCGTGCCGGATGTGTCGGCGCCCCGGGGCCCCGGCGGCACCTGGCTGCTCGATCCCGAGGCGGTGGTGATCCACGCCGGACCGCTGCCCTCGTCGACCTCGACCTCCGTGGGCGGCGACGGCGAGCTGCTGGCCGACGAGGCGCCGGGCCAGACGACGGCGGTCTACGAAAGCGAGATCGAGAGTTTCGGCCAGCTGGGCGGCACGGTGCGCATCGAAGCGACCCGTGCCATCACCGGCGAAGGCTGGGCCGCCGGGGACACGCTGCAACTGCTGCAGGGCGTTTCGCTGCACCTGGAAACCAAGGACGCCACCTGCGCCGGCGGCCTCGCCTGCGGCATCGACCTGCTCAGCAACGGACCGTCGACCATCCATACCGAAACCTATGTCTCGGGCAGCCAGTTCGTGCTCGGCGGCCTGAGCTTCGTGGCGGGCAGCGACAAGAGCGTGAGCTCCGGTGCTCAGGCCAGCACCCTCCGGCTCGGCAACCTCGACTCCGCCGGCGGCACGGTGCGCCTGCAGGCGCACGGCAGCATCCAGGCGGGCAACGTCTCGGCCGGCGAGTTCATTCCGCAGCTGGGTCGCGAGTTGCCCGGGCAGGTCCAGGTCAGCACCTCGACGGCCGACGGACACGTGAACCTGGGCCAGGTCGAAGGCAACGTCTCGGGCACGGTCGGGGGTGACCTCCGCTTCAGCGTCTCCAGCGAAGTGGAGTCGGGCTTGGGGGCGATCGAGCCGCCGAGCGGCAGCGGCAGCACGGTAGTGCGCGGGCTGGAGGTCGGCGGCACGCTGGCGGTCACTGGTGACTTCGGCAGCGCGCTGGCGCTGCGCGGCGCCGTGCGCAGCAAGGAGGCCGTCCTGACCGGGCTGGGCGGGTTCCGCCTGGATCCCGCCGGCCAGGGGGCGCTGACGGCCGACAAGGTCAGCTTTGTCGGCAATGGCGTCGACAGCATCGTGCTGCACGGCGCCGCGCATGCCGGGGTGCCGGATGGCGGCGAGTTCAGCCCCTCCGGGCTGATCCTCAACAGCGACGAACTGGCCGTGATCACGGCCGGCACGCTGCGCATCGACACGCGCGGCGCAGGCGGCGAGGGCGGGCCGGCGAGCATCACCATCGAGGGCAGCTCCACCAGCTCGGTGGTGGACCTCGCCGGCGAGGGACGCATCGGGCGGGTGGAGTTGCTGAGCTCCGGGGACATCCGCACTGTCCAGAGCTCCGACGGCGAGGGAGCCCTGGTGGCCGACGAGCTTCACATGGAAGCGGCCAAGATCGAGCTCTTCAATGGGCAGAACCGGCTCGGCCGCGTGTCTTTCGCCACCGAGTCGCTCGGCAGCACCAGCTCGCTCGACGGCTCGGTCAGCATCGCCAGTGCCACGGGGGTGCACATCAAGGGCGGAGCGGCCATCGCGCCCGTCGAGGGCGACTCGGGAGGCGGCTGGATCAACGTGGATGGCGGGGGCGGCGACGTGATCGTCGACGGCGTGCTGACCGGCTCCACCGTGAACCTGACCGGGCGCAACATCGTCAACGGCAGCTCGGGCACCGGGCGCATCGTAGCGCGGCGCGCCGACGTCAACGGCCCGAACGTGCGCCTGCAGGCCCAGGCCAACGTCGGCGCAACGGCTGCGGGCCAGCTGCTGACGGTGCAGCTCGCGAGCGATGCCGACGGGCAGGTCCAGCTCACCACCATCGGCGGCGGGGAGTTCGGCATCCGCATCGACGGCGACGCCCGCACCGGCCATTTCAGCTTCACGCCGGAGGGCTCCGCCAGCACCTTCTCGCGCGGCGTCATCGTCGCCAGCGGCGAGCTCAGCGCCGACGCCTGGATGACGGGCTACGAGTCGCTTCGATTGCAGTCGGAGGGCGGCAGCCTGCGCGTTGCTTCGGGCACCCAGCTGCAGGCCGGTGACCTGGCGCTGCAGGCCGGCGAGGACCTGCTGATCGGCAGCCCCGCGCCCACCGAGCAGCCCGCCCGGGAGAGCGCCGCCGCGGTGCCGACGAGCGCGACCGGGGTGACGGGGGACAACAGCCTCAGCCTGGTCGCCGGCGACGAGTTGCGCATCGAGGGCGGTGAGGTGGCCACCCATGTCGAGGGCGGCGACATCACGATCAACGCAGCGTCGATGACGCTGCGCGGCGGCGCCGGCCCCGGCGCGTATGCGGCGATCCGCTATGGCAATGCGCTCACCGTCAACATGCCCGCGGGCGGCGGGGCGGTGCGTTTCGAGCGCGGCAGCGGCAGCGACGCCGATGCGGTGGTCTATCCCTTTGCGAGCCAGAACGCGCCGGTGCTCAACAACGTCGACTGCGACGCCAGCTGCGACCGCGACTTCGGCGACGCTGACCCGCTGAACAACGGCACGATCAACATCGGTTTCGGGGCCGTGCCGCTGGCACCGCCGCCACCGCCGCCATCCGGCGCGGTCGAGCCCGACATCCCGGTGCTGCAGGTGCTGGTGCAGCTGCAGCGGGTGCTGGAGACCGAACGTTTCGGCAAGGTCGCCGTGGAGGCTGAAAATGTCTGTCGTTGACACTGTCGCCCGCGGCCTCGCCGCCGTGCTGCTGACGGCCGCTGCTGCCGGCGCCCTGGCTCAGCAACGCATCGGCGAGGTCGATTTCGCACGCGGCGTGGGCTTCGCGCAGCAGCCTCAGCAGGCGCCGCGCACGCTGGGCAAGGGCCTGCCCCTGAACGAGGGCGACCGCCTCAGCACCGGGGCCAACTCCTTTGCCATCGTGCGGCTGCAGGATGGCACCCGCATGACCCTCAGGCCGCAGTCCGACCTGGTGCTGCGCACCTACCGCTACCGCGATAACGCCAGCGACAACTCGATGGTGACGCAGTTGTTCCGCGGCGGCTTCCGTGCCATCACCGGGCTGATCAACAAAAACGCGCCGGACGCGGCACGGGTGCAGACCGCGACCGCGACCATCGGCATCCGCGGCACCGATTTCGATGCCCGGCTCTGCAGCGGCGACTGCCGCGACGAATCGGCGCGCGTGTCGCAGCCGACCAGACCCAACGCGGTACAGGCCAGCGCCAAGCTCGCGGTCATGAAGGGCGAGGTCTGGGCCGACGACAGCGGCGGCGCACGCCGGCGCCTGGTGCCCGGCGGGGCCGTCTATCCTGGCGAACTGATCGCAACCGGCGCCGGCAGCTTCGCGCTGCTGGCCTTCCGCGACCAGAGCCGGACGGCGCTGGGCTCGAACACGCGGCTGAAGATCGAGGATTTCGTGTTCGACCCGAAAACGCCGTCCGAGGGCTCCTTCCTGGTGCGCCTGGCGCGCGGCTCGATGCGTGCGCTGACCGGCATCATCGGCAAGGCCAACCCCGGCCGCGTCGGCATCGCGACCGCGACGGCGACCATCGGCATCCGCGGCACCGGCTTCGACGCCACCTGCACTGGTGCCTGCGCCGGCGAGCCGGGCGACGCCGACGCAGGCCTCACGCTCTACACCTGGGAGGGCACGGTGGCGGTGCTGCCTGGTGGCGGCGCCGAGGAACTGGTGGCGCAGGGGCAGGGGCTGTTCATCGGGCCGCAGGGCGTGCGCCGCATCGATGCCGGGCCGCAGATCGACGCGCCGCGTCCGGACGAGGTGCAGGTCGATGTCGAGGCCTTGTTCGGCAGCGCCCCGATCGGCAACGACCCCGAAGGCCTGTATGTTTTCGTGCGCGACGGCCATGTCGAGATCCTGACTGCCACCGAGGTGCTGCACCTCGGCCGCGGCGAGGCCGGCTACGCCACGCCGGCCGGCGACACGACGCGACCCAGCGCCCTGCCGCTGTTCATCGAGTTCGACCGCACGC
This sequence comes from Aquabacterium sp. A7-Y, assembly GCF_026153205.1. Taxonomy (GTDB): domain Bacteria; phylum Pseudomonadota; class Gammaproteobacteria; order Burkholderiales; family Burkholderiaceae_C; genus Caldimonas. The sequence continues at coordinate 42,068 of NZ_JAPFBW010000005.1, read as the reverse complement.
CCATGCCCGACATCGAAAACCCGGCCCTCTACAGCCTGCTGAGCGAGTTGCTGCCGGGCACCGAGGTGTGCCGGTGAGCGCTCCTGCCTTCGAAGGGACCTCATCCATGAAAACCACTTCCCGACGCGCGGCTGCGCCGCGGCCCGCCACGCTGGCCGTCGCGGTGCTGCTCGCCGCCTGCGGCGGCGCGGCGCGCGCGCAGCAGCAGACGCCGGCAGAGATGCCGGCGGCGCCGCCCGAGGCTGTTTTCTCGATCAAGGGTTTTGCGATCAGCGGCGACAACCCGCTGGGCAGCGGCGAGACCAGCGTGGTCCTGGCACCTTTTCTGCGCGCCGACGCCACCCTGGCGGTGCTGCAGGCTGCCACTGCCGCGCTCGAGCGGGCGCTGCACGAACGCGGCTACTCGCTGTACCGCGTGGTGCTGCCGCCCCAGGCGCTGAGCGATACCGTCAGCCTGACGGTGGTGCGCTTCTCGCTGGGCAAGGTGCAGCTCGAGGGCAACGGCCCGCATTTCGACGACAGCAACGTGCGCGCGGCCCTGCCCGAACTGCGCGAAGGCGAGTCGCCCAACCTGCTGAAGCTGGCGCGCGAGACCGCGGTCGCCAATGAAAACCCGTCACGCCAGCTGGTCGTCTCGTTGAAACAGGCGCCCGAGGACGAAAGCATCCAGGCGACCGTGCGCGTCAAGGAGCGTGCGCCCTGGTCGGCCGGCGTGGTGTGGAGCAACTTCGGCACCCCGGAAACCGGCCGCGACCGGCTGTCGGTGGCGGGCAGCTACAACAACCTGTTCAACCGCGACCACGTGCTCGGGATGGCTTACACCACCTCGCTGGACGAACCTTCGCGCGTCAAGCAGGTGGGGCTGACCTATCGCGCGCCGCTGTATGCGGCCGGCGGGGTCTTGTTCGCGAGTTTCACCGACTCCGACGTGGTCGGCACCTTCGGGCTCACCCAGGGCGGTGCCGAATACCAGACCTTCGAGAGCACCGCCGCCGGGCGCACCGCCAAGATCGGCTATTCGCACTACTTCGTGCCCGACGGCGGCTACCGGGCCTATGCCACGCTGGCCTGGGAGGACAAGCTCTACAAGGCCTCGGAAGTCGACGGTGTGGCGCTGCAGCGCGACCGTCGCTCGCGCCCGCTGACCTTGGGCTACGTCGGGGTGCGCGAGGCCGAGCGCCAGCGCCTGGCCTACAACGCCGAGCTCGCGGTCAATGTGGTGACCGCCGGCGGCAACACGCTGTCGGCCTACCGCACCGAAAACGACGAGATCGACACCGCCCGCTGGAAGGCCCTGCGCGGCGGCGCCAGCGTCTTGCGCGAACTGCCCGGAGGCTGGCAGGCCGGCGCCCGGCTGCAGGCCCAGTGGAGCCCGGACCTGCTGATCGCCGGCGAGGCCTTCGGCCTGGGCGGCGTCGGCTCGCTGCGCGGCGTGCCGGATCGGGTCCTCTACGGCGACTCCGGCGTGTCGCTGAGCCTGGAGGCCTACACCCCCCAGTGGCTGCAGGGCCTGCGCGCCTCGGCCTTCGTCGACGCCGGCGCGCTGCGCAGCCACGTCACGGACCGTCCCGAGCGGCGCCGCAAGGACCGGCTCGCCAGCGTGGGGTTGGGGCTGCGTTATGCTCACGCGAGCGGTGCCAGCCTGAACGCGGACTACGGCTACGTCGTGACCGGCAGCCGGGCCGACAGCGCCGAAAACCCGTCGGTGCCCGAGAAGGGCGACGACAAGTTCCACTTCAGCGTTTCCTACGCTTTCTATTGACCGTCTGCCCGCGATGCGGGCAGATTCTCTGATGGCCGGCCTCGATAAAAACTCTCCCTTGCCCACCTCCATCACGGTGCACCAGCAGTCGCGTGTGCTCGAGGTCGGCTTCTCCGACGGCGCGAGCTTTCGCATTCCCTTCGAGCTGATGCGGGTCTGTTCCCCGTCGGCCGAGGTCAAGGGGCACGGCCCGGGGCAGGAGGTGCTGCAGACCGGCAAGCGCGAGGTCGGCATCACCGCGTTGCAGCCGGTGGGCCACTATGCGGTGCAGCCGGTCTTCAGCGACGGCCACGACTCGGGCATCTTTTCCTGGGACTATCTCTACGACCTCGGAGCCCGCCAGGAGCAGCACTGGGCCGACTACCTGGCCCGGCTGGCGGCCGCCGGGCTCGACCGCGATGCGCCGATGCCCCCGAAGGGCGGCGCCGGGTGCGCCTCCGGCCACGGCCACTGATGCCGGCCGGCGGCGTCCGCCTGTCGGTGTCGGTTTTTCCCCTCACTCCGGCACTGGATTGCTCTGCCTTCCCCCATTCGGATGCGGGGTTGTGGCAAAAAGCAGCAATGCCGCCACGTACGATCACTTGATATGAGCAGCACCCATTTTGGTTTCCAGACCGTCGACGAGTCCGAGAAGGCGAGTCGCGTGCGCGGCGTCTTCGACTCGGTGGCGTCGAAATACGACCTCATGAACGACCTCATGTCCATGGGGCTGCATCGGGCCTGGAAGGCCTACACGATCAGCGCCTCCGGCGTGCGCGAAGGCCAGCGTGTGCTGGACATCGCGGGCGGCACCGGCGACCTCGCCGCTGCCTTCGCCAAGCGCGTTGGCACCAGCGGCTGTGTCGTGCACACCGACATCAACGAGGCCATGCTGCGGGTCGGCCGCGACCGCCTGCTCGACAAGGGTATGGCGCTGCCCACGTCGATCTGCGACGCCGAGACCCTGCCTTTCGCGACCAACAGCTTCGACGTCGTCAGCGTGGCGTTCGGCCTGCGCAACATGACGCGCAAGGACCGCGCGCTGGCAGAGATGTGCCGCGTGCTGAAGCCCGGCGGCAAGCTGCTGGTGCTGGAGTTCTCCAAGGTGGCGCAGCCGCTGGAGAAGGCCTACGACTGGTATTCGTTCAACGTCCTGCCCCGGCTCGGCCAGTGGATCGCCGGCGATGCGCAGAGCTATCGCTATCTGGCCGAATCCATCCGCATGCATCCGGGCCAGCAGGAGTTGAAGGCGATGATGAAAACGGCCGGTTTCGGCCACGTCGATGTCCACAACCTGAGCGCCGGAGTGGTCGCTTTGCACGTGGGCATCAAGTGTTGACCCGCTCGATGTCCCCAGCACGCGGCCGGCAGCACCGCAGGAGCCAGGTGCCGTGAACCCTCTGTGCAAGCCCTCGACCCTCCTCCTTGCCGCGGCCCTGGCCGTGGCGGCGGGGCCGGTCCATGCCAAGCGCGTCGAGGAAGGTGGTGAACGGACGGGCCGCAGCGCCGTCACGGCGCCGGGCCCCGAAGCGGGCGGCGTCCAGCGCGCGGGCAGTCAGCGGGTGGCGGCCCCGGTGAGCAGCGTCGCCGCCGAGGTGCCGGTCCAGGCGCTGGACCTGCCACCCCCGCGCGGCGGGCGCGCGGCCTGGTTCGGCAGCCTCGCCAGCGGCTTGGGGGTGGCGGCGCTTCTCAGCGGTCTGGGCCTGGGCCCCCAGGCGGCGGGCTGGGCCACTGGCGTGCTGCTGGTGCTGCTGCTGGGCGCGCTGGTCTTCGCACTGTGGCGCCTGGTGCGACGCTGGCGGCCCGGTGTCGGCGGCCCTCTGGTCTACCAGGGGCCGGGCGGGGGGCGGCCGCGACCGTCGCGCTCCTCTTTCGCGATGAGTCAGTACGAGCCGGCCACCCTGGCTCCGGAAAGCAGCGTGCACTACGGCGACGGCATCGAGGAAGTCGCCTCGCGCACCGGCGAGTTCCGTTGGGGCGTGCCGGCGGGCTTCGATGCCCACGGTTTCCTCGAGGCGGCAAAAAGTAACTTTGTGCTCTTGCAGGAGGCCTGGGACCGGGCTGACCTGTCCGCTCTGCGTGCACTGATGACCGACGACATGCTAGTGCACATCGGGCTGCAACTGCAGGAGCGGGGCGACCAGCCCAACCGCACCGATGTCGTCACCCTGCAGGCCGAGCTGCTCGGGGTCGAAGACGTGGGCGCCACCTTTCTTGCCAGCGTCGAATTTTCGGGGATGATCAGGGAAGAAGTCACATCCGGTGCAGCTCCTTTCCGCGAAGTCTGGAACCTCACCAAGCCCAAGGACGGCTCCTCCGGCTGGCTGTTGGCCGGCGTCCAGGCCCTTCAATAACTCCAAGCGGGCCGCGTTCGCGGCCCCTTCGGGCGGGCACGAATCCGCCTTTTGCGAGTCAATCCTGTGTCATGGCCGCGTCTTATGCTGGTCTGATTCACAATTTTGAGACTTTCTGTTTCGCGGAGGCCCCTTAACCAGGGGTTACCGTGCTGGGAAGAGCCCCCGGTACACTCGGCTTCGCTTTGCGGTCTTGTAACTGGACTGCAGGCTTTGGTCCTCCGCGCAATAGTGGAAATCCCGGTCAAGCGCCGCTTGACAAGCATTCAATGCCCCATGGGGCAGGGAGCAGTTTCGAAGATGAGCACCACGCGTCATCCCGTCGCAGCTACAGCCATGCGCAGCATTGCCGTGGCGTCCGCCGTGATCGTTTCTCTGCTGGTCGTCGGTTGCGGCGAGGATAAAGACAAGCCCGCCAGCCAGGTCGCGGCCAAGGTCAACGAGGCCGAAATCTCGGTGCACCAGATCAACTACATGCTGCAGCGCCAGCCGGGTCTGAAGCCGGAGCATGCCGAAAGCGCCAGCAAGGCCGTTCTCGAGCGCCTGATCGACCAGCAATTGGCGGTCGACAAGGCCGAGGAACTGAAACTCGACCGCGATCCGCGCGTGGTTCAGGCGATGGAAGCGGCACGCCGCGAGATCCTCTCGCGGGTCTATCTCGAGAAAATCGCCGAAGGTGCGAGCAAACCCTCGCCCGAAGAGGTGAAGTCCTATTACGACACCAAGCCGGCCCTGTTCAGCCAGCGGCGCGTGTACAACCTGCAGGAAATCGCGATCCAGGCCGACAAGAGCCAGCTCCCGACCCTGCAGGAGCAGCTCAAGAGCGCCAAGTCCACCGGCGAGTTCCTCGAATACCTGAAGGCGAACAACATCAAGTTCGGCGTCAACCAGGCGGCCCGTGCGGCCGAGCAGCTGCCGCTCAACATGCTCGATGCCTTCCACAAGATGAAAGACGGCCAGGCCATGATGGTGCCGACCGAAGCCGGCATGCAGGCCATCGTGCTGGTGGCTTCGCGCGAGGTGCCGGTCGACGAGGTGAAGGCCCGGCCTGCGATCGAGCAGTTCATCCTGAACGACCGCAAGCGCAAGGTCGTCGAGCAAGAAATCAAGTCCCTGCGCCAGAGTGCCCAGATCCAGTATGTCGGCAAGTTCGCCGAGGGCGCCCCGGCCAAGGGTGATGCTGCGGCGGCGACGGCCGCGGCTTCCGCCCCGGCACCGGCCGGATCCGCTGCGGCCGACAACGACGCCGCGATCAGCAAAGGTTTGTCTGGACTGAAATGATGCTTCTTTCTATTCGTCGATGGTTCGCCGCGCTGTTTCTGGTGACGCTGGCTGCCAGCGGGGCCGCCGCGCAGAATGCCAATACCCGCGAGTACGTGATCGGTGCCGGTGACGTCATCCGCGTCAACGTGTTCCAGAGCCCGGACCTCAGCGTCGAGACCCGGGTGTCGGAATCCGGCAATGTGACTTATCCGCTACTCGGCCAGGTGCAAGTGGGCGGCCTGACGGTGGTCCAGGCCGAGAAGCGCATCGCCGACGGCCTGCGCAGCGGCAACTTCGTCAAGCAGCCGCAGGTGTCCATCCTGCTGGTGCAGGTGCGTGGCAACCAGGCCTCGGTGCTGGGCCAGGTCAACCGGCCGGGGCGCTATCCGCTGGAGATGGCCAACACCAAGCTGAGTGACCTGCTGGCCATGGCCGGCGGCGTGGCCGGCGCCGGCGCCGACACCATCATCGTCAGCGGCATGCGCAACGGCAAGCCCTTCCGCAACGAGATCGACCTGCCCAGCATCTTCGTCTCCGGCAAGAGCGGCGACGACATCGCCATTCAGAATGGCGATGTCGTGTATGTCGATCGCATGCCGACCGTCTATATCTACGGCGAAGTGCAGCGCCCGGGCGCGCTCCGCCTGGAGCGCAACATGTCGGTGATGCAGGCCCTGGCCACCGGCGGCGGCCTGACCCAGCGCGGCACCGAGAAGGGCCTGCGCGTGCACCGCCGCGGTCCCGACGGACGTGTTCAGGTGATCCAGCCCACAATGGAGGACATCTTGCGCGACGGAGACGTCGTCTACGTCCGCGAGAGCCTGTTTTAAGAAGGTGACGTGATGTCTTTGGGTCAGTTCTTCTCCATCCTGTTGGCGCGCTGGAAGGTGGCGCTCGGAGTGTTCGTGTTGATCGTGGGGACGGCGCTCGGGGTCAGTCTGGCCCTGCCCAAGGAGTACGAGGCGACTGCCAGCGTGGTGGTGAACACGGGCTCACCCGACCCGGTGGCCGGGATGGTGCTGCCCGGGTCGCCCAACCTGCTGCTCACCCAACTCGAAATCATCCGCAGCGAACGTGTCGCCCAGCGGGTGGTGCGCAACCTGAAGCTGGCCGAGAACCCGGCAACCCGGGACCAGTGGCGCGAGGCCACCGGCGGCAACGGCTCCATCGAGGGCTGGCTGGCGCAGGCGCTGATCCGCAACCTCAACGCCGAGGCCTCGGGCGGCTCGAACGTGATGACCATCAGCTACGAGTCGGTCGATCCGAAGTTCTCGGCGCTGATGACCAATGCCTTCGTGCAGGCCTATATCGACACCAACCTCGACCTGCGCGTCGAGCCGGCCAAGCAGTACTCGTCCTTCTTCGACGACCGCGCCAAGCAGCTGCGCCAGCAGCTGGAGGCGGCCCAGAGCCGCCTGTCGTCCTACCAGAAGGAGCACGGCCTGGTGGCGACCGACGAGCGCCTGGACATCGAGGCGGCGCGGCTGCAGGAGCTGTCCTCGCAGCTGGTGCAGGTGCAGGCCCTCGCGTCCGATACCAGCAGCCGCGAGGCCCAGGTGGGCGCCGCCAGCGACCGCATGCAGGAAGTGCTGCTGAACCCGCTGATCTCGGGCCTCAAGGCCGACCTCAACCGCCAGGAGGTGCGCCTGCAGGAGCTGAGTGCCCGTTACGGCGCCAGCCACCCGCAGGTGGTCGAGGCGCAGACCAGCATTGCCACGCTGCGCAGTCGCATCGACGCGGAAACGCGTCGCGTCACGAGCGGCGTGTCGGTGAGCAACAACATCAACCGCCAGCGCGAAGCCGAAGTGCGTGCCGCGCTCGACGCCCAGCGCGCCAAGCTGCTGAAGCTGCGCGAGCAGCGCGATGCGGCCTCGGTGCTGGTCAACGACGTCGCCAACGCGCAGCGCGCCTACGACGCGGTGCTGGCCCGCCTCAACCAGACCAGCCTGGAGAGCCACACGACCCAGACCAACGCCTCCGTGCTGAGCCAGGCGGTCGAGCCGACCTCACACAGCTTCCCGCGCATTCCCCTGATCATGGCGCTGGCCATCGGTGTCGCGACGGTGCTCGCGGTGACCGCCGCCTTCGTGCTCGAACTGATCGATCGTCGCATGCGCAGTTTCAACGATGTGGTGCAGCTGCTGGGCCTGCCGGTGCTGGGCGTGATGCCCAAGCCGATGCGCCGCGGCCTGCTGGCCCGTCAGCGTGGCAACACGATGATCCCGGGACGTGTTCTCGGCCAACTGCCTCGCCCGAAGGGGACCTGATATGGCGATCTTCCGTGACGCCAGTGCGGCGCCCCACTTGCACCCGGTTCCCAACTCGGTCGAGGACACCAAGCCCGCGTCCGCGGTGCATGACCGGCCCATCGGGGACATCATCCGCCGCAAGAAGAACCTGTCGCCCGATCAGGTCGACCAGGTGCTGCAGTTCCAGCGCGAGAAGGGGGTCCGTTTCGGCGAGGCCGCGGTCGCGCTGGGCCTGGCAAGCGACGACGATGTCATGTTCGCGCTGTCGCAGCAGTTCCACTACCCCTACGCGCCCGACCAGCGGCGCGAGCTGGGCTCGGAGCTGATCACCGCGACCCAGCCCTTCTCCTACCAAGCCGAAGCCTTCCGCGCCATCCGCAGCCAGCTGATGATGCGGCTCTTCAATGACGAACCGCGCCGGGCGCTGGCGATCGTCAGTCCCGACTCGGGCGATGGCAAGACCTTCTTCGCGGCCAACCTGGCGGTGGTGCTGTCCCAGCTCGGCGGCCGCACCCTGCTGGTGGACGCCGACCTGCGCGGCCCGCGCCAGCACGAGGTGTTCGAGCTCGATACCTCCTCGGGTCTGTCGGGCATCCTGTCGGGTCGTGCCGAGACCAACGTCATCAAGCACGTGCCCAACCTGCCCAGCCTCTTCGTGCTCCCGGTCGGCATCACGCCGCCCAACCCGCTTGAACTGGTGGAGCGGCCGGCCTTCGGCCTGCTCATCCGCGAACTGCTGAACAAGTTCGACCATGTCATCGTCGACACGCCGGCGGCCGTCTTCGGCTCCGACGCGACCGTGATCGCCGCCAAGTGTGGCGCCGCCCTGGTGGTCGCGCGCCAGGGCAAGTCCAAGGTCAACCGCCTGCAGGACCTGGTCGCCACCCTTTCCGGCAGCCCCGCCAAGCTGGCGGGGGTGATCATGAACGAGCACTGAGAAGTATGCACACGACCATGCCTGTTGCTGCCGCGCCCCGGCCGTGGCTCCCGGTGGCGGTCCCGCTGCTGGCGGCGCTGCTGCTGCTGTATGTCCCGACCTTCATCGACCTGTCCAAGACCATCTGGAAAAGCGAGGAGCAGGGGCACGGCCCGCTGATCCTGGCGGTCTCGATCTGGATCTTCTGGCAGAAGCGCGATGAATTCGTCGCGGCCATCCAGGATGGTGTCCGTTCGATGTCGGCCTGGGTGCTGCTGGTCCTCGGGCTGCTGCTCTACGTGCTCGGGCGCTCGCAGCAGATCATCCTCTTCGAGGTGGGTTCGCAGATCCCGCTGCTGGCCGGCGGCGGCGCAATCCTGTTCGGCTGGCGTGCCGTGCGGGTGATGGCCTTCCCGCTGCTGTTCCTGGTGTTCATGGTGCCGCTGCCGGCGGCGGTGATCGATTCGCTCACCGGGCCGCTCAAGCGCACCGTCTCGGTGGTGGCCGAGACCATCCTCTACGAGGTCGGCTACCCGATCGCGCGCAGTGGCGTCGTGCTGACGATTGGCCAGTATCAGCTGCTGGTGGCGGACGCTTGTTCGGGGCTCAACAGCATGTTCAGCCTCTCGGCCCTGGGGCTGCTGTACGTCTATCTGATGAAACACAGCAAGCCCTGGCGCAACGTGGCCATCATCGCCAGTATCCTGCCGATCGCCTTTCTGGCCAACGCGGTGCGGGTGATGATCCTCGTGCTGGTGACCTATCACTTCGGCGACGAGGCGGGACAGGGTTTCGTGCACGGCGCAGCCGGCATGGTGCTGTTCCTGATCGCCCTGGTGCTGCTGTTCAGCTTCGACGGCTTGCTGGGGTTGTTCGACCGCAAACCGAGGAAGTCCGCATGAAATTGCAGGTTCGTGTTTGGTTGGTGGCGGGTCTGATGTTGCTGGCCGCCGCGATGGCGGTCGTTGCACGCCCGTCGATCAAGATGGCCGAGACCGGTCCCAAAGTCGATCTCGAGTCCGTGTTCCCGAAGCAGTTCGGCGACTGGCGCATCGACGACCGCATGCCGGTGATCCTGCCCGCCCCCGACGTGCAGGAGCAGCTCGACAAGATCTACAGCCAGGTGCTCGCTCGCACCTACATCAACGGCCGCGGCGAGCGCATCATGCTGTCGGTCGCCTATGGCGGCGACCAGTCCGACGGCATGCAGGTGCACCGCCCGGAGATCTGTTACCCGGCCCAGGGTTTCCAGGTGCTTTCGCAGCAACCCGACCAACTGCAGCTGGGCTCGCGCATGCTGCCGGTGCAGAAGCTGAACACCCGCCTTGGCAGCCGGCATGAACCGTTGATCTACTGGATCGTCGTCGGCGACCAGATCGTCGCGTCCAATACGCAGCAGAAGCTGGCGCAGTTGGGCTACGGCCTGCGGGGGCGCGTGCCCGACGGCATGCTGGTGCGCGTTTCCAGCATCGACGTCGACTCCCAGAAGGCCTACGCGGCACAGACGGCTTTCCTGCGCGACATCTCGACGTCCATCGCTCCCGAATTTCAATCTCGCGTTTTCGGTGCGGCTCCCCTGTGAGCCGGCACGGCCGAGCTTTTTTACCTCCTTACGACCATAGCAAGATGACTCAAAAGAAAGTTGCCCTCATCACTGGAGTGACCGGCCAGGACGGCGCCTACCTGTCCGAGTTCCTCCTGAAGAAGGGCTACGAAGTGCACGGCATCAAGCGCCGGACGTCCTTGTTCAACACCGATCGCATCGACCATCTGTACCAGGATCCGCACGTCGACAACCGCAACTTCATCCTGCACTACGGGGATCTCACCGACTCCACCAGCCTGCTGCGCATCGTGCAGAAGGTCCAGCCCGACGAGATCTACAACCTGGCGGCACAGAGCCACGTCGCGGTGAGCTTCGAGGAGCCGGAGTACACGGCGAATGCCGACGGCATCGGCGCACTGCGCCTGTTGGAGGCGATCCGCATCCTCGGCCTGGAGAAGAAGACGCGCTTCTACCAGGCCTCCACCTCCGAGCTCTACGGCCTGGTGCAGGAGATTCCGCAGAAGGAAACCACACCTTTCTACCCGCGCAGCCCTTATGCGGTGGCCAAGCTCTACGCCTACTGGATCACGGTGAACTACCGCGAGGCCTACGGCATGTATGCCTGCAACGGCGTGCTCTTCAACCACGAGAGCCCGCTGCGCGGCGAGACCTTCGTGACGCGCAAGATCACCCGCGCCATCGCGCGCGTTGCGCTGGGCCTGCAGGACTGCCTCTACCTCGGCAACATGAGCGCGCTGCGCGACTGGGGCCATGCGCGTGACTACATCGAGATGCAGTGGATGATGCTGCAGCAGGACAAGGCCGAGGACTTCGTCATCGCCACCGGCGTGCAGTACAGCGTGCGCCAGTTCGTCGAACGTTCGGCCAAGGAGCTGGGCATCACGGTGAGCTTCGAAGGTGAAGGCGAGCGTGAGGTCGGCATCGTCACCAAGGTCGAGGGTGACAAGGCGAAGTGCAAGGTCGGCGACGTTATCGTGCGCGTCGACCCGCGCTACTACCGGCCTACCGAGGTCGAGACGCTGCTCGGCGACCCGACCAAGGCCAAGGAGAAGCTGGGCTGGACCCCGACCACCACCTTCGACGAGCTGGTGCGCGAAATGATCGAGGCCGACTACACCGCGGCCCGACGCGACTCGCTTGTCAAGATGGCCGGCTTCCAGGCTTACGACTACCACGAGTGAGGCCGGGCCGATGCAAGCCAACGCAAAGATCTATGTGGCCGGCCACCGCGGGCTGGTGGGCTCGGCCCTGGTGCGCAACCTGCAGGCACGCGGTTACCGCAACCTGCTGCTGCGCACCCATGCCGAGCTCGACCTGACCAACCAGCAGGCCACCGCCGCGTTTTTCGAGAGCGAGCGGCCCGAGTACGTGTTTCTGGCGGCGGCCAAGGTGGGCGGCATCGTCGCCAACGATACCTATCCGGCCGACTTCATCCGCGACAACCTGGCGATCCAGAGCAACGTGATCGAGGCATCACGCCGCAACGGCGTGACGCGGCTGATGTTCCTCGGCTCCAGCTGCATCTATCCCAAGCTGGCGCCGCAGCCGATGCGGGAAGACAGCCTGCTCACCGGGCCACTCGAGCCGACCAATCGCGCCTATGCCCTGGCCAAGATCGCCGGCGTCGAGATGTGCTGGAGCTACAACCGTCAGTACGGCACCAAGTACCTCGCCGTGATGCCGACCAACCTCTATGGCACTGGCGACAACTACGACCTGCACACCAGCCACGTCATCCCGGCGTTGATCCGCAAGTTCCACGAGGCCAAGCTCGCCGGAGCCGGCGAGGTGACGGTGTGGGGCACCGGCACGCCGCGGCGCGAGTTCCTGTTCAGCGACGACATGGCCGACGCCTGCGTGTTCCTGATGAACCTGCCGGCCGAGCGCTACGACGGTCTGCTGGGCAGCGACGAGTCCAAGACCGGCCGCTTCGATCCGCCGCTGGTGAACATCGGCGTCGGCGAGGACGTGACGATCCGCGAGCTCGCGGAAACCGTGCGTGATGTGGTCGGTTTCGACGGCCGCATCGTTTTCGACACCTCCAAGCCCGACGGCACGCCGCGCAAGCTGATGGATGTGTCCCGGCTGCACGCGCTGGGCTGGAGCGCCAAGACCTCGCTGCGCGAGGGCCTGGTCGCTGCCTATCATGCATTCAAGGCGGGTTGAGGGTCGTCGCGTCGATGTCCTGTGGCTGTATGCAGGGTGTGGCACGTGCTAGCGACTAACACCTCGAACCTGGCGCAGCGCAGCTTTGCCGCCGTGCTGTGGAACTATGCCGGCGCCGCCGGCCGCGCGCTGGCTCAGATCGGCGTGCAGGTCGTGCTGGCTCGTCTGCTCGGGCCGCAGATCTACGGGCAGTTCGCGATCGTGCTGGTCGTGATGGGCTTCGGCTGGCTGCTCACCGAAAGCGGCATGGGCACCGCGCTGGTCCAGACGCCCAAGCTCAGCGACGAGGCGATCCGCCAGGCGCTGGGCGGCGTGATCGTGCAGGGCAGCGTGGTCGGCCTCGGCGTGATGCTGGCTGCGCCGGTGCTGGCCAATATCTTCGACGATCCGGCCCTGACCGGGCCGCTGCTGGTCTGCGGCCCGCTCATCCTGCTCCAAGCGCTCGGCAACATCTCCGGCAGCCTGATGCGCCGCGGCTTCGACATGAAGCGCTTCCAGCTGATTCAGCTGACTGCCTATGTCGTGTGTTTCGGTGGCCTCGCCATCACGCTGGCGCGCCTGGGTTGGGGCGTGTGGAGCCTGGTGGTGGCCTTCACCTGCCAGACCGCCGCCATCCTGATCGCGTCCTATGCCATCGTGCGCCACCCGTTGCGGCCGCTGTTTCGCATGGACCCTGAGCTGCGCAAGTTCGGCGTGCACATTCTCGTCAGCAACATGGCGAGCTGGACCATCGACAACCTCGACCGTGCCGTCGTCGGCCGGCTCTGGGGGGTGAGCTCGCTGGGCGCCTACACCGCGGCCCAGAACCTGGCCCGTGGCCCGGCGACCTTGCTCAGCCAGTCGGTGCAGTCGGTCACGCTGGCGACGGCGTCACGGGTGCAGGACGATCCAGAGCGCCTGCGCCGCACCTATTGCTGCATTACCGGGGGGCTCGCATTGGTGATGCTGCCGGCCTTCGCGCTGCTGCTGGCGATCGCCGAGCCGCTGATCCTGATGCTCTACGGCGATCGCTGGTCCGAGGCGGTGCCCATCTTCCGCGCCTTCGCGGTGGCGATGCCGCTGCACGTGCTGAGCGCGGTGGCCGGCTCCTTCCTGTGGGCCATCGGCGCGGTGAGCAAGGAGATGGTGTCGCAGGTGCTGGTCGCCACGTCCCTGCTGGTGTGTTTTGCGCTCGCCTCCGCGCTGTCCGAGCCGCTGGCGGTGGCTGCCTGGGCCGTGCCCTTCGCCTACGCACTGCGTTGTGTCATCAATTTTTCCTTGATCGTGCGTCGTATCGGCCTGACGCCAGGACGCCTGGCCGGTGCCTTGGCCGGCGGCATGCTGCTCGGCGCGGTCGGCGCGGGGGTCTGGGAGCTCACGGCCCTGGCCCCTTGGGCCGACGCTTCGCTGGCCATCGCCGCGGCCCGCCTCATGCTGGCCGGGCTCGCCATCCTGACGGTGCTGGTGCTGTCGCGTGGCCGGCTGCTGGCGCCCGACCTGCGGGCCGTGCTGCATGCGCGCCTGCCCGGGAACACGATCGGACGACTGGCCGGGCGCGTGCTCGGCCTTTGAGAACCTAGGTTTGCGAAGGAAGCACATGTTGATCCGTCACGGACTGAGGCGTGCCATGGAGCAAGGGTGTCCATGAGCGTTCACGAAGCCCCCCTCCATGCCGCATCCAGTGAGGTCGTGCTGGTCTCGCACGGCTTCCAGACGCACTACGAACAGGGCTTCGCCAACGGGCTGGCCGAAAACGGCCTGCCGGTGACCCTGCTCGGCTCGGACGAGACGCTGGCCTCGCGCCTGCATCCCGGCGTGCAGCTGCTGAACATCCGCGGCTCGCAGGACTCGCGCCGCTCCAGGTGGCGCAAGGCGCACAACATGCTGCTCTACCACCTGCGGCTGCTTGCCACGGTCTGGCAACGGCGTCGCGCCACCGTGATGATCATCGGCATGCTCGGGCCGGAGTGGCTGGTCGGCGTGATCGAAGGTTTGCTGCTGCGCCTGATCAGCGCTCGCCTGACGCTCACGGTGCACAACATCCTGCCGCACAACCGCCACACGGCGACGATGAAGCGGCTCTACTGGATCATCTACCGCATCCCCCACCTCCTGCTGGTGCACACCGACGCCACGCGCCAGGCACTGATCGACGATTTCGGCATCGCGCCCGATCGTGTGCTGGTGATGGAACACGGGCTCAACGATTCGGTCGAACGCCTGCCCCTGAGCAAGCCGGACGCCAAGGCCGCTCTCGGCGCTGATCCGCAGCGCCCGGCGGTGCTGTTTTTCGGCTATGTCTCGCCCTTCAAGGGCATCGACCTCCTGATCGACGCGATCGAGCAGCGTGAGGACATTACCTTGATCGTGGCCGGTCGCTGCGCGCCGGGCGAATACGGCGACACGATACGGCGCCGACTCGAAGCCCTGCAGCCGAGCGGCAAGCTGGTGTGGATGGAGGGTTTCCTGGCCGAAGCCGACATCGCCCGCGCCTTCGCGGCTGCCGACGCGACCGTGCTGCCCTACCGCCACATCGACCAGAGCGGCGTGCTGCTGCTGTCGCTGTCGCAGGGCGTGCCCGTGATCGCCACCCAGATCGGCGGCTTTGCCGAGGTGGTCGAGCCGAGCAACGGCCTGTTCATCCGCGAGCCGAGCGCCGAGGCGGTCGGCGAGGCCCTGGACAGCTTCGTCTCGCAGCCGCGGCGTTTCCGCCCCGCGGAGGTGATGGGCACGGTCGAGCACCTGGCCTGGCGACGCACCGTGAAGGGGCTGCTGCGCTGGCTGTCGGCGGGCGGCGTCGGCGACGGCCGCCGGGTCAACGCATGATGCGCTCCTACCCCCGTTGGGCCGGCAGCGCGGCCGTCCGCCCGCCCGCCATCACCGTGGAGATGCTCTACGCGGTCTTCTGCGTCTTCGCGCTCTGGATGTCGCTGGCGGTGCCGCGGCTGCGCCACCTGACCTACTTGATCCCGATGTGCGGCGTGATCGCCTGTCTCGCGGTGCGCAAGTTCGTCGTGCCAGTGCACCTGTTGCCGTACTGGCTGCTGATCGGCGTGGGCATCATGCTGATCCCGCTGTCGGGGCGCAACGGGTACCAGGACATCTACCTGTTCCTGGTCGGCGTCATGCCCTTCGTGCTCGGCTACGAATACCGCTTCAAATGGTGGACCGCCTTCTGGGTGATGGTCGCCGGCCTGGTGACCTCGGTCGTGATGCTGCGGCTGATGGGGGGAGGCGGCGGGGAGTTCCAGATCGACGTCGCCGGATCGCGCTCCTCCTTCGAGTCGCCGTGGTGTTTTGCCTTCGGGGCACTGACCGTCTGGGCCATCGCGACGCGCCGGTGGAAGGAGACGGCGGTCGGCATTCTGTTCACGCTGCTGACGCTCAAGCGGATCGCCTTGTTGGGCGTGCTGCTGTGCCTGGTGGTGTCTTTGCTGCCGCGGCGCTTCACCAGCGCGATGCTGCGGCCCATCCCCATGCTGCTGTTCAACCTGGCTGCACTGTCGCTGGCAGTGACCTACGCCCAGGGCGGCTTCGACGAGCTCATCCACAACACCATGGGCATGAGCGCCAACCAGGCGGGCATGGGTCGCAAGGAGCTCTACCTGGCGCCCTCGGTGGAACTGACCAGCCACATCGAGCGTTATGTCTGGATAGGCAGTGGTGCCGGTGCTGCCTACGACTTCCTCTCGGTCGGGTTCTTTCATGGTCAAAAGCTCAATCTTCACCATGACGTGATGAAGATCGTGCTGGAGTACGGCGGCTTGACGCTGTGCGGCTTCATCTGGCTCGCCTTTCGGCTCAAGTCGATCACGATGCGCCTCTTCTGGCTGTACGCCAATGTGCTGCTCGTCACCGACAACACGCTGATTTATGCCTACTTCACTTTCTGCATCGGCATGATGGCCATGGCCGCCGATGCCGAGGTCAAGGAGCAGGCGGCGGTGCCTGTGCCCGGGCCCTCCCGCTGGCAGCCTAGGCCGCCCGGCTTCAGAGGTTTGCCCTAGGCACGGCAAAGGGGGAGGGCGTCTCGCGAGCCCTCCCGAGCGGCGGCGTCAGCGCCGCCGCGGCATTCCATCCACCGGGTGCCTCACGCATTCCCGGAGATCCAGCCCGGACGGTGACCTTGGCCTACCCAGCGTCGGCCTCAACCGGCCGACATCGCCGTCGCCGGCCTGCCGAGTTATTGTCGTCCGCCACGCAAGTCGAGCCGTGAGCCGACTTCAAAGCAGGCTGCGGCCCCCGAAGGCCAGCCGAGCCGATGCTTTCACAGCAAGCGCTTCAAGAGCCCGCAAGCCCTTGAAAGGTCGCAGGAGGCCTGCCGAACAAGGGGCAGGCGTGCGCTTCTCAGGAGGGCAGGCGGGAGGAGGTCGCAGCCGTTTTGGGGCTGGTGCGCCCGGCGGCGCCCAGCAAGCGGCTGAAGCGCCAGCCGTCGCGCGGCTGCAGGAGGAAGTCGATGCCAAACCGGTCGAGAAGCCGGAAGACGGCGATGGGCACCAGGACGCCCGTGAGCATGCCCACGGCCAGGTGCAAGGGTACCGATTCGACGTGAAAGACCTTGTGCAAGACGATGCGCGTGCCGCTGCCCGTCAAGACGTGGAGCAGGTAGATCTCCATCGACAGGGTACCCAGCCAGGCCAGAAAACCAAATCGACCGGTGCGTGCCAGCACCATGCAGAGCGCGATGGTGCCGAAGACCGAGGCCAGCGCGAGAGCCAGCAGCAACCAGCGCGAGACGGTCGTGTAGAGCAGACCGGCCTCGAAATGGAAGGTCCACTGCGAAGCCAGGAAGGTGACGATCGCGAGAGGAGCCAGCAGACGCAGGTGCTTCTGCATCCATCCGGTGATGGTCTGGAAATAGGCCCCGAGCGCGAAGAAGCCGATATAGGTCATCACATGCCAGACCGGAAAGGCCGTACCGAAGGCTCCGCGGTAGATAAACAGCAGGAGCAGGCCCGCGGCCAGGCCGCCGTAGGCAGCCCGGGGCACCGCTTTGTAGAGGGGGATGCAGACCAGGTTGACGGCAAAAAGGGTGTACAGGAACCAGAAGTGGGCGGGTGGTTCCCAGAGCACGCTCAGCAGGCCCGACCACGAGAGCTTGGCATTGGTGTAGCTCGAGAGCACCACCTGGATCACGGTCTGGAGCAGCCCCCATATCAGGTAGGGATAGAGCAGGGTATCGAGCTTGTTGCCGATCAGCCCGATCGGACCTCGCTTGTCGAGCGAAGCGACAAAAAAGAGCCCTGACAGGAAAAAGAACAGCGGCATGTGGAAGCTGTACAAGACACTGTCGATGGCCTGGTACAACTGCTCGTCTTCAAACGGGAGCCCGGCATTGAAGATGCCCCGGGCGACATGGCCGTAGACCACGAGCAGGATGCCGATGCCTTTGGCAATGTCGACCCACTGATTGCGCTGCTCCATCTCGGAAGACTCCCCGCGTTGTTCCCCGGCTTCGGAAGGGGATGAGAAACCGCCGCCTGAACAATGAACAACTGAAATGTTGTCGAGAAGGCAAGCACGATATGGCCGACCTGACGGCGCTTAAGAGGGGCAATTATGTCGTCGCGCGGCTCACTTGCGCCGCGCCGTCGGTGTCGGGTTGTTGCGGGGTGTGCCGAAGGCCGAAAAAGAGAAAGGCCCGCATGACATCGCTGTCACGCAGGCCTTGGAGCCGCGGGTGGCGGGCTGCCGGAGGGTGCCCGCTGCGCCGGCTTACTTCAGCATCACCGGCTCTTGACCCAGTGTGACCGTGCCACCGGAGATGCTCGATTCTTGACCCGCCAGGTTGCGGACCTTCGTGACGCCCCAGTCGCTGGGCACCGCCACCACCGTGCCTTGCGAGATGGACCAGGCGATTACGTAGTTCTCGGTGCCGCGGTTGACCCGGAACACGTAGACCTTGTTGTCGATCTGGTAGGAGTCGACCAGTCGGGCGCCCTTGATCCACTTGACGGCCTCGGCGTAGGCCAAGGCGGCGGTGGTCGGCGTCTTCCAGTCGGTTTCCACCATGCGCGAGCCGGTCGCTTCGGTCTGGCGCTCCCAGAAGTAGTAGTTGAAGTTGCTGATGCCCTTGCCCCACATCATCATCAGGGCCCGCGCGTTCACGCCGCGCTTCTGCACATAGGACGAATCCCAGGTCGAGCAGTCGTGTTTGGTGCGATCGCAGATGTAGCTGCCCTCGGTGTTCCAGAGTTGCTTGTCCTGGACGCCATGGTTGCGCATCACTTCACGCACGTTCTGGATCTGGGGGCCGAGCGATTCCGGGTCGGAGTTGTAGTAGAAGTGCCAGCCAATGTGGTCGACATACTGACCCCCGCCCAGTTGCAGGAAGCGGTCCAGGAAGCTGTAGCCCTGGCCGATCGTGAGGCCCGGGGACACCAGCTTGGCCGTCGGGTCAGCCGCCTTGATCTCCTCGTTCGCGATGCGGGCCATCTCAACCATCTTCTCTACGGTGCCCTTGTAGGTGCCCGAGAAGTCCGGCTCGTTCCACAGCTCGTAGTACTTGATCTTGCCCGCGTAGCGGCGCGCGATGGTGCGCACATAGTCGCGCCAGTCGTTCATGTTGGCCGGGTGCATGTTGGCGCCAGGACCGTACATGCCGGTGGAGGACGGGTTGCTCGATGCCCACTGCGGGGTCTGGCCCAGGGTGTACAGGATCTGGGCACCGTTGCGGGTGATGTAGTCCACGTACATGTCCATCCGGTAGCCGTTGCCGGTGGTCCAGTCCCACACGTTGTTGGCCTTCTCCAGGTCGCGCCAGTTGGTGCCGGTGTTCCACATGCGCACGATGCCCTGACCCAGGGTCGGCCAGTTGTGATGCACACCCAGCTTGTTCACATGCACGCCGAACAGGGTGTCGGGCGCCGTGGCGGTGCTGTACGGGGCCATCTCGTTGTAGTCGACCTCGGAGATGGTCATGTTGTCGACCCAGATGTTGGCGCCGGGCGTCTTCGAGATGACCCGCACGGTGCCCAGCACGTCACCCACGTAGGTGCCCTGGATCTCGACCTTCTGCCAGGTCGAGCCGACGGCGACGGTCTTGGCGCCGGCTGCGTCCCACGGGTGGGCATCGCGGCGCACCATCAGTTCCACCGACGCGCTGCGGTCCGAGCGCACGTAGATGCTGGTGCGGTAGGTGCGGCCCTTCTTGAAGGCGTAGGGGTACACCAGCTGCGCATCGCCGTCGCCCTTGCTCAGCATGCGGAAGCGCTGCGACGACGCACCGGCGTAGACGAAACCCGCCCGGGTTTCCCTCGAAGAGTCGTAGGTGGCGATCGGGAAGCCCCAGAAGTTCACCTTCCAGCCCGGCGCGGTCAGCGTGTAGGTGCCTTCGAAATTGGAGGTCGCGACCGGGGTGACGGTGGTCGAGGCGGCGCCCTTGGCCGGCAGTGCGAGGGCGCCGATCGGGGATGTGACGGTCGGCTGCACTTCGACGACCGTCAGGTCGTCGACGTAGATGTTGGCGCCCAGCGTCTTGGAGATCAGGCGCACCGAGCCCGGCTCGTTCCAGCGGTAGGTGCCTTCGAATTCGACCTTGGTCCAGCCGCTGTTCAGCGCGACCGTCTTGGCGCCGCCGACGTTCCACGGCGCGATGTCACGGCGCAGCATCACTTCGACGGTGGCCGCTGCGTCGGTGCGCAGGTAGACGGTGACGCGGTAGGTCTTGCCATTGGCGAAAGCGTGAGGACGGGCCAGGTGGGCGTCGGTGTCCACGCCGGTGGCGCGTTGGGTGACCTTGAAACGCTGCGAGGACGCGCCCGAGCGGAAAAAGCCGGGGCGGGTTTCGCGGGCCACTTCGTACTTCGCGCCGCCCCAGGCGTTCACGATCCAGCCAGGGGCAGCACGGCTGTAGCCGCCCTCGAAGTCGGCGCTCACCACAGAGGTGTCAGAGCTCGTCACCGACATCGCGCGTTCCGTCGCCATCGTTTCTAATTGCAACTGTGGCGGTAACGTTTCTTCGCTGACAGGGGGATCGGTTTCGACCGCGTCGAGGTCGCCTGCGGCTTCGGCCGTGGGCGCCGTGGAATCTTCAACGGAGGCTTGGTCAGCCGACATTCCGTCCTGCTGCGAACTGGAGCCGCCCCCGCATGCAGCCAGCAGAACCACGCTCAAGGAAACGGCCCAACGATAGACGTTCGAGTTCATTCTCTGTCCTGGGTATGTTGCATTTGCCGAATAACCAAACAAGGTCCATGCCGCGCTGTTGGCGGGGCAAAAGTGACGTGTTTGGACAGGGAATGCGGACGAGCGGAGGAGGGTGCCGACCCGGTCGGCGTGACGTCCGAGCGGACCCTGCCTCGTGCTTCCCGCCAGGCGTTGTCAGGCAGGGGAGCCCGAGCGTCCTTCAGCGGTGCGATGCCATCTCAACAGCCTCCGAGGGCTGGATCCGACCTCTCGCTTTGCAACTTGCATGTTCTGAGTGTGACAAGAAGATTCTTGCCTGTGCCGTCTTCCCAGGCGCTGTATGGCGAGGGCCGGCAGGTGGGAGTCATGGGGGGGGCTGCGGCCCCGGCTGGTGCCGCCCCCCGGTTCACTGCAACATCACCGGCTCGAGCCCCAGTGACAGCGTGCGCGACTCGCCCAGTGCATCGACGCTTCCATCCAGCCGGGCGACGCGCCGCACGCCCCACTCGACCGGCAGCCGCACCTCGGTGTCGGGCGTCAGTGACCAGGCGATCACGACCGGCTGGTCGCCGCGCTGCAGCTTGTAGATATAAACGTCGCGGCCACTGCGCCAAGCATCGACCAGCCGTGCGCCGCGCAGCCAGTCGACGGCCCGCGCATAGGCCCGTCCGCTCAAGGTGGGGGTGCGGAAGTCGTCCTGAAGCATCTTCTCGTCCGGGAAGCGCCCCTCCCAGTGGTAGTAGGCGAAGCTCTGCACCCCGCCTCCCCACATCGTGAGCATGGCGCGAAGGTTGACGCCGCGCTGTTCGGCCTCGCTGACGTGGAAGGCCTGCTTGCAGTCATCCATCTTGGGGTTGCAGGTCAGTGAACCCTCCGTGTTCCACAGCGGCTTGTCCTCCACGCGGTGCTTGCGCATCACCCGCCGCACGTTCTGGATCGAGCTGGCGATGCTCTCCGGGTGGCGGTCGTAGTACCAGTGGAAGGCGATCACGTCGACATAGCGCCCACCGCCCAGCGCCAGGAAGCGGTCCAGCCAGGCGACGCCCTGGTGGGTTGTCAGGCCCGGGGAGAGCAGGACATTCTGGGGGTCGATGGCCTTGAGCTCCTCGTTCGCGATGCGGGCCATTTTCACCATGTCCTCGACGGAGCCTTTGTAGAAGGCCGCGTAGTCGGGTTCGTTCCAGATCTCCCAGTAGCGGATCCGCCCCGCATACCGCTTGCCCACGGTGCGCACGTAGTCGCGCCAGAGCTCCATGTCGCGCGGCGCTGCCCCATGGCCCAGGCCGTAGCCGTTTTTCCAGTCCGGCTGCGTCGAGGTCCAGCGCGGCACCTGGCCCATGGTGTAGATGATCTTGGCCTGCGGGTTGTGCTTCAGCGTGTGGTTGACGTACAGATCCATGCGCTTCCAGCTCGGACCGGAGAAGTCCCAGCGGCCTTCCTCGGGCTGCAGGTCCTTCCAGTTCGTGCGCGTGTCCCAGAGACGGATCACGCCGGGATTGAAGGAGGGCCAGTTCGTGTGGATCCCCAGCCGCATCAGGTGCATGCCGAAGAAGGAATCGGGAATGGGCTGCTTCAGGCGCGGTTCCAGCGAATTCGCGCGCACCTCGTCGATCTCGACCTGGTCGACCCACAGGTCGGCGCCCAGGGTGCGCGAAGCCACCCGCAGCGAGGCCGGTCCGTTGCTCATGGCCGTGCCTTCCAGCTCCACGGTCTGCCACTTCGGCGTGACACGCACGGTCTCGATGTCGAAAGGATCCCAGGGCGGCTCGTCGCGCCTCAACATGGCCTGCACCTGCGCATCACGATCGCTGCGGATCCGCACGCGGGCCCGGTAGGTGGTGCCGGCCTTGAACGCATAGGGGTAGATCAGGTGGGCGTCGCCGTCGCCCTTGTCGAGCAAGCGGAAGCGCACCGGGCCGGCGGCCGCGGCCTGAGGGCGGTCGGCCTGGACGGCCTGGGCGCCGCCTCCCTCCTTGGCGGCCGGCCGGCCGCTTCGCGGAACTTCGATCTGGTACTTGGGCGCCTGTTTACCCCAGGCGTTGACCTTGGGAGTCAATGGCGGGGCCGATGCGCCGGCCGCCTGCATCCTCCCGGTGCCGCCCTGCGATTCGGAGGCGGCGGCCGTGGAAGAGTCCGCCGGCAGGTCGATGACGGCATGCGCGGCGCCGGCCGGAGCCAGCAGCGCGGCGAGCCCGAGGGCCGAGGCTCCCATCAGGGCGCGCAGCCGGGCCGGCGTGTCGGAGCGCCAGCGCGCGGGAACCGAGGGGCGCGGCGGTGCGGGCCGGCCGGGGCGAGGGCGGCCGTCTTCCAGGTAGAGCGAACGCACGTACATCTCCTGCTTGTTTCGAAGGAACGGTCGCTCCTTCGGATTCAAAAAGAGGGGCGAATGATGCGGCTTTCAAATGACAGCGGGTACGAAAATGTGACCGTCCTTGTCCGTGTGCCCCCCCGGTCGCGGGGGAGCCGCGGCAGATGCTCCGGGCAGCGGCGACAATCGCCGGATCGCAAGATGGGCGTCCAGGCCGAGGCAGGCGCCCGGGCGCGGCCCTGAGGGCGACTTCGCAGTCCGGGGCGGCGAGGCCGCTTGCCGCGGAGAGAACGGTTTGACACACTGCCGGCGCCGGTATCGGTGATCCTGCGGGTTTTCCCGGGCACTTGTCCTTCCCTTGCGCGGGCGCTGCGGCGGCGAGGTTCCAGGCGTAGAGCCGGACGCCGCGCTGGCCCATGGTTTCGGGATAGGCGAAGAGAACATGCACATCGAACATGAACTGAGTGAGCACGGCCTGTCCTGCCGATCCCTGGCCCTTCTCGAGCGTCGGGGCGATGGCGTGGAGCGCGCTGCATGACGGGAGTGCTGGGCGAAGGACTGAACGCCGCCGCCCTCGGGCCGGGACCGGCTGCCTCTGCGGCGGCCCGCGGTAGCCGTCCGCTGCAGCGCGTGCTGCTGGTGCACAACGGCTACCGCGTGCGCGGCGGCGAGGACAGCGTGGTCGAGTCTGAGGTCGAACTGCTGCGCCAGCACGGGCACGAGGTGGTCGAGTACCGGCGCCACAACGACGAAGTGGGCTCCGGCTCCAAGCTCGGCTTGCTGCGCGACACGATCTGGTCGCCGCGCAGCCATGCCGACGTGCGACGGCTGATCCGGGAAAAGCAGATCGACATCGTGCATGTGCACAACACCATGCCCCTGGTGTCGCCTTCGGTGTACTGGGCCGCCGACGCGGAAGACGTCGCGGTGGTCCAGACGCTGCACAACTTCCGTCTGCTGTGTCCTCAAGCGATCTTCCTGCGCGAGGAGCGCATCTGCGAGGATTGTCTGGGCCGGGTGCCCTGGCGCGGCGTGGCCCGGCGCTGCTACCGCGATTCCGCGGCACAGTCGGCGGTGCTGGCCGGCATGCTCGTCACGCACCGCGCCCTCGGGACCTATGCGCACCGGGTGACGCGCTACATCGCGCTCAACGAGTTCTGTCGCAACAAGTTCATCGAGGGCGGTTTGCCGCCCGAGCGCATTGTCGTCAAGCCGAACTTCGTCGATCTCCCGGGTGTGCCCGCGGACGGGCCGCGCAGCGGCGGCCTCTATGTCGGGCGCTTTTCGAACGAGAAGGGCGTCCAGGTCCTGTGCGAGGCATCCCGGCACCTGCAGGATCCGGACATCACGCTGGTGGGCGCGGGCGCCGACCTGGAGGGCGAGGTGCGTGCGGCCTTCGGTTCGCGCGTGGCCGGGTTCAAGCCCTTGCCGGAGATCCTGGCGATGATGCAGACCGCCAGCTTCCTGGTCGTGCCCAGCATCTGCTACGAGAGCTTCCCGCGCACCATTGTCGAGGCCTATGCCTGCGGCCTGCCGGTCATCGCCAGCCGACTCGGCTCGCTGCCCGAGCTGGTGGCCGAGGGCGAGACCGGGCTGCTCTTCGACGCCGGCTCGGCCACGGACCTGGCGGCGAAAATAGTCTGGGCCCAGGCGCATCCGGAGGAGATGCGTCGCATGGGCCGTCGCGCTCGAGACGCCTACGAGCGCCACTACACACCTGAGCGCAACTACGGACGTCTGCTCGACATCTACGCCGAGGCGCGCCGGGCCGTGCCCCAGCGCCTGGTGCAGGCCGCATGAGTCGCCGCTCGCGTCGCGCGGCGATCTCCACCGAGTTCGTTCATCAATGCAGGACCGTATGAAAGAAGAACCGTCCGTCATCCTCCGCTCCGCAGGCGCGGCCCTTCCCGGCGCAGCGCCCCTTCCCAGCCGGGCGCGCAGTGGCACCAAGCGGCCGCGTGTGGTCATCGTGCAACGTCGCATGACCCACTATCGCCTGCCGCTCTTCGAGCACCTGCGCTGCCTTCTCGACGCCCAGGGGGTGGAACTGACGGTGGTCTACGGCGACCCCAAGCCGGCCGAGGCCAAGACCAACGACGGCGGGCACTTGAGCTGGGGCACCCACGTGCCCTGTCGTTATCTCGTGGGGGAGCGTTTCTGCTGGCAGGACGCCTCGGCGGCGCTCAAGGGCGCCGACATGGTGGTGGTGACGCAGGAAAACAACCTGTTGTTCAATTACCTGTTGCCGATCCGCCACCGCTCGGTCAAGCGGGCCTTCTGGGGTCACGGCCGCAACTTCCAGTCGCTCACGAGCGAGTCCTTGAGCGAGCGCTTCAAGCGCATGCTGTTGCGCAGCGTCGACTGGTGGTTTGGCTACACCGAGCTGAGCGCGGACGTGGTCGAGCAGGCTGGCTTCCCGCGGCAGCGCATCACCGTGCTCAACAACGCGATCGACACCACCACGCTGAAACGCGAGCTCGACAGCCTGACGCCCGAGCAGATCGCGGCCGCCCGCCGTGCCCACGGCATTCCCGCCGGCCCGATCGGCGTGATGGTGGCTTCGCTCAACAAGGACAAGCGCCCCGAGTTCCTGCTCGAGGCCGCGCGGCTCGTGCGGCAGCAGGTACCGGACTTCCAGCTCGTGCTGGTGGGCGAAGGGCCGGAACGCGAGATGATCCGGCAGGCGGTCGCCGGGTCCGGCGGCTGGATCCACTGGACCGGCTTGCGCAAGGGCATCGAAAAGGCCGAGCTGCTGGCGATGAGCGACCTGATGCTCAACCCTGGCAAGGTGGGACTGAACATCGTCGACTCGCTGCAGGCCGGCCTTCCGATGATCACCACCGACTGCAAGACCCACTCGCCCGAGGTCTCCTACCTGCGCGACGGCGAGAACGGGCTGATCACTCCCGACAGCGCTGCCGCCTATGCCGACACCATCGCGGCGCTGCTGCGGGACCGGAGCCGCTTGCAGGCGCTGCGCGAGGGCTGTGCGCGCCAAGCCGCCGAGATCTCGGTCGAACAGATGGCGCAGCGCTTCTGCGAGGGCATCACGCAATGCCTGGCTGCGCCGCGCAAGCGGTGACAACGCGGCCTCGACGATCCGCCGGCCCCCTCCGCACGACCGGTCGGCGGCTGCGTTTCGTCCTGACACGTCGGAGAGAATTTCACATGCTAACGTCCGTCCCATCGGTGCGCCGCTAGGCGAAAGCCTGCCCACCCGGCCTTGCCTGCAGGCGCGAGGCTCGATCTTTGCTACTGAGCCGGCTGCCACGCCGCTCGCCCACACATCGTTCAGGAGGTTTACCCATGTCCACCACCGCTGCCGTCGCTGTTTCCCCTGCACAGGACACCCAAGAGGCGGCCTACTACAACCAGCACGGCTATGTTGTCCTGCCGGGGCTGGTGTCGGAGGCGAAGATCGACCGGCTGATGGACCTCTACCGTCGCGACATCCTGCCCTCGGACAGCAAGTTCTTCCGCCAAAGCACCAACGCCTACGAGACCAACCGGATCAACGAACACGGTTACGTGGCGCAGAGCTTCCTCGACGTGCATGCCTACAAGAGCTTCCCCGAGTTCCGGGAAGCCGTGATGGAGATCTACTTCGCGCCCGAGGTGCTCGAGGCTCTGACCCGCATCACCGGCTCGGCCCGCCACAACCTGATGCAGAGCATGCTGTTCGACCTGAACGCCGCGACGCCCCCGCACCAGGACTGGTGGTACCTCGACAGCGTGCCCAATGGTCACCTGCTGGCCGCCTGGATCGCACTGGAGGACATCGACGAGCGCGCCGGCCGCTTCTACGTGATGCCCGGCTCGCAGACCGTGAACCTGCACGAAGCCGAGCTGCCCCACTCGAAGTGGCTGGAGCGCATGGCCGACTACGTCGAGAAGCACCGCAGCGAGCTGCACGCGCCGGCAATGAAAAAGGGCGACGTGATGTTCTGGAACTCGCGCACCGTGCACGGCTCGCTGCACACCATCGACCCGCGCTTCTCGCGCAAGTCCCTGACGGCGCACTACCTGCCCTCCGAGATGACCTACGGCAACCTGTTCGCCAGCAAGCCCTGGGTCAAGTATGAGGACTGGAAAGGCCAGCAGTACTTTGCCAACCAGCCGGAGTATTCGCTGAAGGCCGACCTCGCCTCGCGCGTGAAGGTGTCGATCTACGACAACCCGACCCTGCTGAAGGTCGCGCGCAAGTTCCAGAAGAAGGCCCTCTCGGACCTGAAGTGAACGGCAGCGGTCGTCGGAGGAAGGCATGTCGATGAGTCAACAGGGCCAGGTGGCGCGCCGGACGGGCCCGGTGCTGGGCTCGCCCATCGATGCGCTGTCATGGAGCGAGGCGGTGGGGCGGCTGGTCGACTGGGGCGCCCGGCGCGACTCGCGCTACGTCTGCATCGTCAACGTGCATTCGGTGGTCACCGCCACGCAGGACAGCGAGTTCCGCAGCGTGATCGACCAGGCTGACATGTCGACGCCCGACGGCGCCCCGGTCGCCTGGGCCCTGCGGCATGCCGGTTTCTCGGGGCAGGAGCGCATCAACGGCCCGGACCTGATGTGGAAGTACTGCGCCGAAGCCGAACGTCTGGGGCAGGTGGTGTTTTTCTACGGCGGCACCGAACAGGCGCTCGAGAAGCTGAAGCAGGCCTTGCAGCGCGCCTTTCCGCGCCTGCGCATCGGCGGCTTGGTGTCGCCGCCGTTTCGGGCCCTCACGGCCGAAGAGGACCAGGCCGACGTGGACCGCATCAACGCGGCCGGCACCGCGGTGTTGTTTGTCGGCATGGGCTGCCCCAAGCAGGAAAAGTGGATGGCCGCGCACCGCGGCCGGGTCCAGGCGGTCATGGTGGGCGTCGGCGCTGCCTTTGACTATCATGCCGGCACGATCAAGCGCGCGCCGCTGTGGATGCAGCGCAGCGGGCTGGAGTGGTTCTATCGCCTGATGAGCGAACCGCGTCGGCTCTGGAAGCGCTATCTGGTCACCAACAGCATCTTCGTGATGCGCATGCTGCCGCAGGTGATCGCGGGCCGCGCTGCACCTCGCGGCCGGTGAAGACAAGGGGCCCCGGCGGGGCCCGCTCGATTGAAGACACAAGAGGTTAGTCATGAAGGTCACCGTCGTCGGTACCGGTTATGTGGGTTTGGTGACGGGCGCCTGCCTGTCCGAGATGGGCAACCACGTGTTGTGCCTGGACGTGGATCCCGAAAAGATCCGCGTGCTCAAGGAAGGGGGCATCCCGATCTATGAACCCGGCCTGCTGGAGATGGTGCAGCGCAACGTCGCGGCGGGCCGCCTGGAGTTCACCACCAACATCGAGCAGGCGGTGGCCCACGGCACCATCCAGTTCATCGCGGTCGGCACGCCGCCCGACGAGGACGGCTCGGCCGACCTCAAGTACGTCGTCGCCGCGGCGCGCAACATCGGTCGGCTGATGACCGACTTCAAGGTGGTGGTCGACAAGAGCACCGTCCCGGTCGGCACCGGTGACAAGGTCAAGGCGGCGGTGCAGGAAGAGCTCGACAAGCGCGGCCTGAAGCTGGACTTCGCGGTCGCTTCCAATCCGGAGTTCCTGAAGGAAGGCGCGGCGGTCGCCGACTTCATGCGTCCGGACCGCGTGGTGGTGGGCGCCGAGGACGAGCGCGCGATCCTGCTGATGCGTGCGCTGTACGCGCCCTTCGTGCGCAACCACGACCGCATGATGCTGATGGACATCCGCAGCGCCGAGTTCACCAAATACGCCGCCAACGCCATGCTGGCGACGCGCATCAGTTTCATGAACGAGCTCGCGCTGGTGGCGGAGAAGCTGGGCGCCGACATCGAGCTGGTGCGCCAGGGCATCGGCAGCGACCCGCGCATCGGCTTCCACTTCCTGTATGCCGGCTGCGGCTACGGGGGCTCCTGCTTCCCCAAGGACGTCAAGGCGCTGATCAAGACCGCCGAGGATGCCGGCCAGCCGCTGCAGCTGCTGCAGGCGGTCGAGGAGGTCAACGACCGGCAGAAGCTGGTGCTGGTCGACAAGATCGTCAAGCGCTACGGCGCGGACCTGAGCGGCAAGACCTTCGCACTCTGGGGCCTGGCTTTCAAGCCCAACACCGACGACATGCGCGAGGCGCCCAGCCTCGTGATCATCGACGAGTTGCTGCGCCGCGGCGCCCGCGTGCAGGCCTTCGATCCGGTGGCCTCGCACGAGGCGCGCCGGGTGCTGCAGGACCGCGAGGGCGTGCACTTCGCGACCTCCGGCGCGGCGGCGCTGGAAGGCGCTCATGCGCTGGTCATCGTGACCGAGTGGAAGGAGTTCCGTACCCCGGACTTCGACGCGCTGCGCAGTGCGCTGGCCGACAAGGTGGTGTTCGACGGCCGCAATCTGTACGAGCCCGAGCTGATGAAAACGCTGGGCATCGAGTACCACGGCATCGGCCGCGCCTGAGCGGCTGCGGTCGACAAGGCCGCAAGCAAAAAGGGGCGCCTGGCGCCCCTTTGCTTTTCTGTTCCCGGATCTTGCGGTGCCTTGCCGCAAGCCCGGTGACGGCTCAGGACCCGACCCGGCCGTAGGTGTCCTGGAAGCGGACGATGTCGTCCTCGCCCAGGTAGGAGCCCGACTGCACCTCGATGATCTCCAGCGGGATGGTGCCGGGGTTGGCCAGACGGTGCACCTCGCCCAGCGGGATGTAGGTGCTCTGGTTTTCGGTCAGCAGGATCTTCTTCTCGCCGCAGGTGACCTCGGCCGTGCCGGAGACCACGATCCAGTGTTCGGCGCGGTGATGGTGCATCTGCAGCGACAGGGTCGCCTTGGGCTTGACCATGATGCGCTTGACCTGGAAGCGCGGGCCGGCGTCGATGCTGTCGTACCAGCCCCAGGGGCGGTGCACCAGGCGGTGCAGCGTGCCTTCGCTGCGCTCGCGCTGCTCCAGCTGGTTGACGATCTTCTTGACCTCCTGGCTGCGGCTGCGATCAGCCACCAGCACGGCATCAGCCGTCTCGACGATGACGACATTGTCGAGCCCGACCGCGCTGACCAGCCGGCTGGTCGCATGCACCAGCGTGTTGCGGCTCGATTCGATCACCGCGTCGCCTTGCGCGACGTTGCCCTGCGCATCCTTCTCGCTGACCTGCCAGACCGCCTCCCAGGCGCCCAGGTCGGACCAGCCGGCGTCCAGCGGCACCATTTTCACCGTGAAACCGGCCTTGGGCTCGGCCGGGCAGCGCTCCATCACCGCGTAGTCGACCGACTCGCTGGGGATGGCACCGAACTCGGCCTTGCCCGGGCGGATAAAACCGTTGTCGGCCGACTTCTGGGCCCAGGCGGCCTCGGTCGCCTGGGCGATATCGGGGCGGAACTGCGCCAGCGCCTTCAGCCACACCGAGGCACGCAGCACGAACATGCCGCTGTTCCAGTAGTAGCAGCCTTCCGTGAGGTAGCGCTGGGCCGTCTCGGCATCGGGTTTTTCGACGAAGGCCGCGACCGGCTGCACCGGGCCGTCGCCGCGAGTGCGGATGTAGCCGAAGCCGGTCTCCGGGCGGTCGGGACGGATGCCCAGGATCACGATGCTGCCGTCAGCGGCGGCCTTCACCGCCTCGTTCAGCGCGGCCGTGAAGGCGGCCGGGTCGGTGACGGTCTGGTCGGCCGGCGTGACCACCAGGATCGGGTCGTCGTTCGAGCCCAGCTCGTCGCGCGCATACAGCGCCGCCAGCGTCATCGCCGGTGCGGTGTTGCGGCCCACCGGCTCGAGCAGCACCGCCGACGGCGAGACCTTCATCTCGCGCAGCTGGTCCAGGGTCAGGAAGCGGTGCTCCTCGTTGCCGACGATGCAGGGCGCGGCGACGCGGGTTTGCGCGTCACCCAGGGTGGTGAGTCGGCGCACGGCCTGCTGGAACAGCGTCTCGTCGCCCGACAGCGCCAGGAACTGCTTCGGGTAGAGGGCGCGGCTGAGGGGCCACAGCCGGGTGCCCGAACCGCCGGCCATCACGACGGGAAGTATGGTCTGGTTCATCTGAGGAAATCCCTGCAGGTATGAGGTGATGGAAAAAGCTCAGCCGCCTTCGGCGCTGCGGAAACCGGCCGGGTTCTGGCTCTGCCAGCGCCACGAGTCGGCGCACATGGCGTCGATGCCGCGCCGGGCCTCCCAGCCGAGCAGGGAGCGCGCCAGGCTCGGGTCGGCAAAACAGGCGGCCACGTCGCCGGGGCGGCGCGCCACGATCTCGTAGGGCACCGGGCGGCCGCTGGCGCGCTCGTAGGCTCGCACCACGTCCAGCACGCTGTAGCCCTGGCCGGTGCCGAGGTTGACGGTCAGCGAGCGCTGCTGCTCGAACAGGTAGCGCAGCGCCGCGACATGGCCCTCGGCCAGGTCCATCACGTGGATGTAGTCGCGCACGCCGGTGCCGTCCGGCGTGTCGTAGTCGCCGCCGAAGACGCGCAGCTTGGGGCGCTGGCCCACCGCGACCTGGGCGACGTAGGGCATCAGGTTGTTGGGCACGCCCTGCGGGTCCTCGCCGATTTGCCCGCTCTCGTGCGCACCCACCGGGTTGAAGTAGCGCAGGCAGGCGATCTGCCAGGCCGCGTCGGAGGCGCCGAGGTCGCGCAGGATCTGCTCGCTCATCAGCTTGGTGGCGCCGTAGGGATTGGTGGTCGACAGCGGCGAGTCCTCGCGGATCGGCAGCCGTTCCGGCGTGCCGTAGACCGTCGCCGAGGAGCTGAACACCAGCTTGTGCACACCGTGGCGCTGCATGGTCCTGCAGACGTTGATCAGGCTGCCCAGGTTGTTGCCGTAGTAGTCCAGCGGCTTCTCGTTGGACTCGCCCACCGCCTTGAAGGCGGCGAAATGCACCACCGCGTCGATGCGGTGCGCCTCGAACAAGGCCTGCAGCGCCGCCGCGTCGCCGACGTCGATCCGGTGGAACACCGGCTCCCGGCCGCCCAGGCGGTGCAGGCGCTTCAGCACCTCGGGCGAGCTGTTGGAGAAGTCGTCCGCGCCCACCACGTCGAAGCCGGCGTCCTGAAGCGCGAGCCAGGTGTGGGAGGCGATGTATCCGGCGGCGCCGGTGAGCAGGATGGTAGGCACGTGAGGGGTTCCGGGTTTACTGCAGCAGGAACTGGGCCATGCAGCTGGCGGTTTCGGCCTTGAAGGGGAAGGACACGCCCTCGGACTCGTCGGCCTTGCGCTTCTCCCAGGCCACGTTGCAGCCGAACGTCCAGTTGCGGGAGAACGCGTAGTTGGCACCCAGCGTCGCGACTGTGGTGCGGTCGCTGCCGTTGCGGTTCACCAGGCCCGTCTCCTCGATGTTGCGGCGGATGTAGCGCAGCCCCCCGGTCAGACGGATCTTGGCAGTGGCGTCGTAGACCGTGCCGAAGCGCAGCGACGTGATCGTGCGGGTGTTCTCCAGAGGCTGCGAGCCGAGGTCGATGCCAGCGAACTCGCCGAAGTCGAGCAGGCTCGTGTCGTCGTTGGTCTCGCGGATCAGGTTGAGCTTGTAGCTCAGCTTGCCGCCCGGGCGGTAGCTGTAGCCGATGTTGCCGGTGAAGCCCTTGAAGTCCTTCGCGTCGACGACATCGTGATCGGTGTGGGTGCGGCTCAGGCGCATGTCCAGCGTGCTGAGGCCGTTGGGTTTCCACAGCACCGTGAAGTCGATGTCCTTGCGGTCGTATTCGTCCTCGATACCGGGGCGGTAGTTCGGGATGCGGCCCGCGGTCTGGCGGTAGCCGAGGCCGAAGTTGATCAGGTCGCTGGGGCGGTATTTGGTGCCGAAGTTCACCGCGTGCGATTTCTGCACCAGGGACTCGAAGGCCTTGGCCGAGTAATCCTGGTCGCGGAAGGTGTAGCCGGTTTCCAGCACCCACAGCGAGGCCATGCCCAGCTGGCCGCGTGCTCCGAACTCCTGCAGGGTCAGCAGGTTGCGCTCGGTGTTGCGGGTGGTGGCGCTGCCGGTCTCGAACTCCGCCAGCCGGCGCGAGTTGCTGTAGCGCAGGCCGCCGGAGATGCGGTTGACGGTCTCCAGGTCGGCGCGCACGTTGACGCCATAGGCGGTGTTGTTGAGGTGGGACTGGTCTTTGTAGAGGTTGCGCTGCACCATCGCGCTGCCCACCAGGCGCTGGCGGCCGATCGGCTGGTCCACGCCGACCTGCAGCGTGCTGGAAGAGATCGTGTCGCTCCGCTCGGCACCGTCGCGGTCACGGAACAGGTTGGACTCGCGGCTGAACTCCTGGCTGGCCTGGAGGTAGTAGGGGTCGGCCAGGGCAGGCGCTGCTTGGACCACAAGCGCACAGGCGGCAGCCAAGGGGAGCTGCGACGCTCGCAGGCGACGTCCGGGCAGGTAGGACATTCAGATCTCCTGTTGTTATCGACTGGAAAGGCGATCGGCGCGGGGGCGCCGTGCCGTCGGGAGGGTCAGTAAGCGTGGCGGTCAAAGAACATCAGTCGGGCGGTGCGCGCGATGATGAGCAGGTCCAGGCCCAGCGACCAGTTGCGCAGGTATTCGAGGTCGTACTCCACCCGCGCTTCCATCTTCTCGATGGTGTCGGTCTCGCCGCGGTGGCCGTTGACCTGGGCCCAGCCCGTGATGCCGGGCTTGACCTTGTGGCGGACCATGTAGGCCTTGATCATCTTGCGGTACTGCTCGTTGTGTGCGACGGCGTGCGGGCGCGGCCCGACAATGCTCATGCGGCCCTGCAGCACGTTGAAAAATTGCGGCAGCTCGTCCAGCGAGGTCTTGCGGATGAAGGCGCCAAACTTGGTGATGCGGGGGTCGCCCTTGGTCGCCTGTTTCACGACCGGCCCGTTGTCCATGGTGCGCATCGAGCGGAACTTGTAGACGGTGATCTCCTCGCCGTCCAGGCCGTTGCGCTTCTGGCGGAAGATGACCGGGCCGGGGGAGCTCAGCTTCACGCCGATTGCCAGCACCAGCAGGATGGGCGAGATCAATACCAGGATGATGGAGGCCAGCACGATGTCGCTGATGCGCTTGACCATCGCGTTGGTGCCGGTGAAGGGCGTCTCGAGGATGCCGACCACGGGAACGCCGTTGACGTCCTGCAGGCGGCCCTGGATGATGCTGATGCCGAACACGTCGGGCACGAAAAACAGCGAGGCGGTGGTTTCCTGCAGCGATTCCAGCAGGTCCTTGATGCGCGGCTGCGAGGTCAGTGGCAGCGTGATGTAGACCTCGCGCACGCCGTGCCGCGTGACATACGCCGAGACTTCCGACAGGCGGCCGATCAGCTTCTCGGAGGCATCGGGGTGCACGCGGGCATCGGTGCGGTCGTCGAAGAAGCCCATGAAGTCGATGCCGAAGCCCTCATGGCCTTCGAGCGCCTTCGACACCTTCATGCCCAGCGGCCCGGCGCCGACCACGATGGCGGAGCGCCGCGCTTCGGGTTTGCGCGCGCTCATCTTGACGATCTCGCGGCCGGCCGCGACGGCGCCCCACTGCACCAGCGGGGTGATGACGGCCCACGCCAGCAACACCTCCTGCTTGAACTGATCCAGGCTGCGGGTCGCATAACCGCACAGCGCGAGGATCGCGAGCAGGCTGATCCAGGAGGTCGCGACGTCGACGATGGCCGTCAGGTTGGCGTCCTTGAAGCGGTTGCGGCCAGGAAAGGACAACGCAAACACCAGCAGGCACAGCGTCATCGCGGCGCCGTCCACCGGCTCCTGGTAGTACCACATGATGGCCAGGAAGCAGGCCACCGTGATCGCGGGCTCAAGGAAAGCCGCCACGAAGGACGTGACGGATTGCGGCGCGTTGTAGAAGGTTCTTGTGTAGGTTCGGTCTTCAAACATGGAACTGCCCGTCCACCCAGTGTCGAGCCCGTGGAGTCCACGTACTGCCCTGAAGCACGTGCAGCCTCCCGAGCTGCACACACACGTTCCGCAAGGTTCAGGCCACCGCTCGGGAGGGCGTGGCGCTGAGGAAGGGGTCCCTGCGGGAGCGACAGCGGATTCTCGCAGAGCCGAGGGACATTTTCGTCACCAGACGCTGAAGTGCGGGGGGGCTGTCCCTACAATCCTTGGATGCTGCAACACCTCGCAAACCGCCTCGGGCCGCCTCTGCTGGAGCGGCTCACGCTGGCTCTGAACCACGTTCTTGCCTCTGAGCCGTTGGCCACTCAGCGACTCGCCCCTCACGCCGGCCGCACGCTGCAGGTGCGCCTCA
Source organism: Aquabacterium sp. A7-Y (assembly GCF_026153205.1). Lineage (GTDB taxonomy): Bacteria > Pseudomonadota > Gammaproteobacteria > Burkholderiales > Burkholderiaceae_C > Caldimonas. The sequence goes on along the minus strand of NZ_JAPFBW010000005.1, from coordinate 7,247 downwards.
CGGGGGTGCCAAAGCTGTTGCATTGGCCGGAACTTCTTGCGTTTCGTATCACTCCGGCCGGACTGCTGGAGATCGGAGAAACAACACTTGACGGCGCCGCCGATCTGGATCTCGTGGTCGACGCGTCGCAGCCCCGCCTGATGGTCGAAGCGGCGCTCAGCGGGCAGCGGCCGCCCGTGTCGATCCGCGGCGATGCACAGCTCGCCACCGACATCGGGTGGCTGATGGACAACCTGCGCTGGGACTACGAGGACGATCTCGCCCGCATCGTCGGACCGGTGGTCGCGCACCAGGCGGCGCTGGTGATCCGGGCGGTCTCGGGTGCGGCCCGCCAGGCGCTCGCGGCGCTGTCGCGCCTGGTGCCCGGCGGGGCGGCGGGCGACACGCGCGCTGCGGACCGTCGCCCCTCATGAGACGGCTGCTGCGGCTCCTGTTCATCGCGCTCACGCTGCTGCGCTACGGCGTGGATGAGTTGGCGCTCACCAGCGTGCGTCAGCCCTGGGTGCGTCTGCTCACCCGTGTCGTCACCACCGGCCGGCGCCTCGACGCACCGCGCGGCGTGCGGCTGCGGCTGGCGCTGGAGCGGCTGGGTCCCATCTTCGTCAAGTTCGGGCAGGTGCTGTCGACCCGGCGCGACCTGCTGCCGCCCGATGTGGCGGACGAGCTCGCCAGCCTGCAGGACCGCGTGCCGCCCTTTCCGGCGGAGGTGGCGATCGGCATGGTCGAGCGTGCCTTCGGCCGGCCGCTGGAGGCCGTCTTCGCGAGCTTCGAGCGCACGCCCGTGGCGAGCGCTTCGATCGCTCAGGTGCACTTCGCCGTGCTGAAGGACGGTCGCGAGGTCGCGGTGAAGGTGTTGCGCCCCGGCATGCTGCGTGTCATCGACGAAGACCTCGACCTGCTGCGCTCGCTGGCCGGCTGGGTCGAGCGCCTGTGGGCCGACGGCAAGCGCCTGAAGCCGCGCGAAGTGGTGGCCGAGTTCGACAAATACCTGCACGACGAACTCGACCTGGTGCGCGAGGCGGCCAACGCCGCCCAGCTGCGGCGCAACATGGCCGGCCTCAACCTGGTGCTGGTGCCCGAAATGATCTGGGACCTGTGCACCGAGCAGGTCATCGTGATGGAGCGCATGAAGGGTGTGCCCATCAGCCAGGTGCAGCGACTGCGCGAGGCGGGCGTCGATATCAAGAAGCTCGCCCGCGACGGCGTCACGATCTTTTTCACCCAGGTCTTCCGCGACGGCTTTTTCCACGCCGACATGCACCCCGGCAACATCCAGGTGAGCCTCGATCCGGCGAGCTTCGGCCGCTATATCGCGCTGGACTTCGGCATCATCGGCACCCTGACCGAGGTCGACAAGGACTACCTGGCGCAGAACTTCATCGCTTTTTTCCGGCGCGACTACAAACGTGTCGCCGAGCTGCACCTGGAAAGCGGCTGGGTGCCGCCGGGCACCCGCCCGGACGAGCTGGAGGGAGCCATCCGCGCCTGCTGCGAACCGCACTTCGACCGGCCGCTCAAGGACATCTCGCTCGGGCAAGTGCTGCTGCGTCTGTTCCAGACCTCGCGCCGCTTCAATGTCGAGATCCAGCCTCAGCTGGTGCTGCTGCAGAAGACCCTGCTCAACATCGAAGGCCTGGGCCGCCAGCTCGATCCCGACCTCGACCTGTGGAGCACCGCCCAGCCCTTCCTGGAGCGCTGGATGAACGAGCAGATCGGCTGGCGCGGGCTGTGGGAACGGCTGAAAAACGAAGCGCCGCGTTACGCCAAACTGCTGCCCGAACTGCCCCGCCTGCTGCACCACCGGCTGGCCGCGCAGCCCGAGGCCGAGCGCCGCGAGCTGGAGCTGCTGATCGCCGAGCAGCGCCGCACCAACCGGCTGCTGCAGGCGCTGGCCATCGGCGGGGCCGCCTTTCTGCTCGGCATGGTGTGCGCGCCCTGGCTCGCGCGCCTGGGCGCCTGGTAGCTCGCGAAAGGCGGCTCGCGGCTTGCATGCGGGCGAGTCCGCGCTTGCCGCGCCGCGCAGGATTTGGCGGCGCACCGGGCTTCGCCCCTTTTCACCCGAGTCGATATGGGGATAATCGCGCCCGTTCGAAACCCGATAACACCGAGCTCCCTGCCGGAGGCCCGCCATGCTGCTCACCCTCGTCATCGTCTACCTGCTCGGCACCATCGCCATCGGCTTGTGGGCTGCCAAACGCGTCAAGAACACGGCGGACTTCGCGATCGCCGGACGGCACCTGCCGCTGTTCATGATCGTCACGACGACCTTCGCCACCTGGTTCGGCTCTGAAACGGTGCTGGGCATCCCCGCCAAGTTCATCGAGGGCGGACTCGGCAGTGTCGTCGAGGACCCGTTCGGCGCCGGCACCTGTCTGGTGCTGGTCGGCCTGTTTTTCGCGGCCAAGCTCTACAAGATGACCTTGCTGACGATCAGCGACTACTACCGCGAGCGCTACGGCCGCGCGGTGGAGATCATCTGCTCGCTGATCATCATCCTGAGCTACCTGGGCTGGGTGTCGGCGCAGGTCACGGCCCTGGGCCTGGTGTTCAACCTGCTGTCCGGCGGCGCCATCAGCATTCCGCTGGGCATGGTGATCGGCACCGTCTCCATCCTGGCCTACACCCTCTTCGGCGGCATGTGGTCGGTGGCCGTGACCGACTTCATCCAGATGATCATCCTGGTGGTGGGCCTGCTGGTGCTGGCCGTGTTCGCCGGCGGCATGGCGGGCGGCGCCGACAAGGTGATCGACCTGGCGGTCAGCAAGGACATGTTCCGCTTCTGGCCCGAGCCCTCGATGAAGGACATCCTGTTTTTCATCGCCGCGGCCATCACGATGATGCTGGGCTCCATCCCGCAGCAGGACGTGTTCCAGCGCGTGATGTCGGCCAACAGCGTGCAGGCCGCCACGCGCGGCCCGGTGATCGGCGGCATCTGCTACATCCTGTTCGCCTTCGTGCCGATGTTCCTGGTCACCAGCGCGCTGATCATCATGCCTTCGGAGACCGCCGCCCTGCTGGCCGAGGACCCCCAGAAGATCCTGCCGACCCTGGTGCTGACCAAGATGCCCTTCATCATGCAGGTGGTGTTTTTCGGCGCGCTGCTGTCGGCGCTCAAGTCCACCGCCTCGGCCACCCTGCTGGCGCCCTCGGTGACTTTCGTCGAGAACATCTGGCGCCAGTTCGTCCCGCACCGCGGCGACAAGGCGGAGCTGCTGACGATGCGCATCGCGGTGCTGGTCTTCAGCATGTTCGTCTGCCTCTACGCGATCTACTCGCAGGGCACCTCGATCTACGACATGGTCTCGAGTGCCTACCAGGTCACGCTGGTCGGGGCCTTCGTGCCGCTGGCCGCGGGGCTCTACTGGAAGCGGGCCACCACGCAGGGCGCGCTGCTGTCCATCGTCGCGGGCATCGCCGCCTGGCTGGTGCTGTCGCAGACCGCGGCCGGCGAGAGCTTCCCGCCCCAGCTGGGCGGCGTGCTGGCGGGCGTGCTGGGGCTTGTGATCGGCTCGCTGTGCCCCCAACTGCTGGCGAACCGTCACGGCTCGCACCACCGGGTGATCGGGGTCGAGTCGAAGGCCTGAACCGCCGCCGCGGTCGCCGCCTGCCGGGCGTAAGTCGCGACCGGCGGTCGTCCGCGTCGCCGGCCGGGCCGCCGCGGCGGCCGCATTCCTTATAATTTCGGGTTTCGCATCAAGGAGTTAGCCATGCCGATCTACGCGTACCGCTGCGAGTCGTGCGGCCATGCGCAGGACGTGCTCCAGAAGATTTCTGATCCGGTCTTGACCGAGTGCCCTCAGTGCAAGGCGTCCGCGTTCAAGAAGCAGGTGACGGCCGCGGGCTTCCAGCTCAAGGGTTCGGGCTGGTACGTGACCGACTTCCGCGGCGGTTCGTCCGCCGCGGCCGCGACCTCGAAGCCGGCCAGTGGCGGCGAGCCGGCGAGTGCGCCGGCCGCTCCCGCCGCCACGTCGGACTCGTCCGGCTCGTCGGCCGCGAGCACGGCGTCGGGGGGCTGCGGCACCTCGTGCGCCTGCCATTGAGCCGGCGCCGCGCGCCGCGACAGGAAGGTTCGTGAAGAAATACTTCATCACCGGTCTGCTGGTCTGGCTGCCGGTGGCCATCACCATCTGGGTGCTGCTGTGGGTGGTGGGCCTGTTCGACGGCGTCTTCGCCGCCCTGGTCTCGGCACTGCAGACCGTGGCGCCGGCGAGCGCCTACGATGCGCTCCACCGCTTGAAGCAGGTGCCCGGTCTCGGCCTGGTGCTGGTGGCCGCGGGCATGTTCATGACGGGCGTTTTTGTCGCCAACATCTTCGGCCAGTGGTGGCTGAAGCAGTGGGAGCGAGCGCTGTCGAAGATTCCCATCGTCAAGAGCATCTACTCCAGCGTCAAGCAGGTCTCCGACACCCTGTTCTCCAGCAGCGGCAACGCCTTTCGCGAGGCGGTGCTGATCCAGTACCCGCGCCAGGGCAGCTGGACCATCGCCTTCGTCACCGGGGCGCCCGGCGGCGAGGTGGCCCAGCACCTGGACCCGCGCGACTTCCTCAGCGTCTACGTGCCGACCACGCCGAACCCGACCTCGGGCTTTTTCCTGATGCTGCCCCGTGCCGAGGTGGTGGATCTGAAGATGAGCGTGGACGAGGCGCTCAAGTACACCATCTCGATGGGCGTGGTCGCCCCGCCCGCCATCCTGGACAGCCAGGCGCAGCCCTTGGTCGAGCTGCCGCGAAATCCGCAGGGTTGAGCGGCCGGCTCCCGCTCGACCCTCAGGGCTTGAGACACAGCCCCCGAGCGCCACAGACACGGGCCGCTGCCGAGGAGACCGTCCGGCGGACCCGAGAACCCGATTTGTTGGAGTGATTCCATGAGAACAAGCTATGCCGGTCTCGTCAGCGAAGCGCTGATGGGCCAGACCGTGACCCTGATGGGCTGGGCCCACCGCCGCCGCGACCACGGCGGGGTGATCTTCATCGACCTGCGTGACCGCGAGGGCCTGGTGCAGGTGGTCTGCGACCCGGACCGCCCGGAGATGTTCGCGACCGCCGAGGGCGTGCGCAACGAGTTCTGCATCAAGGTGGTCGGCAAGGTCCGCCCGCGCCCGGCGGGCACCGAGAACGCCAACCTGACCAGCGGCAAGGTCGAGGTGCTGTGCCATGAGCTGGAGGTGCTCAACGCCAGCGTCACGCCGCCGTTCCAGCTCGATGACGAGAACCTCTCGGAGACCACCCGCCTGACGCACCGGGTGCTGGACCTGCGCCGCCCCTACATGCAGAAGAACCTGATGCTGCGCTACCGGGTCGCGATGGAGGTGCGCAAGTATCTGGACGCCCAGGGTTTCGTCGACATCGAGACCCCGATGCTGACCAAAAGCACGCCGGAAGGCGCGCGCGACTACCTGGTGCCCAGCCGCGTGCACGACGGCCACTTCTTCGCGCTGCCGCAGTCGCCGCAGCTCTTCAAGCAGCTGCTGATGGTGGCCGGCTTCGACCGCTACTACCAGATCACCAAGTGCTTCCGTGACGAGGACCTGCGCGCCGACCGCCAGCCCGAGTTCACGCAGATCGACATCGAGACCTCCTTCCTCACCGAGCAGGAGATCCGCGACATGTTCGAGGGCATGATCCGCCACGTCTTCAAGACCGCGCTGGACGTGGACCTGGGCGACTACCCGGTGATGAGCTATGCCGACGCGATGCGCCTGTACGGCTCGGACAAGCCCGACCTGCGCGTGAAGCTCGAGTTCACCGAGCTGACCGACGTGATGGCCGACGTCGACTTCAAGGTCTTCTCGACGCCCGCCACGATGAAGGGCGGCCGCGTCGCGGCGCTGTGCGTGCCGGGCGGCGGCGAGATGAGCCGCGGCGAGATCGACGCCTACACCGAGTTCGTCAAGATCTACGGCGCCAAGGGGCTGGCCTGGATCAAGGTCAACGACCTGGCGAAGGGCCGCGAGGGCCTGCAGTCGCCCATCGTCAAGAACCTGCACGATGCCGCGCTGCAGCAGATCCTCTCGCGCACCGGCGCCAAGACCGGCGACCTGATTTTCTTCGGCGCCGACAAGGCCAAGGTGGTCAACGACGCGCTGGGCGCACTGCGCGTCAAGATCGGCCACAGCGAGTTCGGCCGCAAGAGCGGGCTGTTCGAGGACCGCTGGGCGCCGCTGTGGGTGGTCGACTTCCCGATGTTCGAGTACGACGAGGACGAGCAGCGCTGGAACGCCGTGCACCATCCCTTCACCGCGCCCAAGGACGGCCACGAGGACCTGATGGACACGGCGCCCGACCAGTGCATCGCCAAGGCCTACGACATGGTGCTCAACGGCTGGGAGCTGGGCGGCGGCTCGGTGCGTATCCACCGCGCCGAGGTGCAGAGCAAGGTCTTCAGCGCGCTCAAGATCGGCCCCGAGGAGGCACAGGCCAAGTTCGGCTTCCTGCTCGACGCGCTGCAGTACGGCGCCCCGCCGCACGGCGGGCTGGCCTTCGGTCTGGACCGCTTGGTCACGCTGATGACCAAGGCCGAGTCGATCCGCGACGTCATCGCCTTCCCCAAGACCCAGCGCGCCCAGTGCCTGCTGACGCACGCACCCAGCCAGGTCGACGAGAAGCAGCTGCGCGAGCTGCACATCCGCCTGCGCAACACGCAGGGCGGGGCCGCGGCGTCTTGAGCGGTGTCGGTTCGGTGAGATGAAAGAGGCGGCCTGTGGGCCGCCTTTTTGTTGGGGTGGTCGCCGGCCCTTGTGGCGTCTTTGTAGCTTGTAGCTGTGGTTGTGGTGTTGTTGGTGTTCGTTGCGTGGAAGCCTGCTGGCGCAGGCGCGCCCCTGCGGGGCGATGCCGGGATGTGCGCCCGGCAGCGCACCTACTTTCTTTGCCTCGCCAAAGAAAGTAGGCAAAGAAAGGCGACCCCGAGTGGGGCGCCCCTTCGCTGCGCGAAGGGGTCCGCTGCGGTGCTCGGGCTGGGGAGGCGGCTGCGCAACTCGCCCTCTTTTGAGGGGGCCTACGCCCCCTCAAAACGGAGCTCAAACAGTGCTCGCCGACCCCGCGCTGCGCGCGGGGCAACCTCCCCAGCCCTGCGCTCCTCGCCGCCCCACACGGGGCCTACAAACCCAACCCCGCTCGGCTCGCTGCGCATCGCCTCGCTGCCTGCCTGTCGCTGCGCGACAGGTTCGGGGTGTAGGTACGCTGCTGATGTCTTCGCCGCCGATGCCCTCGCTTGACCTTCTCCCCAGGCGATGCGAAGCGAGCCGGGCGG